>JAHFLD010000005.1 GCA_023245035.1 Candidatus Harrisonbacteria bacterium
ATCGGTATTGGAATAATGCGTATTCGTATTCTGCCCGTGGGCTCCGCTGTCAGAATAGTGCTGATCCGTATTCTGCGTGTGCGTGATAGTATCGGCGGTATGCGTACTCTGCGCCAAACTCCGTTCCGGCGCCACAAACCCCAGCGTAAGAGAAAGACCGAACAAAACCAGTAGACTTGTCACAGCCAAAGAGAAAAAGAAATGTCTCATGATTTTTGAGTCTAATGATACAAAGTCGTCGGGCTATGCTCCGGCGAATTGTGCGCCGGTTTCTGAGGTGTGATTAAGCTCGTGGGCGAATGTCCGCCAGTGACTCCACTATGATTCCTGGGAATGCCAACACAGGTGCCGTAAACCTTCACGAAAGAAGTGTTCCTCAACCCCGGGACCGCCTTCAATTCAGCCTCGGTCAAGGCCTTCATACTCGTCTCCTTGAACTTCCTGCCGTCATAGTCGCAGAATGATTGGGCATTTTTACGAGCTCCGCTCAAGGCTAGATTCTTCAAGGTGCTGAATGACTGCGCGACCGCCGCTGTAAACGGAGACCCGGTATACGAGTATTTCGAATAAAAGGTCTCGGTGCCACTCCCCAGGGGATCATAGGCCGAGACGCATAGAGACACGCCCTCATGGTCCATGGTTTGGTTATTACTGCCGGCAATATGGCAATTCATGGCATTGTCGGCGGGAACGCCATATCCCACATCAGCGCCGCCGCCTACAACCAGCGAAACATTGGAGTTATTCAATAAATTGCCCGCCGCCTCGTCAAATGAAGCAGTCAAGAATCTGGCGCGAAGAGCGCTGACCTCATTGGCAATGCGCGGCACATCTACGTTAAGACGAATTACCATGCCCACCACGATTCCCAACATAATGCCGAACAAGAGCTGAAAACGAGAAAGGTTATACATATATAAGATATATTATAGCAAGAAAGACTTTGATCTCTAAAATAAAGTTGCTAACAGACTAGGTGCAAAAAGTTTAGCCAAAAACCCGCTTCCATTTTTGGAAAAATGACAGATCACTCGAAGCGTGGCCACAAATTTAAAACTCACAGCTTCCTACATGGTGCCCGGGGTGGGGGTCGAACCCACACGCTCTTGCGAGCAACAGATCTTAAGTCTGTCGTGTATGCCATTTCACCACCCGGGCAACATCTTCAGAGGCAGTGTATAACGAAAAAAGCCACAGTGCAAAACACTAAAATTATCCACTTGCGGGTCAAAGGCAAAGGTATAGGATGAGTACGAACTTATCAACCAAAGGCCACAAAAAATACTATATATGAACAAAACCGCGGAATGGGTTTTAAGAATTTCGGTCGCAGGAGAGTTTATCGGACACGGGGTCTTCGCTCTGCAAGGCAAAAAAGATTGGATTGGCTGGTTTGGAACCTTCGGCATTACCGATGTCGCGATGGCCACAAAGATTCTCTTTTTTGTTGGACTAATGGATATCGCTCTGGCGATTTTAATTCTCATCAAACCGGTTCGAATCGCTCTCTTGTGGATGGCGCTTTGGGGATTTTGGACCGCGCTCCTGCGCCCGATTGTCGGTCAGCCGATCTGGGACTTTATAGAACGCTGGGCTAACTGGGGCGCCCCGCTCGCCTTGTTGATTTCAATGGGTCGGCAAAAAAAAGCCAAAGAATAAAGCTGCTTACAAAAACAAGATGGCTCTAAAAATCCACCCCGCGCGGGTGGATTTTTTCTAGAGGCCGCGGCCGGAATCGAACCGGCGTATATCTCTTTTGCAGAGAGATGCCTTACCTCTTGGCGACGCGGCCAAACTATTTCAAGGGAACTTCCCCATTATCCTCGTCAAGCAGAATTTTTTCAATATTAGCGGCTCGCTCCGGTCCATGGTCAAAGCGGAATATCAAATAAGGCATCGGCTTAATATTGATCGTCTTCAGAAGAAGGTGTTGCAGATAACCGGCTTTTTTCTCCAATAAAGCCATGGCCTCATCCGCCTTATCACTCGGCAAGACACTCACCTGCACCAAGGCCCGATCAAGTTTTTTACTCACCTCAACAGCGGTGATCGTCAGCAAGGCATTCGGAACTTCCACTTCGCGCAGAATCAATTTTCCAAGTTCCTCTTGAATCAAACTCTGCACTCTTTCTGATCGCAAGTATTGCATAATCTTAACGGTCTCTCTGGATTAGGCGATCTCCCAGCTTGATAACCGCGTCAGCCACGACCAAAAGTCCACCCTCTTCGCCGGTTTGTAAAACAGCGACATCCTTACGATCTTTTTGAACATTGGTCAGCGTGCCCTCGGCCAAAAAAACTCCTCGCCGCTCAATATCCACCCGAACGCTCTTCGCTAACGCGCCAGCCACCACCTTGCCGCCCACGATTTGCGCTCCTCCATTCGGCTGAACGCCAAATACACCCAGAATTTCCAATTCGCCGATAACTATTGAGCCCCGCTGACGCAAAAATTCTTTTGCCACCGCCTCCGCTAACTTATAAATAATATCCGCTTGCACTATCCGAACCGCTTGAGCCCGCGCCAAAAGTTCGGCGGCTTTGGTAATCCGAACATTAAAACCGATAATCATCCCGCCGGTAGACTGCGCCATCTTCACGTCGCCATCGGTAATTTCTCCAACCGAATCCTCTACAACAGAAACTTTAAAATCTTTTGGCGGCACCAAGGCCAAAATAATATCACGCAGCGCCTCCAGCGATCCAACGGTATCGGCCTTCAAAAGAAGATAAGTAGTAGTGCTCGGGTCTTTTTTTAAAGAAACGGCAGGGATGTTTTTTTTCTGAATCGGCAAAACGACTGGATTCACTCCCTCATTAAAAATCTCTCCCGCCATCGGCAATATCTGGAATCCCAAAATAACAACTGGACTTGAAGGAACCACGTTCTTAACCCGAACCCCGAGGAAATTTTCCAAACTCCGAACCTTGCAAACGGCGCCGCCGGCAGTAAGCTCATCGCCCACCGCAAGGTCGCCATCGGTAACGATTGCCGTCACCACATTTCCCCGACGGCTTTCGAGCTTCGCCTCCAATATAAAACCGGAAGCCGGAGCCGCCGGATCATAATCCAAACCCTCAACCTCGGCGGTTAGCAACAGCAAGTCCAAAAGCTCATTAACGCCAGCGCCGGTTTTTCCGGAAACCGGCTGATAACTTACCGAACCGCCATAACCCTCCAACAAAACACCATTAGCTGTTAAATCATTTTTTACCCGCTCCACGTCCGCGCCCGAAGCATCAACTTTGGTAATCGCCACCACATAATGAATTTTGGTTGAGTTAATTAAGGCAATCACCTCTTTGGTTTGCGCCTTAACCCCATCGTCAGCCGCCACAACCAAAATCGCGATATCCGCCATCTTCGCTCCCCGACCCCTCATTCGTGAAAAGGCCTCATGCCCGGGCGTATCAATAAAAGTGATTTTTTCGTCGGCTCCGGAATGCGAAGAGTGATGAACGATTTCATAAGCTCCAACGGATTGCGTAATACCGCCGGCCTCTTTGGCGGCAACATTGGTCTTCTTTATATAGTCCAGCAAGGTCGTTTTGCCATGGTCAACATGTCCCATGACCACGACAATCGGCGGACGTTTAGTTCGCGTCTTCTGCAGCATAAAAGTTTTCTAACTATACGTTGAAAAACTACACAAAGCAAGAAAAACCCAGCCTAGATATTTAGAATCACAGCTTGCGAATTTCATTTCCGCACATTAGACTGGCGAGTACGGAGGCGTGGCTGAGCGGTCTAAAGCAGCATCCTGCTAAGATGTTGACCTCGAAAGGGGTCCGAAGGTTCGAATCCTTCCGCCTCCGCATTAGCAAAAAACGATATCCACGAGGAGTATCGTTTTTTGGTATAGTGAAGTGAAGGATTCGAACAGCGGAGGGGGTCGTGGAACCACGATTGGTTCCCCGTGTAGGAAATCATTCAAAACCGACCGCGTGTCGCCAAAGCTTTAGCGGTGGCGCAGGGTTTTGAAAAGTGAGTGAAACGAGCGTGTTCGAATAGCGAAGCGCCTTCCGCCTCCGCAAATTATCCGAGCATGAAAAAAATACTCATCTCTGCCGGAATTCTTATAGCGATCATTATCGCCATTTGGCTGACCAAATCACCAGCCGTCAAACCACTCCCCTCCCCTGATTATCAAAACATCTCCTACAAAATAGAAGGTGAATCGATAACACTAAAAAACGGAGTCGCAATAACCGAAATCACCCCGGATTCTGTCACCAAAAAAACCACCCGCTATTTTGGCAACTCATCCGAAGGCGACCTTGATGAAGATGGCAAAACCGACATTGGAATAATTTTAACTCAAGACGCTGGCGGTAGCGGCAAATTTTACTACATCGCCGTTGCAATCAAAACAGAAGCTGGCTACAAGGGTAGCAACGCGATCTTGCTCGGTGACCGAATCGCTCCCCAAAACACCGAGATAAGAAGTGGTTATCTAATAGTAAATTATGCCGAGCGCGCCCAAGGCGAACCCATGACCGCCAGTCCATCAATCGGCAAATCAAAATACCTAATTCTGAAAAACGACATCTTAAGCGAAACCCCGATTTTTGTTGAATCCCCAGAAAAAAATTCAACCGCCACCTCGCCCTTAAAAATAACCGGCGTCGCCAAAGGCTCTTGGTTTTTTGAAGCCAGCCTTCCCCTGCTCCTCGTAGACGCCAGTGGAAAAATTATCGCCCAAAGTCATGCCACCGCCCAAGGCGAATGGATGACCACTGACTATGTTCGCTTTAGCGGAACAGTAAAATTTCCCAAACCAACGCAAGAAATGGAAGCCCGACTTATTCTCAAAAAAGACAATCCTTCCGACCTACCGGAACACGACGACCAAATAGAAATTCCAATCCGCCTAAAATAGGCGGACTCTCTTCGGCTAGTATGTTTTTGCTTAATTGAAGACTCCGGCAAAGCGAGCTACACTAATTAAGTGGAACAAGAAACAATTACTTGGCAAGCGCCAGAGTTTGAATATTACGAAAAAAATTCAACCTGGTATCTTTGGCTCGCGCTTGGGGCAACGGTTGTCATCGGCCTCGCCCTGTGGCAAAAAAATTTTTTGTTTGCGATTTTTATCTTAATCGCAGGCCTTATTATTGGATTTACGGGCAAAAGAAAACCGCGCGACCTTTCTTTTGAACTCAACGCGAGCGGTCTCACTATTAACGAAAAAAAACAAATCCCCTATGAAAAAATGAGTGGATTTGCTATCATCGAAAACCAGGAAAACGAATACGGCGAGCTCTTCATAAAAACCAAGTTGGTTCTCGATGGCGATCTGCGAGTGCAATACCCGAATGCCCTGACGGCAAAAATCAAAAACGCCCTTCCCCCATCGGTACCCGAGATAGAATACGAAGAAACAATCACAGATCGGCTCTTCAAAATTTTACATTTTTAAAAGATCAAAACACACGCCCCTGTCGTTCAACGGATAGGACACAAGATTGCGGATCTTGTAATCGAGGTTCGATTCCTCGCGGGGGCACAAAAACAAAAACAGGTAGCTTGTCTACCTGCTTTTGTTTTTCATGTTTTCTCAGCAAGGAATCGAACGGAAAAGGGGTCGGCCCGCCTGCCGGTCGGGCAGGGAAAATGGAAGTTTTCCCGTAGCGGAAACATTAAAACCGCTGGGTTTTAAAAGCGAGCGTTAGCGAGCGCGTGAGATTCCTCGCGGGGGCACCACGTAGGAAAAGTCAAAGAGTTTTGGTTCGCCTCTCCCCGCCTTGCCGGCGCGGGTGGCGGCGACTTATTTGTATACATATAGAAAATAACAGAGATACCGTTTTTTTGTTTTGCTTGACTTCTAGCAAATATCATGCTATATTCATAGCATTATCGAAAACCTGAAAAATCGATAATCTCTGGGGTAATTTCACCACAGAGAACTGGACCTTGAAGGAGAAAAGACGATGAAAAAAACGCACCTGCTCGGCCTGTTGTCCTTGGGTGCTCTGTTGCTGACGAGTTGTGCCGCCGGTCCCAACACCGCTACGCATATGGCCGCCTCGGACGGAAGCGTCGCTGGCTTCTGGCTCGGTCTGTGGCACGGGATGATCACACCGATCACCTTCATCATCTCGCTCTTCTCGGACAATGTGAGCTTCTACGAGATTCACAACAACGGTGGCTGGTACAACTTCGGTTTCGTACTCGGCGCCGGGATTCTGTTCGGTGGAAGCGGGAGTGCGTCTTCGCGGAGATCGTAATAACTCCGTCAAAAAAAATTCGTAATCGAGTCCCTCGCGAAACACGTTTTCGCTTGGGGCTCTATTTTTTTCTAGAATCAAAAGATCATAAAAAAAATTCCACTAATTAATTTCACAATCCTCACTCCCCTATCTAAAACATGAATTCCAAACAATACGGCAATTGCCGTATTGTTGCCGAATTAATTGCCGATTTATTGCCGTATTAAAAATATAGAAATTATGAGGTGTGAAACAATTGTAATTGTTTCACAGTAGGCAAAGTGTGAAACATCATCAATTGTTTCACACTTGAGTAAAATCAAAATAAGTCAATTAAAATAAGGATATATTGAATAAAGAGAGTCCAATCAGATTTTTTGAATGTTTGCCGGCAAACATCGCTCGGGAAATGAGAATGAGGGGGAGAGACTTCAGGTGGAATGTTTGCCGGCAAACATCGCTCGGGAAATGAGAATGAGGGGGAGAGACTTCAGGTGGAATGTTTGCCGGCAAACATCGCTCGGGAAATGAGAATGAGGGGGAGAGACTTCAGGTGGAATGTTTGCCGGCAAACATCGCTCGGGAAATGAGAATGAGGGGGAGAGACTTCAGGTGGAA
>JAHFLD010000004.1 GCA_023245035.1 Candidatus Harrisonbacteria bacterium
ATTTTGCGACAGATGCACTAGAATATCCTGCCTGCCCGCCTTGATTCTCTATTTTCCACACTCCCCTCTGAATTATTTATTCCAAAGCTGGGTTTGAAAAAAATATTTTTGGAATTTAATATGTGTCGGGCAAATATTTTTTTCTCTACGGAAATTTTTATTTTTATTTTTGAAGCACTTTGTACGGCTTTGATGCTTTTTTTTGTTTGTCGCCGTTGGTCGCCTTGTCCATCTACCTGCCTCTTTGGGGCCACTTGTTGGTCGTGGTTGGTCTTTATAGATAGTCTTCGGGGTCAACAATGACTCCCACCGGCACCAGGCCGGCGGCGGGATAGATTTTTTTGAGCAGAACCGAGGCGCTCCAATAGGCCCCAAGATGAAGATGGGGGCCGGTGGAATAGCCGGTGGAACCGGAATAGCCAATCAGCTGTCCCCGTTCCACATTTTGGCCGTCAACAACAACAGAGCGCGAGAGGTGCGCGTAAAGCGTGCTAAGAAAATTGCCGTGCTCAATCAGGACATAATTGCCATATTGATATTTCTGCCAACGGCTTCGGTCATTGGAGTCAACATGGGCCACCTTGCCATTATCGGCGGCGTAGACCGGTGTGCCGATGGGTGCGGCGATATCAAGCCCATTATGGGGCTTGCCTCGGTAAAGGCGCGATTTCTCGCCAAAGTGCTGGGAGATTCGCCCGACCCCACCCCGATCAAGGGTTAAAATCGGCCACAAAAAGACTCCGGGGCGTTTGCTGGGCAATAAGCTGATATTGAACTCCTTGCGCAGGCGTTCTTCAATGTCGTCGATCTGATCGGCCAGATCGTTTTGCTGTTTTTCCAGCTCGGTTAATTGTTTTTGATAGGATTTTTCCTGTTCTTTGGTTTGAGTCAGGAGCGCGGAACGATCCTGTTTTTGGTCCTCAACGATAAACTTTTGATTTTTGAGATTTTTGCTTTCCGATTCAATTTTCGTTTTTCGATCGCTGGCCTCCAGACGCTGGCCATCCAGAATGTTTTTGATCTCCTTGAGCTCTTGAACCTTTTTGTCCAGCCCGCTGTTGAGACTGACGACATTTTCCGCCTCGGCCAGACTTTTAGCGAGAGTTTTGTTCTTCAACAAGACCATGAGGGTGTTTTCCCGCTGTTTCTCTTGGAGCTCCTGCAGAAATTTAATTATGGCTTCCCGTTTTACATCAATATCTTCTTCTTTTTTATCAATATCGTAGCTTAAAGCGTCTATTTCCAGCTTGTATTTTTCAATTTTAACTTCGCTGGATTTGATGCCGAGCGATAATTGGTTGATAGTGTAATCAATTTTTTTGATTTCGTTGCCGAGACTTTTTGACTTGGAGCTGGCCGCGCGCAGATTATCCTGCGTGAGCTGGATTTGCTGATTGATAGTTTCCAGTGTTTTTGATTTCTCTTCAATCGCTTTTTGCAGTTCCTCCGGAGCCGCCGCAAAAGTATTTGGCGAATAGAAGATAATCGCCAAACTAGCGATGAGAAGGATTTTTTTGGGAGATATAAAAATGGACTTCATTGACGAAGAAAAATTAGAGCTAACTGGTAATTTTTTCTACTGCTTTTTGGAGGCGATTAAGCGTTTCAGTCTTACCGAGAACTTCCATGATTTCATAGGGGCCGGGGGATGATTTTTCGCCCGAAAGCGCCGCTCGCAGGGGCCACAGGACCTCGCCTCTCCCCCATTGGGCAACGATGGGAGCGAGTGCTTGTTCCGCCGAGCTTTTGTTGATCTCCTGATCCATTTTTTCTACGGAAGAAATTATGATTCGCAAAACATCGCGAGTTTCTTTGGAACTCATTTCTTTCCAGAGTAAAAGTTCGGAGTTGTAGCTTGGCAATTCATAAAAAAATCCGGTTAGTTCACTGAACTCCGATAACTTTTTTAACCGACTTTTGAGAAGGTTAACGATTTTTAACTCCTGGGCTTCGGTTAGCTTATTCTTTTTTTCGCTTTGGTCGGAGATGGTTTTTATTTTTTGTAGAATCTCGCGGTCGGACAATTTGCGCAGATATTGCCCGTTCATCCAGTCTAACTTCTCCGCGTTGAATACGGCGCCCGCTTTTTGAATACGCCCAAGATCAAATTCAGCAATCAGTTCGTTGAGCGGCATAAGCTCCTTATCCCCCTCCGGGTGCCAGCCAAGAAGGGCCATAAAATTCATAATCGCCTCCGGCAGATAACCTTCTTTGCGGTAACTAGAAACGGCAACGGCGGAATATCTTTTAGACATCTTGCTTCGGTCGGGATCTAAAATCAGCGGCAGATGGGCGTAGTGAACTTTAGGCAGGCCAAGCGCCTGTTGAATGACGATCTGTTTGGGCGTATTGGCAATGTGATCTTCGCCACGAATGACGTGAGTAATCAGCATCGAGGCATCATCAACAACCACCGCAAAATTATAAAGCGGGTTTTCTAAGTTTTTAGCGATGACGATGTCGCCGATGAGTTTAAGGTCAAATTCGATTTTGCCCCGAATCAAGTCTTCAAAAACTAATTTCTGATTGGGTACTTTACAGCGAATAACCGCCGACTCGCCATTTGCCAGCCGAGTAACGGCTTCGGCTTGAGACAGCGACCGGCAACGACCGCTGTAGACCGGCGCGAGTCCTTGGGCTTCCAGGGATTGCCGTTCGGTGTCCAGCTCGTCTTTTTTACAAAAGCAATAATAGGCGGATCCGGCCAAAAGCATGGATTCAAGATGCTGGCGATAGAGCGATGTCCTCTGCGACTGGCGATAGGGAGCGTGCGGACCCTTGTCGCCGCCATCCGGCAGCGGACCCTCGTCATAATCCAAACCAAGCCAGGCCAGGCCGGAAAAAATATCGTCTTCATATTTTTTTTCGGATCGTTCCCGGTCGGTGTCTTCTATGCGCAAGATAAACTCACTCTCATGATGTTTGGCATAAAGCCAGTTAAAGAGAGCGGTTCTTCCGGTTCCGAGGTGCAAATACCCCGTCGGAGACGGGGCAATCCGTACCCGAACCTTTCCTTTTTCCTTTCGGGCCATAAGGACAGTCTACCCTTTTGGCCTATTGATTTCCAGCCGGCGGCCGAATGCCCGACGGAACCGCGCCGGCTATTTTAACCAGATCTTCGGCGATACTTTCCGCCGCGCCGGGGAGATAAAAATTTTTAGCGGCTTCAGACATGGATTTTAGCTTGCTTGGATTATGAAGAAGCTGTTCCAACTCGCTGATAAAGAGACCGACTAGCAAATTTTCCTCTTCAATCACCAAGCAGGCGCCGGGTTTGGCGTAAGCGTAGGCGTTTTCTCGCTGGTGATCGTGGGCGGCGAGGGCCAGCGGAATGAGAACCGAGGGCTTGGCTCGCGCCGCGATTTCAAAAATGGTCGTCCCGCCGGCGCGGGAGACGATAAGATCCGCCGCCGCCATAGCTTCCGGAAGTTCTTTGCCCAAAAATGCCGAGGGGCGATAATTTTTTTTCTTTTCTTCACTGATATTTTTGGCGGCAAAAGAATACTCACTCATATAGGAATCATAGTTATTGCGACCGACTTGGTGAATAATCCGAAAACGATCCAATAGGATCTCCAAGTTGTCCAAAATAAAAGCGTTGATTTTTTCGGCGCCCTGGGAGCCGCCCATCATCAAGAGTACCGGCAGGCCGTCTTCGGTTAACCCGAGCATGCTTCGCGCCCGAGTGGTTTCGCCCAAAAAAATCGCCTCGCGGATGGGAATACCGACTAATCTGCTTTTGCCGGACGGAAAAAAAGCGGCGGCTTCTTTAAAAGCAATCTCAACTATTTTGGCGAATTTTCCGGCCAGCCGATTACTTAATCCCGGAACGGTATCGGATTCGTGAACTATGAGCGGAATAGCATAAAAGCGACAGACATAGGCGATAACGAGCGATCCCGGCCCGCCTTTCATAAAAACGACATCCGGCATAAACCAATAGATTTTCCAAAGCGCCTGCAAAAATCCAAAGGCGGCTTTGGCGATATCCAAAAAATTCTTTAGCGAAAAATACCGGCGCCATTTGCTGGACACGATGCCGGAAAATTGGATGCCGGCCTGCTCCAGCTCGCCGCGGTAGTCTCCGGCGTCGCCGAAATAACGAATCGTGATCTCGCTTCCCAAAGAAGATTCCCAGCGGCGTAATTTTTCGGCGACCGCGATTAAGGGATAAATGTGCCCCCCCGTTCCCCCGCCCAGCAGGCCGATTCTGATTTTATTCATTATTTGTTTTAGTTTGATTTTACAATATTAACCACTAATCCGCTCATCGCGAGAAAAACAATGAGCGCGGTACTGCCATAACTGATAAAGGGCAGAGGCGTGCCGGTAAGAGGCAAGATGCCAGAGATGGCTCCGATGTTAACCAAAGTTTGAATGGCAATGACGGAGCCGAAACCGACAAGCATTAATTGTCCGAATTTATCTCTTTTTTTCCAGGCAACAATAAAAATCTTGCCAATTAAAACTCCAAAAACAGCCAAGAGCGCCATACTGCCAATGAAGCCGGTTTCTTCGGCGATGACCGCGAAAATTGAATCTCCGATCGGCTCGGGCAGGGTGCTAATCTTGGTAGTTGATTGTCCATAGCCGACACCTTTGATTGAACCGGAGCCGATGGCGATTAAAGCCTGGCTTAAGTGATAACCGCCGGCGAGCGCGTTGTCTTGAGGGTTAAGAAAATTTTTGATTCTTTCAAAGCGATAGGGCGTGACATAGGTTACGAGCGTCAATACCGCAAGGCCGAGCGCCACCGTGCCGAAAATATAACGAAGCTTGGCGCCGCTTACAAAATAGACTATGAGACCGCTGGCGATTAAAATCACGACGATGCTGGTTGAGTGCTGGGCAAGCAGGAGGCCAGCCACGAGCGCCGATACGCATAAAAAAGGCACGAAGCCTTTCCAAAAATCTTTACGCCGCTCGCTTCGCTGGGCCAGCCAGGCGGCCAAGTACATAATGTAGGTTATTTTTAAAGTTTCCGAAGGTTGAAAGGGAATTCCGAATAAAGAAAGCCATCGCGTCGCGCCTTTGGCGCTCACTCCCCAGGGGGTAAAGATCAGAACCAAAAGGACGATGGAAATGATGAGCAGGGGCAGGGAGAGGTTGAGATATTTTTTGTAGGGTATTTTGCTCATCAAATAAAAGCCGATGAGGCCAATCAGTCCACCGTAGAGCGCTTGATGTTTTAAGTAATAATAAGTGTCGCCAAATTTGCTTTCGCCGAGATTGGAGGAAGCGCTCGAGAGCATGGCTAAACCAAAAACAAGCAAAATCATCACGCAGGCCGTGATTAGATACTGTGGTTTTTTGGCTTCGGCGCGGATAATCATGCTTCTGATCGGATAATCGCTCCGACACGGGTTCCGGTTAACGCCCCGTCGAGCACCGCCGGACTGCCGTTAACCAAAACGTCGCGCACTTTTTCATTTTGCATTACGACAAGATCGGCAAAATAGCCCTCTTTGATTAGTCCCCGCTTCTTGAAATTTAGTTTTTTGGCCGGGTCGCCGGTTATTTTACGGACCGCCTCACCGCGGGAAATCATTTTAGTCGCCTGCATCATAGCCAAAAATCTGGGAAAGGTGTTTTGCGAGCGCGGGTGTTTGACGCCGGAATAATTCTCCGGAAAACTCGGCGCGATGCTCGCGACCAAATTATTTTTGAGGCGAAATCCCTGAATAATCCAGTCGAGATTAATATCTTTAAGCGAAACCAGGGCCCGCAGACGAGTCGCGCTCATCAACTCCAGCAAGGCCTCTTCGTGACTGATGCCGCGGTTTTCGGCGATAGCGGCGAGGGTCTTCCCCGCAAAATGCTCGTACCCCGGGGATGACATAACGGTGATATTTAATCCAGCGATGTTGCGGGACTCCAGTTCGCGAATAATTCTTTCTTGGTGGTGCGGATTTTTTAGGTGATCAATCATAGTCTCTAAGGTTCCTGTTTTAGCCCAAGCCGGCAAGAGGGTGTAAATCGGATGCAAACTCACGTCGTAGGGGTAGCTGGTGAAGTGGATTTTTGACGAGGCCGGACTTTTTAAAATCGCCTCCAGCGCGGTTGAATATTCGCCAAGCCCGGTTTCGATCGGCTTGAGGTGGCTGATAATCACTTCTGCTCCGGTTTCTTCCGCGATTCGAACCGCTTCTTTAACCGCCGAAATGATATTTTCTCTTTCATCGCGAAGATGGGTAGCATAAACCCCTTTAGTTTCCGCAATTTTGGCCACCAAATTTTTAATTTCGCCGTAGGGCGTTTGATTGGCATGGGCGTAGCCCAGACCGGTAGAGAGACCGATTGCGCCATCCTTCATGGAATCTTGAAGTACTTGAGAAAAAACTTGAAGCTCACCCATGGTCAGATCCCGACTGCCGTTACCAATTAGGGCGCGACGGATTGTGGTGTGTCCGGCAAATGTTCCAAAGTTGACGCCAAGCTTCTGCTTGGCGAGTAGGGCGTAAAATTCGCCGACGCTATGCCAATTAACATTAATACTATTAATATCGGCATATTTGCGAATGGATTCCAGCGAGCCATAAAGCAGAGGCGCCAATGAGGCGCCGCAATGCCCGCCAATAATAGTTGTGATTCCCTGAAGCAAGGCGTCGCCTTGGTTTGGATTGGTAAAGATGGTCAGATGATGATCGGATGTATTATGAACATCAATAAATCCGGGTATGACGAGACATCCGCTGGCGTCAATTATTCTTTCGCAGTTGAGTTTTTTTTCCGTCAGCTCTCCGATGGAGGCGACGTAGTCTCCTTTAATGACCAGATTAGCGCGGTATTCCGCTCCACCGGCTCCATCGATGATTGTTCCGCCCTTTACCAAGATCATAATGATTGGTTTTCTTGAGACTTGTGTATTATAGCATTTTTAATGCCCGTGCTTCGTAAAAAAAATAGATTCCGAAGGTGGAATCTATTTTTTTACTTGATCGGGAGAAGTTTTTAGTAGTAGGCGCCGATGACGTACATATCTACTCCTAATCCTGGCGCGTTGGTCGGAAAGATCTTGTACTTGAATTGATAAGTGTTAATGGCGCCCTGGGAAACGACCTCGACCGGAACCACGGCATCATTGGTATCGCGCTGATTGTTGAAGGCGGAACAGACTTTGCGCCCATCGTTATTAGGTGTTCCAAAGGAGTTGTTAGTTATGGGCGCTGGAGAGACTTCCTTGGTGACAAAGACCTCGGCCTGACCGCAATAAACTCGGACGATCAAGGCCTTGGCGGTTTTTCCCGGTTGAACCAATGAATAAGTGCTGGTATCGGAAACATTGATGACCGTCCAGGGTGTGGCAGCCGAAAGACTGGTGAGGCCTAAAACGTGATACCCGTTTGGCCAGGTCGTGGAATCGGTGTTGAGATACTTAACCTGGTGAAAATCGGCCAACCAGGCGCTGGCTTGATCGCTCCAAACATCTTGAGCGGCAATTTTGCCCGGCTTGTATTGAAAAGCCGGCGAGGCGGTCATAGGGGCGGCAACATTGCCGCCGGGGGCGGTTTGAGTCGGATCCGACCAACCACCGCGCACGACCTGAATACTGGATAAGATTAGAGCCGTAAGCGCTATGTATAATGTAAAATCTTTTTTCATATTTTTTTTTAATTGTTGATAATGACCTTTGCCGCCGTAATCGTTAGACGGTCTTTGAGGTTGCCAAACTCGGTTCCGGTGATGGTTACCGTTTGACCGACGGCAATATCTTTGGGGCGCAGGACAACTTCTTGATACGGAATTGGCGGCATGGCGCTTAATCCTTGGGCGCGTTTTTCGTTATATTGCTTAATTTGCAAAGCATAGTCGCTGTTATTTTTTCGCAACTCGCGAACAATCAGGGTGTCGTTGGTCACCGCGATAGTGCGGAGACGGCGAGGATCATTTGGCGTAAGCGTAATTCCCAACAGAGAACCGACTTCCATGGTGAATAAGTTGTCGCCAACCGTGGTAACTTGACCGGAGATAAACGGAATCTCCACGTCAACATCGTTAAGATTCAGAAGGTTTGATTTTGGCGGCGCGGTTTTTTCTTTGGTTAGCGAGAAGCTGACCGCGAGAGCAACAATAAAAACAATCGCGGATATTATCCACCGGACTTGCTTTGGCGTCATCAGACTTTTTGGCGGCATATCTAGTGTTTTTAGTATAGCACTTTACGGAATTGATTTTTTTTGACTTGTGGATAGCGGGCTAGAGGTAGCGATTTAAGAAGAAGATGACCAGGCCAAACAGCACGGAGATGGCGGAGATAATCCAGAAGCGCATAGTGACTCTGGCTTCGGGCCAGCCGAGCGCCAAAAAGTGATTGTGGATCGGAGCCGAAAGAAAAACTTTTTTTCCGCGGGTTTTTTTGCTAATCAGCTGAAGGATGACTGATCCGGATTCAATGACGAGGATCGGCGCGAAGAAGGGCAAGAGCAAGGCGGTGTTGGTTAAGAGGGCGATGACTCCCATGGTAACGCCCAGGGCCATGGAGCCGGTGTCGCCCATAAAAAATTTTGCCGGATAAATATTGAACCATAAAAAAGCGAGCAGGGCTCCGATGGTTACGCCGCCGAAAGTCGCCAGATGATACCGGCCGAGTATGAAGGCGACGACGGTCAGCCCGATAAAGGCGAAGAGCATGACGCCGCCGGCAAGCCCGTCTAAGCCGTCGGCTTCGTTGGCCGAAAAAGCGCTGGCAACGATAATAAAAATAAAAAACGGCAGATAAATCCAACCGAGGGGCACGAATCCGTAGAACGGAATCATCAGCGCGTCAAAGCCCAAGCGAAAATAGAACCACCAGGCGCCGATAATTCCCAGAACCAGGTAGACTAAAATCTTGTGCCGCATTTTGAGCCCTCCCCCGTTCGGACCAACGCGCCAAACGCCCAGCATATCGTCCAAAAAGCCAAAAAGCGCGGCCAACAACATGGCGGCGAGCGGTAAAAAAGTTTCGGCGCGATTAACAAAATTAAGATAACCAAAAACTCCGTCAAAAATATTGGCCAGGACCAAGATCAAAAAAGCGATTCCCAACACCGTTCCCCAAATAATAATGCCGGCCATGTTAGGCGTGCCCTCCTTGTGCCGGTGAAGCTGATTATAGATCGGGGTTTCATCGTTGCGTTTGATGTGTTTGCCCGAGTTTAGGCGGGTTAAAATCTTCATCACAAAAGGAGTTAGCGCGAAAGCCACGGCAAACGCCAGCATGGAAAGACTTAATATTTTAACGGCTTGTAAGATAATCATAGATTTTTAGGGTGTCCCCTACGCGATCATCGGATCCAAAAACAATGATGAGAAGTCTATCATTTCCAAAACGAAATAGCGACAACAAGTTGCCGGCGGCCTCGGCGGTAAACCCGGTCTTGCCACCCAAAAAAGCAGACTGACTGCTTAGAGAATTGATGTTTACCAAATGACGCTTGCTCCCGGACTTTAGATCCAAGATATCGCTTTGGAGTTCGGTGCTGGTGGTGAAAATCTGGGGATGAATTGCCAGAATATAAAGCGCCAATTTTTCCAGATCTTCGGGCGTTGATTGGTTGAGATAAGAGAGGCCGGTTGGATCGCCAAAGGTGGTGTCGCTCATTTTAAGTTCTTTGGCCTTAGCCTGCATGGCTTGAATATAGGCTTCGCGCCCATAATATTCCGCCAGAGCTTCGGCGGCGTCGTTGCTTGAGACCATGAGCATGGCTTTTATCAGATCGTCGCGAGTGAACTCTTCTCCGCTCATTATTCCACCGGCCTGTCCTTCGGTGGAGGCCGCGGCGGCGCTGATGCCAACGATAGTCTCCGCGGGAATTTTCTCGCGCGCCACAACGGCAGTCATCAATTTGGTAATGGAAGCTATCGGCCATCGTCCGCCGCGACGCCGTTCAAGAAGAATTTTGGAATCGCCGTCAAGTGTTTTAGCCAGATATTCCGTCGCCTTGAGAGTTGGTTCGGTTGCCTGTTTCTTTTGATTTTTGTTGATTGGTGATTGGGTTGAATTCGGGCCCCGCGAGTGATTAATCGGTTCAACTTGGGACGCTCCCAAAGAAATGGCGCTTGCGCTCACCGCGAGACTAGTGGTTTGAATACTGTCCGCTAGTTTTAAAGGCGGTTCGGTGAGATTTCGGGAGACCGAAACCGAGAATAAGACGATAACGGCGAAAAATAAGCTTTCTAGACGAGGATTGATCATGCTTGATCTTTAGGATTGCGGAGCGGCGCGAAAGGTTTTAATCAACGCTCGATATTTTTCGTAATCCGGCAATTGATTGGAAGCGGTTAAGCCGACGTGTTCCAAAAAAGACAGGCTGATTTCGTAGACGGGCGAACGCGAGTCGTCGCCCTTCGCGCTCCGCTCAATCAAGCCGCGAAGCAAGAGGTTGCGCACCGTAAAGCTTGAGTTTACTCCGCGAACGTAGTCAATTTCGCTGCGAGAGACCGGGCCGGTGTAGGCAATAATTGCCAAAGTTTCCTGGGTAGCCGGCGATAGTTCTTCCTCAAATTCATTTTTGATAAGCGTTTGGACAAGATCGCGATGTTCCGGCTTGGTGACCAATTCAACTTCGTCGCCGTAGACCACAAGCGCAAGTCCCCGCTCGCTTGCTTTAAGGGCGGCGGAGAGGTCGGAGACGGCGGTAAGCAGTGTTGCCTCGTCAATATTAAGCAGGCCTGCGATTTTTTTTATCCGGATTGGCTCGCCGTGGGTAAATAAGACCGCTTCAAGCCTGCTTAGCAAACCGTGATTGGAATCGGTATTGGTTTCCATAATTTAGGTTGCGTTTTTTTTGACCAGTATATCACTGAAATGCTCGCCTTGTTCCACTTCAATCTTTTTTTCTTTGAGCAGGTGCAAAATCGCGAGGAATAAGGCAATCACTTCATCGCGTGATTTATCTTTGGCGACGCTGGCGAAACTGTGGGCAATTCGCTCCGCGAAACGACTTAATAATTCTTGGACCTTCTCCTCCACTGTCACCAATATTTTTTTGACAGTCGCCTTTTCCGGAATAATCTCCTCAAAACGCTTCACGGCGGCCAGTAGGGAGATAAGAAGCGTGACGGCAGTCACTCCTTCGGGCGGATAAAAAAGCATGCCCTCGCGGAATGAGGTTAGGAGCGGGCGGCGATACATTGCCGGCAAGGGATGCCAATTGTTCTTTAGAAGCGCGCCGGCCGCTTTGAATTCCCGATAAATCGCAAGCCGCGATTCGAGATCTTTGATCTCACCCTCTTCTTCGGCAGTCAACTCAATGGAAGGCAAAAGAGTTTTGGATTTTATCAGCACCAACTTGGCCGCGATAACCAAGAAATCCGACAAAAAAACCGTTTCTACCCCGCCTTCAAGTTTTTTGAGATAATCCAAAAAATCTCCGGTGACCGCCGCGAGACTGATGTCGTTAATCGGCAGTTCGCGCTCTTCAACGAGGGCAAGCAATTTTTCCAGCGGACCGGTAAACCGATCCATTTTTAATTCGTAGGCAGTCGCCGGCATGGTTTTAATTATTGAGCCTCCGACGTAATCGCTTCACGAGTGTAAACATTGGATGGACTCCACAGCATCCAGCCGCTGTAATCACCGGAGAGCTGTGAAGCGCAGGCCGAACTTGGAGGCGACTCGCCGGCCGGATTGCCGCCGGGAATACAGGAGGTAAAGACATCGGTTACGCCGCGCAATTGCGCCTGAACCATATCGGAGCCGTAATGAACCGCGAGGCTAAAATCCTGAATCCAGGGACGAATTTTTGCCACTCGACTAAAATTTCCCGGATTTTTCTCGGCGAATTTTCGCTGTCGATCAACGGCGCTTTGAATGGAAGATTTGACCACTTCGTAGGGATATTTTGAGGGCTCATCATAGCCCAGAAAACCCTTGTTGTAGTGAGACGGATAAGTCATCGGCGCGATGTAATCAAAATAAGGCAGAGCGTATTCCAGATATTGGCCGATGCCGAGGTCGTCGGAGTTGACTGTAACCAAGCCAAAGAGATCAGCCGAAAGAATGGCATCGGGGAGTTTTTCGCGGACATGGGCGAAGAAATTTTTAATGACTTCGCGGCGGGAAACTTTTTTGTCCCAAAAAGGATAGCTGATGTCTTCCAAATTGCCATCCGAAGGAAAGCGGATATAGTCAAAATTAATTTCGTCGAATCCCCGATCAAGCGCGTCGTGGGCTATGGTTAGATTGTAATTCCAGACCTCCGGAGAAGAAGCGTCGAGCCACATAAGGCCGTTGCGAGTGCGCCAGACTTCGCGGGTCGCCTGGCTCTTGAGCGCGAACTCGGGACGGGCGCGGGCTAAGGCCTGATCTTCAAATACGGCGATGCGTCCGATTACATAAATATTCTCATCGTGCAGGCGTTTTAGGAGGCGGTTGATAAATGGTATCCGGGCTTCTTCGGCGGAATATTTTTTAACCAGATCCAGACCAGTTTTATAGCCCACGATGCCGGTGTAATCTTTGATATCAATAACGATGGCATTGAGCTCGGTTTCTTTGATTAGATTAATTAGTTTTGCGAGACTTTTTTCGTTGCCGGCTGACCAGTTGGTCGCGTAAATGGCCTTGATAACGGTTGGCGGATTTAGGAGTTTTGGCTGGGATTCAATATCAACAATCGCGGGGGGTTTGGCGACGATGGTTTCTTGAATTTCACCAAGCAAGGCATGGGGCTTATTTTCTAGAATCTCAATAACCCGGGTAAATTTTGGGGAGAAAAAAAATACGCTGCTTCCCGCGACGAGTATCGCCCCCGCGCCAAAAAAAAACTTTCGCATGAACTTTGAATAAACACCCTCTGCTTATGTTGCGAATTTTACCTTACTTTTCAAATGATGAGAAGCGAAAAATATAAAACCCTCACTTAGGTGAGGGTTGCTTGCCGGTTCTTAGAATCACTTCGCGAACGCGATGAATATGGCTGTAGAAGTCTAACCCGACATACTGAATTTCCAGAATGCCGTTTTGCCGACCGACAGCCGGAATCCTACCTTCGCTATTCGGTGTTTCATTGCAAAGAGTCCAGGTGCCGTTGTCGAGCGGCGGCTTGTTCATAAACCGCTGAAATAACTCAAACAGCAGTCGTTCCTTGAGAGTCATAGCCGATATTTTTTGCCGCTTGACCCAGTTTAGGGACTGATTTTCAAATTTAAGATCGGGTGATACGTGATCGCGGACAAAGACGATGTAGTTGCCGATCGGCCTTTGCATCTGCGGTAAGAACCAACCGTCGGTCGGAGACTCCAATTTAACTCTTTCACCGCTCATACCCATTACCTTTTTGGCGATGGCCTTGAGGGTGACGTCCTTGAGCGAGATCAGGGGCAGAACCAGCTCGGCGTCCGGCGCCGCGGGTAATTCGGGAATTTTTTCCGGCGCAACGTTGAAGATCGTTTCGTAAAACTCCTGCCAGCATCTCTGATACAGCGACGGCGAGTACATGAACTCTCCTTTCTGGTCGAAGCGGAAAGTTTTAAGGTTCTAGATATAGTTTAGAATATTTATTAAATCCGCGCGAATATCTTGGTGTAAGTTTTGAGAGGGTGATTTTTTTCAACCGGCGCTGCTTTTGTTTTCCGCTGCCAGCAAGTACAATACTAATATGTCGTCTTTGGCCTTGTACCGTAAATATCGCCCCAAGACGCTTCGCGACCTTTTGGGGCAGGATGATGTGGTGACCGTGCTTCGCGCCGCGGCTTCTCGCGACAGTCTGGCGCACGCCTATTTGTTTTATGGTTCGCGCGGGAGCGGCAAGACCACCGCCGCCCGGATTTTGGCCAAGATTGCCAACTGCGAAACCAGAAGACAAAAACCAAGCTTCCGCGCCGAGGGTGAACCGTGCAATGTTTGCGGACAGTGCGTGGTTATCGATACCGGAAGATCTTTAGATGTCGTGGAAATTGACGCCGCTTCCAATCGCGGCATTGATGAGATCCGCAATTTAAAAGAAAGCGTGGCCTTCGCTCCGGTCTCGGGGGCAAAGAAAGTTTTTATTATTGACGAAGTTCACCAGCTGACCAAAGACGCCTTTAACGCCTTGCTTAAAACTCTGGAAGAACCGCCGGCGCACGCCTTGTTTGTCCTCGCTACGACCGAATATGAAAAAGTTCCGGCGACAATTATTTCGCGAACGCAGCGCTTCCATTTTAAGAAAATTCCAATGGCGACGGTTGTTAGAAAGTTGGCGACGATAGTGAGTGCCGAAAAATTCAAGGTTTCTCGGGAGGCGCTCATGCTAATCGCCCGAGCCGGAGAAGGAAGTTTGCGGGATTCGGAGTCCTTGCTTGATCAGCTGACTTCGCTCGAGGACAAGGTTGAGGCGATAACCGTTGAGCGACTTATCGGAACGGTTGGCTTGGCGCGGGTTAGCGAGCTGGCGGATCTTATTTTGAGTGAAAATGTTACCGGTGTCTCTCATTATTTGCGGAACTTTGAAGATTCCGGATTTAATGTTGTTGATCTAAACAAGGAGCTTATTCATTACCTGCGGCGAGTATTGAGCGTGGCCGCCGACGCTTCGCTTTTAGATCTCTTCCGCGACGAATTTGGCGAGGATGCCATAGCGACGATCAAGACGCACGCCGCCAAAATCCGCCCCGAACGCCACATTTCTCTGATTCGCTCGCTGATTCGCGCCCATAGCGAGATGCGCTACAGCCCATTTGCCGGAATTCCTTTGGAGGTCAGTTTGATTGATTTTTTTTCGAGCGGAAGTTCGCCCCGGGTTAAAAAATAACTTCTAGGATTATCTTGCGCATATAAAAATATTGCATCCGGTTTTAGGATGTGCTAGCTTTGCAAAAGAAAGCCAGCTGTGGCTTTTCCAGTTCTTTCCGAATTATTTTTTTGATTTGGGGTGTGTCGATAGACGCGCAAACTTCGAAGTGCCGTCTCGCACCGGCAGTCGGCTCGGGACTGTATATTCCGAGCCGGCAACGGAACGGCTTTTGGATCGCGTTGAAGCGCGGTCGCTTCGAGTGTGTATCGACGGGCTCTAATGAGGTGTTGGTGGCTCCAGATCTAAGCGGGTCAGGCTCGCCGACACCATTTCCCCGTGGCTTATCCAAAGTCGCGGGGATTTTTTTTAAGAGCTAGTAGCGGTGAAAATCTGGATAAAAAAACCCGGGTTGTCGCGTTAGCGAAAAACCCGGGCCGAGTGGGGTGTGCCGAAGAAGTAGTTGTGGAGAGCGCCCCCCACCCTCATCGAAGCCGCGCTTTGCCCGCAGCGGCCCGACGGTGTGCTGGTTTTAGTATTCCAAACAGGGCAGGTTTAATCAAGCTCGGCTATCCACAGATGTTTTTTATAATTTTATAACTGTTAATATATTTTTTTCTTTAGTTATTTTAAGCGCTCCATCGCGGTCGGTGCGAAAAATTTGAGCCCCGTTTCTTTCCAATCTATCAAGAGCCGATTTGGTTGGATGGCCATAGGTATTTTGACCAACTTCAATGACGGCGGCCTTGGGGTTTGTCGCTTTAACAAAAGCGCTGCCGGAAGAAAACTTTGAGCCATGATGACCGACTTTTAGCACGTCGGAGGCGAGATCATATTTTTTTGCGAGGCGGTTTTCCACCATAAATCCTATATCTCCGGTGTAAACTGCCGAGATTGATGCGTCAGAAAAGCGGAAGACGACGCAGGTGTTGTTGAGTTCGGGGTCGCGAAGTTCTTGCGGAGAGGGCGAGAGAATGTCCAGACGCGACCGGCCATAAGTTATCTTGTCGCCTTCGCCGACAACCACATAAGGAATTTTTTTTGCAATCAGCGCCTCTCTTAGCTCATTATAAGATTCTATTTCTCCCTTGCGGCCAGTCCCTAAAAAAACCCGAACCGGCAAGGTCTGAATAACCGCAATCAATCCGGCGAAGTGATCCAACTGGGGGTGGGTCATAATCATTAGATCTATAAGGCGGTGATCCGGAGGGAGTACGCGATCCAATTCGCCGGTGACTATGGCGTTGCGACCGCCGTCAATTAGAATCGTCGTCGGCCGACCACCATAATCGCGGGCAACGATGAGCTCGCTGTCGCCCTGGCCGACGTTGAGGAAGAACAGTTCGGTCGCCTGTTTCTTATTCAAGATTCCGGTTTTCAAAATAAACCAGGCGGCAATCGCCCACAACGCGAGAACCACAAGCCAAGCTTTTTTGGTGGAAATTTTATCTTCGTTCATAGCCGGTTGTCTTTTTTTGACCGTAGAAAACTATTATTAACAGCGCCGTGAAATAAAAGACCGTGGCGACTCCGCCTATAGAGTTGACCCTGATCGCTCCCTGATGAGCGCTCAAGAACTCAATGATATTGATTTCGGCGCGAGTGATAATGCTCAAAAATTCACCGGCCAGCCCGCCCAAAATGGCGCTTAGGGAATAAACAGCCAGCGTGACTACGGCAAGGAGCATGGTTATGGGTATCAAGGGCAAGATGATGACGTTGGCCAGAATAGAGATGAGTGAAACGGTTTTGAAACTCGCGGCCAAAACCGGAAAGACCACCGCTTGCGCGGCAATGGTATTAATCGCATTCTCTCGCCAATGCCAAACTCCGGGATTTGGACCCAGGTAAAAGATTTTACGCAAAGCCGGAGCGAGATAAAAAATGCCGATTAGCGACAGAAATGAAAGCTGGAAGCCGAGATCGCCAAGCAGGAGATAAGGATTAGCTAACAGCATCACGCAACAGGTTAGAGCGATGGTGTTGCGCGGACTGTAAATCTTTTCCGCGTGCGCGGCGAGTCCAACCACGAGCGCCATAATCGCGGCGCGAATAATGGAGGCATCGGCGCCGGTCATAATCACAAAACCCAGCGCAACTAGAATGGTCAAAACAAAGACGCCGCGGCGGGAGACAAGACCAAGCAATGCCACGGCGACTGACTGGATGATGATGGTGATGTTGTAGCCCGACAAGGCGACGATGTGACTGACACCAGCCTTGCGGATCGCGTCGCGGAAGTTTTGTGAAAAACCTCCGGTGTCGCCTAAAAGCAATCCGGCGATGAAAGACGATTCTTTGGTCGGTAAAATCTTGCCGAGAGTGTTTTTGACCACGGTCTGCAGTTCATCCAATCCTCGCTTAATGGCATTGCCGCCCCCGTGGCTTTGAATGGTTATTTTGGGAAAGTTTATGGTACCGCTTAATTTGTGGCGGGCGGCGTAGATTATTTTTTCTTCGGATATTGGATTCGCCTTTCCCTCAATTAAAATTTCGTCGCCGTAGCGCAGGGGCGGACTCTTTCGGGCGAGAATTTCCAGGCGTTCGCTTGGCGAGGCTTTGGTTTGAAAGAGAATGCGTTGTGAGTTTGGACTCTGGCGCACCTCTAAAACTATTCCGGTAAGATTGCGAGGGATGTCAAAAACGGCGCTTGGATTGCGATTAAAAACTATGGAATATCCTATCGCGTATAGAAACCCAGCGCCGACTCCGATAGCAATCATGAAGCGCAAAACAACTTTTGAGCGCCAGAGAATAAACTCCGCTATAACGACTCCTAAAATCAGCCAGGGTAAGACCGACCATGGATTCGCGGGGTTGGCAGTCGCGGCGTAGATACCGCTTACAAAACCCATCATTAGCCAAAAAGCCCTTTCGTGGAGCGGCATAAAAATTTTTGAACGGATGGCGTAGAGGGTTTAGGGTGGAGGGAATTGGAATTTTGCCGACTCGGATGATCGCGTTATTAAAACTCCAGAGCGATTTTGGCCATAACGCCGTCATTGAAAGGGTGTTTGATTTCGCGCATTTCGGTTACCAGATCGGCGGCTTTTATAAAGGCCTCGGGGGCGTCGCGGCCGGTGAGAATTATGAATTTTTCTTTGGGGAGTTTTTTGATAACCCCCAAGACTTCATCCGCTGTTATGAGATTTAGATGGGTGGCGTTGTTTATTTCGTCTAAGATAATCAAGTCCCAGGTATTTTTTTGAATTTCGGTTTCGGCTTCGCGCAGGGCGGATTCGGCGGCTTTTTGGTGCTCCTCAATCGGGAGCGAGTCGCCTAAAATTCCCACAAAACCGAGGCCTCGCTTGCGGAGTTCAAACCCGGGCTGGTTTTCCGGTTTTTGGATAATCACCTTATCCTCGCCAGACTTCCACGGCCCTTTAATGAATTGAATCATTAAGGCTTTTTTGCCACGGCCAACCATGCGAGCCGCCTGGCCAAGCGCGGCGGTGGTTTTGCCCTTGCCGTTGCCGGTAAAGATGATGAGCATGGTTTTAGTATAAGGGTTGAGGGTTCAGGGTAAAGGGTAAAAAAAGCCCCCGATAATCTAGCTAATCACTCCCCCGCCGAGCATTTCGCCAGACTTGGAATAGAAGACGGCCGATTGCCCCGGAGCGACGAACTTTTGTGGGCGGTCAAAGGTGAGGGTGGCGGTAAATGAACGATGCGAAATTTTAAAATGCGAATGACGCGATTTTTTTTGGTTTAGTGATTTGTCATTGTCGACTTTCAGATATAGCATGGCTTTCGCGAGGGGCTGGCGATAGCGGAGGCGGGCGAAGACTGGAATGGGTTTTGGGGCGGGGGGTAAAAGGCGGCTGGTGGGAAATTTAGAGGTGGAAGAAGGCGCGGGCGGGGAAATAAAATGAAGGTCGGTTAGCATAACTTCTTTTTTTGAAAGTTCGGGGTGGTCGGCGCCTTCGGCGACGGTGATGGTGTTTTGTATAACATCTTTGGCTGATATGTAGCGGGGTCTAGAATTGGGAGTGAGGTTTGAGGGCTGAGGGCTGAGGTTAAATCCGTGGCGCTGGCCGATGGTATAAAAAGCCGCGCCGCGATGTTCACCGATGATATTGCCTTCGGGGTCGAGCACCGCGCCTTTTTTTGGTTTGATGTATTTGGCTAAAAAATCCGTCAGCGAAACTTTACCCAGGAAGCAGATGCCTTGGGAATCTTTTTTTTCGGCGTTGGGTAGTTTGAACTTTTTGGCGAACCGACGAACTTCGGGTTTGGTATAATCCCCAATTGGAAAGAGACAATGATCTAGCTGATCTTGCGTGAGCATCCAAAGGAAGTAGGATTGATCTTTGTTTTTGTCCAGAGCGGTAAATAACCGATGCGAAATTTTAGAATGCGAATGATGCGAAGTTTTACTCTTGCGACTTGCCAGCCGCACATAATGCCCAGTAGCAATGAAGTCGGCGCCGAGTTCGCGGGCGGCTTGATAAAAAAGTCCAAACTTAATTTCCCGATTGCACATCACATCGGGATTTGGGGTTTCGCCATTCTTGTATCCGGCGACCATGTATTCCACTACCTTGGCCTTGTATTCCTTTTCAAAATCCAGAACATAAAATGGGATTTTGAGAGCTTCGGCGGCGCGGCGGGCGTCTTCGGCATCTTGCTCGGCACACCCGTCAACGTTGTAACAGCGCAAATGGACGCCGGTTACTTGATAACCTTGTTTTTGAAGCAGGGCCGCGGCGACCGAGGAGTCCACCCCGCCGGACATCCCCACGAAGACCTTTTTTATTTTGATCATATTTATTACCCTTAAAAACTCCAGTTTTTAAGGATGTTGTTATATCTTTTGGAATGATTGCAGAAAGCGCACAAATGTCTTGCCATATGGCGATAGCGCATGTTCAACAAATTTACCGCGATATTTTTTATTAACCAGCCCTGCCACATACAATCTCCGCGTATGTTCTCCAAGAGTCTTCTCGTTCGCGCCGAGCGCGGTGATAATATCGTCCAACGTTGCCCCATTGTTATCTGCAACATATAGCAAGATCTCAATCCGATAATGGTTAGCCATGCCCTTCAAATGCCGCTCCATCTGTTTAGCGGTTTTTGATTTTGCCATAGTCGCATTATATATCATGCACTTATAAACTCAAGTTTATAAGGATGTTATTTTGGGGGACTTTGCTGATGGTTTAATAATTTTTCGGCTGGGGAGATGCCGCCGAAGACTTTATGCGGAAAGTAGTTCCAGGCGTCGGATACCAACTGCGCAGTATTATCAAATAAACGAGAATTATAGTAAATAAACTTGATATTTCAGGGTATTCCCTGTTAAGAGGTCCATCTTTGTCCAGTTAAAAACTGTAGTGGATAAAATCGGGTATTTTTGCACAGTACGGCGTGGAAAATATGCAAAATTATCCCGAGCTCTAAATTTTGGGCGGTCAGCGTTCAAAATGCATTGGCAAGATTGTGTGAACCTCCACAGCCTTACGGCTGTGGCCTCCTTGGAATACCCCTCGACTATGCTCGGGGTTATATGCGCTTCATTCATCCCCAGCCTAAAACGGCAGGAGTTTGCTTATGTTGCGCATATAAAAAGAGCCCCAACTAAGTTGGGGCTCAAACGAACGGAAGAACTCAAGGAATCAAGAGAGTCAAGAGAGTCAAGAGTTCAAGCTAACAAGGGTCGATTACTGCGAGACAAAGGCCGAAGCGGAACCATAGTCCCCGCCGGCGCTGCCGCACCAGCGGGCGCCGAACCGGACCCTGCCGCCGCCGAAGCGGAAGAGCGGCGCGAGCGAGAAGTCGCCATCGGCGTCCGGAGAGAACTCGTCACCAGCGCAGTCGACGTGGAGCTGTTCCCACTGAACCTCGCGTTCGGGGTGGGTCAGCAACATGATGCCGATTGCGAAGGCTCCGAGACCGAACTCGTTGGCCGCGAAGACCTCACGTGCCCGGCGCACCGAACGGCCCTTGTGACGGAGACCGAACTGAGCCGGGACGACGAGGATGTCGTGATCCTTCTGCTCGTCGCCGAGCTTCTGGAACATCTTCGCCGTCTTGGCGTGCTGTCGCAGGTACTCCGTTCCGAGCTGGCCGTCACGGTAGTTGTAGAACTTCCGCTTGGACCCGATCATCGCGAGCACCTTCTCGACCGCTTCGCCGTACGTCGGCGCGAACTTCTCCCACTTCGGAATGGCGAACCATCCCTCGGCGTTCGGGGGAAGCGGCTGGTCGGCCAACTTCTCATCGGCGAAGCCGATACCCGGGAAGAGCTGACGCAGGATGTTGGTCTGCTCGGTGATCCCCTTGACCTTGTAGCCTTTGGGGTACGTGTAGCTCGACTGCACTTCCTCGTCAGCGAACTGGTTGGACACCGAGAGCTCTTTGATACCGGTCACGATGCGAGCTTGGAACTCGTCACCGTTCTCGATGAGCTTCTGGATGCCGTCCTTGTCGAGAGCCGTCTCTTTGAGCGCACGCAGGGCGGCGTCCTCGACAAAGCGCAGGTACTGTTTCTTTTGTCCATCCGTGATGGACGTGATCGACTGTGTCGTCATCGTCATCCTCCTTGAGATTGGACTGATCCGAAACGCTCGGATAAGCGACTACCTCAACACAAGGCAAGTCTTCCTTTACTAAACGATTTCTGGAAATCAACACCCGATACAACTTATTTAGACTTGAATGGCGCGTTTATAGAAAAATACTTAGGAAAGGGAGACTTGCCTCGTGTGGCTGAATTAAAGCTTGTTTTTGCTAGGTTTTTAAGGAACCCACGTATTCTAGCACTATATGGTTAGATATGTCAACTTGGTGGGTTTGATTAAATAACTTGCGGATAAGTTAATTTTTTGCTACAGTTTGGTGGCTTTTTAATCAATTCGGGACTTTATGCTCAATTACAACGATTTAAAAAAGGGGGTTATATTCGTGCTAGAGGGCGAGCCGTACGAGGTTTTGGAATACGCTTTTTTGCGGATGCAACAGCGCAAGCCGGTGACTAAGACCAAGATTAAGAATCTGATTTCCGGCAAGATAGTGGAGCGCAATTTTCACCAGAACGAAAGTTTTGGAGAGGCGGAGATTGAGAAAGAACCGGCGAAATATATTTATCTTAATCGCGGGGAATACTGGTTTAGCGATCCGAAAAATCCCGCCAAACGCTTTGCTTTAAGCGAGGAGTTGGTCGGAATCAAGGGGCAGTTTATGAAACCCAACAGCGAGGTTTTGATGGTGAAGTTTGGGGAGAAGATTATCGGCGTTGATGTGCCGATTAAGGTGGAGCTTAAGGTAACATCTACACCGCCCGGCGAGCGCGGGAATACCGCCCAAGGCGGAACCAAAAGCGCGACAGTGGAAACCGGCGCGGTGGTTCAGGTTCCCCTCTTTGTGAACGAGGGCGACGTGGTGAGAATAAACAGCGAGTTGGGAACCTACGTGGAGCGCGTAGAGAAGGCGAAGTAGTTCTTTGCTCTAAGAATCGCCTGCTTTGTTGCGACCTCCGGATACTCGGCCGCGCCCTGCGTTAGACCTCCTCTTCCAATTCCGGGTTTTCCAAAAAACTTACGCGGGTTTTTTCGGCTTCAATGATTTCTTGATTGTTCTTTTTAAGGGCTTCGTCGATCGACTTGCGCAGATCGGATAGGTTTACCTCTTTCTTCTCGCGTTTTTCGAGCGGCGGAACTGGCGGCATTTCACGATTATCCGGCCGGCGGTTCATGGGCGGTGCTGGCATCGGCCGGTTGGCCGGCGGAGGCGAAGGCTGGCGCATCGGCGGGCGGCTATTTGGAGCGCTATTGTTCATTGGCGGACGACTCGGGCTATTATTATTAAAAGTACGTTCGGGCGGTTGTTCGGGTCGGCGACTCATTCTTTCGTCCATGGCATTCATATCTTCCATCCATTCGCCGGCGATGTTCTTCTCTACGACTTGCCGGGGCGTGCCGTATTTAGTCCGCGAGTTTTGAATTATCGTTGCCTTGAAAGTTTTTTCCAAACTTGGAAATGGCGGTAACATTTCGGCGGAAAATGGCTTGGAAGCCATGCCATCAATCAAAAGTTTGATGTAGGTATTGTATTTTGGCAGATTGACCAAATCATTAGCGGTAAAATCTGGTAAAAATTCTTTTTCCAAAAACTCGGCGTCTTCGGCGCCGATGCGGAAGGTAACAATGGTGCCGACGTTGCCGAAGACCGCGTCACGGACCTTGGTGTTGCCGTCGTGGGTCAACTGGCTGATATATTGATGAGCCAAAATCAGACAAAGGCGGTATTTTCTGGCTTCCGACAAGATGTTGGCAAAAGAGTCGGTGGCGAAGTTTTGAAATTCGTCCACATATAGATAGAAGTCCTTGCGATCTTTTTCGGGAATATCAACGCGCGACATGGCCGCCAACTGCAGGCGGGTAATAATCATGGAGCCGAGCAGGGCGGAATTATCCTCCCCCATCTTGCCCTTGGACAAGTTGACGATGAGGATTTTTTTCTCGTCCATAATCTTGCGCATGCTGACCGCCGATTGGGTTTGTCCCAAGATGTTGCGAATCAAAGGGTTAGAGATAAACTGGCCGATTTTGTTTTGAATGGCGGCGGTGGCTTCGGTTTCAAATTTTTGCGAATAACGGGAAAACTCGTTTACCCAGAAACTTTTGATGACCGGATCTTGCAGGTTCTCCACAATTCGGCGGCGATATTCCTTGTCGTTTAAAAGACGCATGATGCCAAGCAGCGTGGAACCCGGATATTCCAACAGCGCGAGCAGGGCGTTGTTTAAAATATATTCCATTCGGGATGACCAGACATCGGGCCAGATTTTTTTGAAAACACCCATGATGCTTGACGCGATCAAGTGGCGAAATTCGTTGCCGACCTGTTCAATCGGATTAAAACCAATCGGATGCTCAACATCGGACGGATTGAAATAGACAACATCATTCAGGCGATGTTCCGGCACGAAATCCAGAACTTTTTCGGCAAACTCGCCGTGGGGATCAACGATGCCGACGCCGTGGCCGGCTTGAATATCGCTGTAGACCATATTCTCCAGAATGGTCGTTTTGCCCATGCCGGTCTTGCCAATGATGTACATATGGCGACGACGGTCATCGGCCTTGATGCCGAATCTTTTGGTCTCGTTGCGAAAATTAACTTTGCCGAAAACGTTGATGTCTTTCATAGCGCGGACGGTTTAGCCAGAACTTATCATACCATTCCATGATTTTAAGATATAGCTTATTCCAGGGGCAATCCGGCCGGGGGTTCGCCTTTGCGCGAGCTTAGACGGCGAAGCATGGGAGATTTGACCGCGATGGCCGGAAAATGGAAGATCGTGGCCAACTCTTCAACATTCAGCACTGAATTTTTTCGGCCCATCATTCGATAGCGGTAGGCTTTGAAAATTTTTCGTTTTTTAGCTTCGGCTTTTTGATCCTTGAATGGAAACTTGCCCTTGGTCATCGTGTCCAAATCCGGGCGGAAAAAGTTCATATCGCGCGTGTCAAATTGCCGAAAGGCGCCGAGTACCGCCGAAATGTGGCCACGAGTGAAACTTTCCCGGCGATCTATATAGATAAAACGAATGCGGGCATCAAAGGCAATTTTAGCCATCTTTTTTTCAATATTTTCGATGATATCTTTTTCACCGGGACTTTTACCGGCCATTAGGTTTTCGTTGGCAGGCTTGTCTTCTTTTTTACCCCATTCAATTTCGGCGAATGGTCCTTTGAAAAAATTGCCGATGAGTTCTTTGGCATCGTCGGTGGCTTTGGCTTTTTTGGGTTTCTTGCGCCCGATAAGCTTGTCGCGAGTTTCTTCGGCTTGCTTCTTCCAGTCATCGCCGGTAGGGCGAATCAAAAATTGTAACAAAATCATCTCGCCTTCTTTGAGACGAGACATAACCTCGGCGATGCCGGCCATCGGATCGAGCAGGGCCTCGTCTTTTTTTTCTTCAAAAGCCGGATAGGTGCGAATCGGATAACCATCGTCACGACCTAGGATTAGGTCGGTGCCCCAGAGATCATAAGTTTTGTTGGGAATAATTCCAGGCAGATTGCTTAGATAGTCATCCACTTCGGCAATTTCGGCGTCGGGATATTGGGAGTAGATGGCGGACTCAACTAGACTGCGGTGATTTTCCGAAGTGCGGATATAAAAATAAATTCCACCGGCAATACCAACCATTTCGATGGAATACCACTCCTGAACTTTGCCTTTTAAGTTCTTTTCAAACCATTTGATATTAAAAACGTAGCTGGCGTGGAGGGCAGCAAAGACCTGCTCCATGGCTTTGGGGGTTTTTTCGATAACCTGTGGAATACGGATCTCAAGCGTGACCCATTTCATCTTCTTGAGAGCTTCGATGAGAATGTAGTAACGAAGGCGCTCCCAGAAGACGCTACCCACAATGATGGGTATGATAATCCACCAGCTTACACTAAAAGCTTGGCTGACTGCCTGCCAGATTCCGCCAAGGATTTCATCGAGCATCATAACGCTCTAGAGTATGTTGGGAAAATACTTATTCTGCAAGCGCAGAGATCTATTAAGTTGTGAACAACTTAGTTGTTCAGGGGATTCTAAGTACACCTCAAACCAAAGTATTAGACTTCGCGGATGTCGTAGGTTCCGTTGCCGATGTTCTTGAAATACTTCTTATTCTGCAGATTGATCATAATCGTTCCCTCTTTGAAGAAACGTTTTTGGAGTACGAACTTGACCACATCGGCGGAGCGCAAGGGGCCTTTTTCTTTAATGAAGTGGGCGATGACTTCGCGGGCGGTGCCGGGAAGAATGCCAAATTCCTGCAAGCCGTACATGCCACGGCCGACGAGGACAAATCGCGAATCTTTAATCAGCTCATTATGCACGGTCTGGACGTTGGCGATTTTATTTTTGCGATAGGCGTTGATGTGAGCGACAATATCGGTGAAGTGGAGCGGTTTGCTTTCTTTTTTAACTACGATGTAGGCCCACTGCCGAGCGGTCTTGGGGTTGATTTCCGGCCACTCCGCGAGACCAAAATCGCCAAAGGGGCTGGTCATAAACTTGCGGGAGATACCCATATAGATTTTGCCCACCGGTTCGCTGATTTTGGAGGCTTTAACGGCCTCGGCGAAAACACCGTCGTAACTCGCGCCACGCAACATGGCATCTTTGGAAGAGCGCACGACCTTAACCAATTGACCGACAAAATTCTCGGCCTTCTTTTTTGATTCCTCGTTCAAATACCAAAAAGGATGATAATCGTCATCGCCGCGATGCGCCATTACTTTTCCGGAAAGTTCCATGATAAAACGAACCGCGTTGCCGGATTTGGCATCGGACATCGCTTTCGGCGTGGCTTTAACCAATTCGGCGACAAGCGCGCCATCGTTAACCACCCCGCCCATTTCTTTAATAAATCGCGCGGCTTTTTCCGCCAGCGCCGAGGCGCCGGATTCGGCCATCTTTTTGCTGGACTGATTAAGGGCAAAAGCCTCAATCTGCCGCACTCGTTCGCGGGTAATGTTATATTTTTCCCCAAGTTCGGCGAGGGTCAAGCTGGCGTTGCCATCAAGACCGAATCGACCGGTCAGGATGTCTTTGGCGCGCGCGTCGAGTCCTTGAAGGAGAGTTTTTACTATTTTTTCCATATTCGCGTTTTTGACCTTATTTTTTAATTAAAATCACTTTACCACAATGTAATCTATAGCGCAATACCCTGTCAAGCCCTTAAGGCAAGGCCGTGCCATTTTGACTTAGACCCTCTCTTCTTGGCCGCGCCACAGAGTTAACAAGGGGCTGGCGATAAAAATAGAAGAGTAGGTGCCAATTATGGTTCCGATTAGAATGGTAAGAGTGAAATAAGTCAGCGCCGAAGAGCTAAAGGCCAGAACGGCAAGCAAAACGAGCACGAGCGTGAGCGAGGTATTGATTGAGCGAGCTAAGGTTTGGTTGACGCTTTCGTTGACTAGCAAACTAAAATCTTTTTTACGCGAGTCTACTGCTTTTAGATTTTCGCGAACACGATCAAAGACGACGATGGTGTCGTGAACCGAGAAGCCCATGACGACCAAGACCGCCACCATAAAGTTGACGTCAATATCGATGCCGATGTAGTGGCCGAGGACGGCAAAAAGACCGACGGGAATAATGGCGTCATGAAAAAGAGTGATAAGCGTAATGGCGCCGTACTTCCAGGATTTGACCGGGTACGAGGACTTGCGGAAGGCAAAGGCGATGTAGGTTGAGATGGCAAAGAGAACCAGCAAAAAGGCGGTGATGGACTTCTGCCCGAGCTCTTTGCCGATAGAGGCGCCGATGGCCTGAAAAGAAAGCTCTTGAACCGGACCAAACTCTTTGACCAGAAGTTTTAGATCTTCCTGTCGATCTTTTTCGGAAATCTCCTCCGTTCGGATTAAGAAAGTTTTGCCTTCTTGTTGCGGGATTACGGTTACGTTTTCTTTTTTGATTTGGGTCTTGAAAAAAGCTCCCAAAGTGTCTTTGGTGGCGGCATTTTGAGTAAACGACAACTGCCACAAGGTTCCGCCCTTAAACTCAATTCCGAAGCGAAAACCGAAAACAAGCATGGCGACGACACTCAAGGCCACCAAGGTTCCCGAGATTGATAAAAATATTTTTCTGTGACCGATGATGTTTTTCATATGGTTACGAATATACGAATTAGACTGATGTTGCTATTTTTTAACGAAAACGCGGAGCAGGGTTTTGGTAACCGTAATCGCGCTGAACATGCTAACTAAGACGCCAAGCAACATGGCCAGGGCAAATCCTTTAATAAAACCGGTGGTGAAGTAGTAAAGAATAACCGAGGTGATGATGGTCGTGATATTGGAGTCGCGAATTGACGGCCAGGCGCGTTTAAAGCCCTCGCCGATAGAGGTCACACGATCCAATCCCCGATTCCGCTCCTCTCGACTTCGCTCGAAAATCAAGATGTTGGCATCAACCGCCATGCCGATAGACAAGACAATGCCGGCGATTCCGGCCAAGGTCATAGTGATGCCGAAGACCTTGAAAACAAACAAGCTGAAGGCGATGTAGATCACGAGCGCGAGGGCGGCGTACCAGCCGAGAGTTCGATAGTAGACCACCATAAAAAGCATCACGAGCAGGGTGCCGATGATGCCGGCAAAAATAATCCGATTGAGCGAATCAATGCCAAGACTGGCGCCAATAGTTTGCTGGCTGACCAAGTTAATCGGGGCCGGCAAGGCGCCGGCGTTGAATCTGGAGACAAGCTCCCGAGCTTCTTTGATGGTGAAGCGTCCGGTAATCTGCGCTCGGCCGCCGGTGATTTTTTGTTGAACTACCGGAGCGGTGATGAGCGTGTTATCCAAAAAAACGGCAATCGGACGGCCAACATTTTTTCCGGTAAGTGTTTCAAAAATTTGGGCTCCTTCTTTATCAAATTCAAGCGTGACTTGCGGTTCGCCGGTCACATTGCTCAAAGCCAGCTGGGCCCCGCGAACATAACGTCCGGTAAGCTGGGTTGGAATAAAACGCGGTTCGGCGCTTGGCGTCGTGGTGCCAACGGTGGAGGTGGCGACTTGTTCCACTTCGGCAAAAAGCAAAAAGGGCGTGCTGCCGATCTCCTTAATCGCGTCGCCGACGTTTTTGATTCCGGCGAGCTCAACGATTAAGCGATAACTACCGCCCTCTTTGGCGGTGACGACTTGCGGCTCGCTGACGCCATAGAGGTTGACCCGGCGTTCAATAACGCTGCGCAAGCCCGTAAGTACCGAGTCGCGATCGTTAGCGGCGACCGAACGCATATCAATTTCGTAAACCAGATGCGCGCCGCCTACGAGGTCCAAACCGAGGCGCCAGGGCAAGAGGCGCGCGCCAAATCCACGCGGCAAGACGAACAGGATCGCGAGTATGGCGGCGGCAAGGACGGCAATTAGCAAACCGATTGGTTTCTTAGTCATGGCAATTTTCGGATTTTCTTCTGACACCCACTTTAGCGGGCTTTGATTAGCTTGGCAACACTTGTGGGTTGCCGATTCCGGATGTATGATATTCGGGTGACTCCGAGAGCGCTCCCTGTCATCCAATCGGTGAGCCTTGTTGGGCAAGGCTTCGCCGGGGTCCCCTTGGAAGACATGAAGGTTTAAGAGAGTGACGAAGGTCTAGCGGCATAGGTGCATCCAGACTTTCTTCAACCCCGACGCGCTCTCGGGGTCTTTTTTTATGAACTACGAACCCGCCTTCGCTCTACGAGCTACGGGCGGGCAAGTATACGAATGGGGTAAAAGATACGGATTACGAGGTACTGCCAGCTCATCGCCCGCGCCTCGAACTGCCTGCCCGAACGATTACGTTCAGTCGGGCGGGCATCCGAAGCCTTATGTCCCATCCGATACAATTGTCTAAAAATATTTTTTCTTTATTTGCAATCAACAACCGAGCGAGTTGTTTCAAAGACGATTTTTTGGTCAGTCTTGGGAATCTTGATGAGAACGTAGGGCGTGGTCAGAACTTGTTCGGTAACGCAATTCGGACCAGGGGAATTTTCGCTGATATGCACTGTGAGCGATTTTCCAGGCTGGCGCAGACCGCTTAGATACGCGCCAAAGCCGTAACCGCCATTTGGTTTTTGGCCGGCAAAAACGGCAACAACACTTTCCTTGGTAAAATCAATCGCTGGCATATAGTCGCCAACAAAAACATGCGGGGCTATTTCGGAAAAGACCCTTAGCCACTCGGCTTCGGTGGTGATGACCAGATTTTTGGCCTCACCAACACCGGAACGCGGACCTTGCCGGATCATCTGACCCTCCTCGGTTCCCGGCGGAAGTCCGGGGTAAATCGGGGCTTTGGTGATCTTGGTTTTGAGGAGCCAAAAAAGACCCCCAACCACAACGAGGAAAATAACCAGCAATAGAGCCTTGTTCCGCGGTGTATTCATTTTTTGATTATGGCATAACGCGTAATTCGGTCAAGTTTGACAGGTAGCGATTGACAACGCGGTCTTTTTTCTTATTATTGATTCCAGTTCTTTGTCCTGTTCAATAAGGAGTCTCCATGGCAAGCGATGGCATCACGCAAGGGAATGAGATGGTGACACCGAAAAGAACGAAGAAGATTCAGTTAAAATCCTGCAAAAAGCAGGCGCGGGATTTCGCGCTCGCCTCCGGACATTTGATGCAGACGAATTGCGAGGCCGAAAACTATCGGCTGGAAGTTTATGATCCGGAACTGTTGGCGCAGGTTAACTTTTCTTTGCAGACTTTTCTGGTGCACGGCTGTGACGCAATGCCACTTGATCGCTTTCGCGTTTCGTTTACCTTAGTGCGTGATTTGATGTGGGAGCACCAGCGCAGACCGGAGCAGGTAACGCTCGTGGCCGAATTCGCCGAAGTGAAGACTATGAGGGATTACTTCGCGTCACCGGATGTGATCCATGGACTAGCGGTGCTGGCTTTTCCGAATTCCTATCTGTCGCAACAGGTTCTTTTGGGCAGGCTCGGCGAGCTGATTTATTTCACGCTCAACCATACGAATGAGCTAAACGGCATAGTACAGAGCGACGAAGATCGGCGACGGGCGCTTATGGAACAGCAAACTCCCTCCAAGAGAGACGCGCCTGGTTAGATGAATAATAAAAACGACCCTTTTACCAAGGGTCGTATTTTTTTGCTAGGCGAGTTGACCGCTCACATCCGCGAAAGATGTGGCCGGCTTGTCGTCGTCTGATACTTCGCAGAAGTTCGGCCTAAAAATCAGTTGGGCGACAAGTTCGTTGTTGTGGAGCAGTGGGATCGAGAAGCGACCTTCACCGAAAATCGCGGCTTCGTAGCGGCGAATGTCTTCGGTCGTTCCGCGAATAATACAAAGTCGCTTGGAGCAAGCAATCGGGCCTTGGCCAGAGCCGTTGATTTGCGATGGGACGCCGTGATAGACCTCCAGTACTTCACCGTTTCCGGATCGCAGACCGATAACTTCCCCGCCGTAGATTCCGTGCCAATTGCCAAAAATCTCTTCGCCGTTCCGCTTGTCGTCCATGGTGTTGTTGCGACGCCAAATTTCGAGCGTCTCGGAGCACATAGCGAGTCGTTCTTCTTCGGTGGACTCTCCACGAAGCGCGTTGTTGAGATCCATGATTGGCAGAAATTCAAAATTCAAGCTGGAGTTGACCGGCAGTTCAAACCAAATACTGGTCGAGATTCGCGGTTCTTTTTCCGGAGCATTCTTGTAGCGAGCGATCTGCTCTTTGAGACTCGTCATTGGCTTGCGACTCCATTGTTAAGGTGCTTATGGTTGCTAACACCGCACACCACCTCATAACTAGTTTTTGCCGGTGTTTGGTTACCGCGGAATTATGCCGGACAAAGATGATTTCTCCGCCAGCCACTAGTGCTTTTTAACTTCCCCTTGAAACCAGGTCATTTAAATAGTAAGATGGCAAGATATTTTTTGATAGAGATTGCGTTTGTTTAAAAGCCAAAAACAAAGCACAATAAATATATTCCGCTCCCATAGCTTAGTGGTAAAGCAGCTGCCTTTTAAGCAGTTGACCTTGGTCCGATTCCAAGTGGGAGCACTGAATTTGTTTCCATGATTTTAGTTGACATCTTTTTGGGGTTTGATTATAGTCTTTTTACTTACTGACAACTCGCATGAATCGGGGTCGCTTGGCGAGGGAAAGAAAAACCAGTAAGGACTCGCTCCTTGAAAACTTTTATACCAGCCTCGGGGCGACTGCAGCGCGGCCGAGGAAACGGGTAATTGGAAACCTGGTTGCGGGTTAGATTTGTCATCCCACTCCCGTTAGTCTTCGGACTGGCGGGAGTTTTTTTATTTATTGAAATTTTTTTGATTTTGGATTATGCTCTGCCTTAGTTCTTGGTTTTTCTAGCAATCAAAAGGAGCGCGCCTATGTTTGACTGGCTGGCCGGAATTTTTTCGGAGGCGCCGAAAAAGGAAGATAAGAAGAGGGTGCACTTGGTGATGTACTTGACCCCAGAGATTAAAGATCGAATCTTGCGGATACAGAAAGAAAGTGGCGCGAAGGATGTAGCGGTGTTGTTGCGTTGGGTATTCGCAGTTTATGAGGAGTTGCTTGAAATCGAGAGGAACAACGGCATTGTGATTGTTGAAGATGCCGACGGACAGAAGAAGCGCCTGCTTATTCGCCCAAAAAAAACAGCAGGAACCCCAGCCACTTAGACTTAGCCGAACCCCGCAAAACCGCGGGGTATTTTTTTGCTATAACTCCCCCTCCAGATCTTCCAGGAGTTTTTTGGCCTTCGGGGAAATTTTTTGCGGAACATTCACGTCCGGATAAATTATCAGGCGTCCGCGGCCATAACCGCCCAGGCGCGGCATGCCGGAACCGGACACGATTACCGGATCGCCAACTCGCGCGCCACGCGGAATTTCCAGGCCTACTTTTTCGCCGGCAATGCCGTCAATGACAATTTTGCGCCCGAGCAGGACATCGGCAAGTTTGAACTTGCGACGGGTTATAAGATCGTCTCCATCGCGATCAAATAACTCGTGCTTTTGAACTCTGACTCGCACATAGAGATCGCCTGGGTCGGCGCCACGTTCGCCAACTTCTCCGCCCTTTTGAATCTTAATCAGCTGGCCATCCATAATTCCCGGGGCGATAGAAATATCTACCGTGCGCTCGCCCTTAACCCGTCCGGTGCCGGCGCAGGTTCGGCAAACTTTTTTGGGAATTTGACCGGTGCCGGAACATTTCTCGCAGGCGCGAACTTGTTCAAAACTGCCAAAAAAAGTATTGCGCACTTCTTTAATCTCTCCCCGGCCGTTGCAGGTGGCGCAGTCGGAAAATCCCTCCTTGGCAAAGTGGCCGACTCCGGAACATTCTTGGCACTGAACATAAGTTTTGTAAGCTAAGGGTTTAACCGCCCCGCGGAAAGCTTCTTCTAGCGTGATGTCTTGCACATACTCCACATCGGAGCCGTGGCGATAGGTTTTGCGTTTGCGTTTTACGCCCAGACCTTCAAAGAAGGAGTCAAACATATCGCCAAGATTGCCAAGATCGCCCATGTTCACATTGCCAAAATCAAATTCAACGCCAAACGGGTTTTGCCCGCCGAAACCGGCGCCTCCAGATTGACCGTCAAAAGTCTGGCCGAAGCGGTCGTATTGCGATTTTTTTTCGGGATTGGAAAGCACCTGATAGGCCTCGTTGATTTCTTTGAACTTGGCTTCGTTGCCACCGGCCTTGTCGGGGTGATGCTTGTGCGCCAAAGTACGATAGGCCTTTTTTATCTCTTCAACCGAGGCGCCTTTTTCCAAACCGAGGATTTTGTAGAAGTCTTTCATGCTTTTACGAATTTACAAATTATTACGAAAATACGAATAGAATGCTTGATAAAGAAATTCTGATCTGGCGCTTTACAGAATAACCACTTCTTTGGAGCGGCTTTCCAGACCGATATGGATTACATTAAGCCCCAAAAGTACATGATACGCAAGAAAGGCGAGAAAGACAACAACAAAGTTCAAGAAAAAGCCGATGCCCTTGAGGGTAAAAAACAGCAACACCCCCAGGCCGGCCGCGAGCAGAAGCTTGCCGCCGCCGGAAAGTTTGTCGGCTTTTTCGGTGAGCACTTTTTCCAGGGCGTGCGGAAGCGTTTCGTTGGCTTCAATTTTGACCCCAAGTGAATCGCTGGCTGTGGCGATAATTTCCTGAACCTGAGCGTCCAGATAGGCCACGGGAATAGTCTGGCTTAGACCGAGTTTTTTTTGAGTGATGGCCTTGATGACATCACCGACCCGGCCGTCTAATTTTACTCCCGGAGAAAGTCTGGCGGTCAGCGGCAAAACACTTTCAATGGCCACTCGAACATAATCTTTGGAGACGGCGCCGCCTTTGGTTTTGAGTTCGGCACCAACGTAGATTGCGGCAAAGAGCGCCAGTCCGGTAAAAAGAGCTCCGGAGGCGCGGCGGGCGGCGGCATAAAATTCAATATTTAAATTGTTTTCCAAAACTTTGTGTCCGCGTTCAAAACCAATAATCATAGTGGCGAACAGCAAAGCGGCGGGAATTAAAACCGTGAAAGAAAACGAGGCGTAAAAGGGAGTGACAAAGGCCAGGACTTGGGCGGCATATAAACCGGAGGCGACTCTGACTCCTTTTACCAGAAAAGGGTGGAGTGTCATCAGCGCGAACCAAAGCACGCAATAAATGGCGAGACTCGCCGGACTACCGTCTTGGTTTAAAAATCGCTGTAGCGTCCAACCAAAAAGCGCCGCCAGCCCGGTGCTCAAAATGCCGAGAGTGATGACCTTCCATTTAGTGCCATCAATATTGGGTTCTTCCATGTGATTACGAATTTACTAAGGTTACGAATTTACGGATTATTACGAATGTACGAATAAATACAAAGATCCAAATGAAATACCACTAGGAATTCTGATGCTTTTTCAATTATAGCATTTTTGTCGTGATGTCGGTTTTTTTGTCGGTAAATCAAAGAATATTGAGTCTCCAAAAAAACCCACGAATTTAGATCCATGGCCCTCATCGGGGCACCCTTCGATCCCCATCAGCTTACAAGGCTGGTGGGGATTTTTTATTCGCTCAAACAAAACGGTTTTACTTATTCTCTCCCTCTGGGCTTGGGTTTGGGGTTTCGGGCTCGGTTGGCGGAGTTTGTCCGGGCTGATTTTGTTGCATCATCGGGCCGATTTTTTGGAGTTCGGCGGAGAGTTCGGCGGTGGCCTTGGTGATGCTTGCTGTGTCGGTACCGTCTTTTACTTTTTTGAGCGCGTCTATCTTGTCATTGATGCCGGTTTTTAAGTCAGCGGCAACCTTGTCGCCCAAATCACGGAGGGATTTTTCGGCTAAGTAAATCAGACTTTCGGCCTGGTTTTTGGCCTCGGCCACTTCTCGCTTGCGCTTGTCTTCTTGGGCGTTCTCCGCGGCCTCTTTTTTGAGCCGTTCAACTTCGTCTTTGGAGAGCGCGGTGGTGGCTTCGATTCTGACCGACTGGGTCTTGCCGGTTTTTTGCTCTTTGGCGGAAACATTTAGAATGCCGTTGGCGTCGATATCAAAAGTAACTTCTACTTGAGGCGTGCCGCGGGGCGAGGGTGGAATACCGTCCAGCACAAAGCGAGCCAGAGTCTTGTTGTCGGTCGCCATTTCCCGCTCGCCCTGGAGAACGTGAATTTCCACTTGGGTCTGATTGTCGGCGGCGGTGGAAAAGACTTGCGATTTGGCGGTCGGAACGGTGGTGTTTTTTTCTATTAGTTTGGTGAAGACGCTTCCCAAAGTCTCAATGCCAACCGAGAGCGGGGTAACATCCAAAAGCAAGATGTCTTTAACTTCGCCCTGCAAAATGCCGGCTTGCACGGCGGCGCCGATAGCGACAACTTCGTCGGGGTTAATGTCGCGGTGCGGATCTTTGCCAAAGAACTTTTTGACCGCTTCTTGAATGGCCGGCATTCGGGTTTGGCCGCCGACGAGAATAATTTCGTCAATTTGCGAGATGTTGAACTTGGCCTCTTTGATCGTCTGATCCAAAATTTTAATGGAGCGATCAACGTGTTCGTGAACCAAATCCTCCAATTTGGCGCGGGTGAGCTTCATTAAGAAGTGTTTGGGACCGGCGGCATCCGAGCTGATGTAGGGCAGATTGATCTCGGTCTCAACCGAGGTCGAGAGTTCGTGCTTGGCGCGTTCGGCGGCTTCTTTTAAGCGCTGAAGAGCCAGCGGATCGCGGCTAATATCAATCCCCTCCTGTTTTTTGTACTCCTTGACCAAATATTCGTTGATGAGCTTGTCAAAGTCGTCGCCGCCCAAGTGGGTGTCGCCGCCGGTGGCCTTGACCTCCACCGTGTCGTCGGCAACTTCCAACACCGAGACGTCAAAAGTTCCGCCGCCAAAGTCGTAGACGACGATTTTTTCGTTCTTCTTTTTATTGAGGCCGTAGGCGAGCGCCGCCGCGGTCGGTTCGTTCAAGATACGGCGAACTTTGAGGCCGGCGATTTCTCCGGCGTTTTTGGTGGCTTGGCGCTGACTGTCGTCAAAATAGGCTGGAACAGTGATGACTGCTTCTTCTATTTTTTCTCCAAGGCGAGCTTCGGCATCGGCTTTAAGCTTGCCCAAAACCATGGCCGAGATTTCTTCCGGCGTAAACCAATCCGCGCCCATTTTTATCTCCACACCGCCGCTTGCCGAGGCCTTCATCTCAAACGGAAACCACTTCTTGTCGCTTTGGACTTCGGGGTCGCTGAACTTGCGCCCAATGAGGCGCTTGACCGAAAAAATCGTGTTCTGCGGATTGGTGACCGCCTGGCGCTTGGCTAAGAGGCCGACGAGGCGTTCGTTGGATTTATTGAAGGCGGCGATGGAGGGCACGGTGCGGTTGCCTTCGGCCGATTCAATCACGCGGGGCGTGCCGGCTTCCATGATGGCCATGGCCGAGTTGGTGGTACCGAGATCAATTCCTAAAATTTTTGGCATAGTTCTTGATTGTTTTAATTGTTATAGAAACTTTATTTGCTTTAGATATTGTAATTGTTGGAAGCGTTGCAAATGTTTTATCCGGCGGTTTCTTTGGGACCTTTGGCAATTTTGACTTGAGACGGGCGGATGACTTTTTCGTGCAATTTCCAGCCGCGGGTAATTTCTTCGGTGATACTTCCCGGCGGAAGACTGGAGACTTCTTCGGTGACCGCCTCGTGGAAGCTGGGATTAAACGATTCACCGACGGCTTTAATCGGAACTACCCCGTTGCGGCGCAATAAGGATTCAAATTGGGATTTAATCATCTCTATTCCTTTTTCGCCGGCTCCGGTGTTAGCTGTCTTGAGTGCCAGATCAAAACTGTCCATGACAACCAACAAATCTTTAAGGAGGCTTTCATTGCTGAATTTTATCATCGTCTCGGCGCGGGTCAATTCCTCTTTTTTGTAGTTAATCAGATCGGCTTTCGCGCGGCGCCAACCGTTTAGATATTCGTCGGCCTCTTTGCGGCAGAGCGCCATTTTGTCTTGAAGCTCGCCGGCGGCTTTTTCGGCTTCGGTCGCGGGGGTTGGCTCCGCATCGGGCAATTTGGCCGAGGGTTCCGGCTGGTTTTGATTGGGATTTTTTACAATGTCGTCCATATGAGCCTATCTATTATATTGTTGCCGTGTCTCTTTTTCAAGCGCGAGCACAAATGATTTTTTAGAACCGAATAATAAGTCTTGGGGATAACTTAATAGCGCCGAACATCTGGGAGTGATATAATGCTTTTTGTATTCGTAGCACTAAAGGTCGAGTTGTTAGAGTACTTTTTCTATGAATCCGAAACAATTTCTTCAAATAGGAGGCGTGGTGTTGTTGCTCGTCGGTCTTTTGGGCTTTTTTGGTTTAATCGGACCGACTTCGGACGCCAGCATCTTCGGCAGCGCTTGGTGGTTTGATAACGGCGAGAACTGGGCGCATACGATTCTGGGCATTGTGGCCTTGATCGCCGCCGGTGCCTTAAAGAATGCCATGCAACAGAAGAATCTGGTTATCTTGGTGGGTGTGCTTGGCATCTTCTTTGCCGTGTACAACGTGTTCTCGACTAGCTTCCTAGGCGCGAATTTGGAAAGTCCCGCTGACTTGATTCTGCACTTGGCCGTTGGCGTTTGGGCCCTTTGGGCCGCGATGCGCAAACCGGCAATGTCTGGCGGCGCGATGTAGTTTGGTTTTCTACTTGGTTATAAAAAAGTTCCCGTGTGAGGCGGGGACTTTTTTGTTGGGCCAACTTTTCACCCGAGGCTATTGACGAACAGGGTATTGTCGTGCCATTCTTATTTTGGAAACTTGATAGAGTTCTGGGTCCGAACTGGAGAATCTGCCATGCATGAAGAGTGTCTTGACCCCATCAAGGAGCGCGCGCGTTGGGTCGCTTTTGAACGCGGCCAGGCTCGATTAAACTTCTGGTTTGGTTTCTGGATCGGGATTTTTGTGGGTATGACGCTGACCTGTGTTCTTTTTTCTTTTGGCTTTTTTTCGGGGCGCTAGAATTAACCGATCGCCACTCTAGAACAGAGTGGCGTTTTTTTTGGCCGGCTTTTTGGAAATTGATTTATCTAATGCCGAAAGCTTTTCCACGCGCACGCCGAGGAGGCGGATTTTTTTCTTGCGGGGATTTTCGCGCTTGTCCAGAAAGGGCATAAAAAGGCGGATGGCTTCGGTTTGAATAGTTTCCGCGTCACGGCCGGATTTAGTTAGGGTGTGGGCTCTGGTTTTAGTTTCAAAATCCTCAAAACGGACAACGAGGCCCACGGTTTTAAAACTGACTGCTTCCTTTTCCACTTTTTGAGCCACCCGTTCGGCCATTGCTTGAATTTTTTTTAACAAGAACTGCGGATCCAGCGTGTCTTGGTCAAAAGTTTCCTGTTCGCCGATGGATTTAATTTCGCGGTCGGTTACAATCGGACTTTCGTCTATGCCCCGCGCCTTCTCGTACATATCGCTTCCCCACTTGCCGAAAAGGGATTCCAGTTTTTCCCGCGATAGGCGGCGCAAGTCGTAGATGCTCTCCACGCGGTGAGTCAGCAGGGTTTCGCGCGTCTTCGGACCGATGCCCGGAATAACACCGACCGGCTGGGCGTCCAAAAATTCTTGAACTTCGTCCGGCCGAACGATTGTCAGGCCATCGGGTTTTTTGGTACCGGCGGCGATTTTGGCGATAAGCTTGTTGGGGCCGATGCCGACGCTCGCAGTTAGGCCAAGTTTTTCCTTGAGTTCGGCTTTGATTTTTTTAGCCGCCGCTTCTGCTTCCAGCCAGCCGGCATTTTCTTCTGCTTTATTTTGTTTTGAATTTTGTCCTTGGGGTTTGCCGCTTTTGAGTTCAAAATAAGCCTCGTCAACGCTCGCCGGTTCAATTGAGACAGAGTGCGCGGCGATGAGCTCCATAATCCGCGAAGATTTTTGAGCGTAGAGCTTGTGATTCGGTTCCAGAAAAACAGCCGGCGGTTTGCCGGCGGCTTTGGCTTTTTCGGCAAGACGCCAGGCGATGGAAATCGGTTGGGCGGAGTGGATGCCGTAGGCGCGAGCCGCGTAGTTGGCGGTGGAGACGACTCCCCGACCGGTGCCATGCTTGGGATCGGAGCCGATGACGAGCGGCTGACCCTTGAGTTTGGGATTGGCTTGTTCTTCCACCGAGGCGAAGAAGGCATCCATATCCAGATGAAGTACGATGCGCTGACTCATCTATATATTATATACCAGACCCACCGGGTTTCGGACAATAAAAAAACACCCTTTTCGGGAGTGTTTTTTTGGGGCTTTATTTAGCGCTTGCGTCGCGAACGCTTGCCTTTGGCATTGCGCTTGACCTTGTGGCCGATTTTTTTCTTTCGGCTGTTCATCTTTTTCGGATTTTTCTTTTTCATTTTTTTTAGAGAACAATCGCGGGCGGTTCGGCCTTTAAAGTTGGATGCTTAAGTGGCGTTTTAGAAAAATGTCTCACTGATGAAAGTTTAGCAGACATTCATCGCGTTGCCCCTGTGCGGAACTTTTATTTTTTTTCTAATTACGAGATGAGAAAAAAAATAAAACGCCCCCAACTTTGGCTGGGGGCATGATGATTCGTGAATCACGGAGTTGAGCGCGGTTAGGAGCGGCCGAGATATAGAGCCTCTGCTATAAGAGGCTCATTAACTCTGTCTATCACCTCGCCAATCTTCTCTGGATTTGCGGCGCTTTGTGATTGATGCTCTTCAATTGAATGCCTCATCTTCATAACCGCCGACAATTCTTCTAACGTGAGCATTGGGCTTCTCCTTTTTTATGGAAGAACTGCTTTTGACTCTAGCCTATTTTTTATTTTTTTGATAGGTCGCTTGCTTTGCTATACTTAATATATGAAGACGGTGAAGCTCGTCGGATTTGGAATCTTGAATTACGCGGTTCGTTTTGCGGTGGGCGGTTTGTTGTATAAGGCAGTGGAGATGGATCCGTTGGGTTTTTGGTACGGCTTTCTTTTGACGCTCACGGCCTTGATTGCTTCGTTTATATTTTTGCGATTTGTGATTAAGCCCGCCAACTTGGGCGAGGCCATGTTTGCGGCCGGAGTTTGGGTAGTGATAGCTCTGGCGCTCGACATTATAACCGCCGAACCGATTGTGGGCGTTACTCCGGTCTATTTGCTTCAGGAGACGCAAACTTGGACGCGATTGATCGCGGTCTTTTTGGCGGGACTGTTTGCCGCTAGGTCAAGAATTGAAAAAAATATCTGAACTAGATACAATACTTCTATTCCGGGATAGCCCCGCCTACGCCAAGAGCTTTGGCGGGCAGGTCAGCGATATATTCAACCGCTATCCCGAAATAGAAACATTCCGGGATAGCTCAGCGGTAGAGCGGCGCGCTGTTAACGCGAAGGTCGCAGGTTCGATCCCTGCTCCCGGAGCCCGATTGGTTGATTAGCGAAAGTGAGGATCGTACTAAATGGTTCTCGTAGCGTAAACACTGGCTTTCTGCCGTTTACGATTGAGTTCTGAAGTAGATAGTTGAGAAACTTTCGTTTTTCGGGAACTTCCGAACCTTTAAATATTTCGAGCGCGTTCTTGGCGAGATTTAGCACAGTAGAAGCGGTATTGTAATAGTTTTCATCGGCTTGGGTATGTTCTTCAAGGTGCAGGTTAATTTCGTACTGTCGTTCTTTTAGTTCTTTAAACTTCTTGTCATAGTCGTCCTTAGTAATACTACTGTCGAGCAGTAAGTCCATAAGCCGATCTATTTTGACCTGTACTAGGTTGTATTCCTTCTGAAAGCTATCTACTGCGTTTTCGTGATACGAGGTTTTAGATTCGTTGCTACGCCGCAAACCGGTTACTACTTCATCTATCTTCTCCTGTGGCATGGCCTTAAATGCCCCTAGGATGTCGTAGATTGGCTTCAAGAGCTCTCTTTCGGGTATGTATAGCTTTTCTTTGCACAAGTCTTTTTTGGCGTTCGTACAACTGTAGTAAATATATTTCCCTTTAGCGGTTTCCGGACTCATAGCGCACCCGCATTTACCACAGCGAAGCAGTCCTCTAAAAATATGAGGCTTGGCCGCATATTGGAACGGCTTCTTGCCCCAACCCTTCCTAATCTCTTGGCACCGATCAAAAAGCTCTTTAGTAATGAGGGGCTGATATTTATGAGGATACAGCTTGCCCTTGCACCTCATAATGCCGTAATAGAATGGGTTACTTAAAATAAAATTAACCATGCTGAAAGCTAACGGCTTCCCCGTCTTACTTTTCAAACCATCTTTAGCTATGGCAATCCTTACTGTTTTGCCTGAATGATTTCCCGTGGCGTATAGCTCAAACATTTTGCGGATTAAATGCGCTGTATTTGGATCGGGAATTATATCTTTCCTTAATCGCTTCTCGGCGTCCAAAGCGATGTTCTGATAGCCCATCGGCGCTTTGCCCGTCCATTCTCCGTTTCTTCGCTTCTGCTCAAACTTTCTTTTAACATTATCGCTCAACTGGAGGACATAACTTCTTGCAAACATAACAGCCATATCCCAACGGAGCAATTCCGAACTGTTTGAGTTTTGGCCTAAAACTAAATTTTCACGATAGAAATGAATTTCGAGCTTGCCAACTTTCCTAAGCTCATCTAACAGCACCGATTCTTTAAAGCTTCTTTGGAGCCGGTCAACAGTATCAACCACGAGAGCGATCGGCTCCTTGGAGTCTTTTATGACTTCAACTACTTCTTGAAAGCGCTCTCTGTCGCCGGTAGTCGAGGATTCTTCAATTTCGTATGTTTTCCAAACTGAAAGCCCTTTGAATTTCACATAATCAGAAACACGGACTACCTGCGCTTCATTTGAGTCCTGTTTTTTGTCTGATACACGGGCTAAGATGATGGCTTTCATAATTTATTCGGAGAACTTACCGCCAGAAATGTCGAAAAATCTCTCAAAGAAGCTCGTCAGTTTACTTAGAACACTTTCACGTTTTTTGGTACGCTCACCGGTGGGAGAAAATCGAGATACGGCCGGTAAAACCTTAGTGATTGCTGTACCCGTCGTTGCCAAATTACCGTCACGAAACGCATTTCGTACAAACCTATACGTTGCGTCGTGATCAAGATTTTCGCTCACAATAATTTGTTCGAGTTCTTCAACCTTTTTCCCTTCAACAAACTTCTGCCAGTCGTCATCAACCACGGAGTGTATATCAAGCGAAGAGATAAACTGGTTAATGAGGTCTTTCTTGTTGCGTAGCTCAACACTTGAGTCTATTGCTTTGTTAATATCAACTAAAATCTCACGATTTTTTGTGTGGTCTTCGTGGTATTTTTTAATGAGCCCTAGTACGTAGTCGATATTTATCTCTACCTGTTTAATAAGCTCCATCTCAAACACCAAGTCATCGTTGATATTCTCTTTAGCATCCTCAACTCCCTTGCGAAATTCGTTATAAAGATCAATATATGCACTGTGATAATCTTGAATATCTCGATCCGATAAAATCTCATTTCCAATAAACTCGTCAAAGGTCGTCAGGATATTACGCACGCGCAAAATTCCGCCATAGAGCTTAATGAAGTCTTTTTGGTTTTGCTCACCTATAATTCTTTCCCCGACGGGGAACTTTTCCAAAAGCTCCGCGACGAGGCTTGCATAGCCACGTATTTGCTTCTCGCCATCTTTATAGCCGTGATAATACTCAGCATATGATTTGAGTAGAACGATGCCACTCGCTTCCTTATCACCAAAGAGCGCTATGGACTCATTGGTCGCTTTTTCTAGGTTGCGGAAACAAACAATGTTACCGAAAGTTTTTACGCTGTTTAAAATACGATTCGTACGCGAAAATGCTTGTAGAAGTCCGTGCAATCTTAGATTTTTGTCTACCCATAGCGTATTGAGTGTTGTTGCATCAAAACCAGTCAAAAACATATTGACCACGATAAGAATATCGATCTCACGATCTTTTGCGCGCTGACTGACATCTTTATAGTAATTTTGAAATTTATCAGATGACGTATCGTAGGATGTGCCAAACATCGCATTGTAATCAGCAATAGCTCCATCCAAAAAATCTCTTGAACTCACATCGAGTCCAGTCGTATCCTCTGAGTTTTCATCTATCATTCCATCCGCATCCTCGTCGTTCACTCCAAAGCTATAAATTGTTGCTACTTTGAGTCGCTTATCACTTGGTACGTCCGCAAGTTGTTTTTTGAACTCTGCATAATACTTCTTTGCAACATCAATAGATGAAACTGCAAAAATTGAGTTAAAGCCAGCGAGTCTCCGATCTTTCAACTTATAAAAACTATTGCGCTTGGTCTTTTGATCAAAATGCTCCCGAATGTAGCCAACAATATTTGCCAATCGTTCAGGTGCGGCAAGCACTGCCTCACGATCAATATCGCTCACTTTCTTATCTTCAATATTCTCAGCTTCGCGGACGGTAGAAATATAATCAACCTTAAACGGTAAAACATTTTTATCAGCGATTGCGTCCACGATAGTGTACGTGTGCAATTTTTCGCCAAAGGCTTGCTCGGTAGTCTTCAAATCGAGTCGCCCACCAGAAGACGCATTCATCGCAAAAATCGGCGTGCCGGTAAAGCCAAAGAGATGATAGCTTTTAAATGTCTTGGTAATAGCGGCGTGCATGTCGCCGAACTGTGAGCGGTGACATTCGTCAAAGATAAGCACGACGTGGCCATCAAAAATCGTATGCCCAGAATTTCGTCCAATAAAACGATCGAGTTTCTGAATAGTTGTGATGATGATACGTGCGTTCGGATTCTCTAGCTGACGCTTCAAAATCGCCGTACTAACATTGCTATTGGCCGCACCTTTTTCAAACTTGTCATATTCTCGCATCGTCTGGTAGTCCAGGTCTTTACGGTCAACAATAAAAACCACCTTATCTACATACGGCAATTTGCTCACCAGCTGTGCCGTCTTGAAGCTGGTCAAAGTTTTTCCTGATCCTGTCGTGTGCCAAATATACCCGCCAGCCTCTACCGTGCCGAGCTTTTTGTAGTTTGTACTTACTTCGATGCGACTCAGTATTCGCTCTGTTGCTACTATCTGATACGGTCGCATCACCAAGAGCTGTTTGTCGGTAGTAAACACGCAATAACGGGTCAAAATATTCAAAAGTGTGTGCTTCGCAAAAAAAGTCTTGGCAAAGTCCGTTAAGTCTGTAATGGGTCGGTTGGTAGAATCTGCCCACCAACTCGTAAACTCAAAACTATTACTCGCCCGTTTACCTTTTTTCGCTGTACCGGTACTGACTTCTTTTATGTGCTCTTTACGTGTCGTATTGCTGTAATACTTTGTGTGTGTGCCGTTTGAAATAATAAACAGTTGCACATATTCAAAAAGTCCTGCTGAAGCAAAGAAGCTTTCCCGCTGATAACGATTGATCTGATTGAAAGCTTCTTGAATAGCAACCCCGCGACGTTTAAGCTCTACATGCACCAACGGCAGGCCGTTTACTAGCACCGTCACATCATAGCGGTTGGCACGCTTTCCCTCATCCGTCGCGTATTGGTTGATAACCTGCAGACTGTTATCGTGAATATTGTCCTTTTTGAGGAGGTAGACATTTTTTACCGTACCGTCCTCGCGCGTCAGGTTCTTGATGTGGTCTTCTTGAATGGTTGCTGTCTTTTCTTCAACGCTTTGATTCGGGTTAGCAATCTCACTTGCAAAGAAATGCTCCCATTCCGTATCGGTGAATGTAAAACCATTAAGCTTCTCTAATTGCAGACGGAGGTTCAATGTCAAATCAGCCTCAGAGGTGATAGGTAGATACTCATACGCTTGCTTTGTAAGTTGTTCTATAAATACCTTCTCTAAATTCGCTTCACTTTGATACTGTGTGACACGCTGAATATTTGGCGTGTATTGTGCCACTACGGTGCTTTGTGGATTTTCCGCGACGAGATTGTATTTATTGTTACTTGGCATATTCGTTGAAAGCTAAAAGTTTACCCCGATAGTATTCATACTGTGATCTACGAGCAGAGAGTTCTGCTGGCAAACCTATCGAAATATCACTTACAAGCGCATTGAACTTATCCAAAATCGTCACTATACGCTCTTGTTCTGCGAGGGGTGGAATTGAGACCTCCACATTTGCCATGACATTACTCATAAGTTTGGGATTGCCCATTCCAGCACTGACATATTTTTTAGCAACAGTTGCCAGTATGTACGCAAGAAATTTTGTATTTACATCTTCAACTTTGACTTTCAAAAGCCCGCAAACATTTGTAAGACTAAACTTTCCGTTACGATAGAAAATAGAACCGGCGTTTGCCCCGTCAGTTGTCCAAGTCACATACTCACCGTCATAATCGTAAGTACTGATGTATCCAAAGACACCATCATCTGTTGTTTGCGATGAGTAGACTGGGTATTCGCCTCTATTTGTTTTTAGATAATCTTTTGACATAACTCTACCTCGGTTAATTTGACATATCTCCGATATCGTGGCGCGTCTTACTCTCTCTCTCTCGGTTCCTTCCTTAAATGTCAGAAGTTGTGAGCGATAATGCTCGTACTGCTTCTTTCTCGCTTCTAGCTCCGCTTCTAGCTCCGCTTCTAGCTCCGTAAAACTATTAAGAGTTTTGATAATATTTTCTTGTACTGCAAGTGGTGGTAGGGGTATTTTAATTTTTGCAAAACGCTTTTTTGAGACATTAAATCTCGTCACTCCACTGGCAGTTTTTGCAATCTGTTTTCTCATCTGTTCATCCCTAAACAAATATTTAGAGAACTCGGGCAACAACAAGTTATTGTCATTCAGGCGAAAGCCAAAACAAAAACTATTTAAATACAACGGCTCACTAATTTTCTTTGTTAAAACAGAGGACATCCCACACTCGTCTGGCGTTTCTGATGAGCCTGTAAATAACACATCACCATATTCGATCCTGTTTTGATTTTCGTCTTTGCCTACTTTTACAAAGACATCGATATCGGTATTGACCGCGATGTTAGAGTATATATTCATGTAGGTAACAAATTTTGCGTTACCATTGCTAAAATCATCTTTGCTTTTGCCTGACAGCCCACCATAAAACTCGCCTAGTTCTCCCAACTCCTTAAACTCAACCCCATTGGGGCAGAGCTTAGCAATCAGTTTTTCAATTTTGCTCATATGTTTAATCATTTTGTTCCTTCAATATCGCTAACGATCTCGTCAATCGAGGTGCGGAGTTCCTGTTGCCGTGCCACGATGCCCGCTATTCTCGTGTTCAGCTCCGTAATGTCTACCACCTCGCGAGTGTCTTCCGCCATAACATAGCTTGAAACGGCAATATTGTAGTCATTTTCGGCAACGGCTTTATTGTCCACGAGTTTGGCAAAATACTTGGCATCTTTGCGAGTACTGAATGCTTCCAAAATCTTGGAGCGATTCGTCTCGCTCAATTTATTTTTGTTGCCACCACGAGTAAATTCGACAGAGGCGTCGATAAAAAGTGTTTTGTTATCTTTCTTGCTCTTTTTAAGCACAATGATACAAGTGGCTATGGTAGTACCAAAAAAGAGATCAGGCGGTAGCTGGATAACTGTATCAACGTAGTTGTTGTCTATCAGATACTTGCGAATTTTCTGCTCTGCACCACCACGATAGAGGACGCCCGGAAATTCAACGATTGCGGCAGTGCCACTGGTAGAAAGCCAGCTGAGCATGTGCATAGTAAAAGCTAGGTCAGCTTTACTCTTTGGAGCGAGTACTCCCGCAGGAGAGAAGCGTGGATCATTGATGAGGAGAGGGTTAGCATCGCCCTCCCAGTGGATGGAATATGGCGGGTTGGAGACGATAGCGTCAAACGGTTCATCGTCCCAATGCTTTGGATCGGTGAGCGTATCGCCGTGAGCAATATCAAAATTGTTGTAGTTTATATCGTGCAAGAACATGTTGATACGACATAAGTTGTAGGTGGTCAGGTTAATTTCCTGTCCGAAAAAACCTAGACGAACATTTTCTTTGCCGAGCACTTTGGCGAATTTAAGGAGTAGTGAGCCAGAACCGCAGGCTGGATCATAGACCTTATTTACTTCTTTCTTGCCGACTGTGGTAATTTCGGCCAAAAGTTCACTGACTTCCTGTGGAGTGTAGAACTCGCCTCCAGACTTACCAGCGTTTGAGGCGTACATAGTCATGAGGAACTCATACGCATCGCCGAAAGCGTCTATTGTATTGTCGGAGTAGTTGCCAAGGCGAAGGTCGCCAATAGATTCAAATAGTTTTGCGAGTTTTTGATTTCGTTTTTCTACCGTACTTCCTAGTTTATTGGAGTTGACATCAAGGTCATCAAACAAGCCCTTGATATCATCTTCACTGTTCGCACCTTTTGCAGAATTTTCAATATTACGAAAGACTGCTGTAAGGGTTTCGTTGAGATTAGCGTCATTGCGAGCATTTTTCCTGACATTCACAAAAAGCTCACTTGGCAAAATGTAAAAACCTTTTTCTTTGACGGTATCAGCTCGACCGAACTCAGCTTCTTTGTTGGAAAGTGTAGCGTAATCAAAATCTTTTTTAGCCGCGCGGCGTTCATCAGCATTTATATAGTTGGTCAAATTTTCACTGATGAAGCGATAAAAGAGTATACCGAGTACATACTGCTTGAAGTCCCAACCATCTACGCTTCCACGTAAATCATTAGCAATCTGCCAAATAGCACGATGCAGCTCGGCACGCTCCTGCTCTTTGGTTGTATTTAGATGTGCTTCTTTGTTTGGCATAACTATTTTGTTCTTACTTTGCTCATAAACCGCTCAAACTCGGATCGCTTGATGCGAAACTCTTTGCCTATCTTATGGGCAACTAATTTACCCGCACCTATATAGCGGTAAATTGTCATCACATTTACTTTAAGCTTCCCGGCTAATTCCTTTGCTGTATAAAATTCATCTTTCATAGTTAGCATAGTTATTATACTTTACTTTTGTTTACAGGCGAAGTGGATAACTTTTCGGTCTTATAACTTGCGAATATCTTGATTGCTTCTTCGACTTGAGCAACCCAACTATGGCATTGTTTTTGCTTGACCTTTTTATTGAGCTTCTTAGTGTCGTCTCTTATCCGGTACCATGTGCGATCGACGCATATGGGCTTGAGTAGATGCCTTAACTCTCGTGTGCCACCTTCTTCCTTACATAGAGCTTTTAGTCCCACTAGATATATGGCTTCTTTGGGTTTTATCTTTTTGTTTGCTTTAAGAAGCTCTTCGAGATGCTTTTTCGGACTGCCCTTTAAATCAAAGATAAAGAGGTTCTCTTCGGCTATCATCTTTTCCCAGTAGAGCTTTACGATTTTTTGGCATATATCCTTTTTAAATATTTCTTGGAAGCTAGGACTTTCCTTGTAGCCAATTTCTTTTAAAACTTCACCAAGTTTTGTCTTATGTGCAAGACGAACTTCTATACGTAGTATTTCCATTGGCTTCCCTATCTTCTGAATGGCTTCAAAGAGGGATAACTGCCGCGCCGGTTGATCGCCATCAATTGACCGGCCGTTCGCTTGGCTTAGATCGGCAATCTTGTCGTAGATGACTAACTGATGGCGCTTGGCATACATCTGCAATGACTGCCCGTCGTTCCGGAAGGTTACTTTTGCTAAATCAAGTTTCTTTTTTAGGTTTATCTTGTGTAGCTCTTTAATCACGAAGCTAGATGTATATCCATCTTTAAGTTCTATATTTTTGGAAGGATGAAGGGCCGATACTTTGGCGTTCATTATCGCCTCTTCGGAGGTAGCAACACCCATTGCGTTAAGGTCACTTTGGAGCTTGATAACTACTCTTTTGAAGTCAGACTCTTCGAGCTCATCGACATTCGTGCCGAATAACAGCTTCGGAGCAGAAAACTCAATCTTTAATGGTATTTCTATGCCCTTGTTGGTCGCCCGTTTAGTGATGGTTAGGCGTGGCCTCTTAATGCCTATCTTCTCCTCTGCGGGTGTCGTGTTATTCACACATTTTAGACCATTAGCACCATATCCTCTTAGTAGGTTGGCTGATGGTTTAAACCTTTCCGGTTGTAAAATTTGATAACTATTTTGGGAAATATTGAGGATTATCGTATCGAACATTTTAATTTTTATTAGATTTATAATTTTGAGGATTTTGACGTTTGTCCTCTTCGAGAAGCAGGGCAAAAAAGCCGATAAGGTTTTGGTTAGCTTCATAATTGGCAAGGGCTTCAAATCCACCTTTTTCCACCAATTCTTTTTCGGGTTTTTTATTTCGCGTTCTCACGCCCTGAATAATAAATAACCCTCTAAGCTCCACGTGGCCTAGAGGGTTCGAGAGGGTTTTCTTGTAAAATGATAAAAAAAGACCACCGAATTTAAGGTAGTTTTAAAAGCCCTCTAAGCCGATGCAACCCACGGTTTAATTATCCCTCTTGGCGCTACCTACAAACATCCTGATATTCTTTTTCTGTTCATCAAATTCAAATTTTAAACGACTATCTAGCTTTTTGATTTTTTGTATTTCCTTAATTGCCCATACTATTTTGGCAATTTTTGCGCTTAGAGCTATGTGGATATTCTCAAAATCTGGATTCTCTTTATCTTTTTTGATTCTTATATCTTCAAAGACTACTTCAACACTCTTAAAGACATTCAGGGGGTCGCTAAGGGCTTTAATCAGCTTAAATTGTCTTGTGTCTGCTTTTGCAATCGATATTTTTGGGCCCTCTTTATAGAATTTTAAATATCCCCCGCCATCGATTATGACGGTAAATGGCTTTATTTTTGGATTAAGAGATTCTTCTTGTTCGTCCTTTACTTGTTCTACAATGTTTTTTGAATTTGTATTTTTTTCCATTTTTGCCTCGGTTTCTTCACGATCTAGTTCATCAAGCATACCTAGATGGAATCTTTGTAGAGACAGTTTTGGGTCACCCGATAGAAGCATGTTATGTCTTTCGCCTCTTTTTAGAGCCTCAACGGCTTCTATATAAAAACCCCGACTAAATTTCGTAGCTCCAATCCCCGATGAATCAGGGGCATTTATATCAGCAATGTAGTATTCAAAAGCTTTATATGTCTTCACTAGATTTTCTAATGCGCCCCATATCGTAATATCTTTTGCTCTTTCCATCCTTTTATTTATTTCTTTAACCTCTTCATATGATTCGCTGATCTTAAAATCTCTTATAGTATCGGCGCCCATGGGGTCTTTGCCAAAAATTACATATTTTTCAATAAAAGAAACCTTACCAAGTCCGTAAAGCATTACAATGATTTCCTCAATCGCATCGTACAGCGATCCAGTTACTCCGCGAGAAGAAATGATCGCTCCTTTTTTATAGAGATCGTAGCTCTCAAAAAGACTAAAAAGCGGGTTATGGATAAATTTCTCCTTTTTAGTTTTTGCTGTGATGTCATCGTAGACCGCTTCTATTTCTTTAAAGGCTTTGACTTTAAGTTTTTCTATATTCTTTAGGTCATTTACATGATCTTTATCTATATTCCCGGCTATCCTATTTAATACAGGATGGGCGCTTATATAGCTGATATAACCATATATCCAAGCTGAATACTGATAGTTGACTTGAGTATCAACGAAGGTCTTATATCTCCGATCTAGTCCTTCTTTTAGTTTTGGAATGCTTAAATCGTCCATTATTCTTTACTTTAGTTTACATTCCATGATTATTCAATTGGTAATGTGGGCTATTTTAAAAGCCTTGAATCGTTACAGGTAATGAGGTTGACTTTGATGTTACTAACAGGCTACCATGTCAATCCGAAGCAGTAAGAATTATAATAGGCATATGGACATATTTCCTGTTTTAGGGGTGGTTTATAAATCCAAAGATGGAAATTGGCGTGGTTTTTGTTATCCGTATGATGTCGCCTGCAATACCATGACCAAGGAAGAAGCTATGAAAAACTTAATGGAGTTAATGGAGACTTATGAAGAGAATTTAAGTAACTATAACAGTCCGAGACATCTCATAGTAAAAAAACTTTCCGAGAAAGAGGATCAAGATGTTTTCAAGAAAATATGGCCGGAAGTTTCTAGAAAGTTTGCTGAACGATTAAGGGTGGCATCTAATCCAACAAAATTCTCTGATCGTCTCTCGCAAGATACAAAGTTCACTGTGGATTCTGGCAAGAGCACGGTTTCTTATTCAAATCGACCTTTAGCGCTTGCTTCTTCAGAATAATGTGGCGATACCAACAAAAATAGACTTCGGAGATTTCTTTAAAGCAGTTCGCCTTATTTCAGTTAAAAAAGGATTCACCTGCAAACCTTATAATGGCAGTAAGGGTTCTGCTATATGCTTTAACTTCTTTAGAGCAGGAGAAGAAGAACCATTTGGCGTTTTTTGTGTGCACGAAGACAAGCATAGAAAAGTCATATATTCCGATGATCTCAAGAAAGCCTGTAAGCAATTAGGGGTGACTAAGGAAGAATTTGAAGTTTTCATTAAAAATGGCTTTAAGTAGAAAAAGAAACGAGGTTTAAATAGCTAAGTTCCGTTCTTATTTGTCTCCAATTCAGGGTTCTAAACCTATCCAACCACGGGAGCCAAGTTGGATGATTATCGAAGGTAAAAATACTACAGGTTGTGCTGTAGTATAATATTTTTATGCGCTAGTGCTTTGGCGGATGGGTTATAAATTAAAATGTGTCATAATTATGGGAGAGCATGTTCAAGGAATTCGCTAAATTTTTAAAAGAGTTCAATATTGTTTCTTTGGCGGTGGGTTTTGTGATGGGTACGGCCTCAACCTCGCTCGTGAGTTCTATGGTTAAAGACGTGCTCATGCCCATTGCCGCGCCACTTTTGGGCGCGGAAGCGTGGAGAGAGGCCGTTTGGCATATTGGTCCCGTGACTATTGCTATTGGCTCGTTTGCGGCCGAGCTTTTTAATTTTCTGATCTTAGCTTTGATTGTTTTTGTTATTGTCAAAAAAATTATCAAGACGGAGACGGTAAAAAAATATTAATTTGATGACAAGAAAAATCGTCAGTTCCGTTGTTATAACTTCACTATTTTTTTCTCAAGTATCTTTTGTTTTTGCTCAAACGCTCGAGCCGGTGACCATAAATACCACTACGACTACGGAACCTATATCCGAACCTGTGCCCGAACCAGAGCCTGTCGTTGAAGAAACTGTAACGCCTCCGGCAGACACCACGGGGCCGGCCTTTATTTCTGTCGCCACCGCGTCAGCGGAGGAAACCGAGGTTACGGTAGTCTGGACAACCGACGAGCTGGCATACGGCTTCGTAGAATATGGAGAGACGATGAGCTACGATCTCTCTACGCCGAAGAGTGCCTCGGCAGAACTGGATCACACCATAGCCATAACCAATCTAACGGCGGGCACCGTATATCATTATCGTATTGTCGCGGAAGACGAAAGTGGCAATGTAAGCTATTCAAAAGACCGGACATTGGAGACGGCTTTGGAGGTGGTTGCTATAGATAACGCGCCGCCGGAAATCTCTGAAATATCCGTGACCGATATCGCGACCTCGAGCGCGATAGTGAGTTGGGTGACCGATGAGCTGGCGCAAGGAAAAATAGAGTACGGAAAAACCGCCGAATATGGCGCGTCCTCGCCTTTGACTGCTGACTATGCCACCACACACTCCGCATCAATCGCGAATCTTGATCCGGATACGGAGTACCATTATCGCGTGGTCGTACAAGATGAATCCGGCAATGAGGCGCTCTCTCCCGACGAGATATTTATTACCGACCCGTTTCCGCCAGAACAGCCGGTTGTTGCAGAACCGGATTCTTCGACGGATTCGACAAGTTCACCACAGGCAAGCTCAGAACCTTTGGCCGCTACGACAACATCAGAAACCACGGCGACCTCAACACCGGCGACTATACCAACAGGAAATTCCACGTCAACACCGGGAACTTCTACAACCACCCCAACAGCTAATACCGAGCCGGACGCAATCGCAACAACAACCCCGTTTGCGATTTCCCATATTGAAACTGCTTTGGTCGGCACATCGACGGCGAGGATAATATGGAGAACGAACGAACCGGCGACATCGCGGGTATTTTATGGCGCTTCGGAAAATTACGCCTCTTCGTCCCCCGCTCTAAATGCTCTCAATTCATCTCACGAAATAAAACTGACCGGTCTAAACTCGGGCACTAATTATTTTTATAAAGTTGTTTCCAAAAATGCCTCCGGTAAGACAATCGAAAAAAGCGGATTTGAATTCAATACGTTGTTTAGGAAAAAGACAACGGTAATCCCGCCGGCGATCGCCGCTATGCGAATTGAATCAGTGGGAACTTCAAGCGCGATAATTTTATTTGATACCAATGTTCCGGCAACCGGCCAAATTAAGTATGGGACAACGACAAGCTACGCCAAGTCCGATCTAGAGCACGCGGCGCTTCTTACCAAGCATCGCCATCCGCTCTCCGGACTCGCGCCAAACACCGGCTATAATTTCGTCGCGGTTGTACGCGATGTCTACGGCAACGAAACGATTTATCAAAATCAAACATTTAGGACCTTTGGGAATCAGATCACGACGCAACAGATAGAAGCCGAGCCCGAAACCGTAGTTGATCAAACGACGGTGGCGCCGGAGAAAAGCAGTGGAGGAGGCGGTGATTATCCTTTTACATATACGCCAACTCACAGCAAGCCGGCAATCGTCAAAGTTGAAGCGCTTGATAAGCAGGTGATGTTCGTGTGGAATCCGCAAAAGCCGCCAAAAGCCGCTTCGGGGTCAACGCAAATACGAACTAACATCGTCATTACGAGAAGTACCCTGAATTATTTTGATAATCCGACTTTCGGCAAGATGGTCTACAAGGGAAATAGCGGGGTTTTCACCGACACGCGCCTGGAAAACGGCAAGACATATTATTATTCGGTTTTTAAAGTGAATCAGTTTAACAGCTACTCACAACCCGTTCGATTTAAGGTTGTGCCGACGGAAAAGGACCAAGAAATAACATTGAAAGCGGCGCCGACGGTGGCACAAAAGACGCCGATCTATAAGTTTTCCAAAATCCTGGCGCGGGGCGATAAAAATAAGCAGGTGGAACATTTGCAGGTCTTACTTGCTTCCGAATCTTCTATTTATCAAAGAGGTTTGATTACCGGATATTTTGGTCCACTAACGGAGCGGGCGGTTAAAACATTTCAGAAGCGCCATAAACTTTCGGCGACCGGAGTGGCGAACATGGCAACATTAAAAAAACTGGAGCAACTTTCCGGTGTAGAAGTTGCTCAAGACAAGGCGGCGATTTACGACAAGGCGTTGGCGAGAAATTTGGCGGTTGGCCACACGGGCGGAGACGTGTCGGTATTGCAACAATTTTTAGTTAACGCCGAAGTTTATCCCGAAGCTTTAGTGACCGGCCGTTTTGGACCATTGACGAGAGCGGCCTTACAAAGATTTCAACAAGAACAAAATATTACTCCGGCCGAGGGCTTTTTTGGACCAATCACCAAAAAGCGAGTGTTGAACCTAATAAGACTTCGGAGTGTTTCGCTCTAGATCGCTACGCGTTGTCCCCCGCCACAAAGCCGGTTGTCCAGCAGAGTTGCAGACTGTAGCCACCCGAGGGGCGGTCGATGTTTAGAACGTCGCCGACGAGATAAAGACCCGGAATCAGGCGCGACTCCATGGTTTTAAAGTTTACTTCTTCAAGCGCCACGCCACCCGAAGAGACAATCGCTTTTTCGGCGCCAAGCAAACCGGAGACGTGAAGCGGGATCGCCTTCATCAGCGCGGAAAGTTTTTTGCGCGATTCGGTGCTGACGCTATGATTCGGCGTCTCGCCACTGATGTTGGATATTTCCAAAATCGCGCCGACGAGAGCGGCGGGGATTATTTTGCTTAAAACGTTTTTTAATTTTTTATTGCTTTCGCCGATTAGGAGTTCTTGCAGTTTTTTGCGGAGCGCGCCCTGATCAAGCGCCGGAAAAAGATCCAGCTCAATTACTACTTCGCCATATTTTAGAAGCTCCCCTATTTCCTGACTCAAGTTGAGCACTGTAGGGCCGCTAATGCCAAAGTGAGTAAACAAGAGACGGCCTTTGGCGCTTGCTTGCTTTTGCCCGTTCTGGAGCGCCGTGAGCTTAACGTCTTTGAGCGTGACACCGCCGAGTTTTTTGGCCCAGAGGTCGGCAAGCGCGATCGGAACCAGGGCAAAATTATTGGCGACAATCGTATGCCCGAGTTTTTTTAGCCACTTAAAGCCATCGCCGCTCGATCCAGTCTCGGGACGCGAAACGCCGCCCGTCGCCAGAACGCACGACTTGGCGATAATCTCCGGTTCGCCTTTTATTTTAACGACGATGTGTTTTTCTTTCGGATCAAAGAGAAGCCCCGCGACCTCGGCGCCGGCGCGCACTTTTACGCCACCGACTTTCAGATAATTCACCAATACCTGCCAGACGGATTTGGCGCTGTCCGAAACCGGAAAGATTCGGCCTTCGTTTTCTTCTTTGGTCGCCAGGCCTCGTTCGTTGAAAAAAGTCAGGGCATCTTTAACCCCGAATTGGGTGAAGGCAGAAAAAAGAAACTGGCTCTTTTCTTTGTATTCGGTAAGCATGGCGCGAATATCGGTTTTGTTGTTGGTTAGATTACAGCGCCCGCCGCCGGTAATGAGAAGTTTTTTACCGAGACCGGGATTCTTCTCCAAAAGCAAAACCTTCCGGCCACAACCAGCCGCGCGGCCGGAGGCCATCATACCGGCCGGACCCCCGCCAATCACCACCACATCGTAATTCATATTTTTGATCTTACCTTATAAAAAGCCAAAATAGCGAGGATTATTTTTTGCTTGGCTGTTGCAATTTAGTGAAATTTAGGTAAAGTGTTGTAAGTTCCTTACCAAGGAGTTTTTCCATGCCGATCGATTGTCCGGAGCTAAGTCAAAAGGCCCGAGCCATTTTTGAGAAACTGAAGCCACATTTCCCGCCAGATCCGTGGGGTAGTCCGAAATGGTTCGAGGATGGCAGAGTTTTCCGAGACCTCGGCGAACGAGTATTTGATCTGCGTAAGTCGGCCGACAGGAAGAAGATGATGGAGGAGCTGTTCCATACTTTGGGGTACATGTTGACTATCGCGGTTGGTGTCTTCAGGGATCATCATGGGAAGTCCGCCAACTTAGAGGGCTTCCGACTGACGCCGATGTTGCTAAACAAGCTAGAACTTTATGACTTGCTGACTGAGCTTGAGTATCAGATTGAGATCGCGCCTATCGTGGATGCGTAAGATCGGTGCCGCCCAAGAACAGAGAATGTTCCGGGGCGGTTTTTTTATTAACTACGAACCCGCCTTCGCTTTGCGAGTTACTGGTGAGCGAGTTATGATATTGGGACATGGAAAATCCCGATTTTTTGAAGCAAAAATACGCCCTACAAAATAGTCCCGAGGTGGAATCCGCCGCCAAGCGCACCGAGGCGCAGAGTGGTGAAAAAGTTCCACAGAAGCCCGAGGATAGAATTCAAAACTATCTGGATCGCTTTACGGAGATTCTGGATCGCGAGGATCCGGAAAAGCGGGAACGGGGCGTGGAAGCATTGAAGCAGATTTTGCACGACAAGTTTGTGATTAAGCCCGAGGAAGTTCCGGAGAGTTATTTTGAAACGCAACGCCGGATCGCGCGGGAGCGAGGGCAGGGCGAGATTGAAGTTACCGACGAGATGCGTAGACAGCACACCGAAGTTATCATTGCCGATCAGGAGAGTACGCTAGATAATTGGATTGATTACCTTTCCTCACCGGACGCGCTGTATCCCGACTGGCTCAAGTATTGGGCAGTGCGGAGTATTCTCGGCTTAGGCGGATACGATAAGGAGAAAAAGCAATTTACCAAGCGGGACAAGGGAACAGTCAAACCATTCCCCGATCTGAACCGGGAGGCCTTGGCCTACGTGTTGGACGTGATAGAGAAAAAGCACAAGGGAGAAAAACCAAATCTCACCGCATTTGAAGCCGAGGACAAGCCTAAATTTGAGCAACTGCTCGCTGGAGAGAATTTTGGCAAGCTCTATGCCTGGGCGATTGAAAAGGTAACGCCGGATTCGGTGGATCGGCTAACGATCACCGAGGGTAAGTGGGTCAAATATGAAAAAGAATCGGATCACATGCCGCTCGTGGAATCGCTCCAAAGTCATGGCACCGGCTGGTGTACGGCGGGAGAATCCACTGCCGAGGCCCAACTTAAAAAGGGCGATTTTTATGTCTATTATTCGCTTAATCAAAATGGCGAGGCAAAGATTCCCCGGGTCGCGATTAGGATGGAGGATCAAGGCATCGCCGAGGTTCGTGGAATCGCGCCCGAACAAAACCTGGACCCTTATATTGCTTCGGTGGCGCAGGAAAAACTTAAAGAATTTCCGGACGGGGAGAAATATGAGAAGAAGGTTCGGGATATGAAACTTTTGACGGAGATTGATAACCGCGTAAAACGCGGGGATGAGTTAACTAAGGACGATCTGATTTTTCTGTATGAAATCAAGGAGCCGATTGAGGGGTTTGGGTATCAGAAGGATCCAAGGGTTGAGGAGTTAAGGGAAGCAAGAAAGCTTAGATTCAAGGATGATTTGGTTATAATTTTTGGATGTAAGCCAGAACGAGTGGCCTTAGCACCAAACGAAATTAAAGAAGATACTCTAGTGTATGTTGGGAAATTAGAACCAGGTATTTTTAACCGATTACCCGTCAACATTGAACACATTTATGCTGAATTTCCCAGGGAAATACATAGGGAAAAAGTTGAAATTATCAAAAGAGAAAAACCGTCCATTCTATCAGATAAATTAAAATTACGGCTGACAGCTGCTGATATTGGGATGACAGAAAGCGCGGCTGCAATAATAGACGATCCTTATTTTGTATTTGACGATGCCGAATCTTCAGTTTATAAGGATATTAGGGTTACTACTCTAATCCGCCTAACGGCGGCTGACCTAGGGCTGAAGCCTCAGATAATAAGCAGTAGAAGCGGTGTTGCCTTTGATCAAGTCTATGAGCGGGCAAAAGAACTCGGTTTGGAATTATGCCCCGGTGAAGTCATCCCTTATTATTGCATTGAATATCGAAGCAAACTTCCTACCGTGGATATAAGAGTTGGAATGAAGTTCGAACACACGAGCCATTATGGCTTTCCTTCTGCTTTATCTTTCGAAATTTTAAACGAAAAAGACTCTGGAATGCTTTTGAGTACGTATTCGCCAGATAATACCCAAAGTGAATACTCCACCTTTTTATTCCGTCTGCCGAATCGCGCCCCAAGCACTCCCCCGCCCGGTTAAATTTCTTACTTTAATCCGCGCGCGATTTGACAATATATAAAGTTGTATTATGTTTGGTGGAGGTCTTTTACATTTTTCCAAGGAGAGCTTATGCCTTCGCCAGTTCAGTCGACTTGCAAACACTGTAAGAGTGTTTTTATTGAAGAAGTTCAATGTCCGGACTGCAATGTTTTTCTTGGCGTCCCTAGGCAATGCATGCCATGCCATAGAGAACTTGCTCACCAAATCATAGAAATCCAGAATGCTTCCTTTTTTGGCGGCAAAAAGCTGGACGGACATTCTTCTTTTGAGAAGGATCCGGACTGCTACCGAATTGCCGAGCCGGATTCCGACCAGTCTCCGGCGAACGATTTGTGAAGCGTTGCCTGACCTTGATTAGCTCCAAGCCCCGTTTAATCGCGGGGCTTTTTATTTGATTTGGTATAATTAAGGCAAGCAAAAAAACCATGATTAAAAATAATAAGGCGGTTGGGGTGACGGTTTGGTTTTTGAGGGTTGGCTTGGGCTGGTTGTTTTTTTATGCCGGAATTACCAAGGTCATAAATTCGGCCTGGTCGGCGGCGGGATATTTGGGAGCGGCAAAAACTTTTCCCGCTTTTTTTAGCTGGCTTACGACTCCGGCTAATATTCCGTGGGTTAATTTTGCTAATGAGTGGGGCTTGACCCTGATCGGACTGGGACTCATAACCGGACTCTTGGTTCGGCCAGCGGCGATTGCCGGAATTGCTTTAATGTTCCTCTATTATCTGCCGATTCTTGATTTTCCCTATCCCAATCCCCACTCTTATCTGGTTGACGAGCATATAATCTACATTTTGGTTTTGGCGTTGTTGTTTAACACGGACGCCGGACGATTCTGGGGCTTGGACAAGATGGTTTTTAAGCGAAAATATAATTGAGTCGCGATGGATGGTGAAATTGAAAATAGGCGCCGAGTTCTGGCTTGGAAAATAAAGCTGTGCTAGAGTGTGGTTGTATGAAAATCGTGTTCGCGATGTTTTTACTGGTTGGCTTCGTCAGCATCGCCGTTTTCGGAGTTTTTGGGATGCACGCCGACATGCAGAAACACGGTAGCGCCGGTTGTATTGCCGCTACGGCGACGGGAGCGGACTGCCCACAAAGGGCCACACCGGCGGATTCGCTGGCTTTCCACGCCACTTTTTTCAAAAGTTTTTCCAGCGCGGTTTTTGCCGGTTCTGTTTTGTCTTTATTGATTTTGGGCGCGATTCTTCTTATCGGATTCACTCATTTTAGACCGGTTGATTTTTTGATTCGCTTCCAGAGACTCGCCGACCACTCCTGGTTTAATTTTAGGGCAGAAACCTTGTCGCCACGACCGGAATTTTTGCGTTGGCTGACTCGCCACGAAAATAGTCCAACTTTGGTTTTTTGAGACGCCGACACAAGGTCATCCGTAGCTTTGCGGAGTCGAATCGGTTTTGTGTCGCGCGTCTTTTAGTCCCCCTACTTTGAGGGATTTTTTGTGCGCAGGAATTTTATTGATCTTAATATGAATAAAACTTTTAGCAGTATCGTTTTAGGAGTTCTGATACTTGGCGGTCTTATCTGGGCGGCACGACCGGATGCGGAGAAAAAAATCCCGCCCCCGCTGGCTTCGGTTAGCGCGACACTCACGGCTTTGGAGGCCAACAACTATGACTTTGGCACCATTTCCATGGCGGCGGGAAAAGTTAAGCATGAGTTCAAAATCAAAAACACAGGAACCGCGGCGGTGAACATAGAAAAAATGTACACCTCCTGCATGTGCACGACGGCGGTATTGAGGCACGGGGATAAGCAATTTGGTCCTTATGGTATGCCGGGACACGGCATGATACCGAGGATTGATCAAATGATAGATCCGCAAAAGGAAGCCACAATAGAAGTTATTTTTGATCCGGCTGCGCATGGACCGGCGGGTATCGGTCGAATTAAAAGAGTGGTTACGATTGAAAACAACGCCGGTCAGCCCCTGGAGCTCGAGTTCGCGGCGACGGTGACTCCGTAAAATCCATGAGTAAGAAATTTGTGATTCTTTTAGCGGGGGCGATACTACTTTTTGGCTCGGTGATTTTCTTTAAGGCGGGCAACATCGGCACATCCGCGCTGTGGAATTTGAGCCGCGGGGGAAGTTGGCTCTTGCCGCTTATCGGCGTCGCGGCTTTGATTGACAGCATCAATCCGTGCGCGTTTTCGGTTTTGCTTTTGACGATTGCGTTTCTGTTTTCTATCGGAAAGAGCCGGCTTGGAATCCTGAAAATTGGCGGGGCTTATATCGTCGGCATCTTCGCGGTGTACATTCTCATCGGTCTGGGACTCTTGCAGACGCTTCACCTCTTTGATACGCCGCACTTTATGGCGAAGGTTGGCGCGACCTTACTAATCGCTCTCGGGGCGATTAACCTAATCAACGAATTTTGGCCGTCTTTTCCGATCAAGCTTCGCATTCCGCAAGCGGCGCACGGCAAGATGGCGCAGTTAATGAAAAAGGCGTCGTTGCCGACGGCCTTTTTGTTGGGGGCGCTGGTCGGACTATGTGAATTCCCCTGTACCGGCGGGCCGTATTTGATGGTGCTGGGACTCCTACATGATCAGGCAACTTATTTCGCGGGCGTTGGCTATCTGATTCTGTATAACCTGATTTTTGTTCTGCCACTCATCATTATTTTGGCTTTGTCGAGCAATCAAGCTCTGTTGCAAAAAGTCCAATCGTGGAAAAAGGCCGAGACAAAAAATATGCGCGTTTGGGGAGGCGCGGCCATGATTCTTCTTGGTCTCTTGATTTTTGCCTTCTAGTTCGACATCAAACATCATGACGACAAAAATACCTTACGAAGCGCTGATTAAAAAAATTGAGGCGATGAAAACTTCGGCGGCAGTTGATCTGTCAACCGAGGAGGATTTAAGTATCGCGGTGATGAACTTAATAAGTTTAGAGGAGCACTTCTTCTTTACCGGAGCCAAAACCGGCAAGCCGGAATATTTTGATCTTTTGAACGAGGCGCGAAAAATGCGAAAAGAGCTACTCGCAAAAATGATGGATCAAAACGAGGGGGAAACCTGGTGTATTGCCAAGCACCTTTTGGCGGGGACGATGCGCTTGATGGAGGTCGGCACCAAGCTGCAGGCTGATGGCAAAGAGACGGCGGCGCGGGAGATGTTTAGCAGGGGCTACAAACTTTACTCACTATTCTGGGGGCTCCGACTCAAACTGGTTGATGTTGCCAAACTGCCGAAAATGGAAGAGCGAGGCAATCGCCCTTGGACGCTGGAAGAGATTACGAGCAAGCTGGTCGATTGCTGTGATGAAAAATAAGATGGACTTAGACGTTTGGCGGTCTGCTTTGTTAAAATCTCCGCTACTCGTTCGCTGTATTAAGTAAATACAGCTTACTCGTTGCTCGATTTTGCCTTGCATCCCATCCAAACCAACTAAGTCCTGAAAATAAGCAGTCTAAACTCATGAACAACGAAAATAAAGATTCGGAACTTGAACTAATCGCGCCGTTGAAGGCGCGGGTTAAAAAAGATTACGCTTTACCGGCTTGTATTGTGATCTCGGCGATTATTTTAGCCCTAGCTTGGATTTACACGACGGGGCTTCGTGCTGCCAATCTGGGAAAGGCCGAGGTTAAAACCAACGCGCGAAGCACGTCTGAATCCGTGCCGGGCGCGGAAGTTACCCCATCCTCTGGAGTGATTTTGCCAATCAGTTGGGGCGATTTAGGAGCGCAGCTGGTTAGCGCGGGGGTGATTGATGCCGAAAGATTTCAGGCGATTTACGATGGGCGCGGAGAGTTTACTTCGGAATATCGGACTCTTCTTTTGGGAAGAAGCGATGGACTGCTGCTAATAACGCCGAAGAATGCCGCCTATCTGCTGAATCTTTTTTGGGCGCTGGGGTTGGCCAACAAAAATCCGATCTTGGATGCGGGCGAAATGACGGATCCCAGATATGGCGGAGCGCACCGATTCGCTTCCACCGCCGGTTGGACAATGGCCAAAGGCAGTCCGATGGATCACTACAGCCGTCATTTGCTGATTAAACTGACGGCCGAGCAACAGGCTTTGGTAGAAAAAATATCGCGGGGCATTTATCGGCCGTGCTGTGGTAATTCTACTCACTTTCCCGACTGCAATCATGGCATGGCGATGCTGGGATTTTTGGAGTTGATGGCTTCGCGGGGCGTGAGCGAACAAGCGATGTGGCGGGCGGCTTTGGCCGTCAATTCCTACTGGTTTCCGGATACCTACTCCACTATCGCCACTTACCTAAAAAACAAGGGCGTTCCCTGGCAAGATGCCAAGCCAGAGGAAATACTTGGAGCCGATTATTCGAGCGGCGCCGGATACGCGAAAATCGCCGCGCAGGTTTTGGAACCGCAATCGCAGGGCGGTGGTTCGTGCGGGGTTTGATGAATGGATTTGGCTTAATTAGAAAACTAACAATCAACCTATTAATTAATAAACCTATGATGAATAATTTCGGGTACAATCAGATGTTGGGCTGGGGTTTCGGCGGTGGATTTATGATGTTGTTCTTTTGGGTCGCGGTTATATTATTAATCCTGTGGCTTGTGAGAGCGGCGCGAGGAGAAGATAATTCGGGCCACCACGCGCACCAAGGCAAGTCGTCGCTCGACATCCTTAAGGAGCGCTACGCTAAAGGCGAGATTGATAAAAAAGAGTTTGAGGAAAAGAAAAAAGATTTAAACGATTAGTCAGAAGAATTTGTTAAACAAAAAATTTGAGAATCTTAACCATTGCCTATGTTCAACTCACTATTCAAGAAAAACAAAAATGACTCGCCGAAAAAACCGGAAACTGATCCGGTGTGCGGCATGCGAGCCAGTGATGGAATTACTTTGATGTACCGAGACAAGCTTTATGCTTTTTGTTCGGATCATTGCAAAAAAGAATTCGGCGAGCATCCCGGACTTTATTCCACACACTGATATGGATCATCAAAATCAAAGCAGTGAAGCTAAAACCTATACCTGTCCGATGCATCCGGAGGTTGTCGCCGCCAAACCAGGGATGTGTCCGGAGTGCGGGATGCAACTGGTTCCGGCTAGAAAAAAAATGGCAACGCTCGGCGCGAGAGAAGATTCTAACAAGCACGCCGGACATTCAACGAATATCTTTAAGGCCAAATTTTGGACGAGTTTAATCTTGTCCATTCCGGTGGTCGCTTATTCGGACATCGCTCAAAACCTACTGGGCTATCGGGCGCCGATTTTTTTTGGCTCAAACTATTTGCAGCTTACGATCGCATCAATCATCTTCTTTTACGGCGGATGGGTTTTTGTCGCTTCGGCTTATCGCGAACTTAGAGCCAGGTTGCCGGGAATGATGACCTTGATCGCGCTCGCGATTTCGGTGGCCTATTTCTACAGCGTGGCCATGGTTTTTACCCACGGCGAAACTTTGTTCTGGGAGCTCGCGACATTGATTACCATCATGCTTCTTGGGCATTGGATAGAGATGCGGGCCGTTTCTGGCGCTCAAAGCGCGCTTAAGGAGCTTTCTAAATTATTACCGGATCAGGCGGAGATTATTTTGGAGGGTAAACTAAAACTCATCGCTCTCAGTGAGCTCAAAAAAAACGATTTGGTATTCGTGAAGCCCGGAGGAAGAATTCCAGCCGATGGCCTGGTGCAGGAAGGAGTGTCGGATGTTAATGAATCCATCGCCACCGGCGAGTCTAAACCAGTTCCCAAGCAGGCGGGTTCCGCGGTTATTGCCGGCACAACCAATGGCGACGGCTCTCTTCGGATACTGGTAACCGAGATCGGCGAGGAGACTTTTTTGGCGGGGGTGATGCGACTAGTGGCCGAGGCGCAAAGTTCAAAATCACGGCTTCAAATACTTTCCGACCGGGCGGCCTATTATTTGACGATAACCGCGGTTGTGACCGGCGGAATCACTCTCTTTGTCTGGCTGACGCTAGCTGATCCGGCTTTCGCCATCAACCGAATGGTCGCGGTACTGGTTATCGCCTGCCCGCACGCCTTGGGTTTGGCGATTCCGCTGGTCGCTTCCATATCCACGACTAAGGCGGCACGAAACGGTTTTTTAGTTCGCCAGCGTTTGGCGCTGGAGGCGGCTCGCGAGATTAACATCGTGCTGTTTGATAAGACGGGAACATTAACTCGCGGAGAGTTTGGCATTGACTCGATTATCGCGGAAGCACCGAATGGCGAGGCGGAGGTTTTGCGCTATGCCGCTTCGGTCAACAGCCACTCCGAGCATCCCTTGGCCAAAGCGATGATAAATGAAGCGACTCTCCGCGCGATCGCGATTCCCGAGGTGAAAAACTTTCAGAGAATTCCCGGGCAGGGCGTAAGAGCCACCCTGGATGGCGACGAAATATTAGTCGGCAGTGTTTTGCTCGCCGAAAATCGCGGCCTAAAAATCAGCGGTAAGATTAAGGCGGAAATTGATAAACTGGCGCAACAAGGAAAAACCATTAATGTGGTTATTAAAGGCGGGTCGGTGGTTGGAGCAATCGCGCTAGCCGATGTAATTCGCGAAGAATCAAGGGAGGCGATTCTAGCTCTGCGTGAAATGGGCGTGAAGACGGGCATGATTACCGGAGACGCGGAGGATGTGGCGCAGTGGGTCGCTCGAGAACTTGGTATTGATGAATATTTCGCGCGAGTTTTGCCGGATCAGAAGGCCGAGAAGGTAAAACTTCTGCAATTAAACGGGAAAAAAGTGGCGATGGTCGGCGATGGAGTCAATGACGCTCCGGCGCTAACCCAAGCCGACCTGGGCATTGCCATCGGCGCCGGCACTAATGTAGCGATTGAATCGGCTGGGATTATTCTGGTGCGCAACGATCCCCGTGATATCGCGAAAATAATCAGACTCTCAAAACTGACCTACACGAAGATGATCCAAAATCTTTGGTGGGCTACCGGATACAATATCATCGCTCTACCGCTCGCCGCGGGAGTTTTGTCTTCCAAGGGCATACTGCTTCAACCGGCGTTGGCAGCGGTCTTTATGTCGCTATCAACCGTGATTGTGGCCATTAACGCGGTGCTCCTGCGCCGAAAAAAACTTTAAATTATGCGCTTGCCAAAACGTTCCTGGGAAAAGTTAAAAATTTGGGATGATGGGCCGATTCATTTGACCGAAGAAGCCATTTCGCGTCTGCATGAAAAATTGGCGCAACTCAAACGCGATTTGCCGGGATTAATTTCCGAAGCGGCGCGAACCGCGGATTATGGCGATCGATCGGATAATGCCGAATACAAGGAGGCCAAATCGGCCTTGCGCCGAGCCAACCGCCAGATTTTAATTTTGGGAGATCAAATCAAGCGAGCGGTGGCTATCAAGACCGGAAAAAATACGGCGGGTACGGTTCAGCTGGGTTCCACGGTGGTTTTGGAAATTGAAGGCGCGCAAAAAACATTCCAAATTTTAGGACCACAGGAAACCGATCCGGCTAGAGGAAAAATTTCCTGCGAGTCCCCGCTGGGGGCGTTGCTTATGGGTCGCAAAGCCGGAGAAATTGCCCAACTGCAGACCGCAAACGGCCCGCGAAGTTATCGCATTCTGGAGATTAAATAGTAAAAACCGCCCGACATGGGGCGGTTTTCCAACTACGCGAATCGTAAATTGGCGGTAAAAAAGAACGAGCTGGCAAAAAACGACTTCTAATTGGAGGACGGAATAGTCAGTCGAGCCACGAGATTGATAATTTCCTGCGGCGACATCTGGAGTTTGACCTCAAGATCTCGCATCTCGCTTGCTTCTTGCGGAGTCTTGTCGCTTCGCAAGGCCAGTTTGGCATAGCGCAGTGCCAGTTGATTTTTTTCTTCTTGATCCATGGTTTAACTCCTGTTAGTGGATTTGATTTCCCGCAAAACTTCGCGGTAAGCAATGATTAAACCGAAGCGGGCAAAATAGGGGCGATACTGATCATGAGAGCGATTCGGATCGGGACATAATTCATCAAACCATTTAGTGTCTTTGCCGTGCTTATCAAGATTGCGGGCAAGAATTTTTACCGAATCAATATAGGCATCATGGGCTCGACGCTGAACGGCATCGAGAGTTCGCAAATCGTCCCGACTTCCGCTTTCGCGTTCCAAGTCGCCACGACGAAGACTCAATTGGGTTTCGATGACCGCCTTGGCGTATCTAAAGGCGCGTTCTTGCATATCATCCAGGAGAGCTTTTAAACCCGCATTCTCGGTGCACTCTTTTCGGAGCGCTTCTAAAGTAATCGGGATGGCCAAGGTTTCCACATCGCCCATTTTTTCTAACTCCTCGATCGCCGCCGGATCGGTAAAGAATTTTTCCATGGCTTTTCCTCCAATTCTATATAAAAGAGCCGGAATAAGCTATATCATAGATTGTTTTTTCGTGCAACTTTTCCAACCGAAGTAGCGCTCGCCATCTCCTTTGCAGGCACCGCGGTTTCATTTTCTCCAGCGGAAAATGAACCGCTACCTCTCAACTTAAAAATTTTGACTGCTGTCAAAAACCAATCTTTTTAAGTTTCCGAGAGTTGCCCGCCTGTTCGGCGGGCAAGTCCCAAAATACAAAAGTCCTCGCCGGTTATTGTTGAAAAATAGCTCATTTTAAGCCTATTTTAGGCCTACTTGACAATATTTGGCATAGTATGCTATAGTGCCATTGTTCGTTGACAACTTCACCCCCCACTTCACCCTCTACCGGAGAACCAATGGCCATGTAGTTTTCTAAAATTATTTTGGTCATGAACCATGATCGCCTGGCTTCCGAACACTTCGTTCGGGAGCGGATCTGAACCACCTGCCGTGGAGCAAGGATTTAGTACGGTGACTTGAAGAGCGCCTAAGAGGCTGGCGCTATGACAGAAATCAGTCCTCTCGTCGCGCGTCATTGGATGGCGCTTGGCGATGGCGATTTCGACATCACGAGAACCAACGCAAAGACAGAGAAGGGAAAACGCGATGCCGACGCAGATAAGAGCGCCCGAGGGGCTGGCGCTATAACATAAATTAGTCTCCCGCCACGCACCAGGCAAGGCTTGGTGATTGGCGGTGGCGTCGCTTACTGATCGATCCTGGCGGTGTAGATGCAAATACGGCGAGAGAGGGTTATGCGATACCAGCGATGAGCGCCCAGGGAGTTGGCGCTAACACAAGTAAACATCCTTGGTTTAGAATCACCATAAACGATTCTTGGGGATAGACCTCTTGGAATCCGTCTTGTCCGCTCCGGCGGACCCGAAGATGGATATTTCATCCAAGCCGTCTGGGCACCTCATTAGAATCACAAGGAACAATCAAACGCTGTTTTTTGACCTCACGACTTTGACTTCTTTGGGATTCATGCTCCTAGCACCTTCAGCCCGTGTCGTTTAACCGCGACACGGGCTATTTTTTTTATAAGCCGCGACTTATAGATCCGGCGATTTTGATATTGCGAAAAACTTATTATTTAAAATTGCTAACCTCGCGATAGGCGATCCGGGAAATACTAGAGATCGCATTTTGCAGAACCTTAACTTCCCCGCCCTTGGTCATAACGCAGAGAAAATATGGCTTGGTCGGGGCGTAAACAATTCCGCAGTCGTGAAGTTCAACGGTATTTGAATTTTGAAGATCGCCATAGACGCCAAACTTGTGCGCGACGGGTATGCCGTTTTCCACTCCGGCGGTGAGGCCATTTTTAAATTGGACTTCGGTGAGAAGTTTGAGAGCTTGGTCGGATTGTTCCTTGTTTAAGAAGGTCGCGTTGTAGAGAATCCTAAAAAACAAAGAGTAGGTTTTGGCCGAGATGCCGTAGTCGCCGCGAATCGCGCTCGGGAGTTTGACTCCGAGATCGATAAATACTTCTTTCAAAAAATTTTCACCGATTAGATTAACCAGCAGGTCTTTGGCGCCATTATCGGAATCAACGATCATGGAGCGCAGAAGCTGTTCGGTGGTGTAATAAAGACCTGGTTTTAAGGTATAGAAGCCGTCTTTGGCTTGGGGGCTTTCCGGATTTTCGTAGAAAACTTTGACGGCGGAAAAATCGGGATCGGACTCCAATCGCTTGAAGTACGCCATCATAATCTGAACTTTGAGCAGACTGGCGGGAATAAATTCCTGATTTTCGTTAACTCCCATCCAGCGAGCGGCCTCCAAGTCGCGGAAGTAAACCGAGATTTGGCCAACTCGATGAGTGCTAATCTCTTGATCAATAAAATCCTGAACCTTTTTTTCTAGCGGAGCGAACTCGCGATATTCAATTTGTTCGGCGATATTGCAGGCGAGCAAGGGATTAATGTATTGATACCTGGCATCGCTCGCGCGCAGGAGGCCGGAATCAAGATAAGGGTCTTTGGCGAGGGCATCTTTAGCGGCAAGATTGCGGCCGATAACAACACCAACGAGCAAAGAAAAACCACAGGCCGCGATTGGCAATAAGATTCGTTTTAAATTCGCCATCATTTATTTTTTTTGCTACTTTAGCAAACAATAGCACTTTATGTCTGACTTTGCACCATACACAGCCTCCGGATTTTTTTGAGGTAAAATGAAAGTAATGGAGTTTAGGCACTCCCCTTTTTCTTTGATTTCGAATTCCGAGTCGCACGCGGTGGCGCTGTCTTTGCGCAGTTATCTGGAGCGTTTGCGCCTCATAGAACAAGATGAAAAGTACGCAACTTTGGAAAGCTCCTTGCGCCTCCCGCAGGATACGGAGATTTTGCGGAAATGTCAGGAGTTGGTTAAGCAGTTAGCCGGCCTCGGTTTGAAGTATGTGGTCATACTTGGAGTCGGCGGATCAAATCTGGGCGCTAAGGCGATTTACGACGCCATCTACGGAAATTTTGACGCGCTTCAAACTCGCCGATATCCGCGGGCGATTTTTTTAGAATCCTTGAGCGGCGCCTATTTTGAAAAGGCACTCCAGACAATTCACGCTCAGGTTCGCCACCCAGCAGAATTACTAGTGGTCGTGGTCAGCAAGTCGGGAGCAACTTTAGAAACCATGGCCCAGGCCGAGGTGCTTTATGATCAGTTGCGCGTTTCTTTTCCGGCGATTCGCGAACGCATAGTGGTCGTGACCGATAAAGACTCGCCACTCGCGAGGGTCGCTGGCGACACGGGCATGCACACCCTCTTGATTCCACGCAAAGTCGGCGGGCGATTTTCGGTTTTTTCCGCTGCCGGACTTTTCCCGCTCTCTGCGCTAGGACATGACATCTCGGCATTAACTAATGGCGCGGCAAGCGCCTTGCGCTCGGGATTGGGTGAGAATTGTTTAGAGAGCGCGCCGGTCTTGCTTGCCACCTTGCTTTACGCCCATTACGGACGCGGTTCGCGAATTTTTAACATGTTTTTATTCAATCCGGAATTGGCCTCGCTTGGCGCCTGGTGTCGCCAACTTATCGCCGAGAGTCTGGGCAAGGAGGAGAATATTTATGGAAAACAGATAAATGCCGGCTTGATCCCTTTGGTTTCCCTCGGTTCCGCCGACTTGCATTCAATGGCCCAGTTGTATCTTGGCGGGCCGCGCCAGATGTTTACCCTCTTCCTTAAGGATAAACACCTTGGGGACATAAAGATTGGCGGCAAACTTTTTCCGGGGGCGGTCTATTCCGGACACACCACGTCGGAAATTGATCAGGCAACCTACGAAGCGACTTTGGACGCCTACACGCGGGCAAAACTTCCGTTCGCTGAAATCAAGCTTTCCGATCTTTCGGAAAAATCTCTGGGGAAGTTTATGCAATCAATGATGCTTACGGTAATGCTCTTGGGCAAGCTTTTGCGAGTGAATGCTTTTGATCAACCGGCGGTGGAGGGCTATAAGCTTAAGACCCGTTCAATCCTAGAAAAAGGATAAGCCGGGGATTTTTAATTTTGCGGGGACTTATCCACATGTATATATGTTATATGTTTGCTAGACTCTAGGTATATGAAAAAACACTCAACTGTTTCACTGACCCCAAAACAACAGCGTTTCTACGAAACTCTGCGGTCGCACATCGCTCGCCGTCGTGAGTCGCCAACCGTGGCGGAGCTTCAAAAATCAATGAAGCTCTCTTCGCCGCGCGCCGTCAGCCAATATTTGGAGTCTTTGGAAAAAAAGGGCTTGATAAAACGAAGTCGTTATGCCACGCGCGGAATTTCTTTAGTTAGTTCCGCGGTTAAGTCCGGGGTTCAGATGATTACCATTCCACTCATCGCCTCGGCGGGATGCGACAATGTGAGCGTCTTGGCGCAAAGAACTTTTGATGAGTACATCTGCGTTTCCAGCGACTTGCTTCAAGGGCGAAAAAAACAAAGAGTGGTAAGTATTAAGGCCATTGGTGAATCAATGAACGAGGCGGGAGTTAATGACGGCGATTATGTTTTGGTGGAGGTGACGGACGCGGCAAGCGAAGACGATCTGGTGGTGGCGATTATTGACGGCTTCGCGGTCATAAAAAAATTGGAATACGCCAACAACGCGGTAATCTTGAAGCCGGTTTCGAGCGATCCGGTCTACAAGCCAATCATCATGCGGCGAGATTTTACGATTTTTGGAAGAGTGCTGGACATTATCCGGCGCCCGCAACATGGCGAGTTAGAAATCGTGCCCTTGGTTTCGGGCGGGTATTAGATTCACCGATTTTATAGGATTTTTGAGTGCTATTGACTTTTTGGGAGAAATATATATAATGACTCGTGTTCGGTTTAGGCTTGTGCCTAGCCGATTCTAGCTTCTTTGAAAATTCCATCCCCGCCTTGGAGCGGAAAAAAGGAAAGCAGACCATGCTTGGTAGCTTTTTTGGTCGCTACGGCCACTTCTTTGGAGCCGCGGCGTTACTGGCAGCACTGTCCATTCCCTTCGTGAAGATCTGCAACTCCGAGCCGCCCGCGACGAAGTCGCCTCCGGTTCAGCAGACTGACGTCGGAATCACGAACGTCAAGATCGCCATGCTCGAGACGGAGGTTAAGCGCCTCAACTCCGAGATTCTGGAACTCAAAGAAGACCGCAACCAAATCTATATCCGGTTCAACAAGGAGTTCGACAGGGTTGAGGCGGATGTCACGGAGATCCGCTTACAGATCGTGAAGAACAATGATGAGACCAAGCGGGGTCTCGACGACATGGGCAAGAACCTCACGGCGCGAGTTGAGCGTGTTTTCACGCTCGCCGAACAGGTGAATCAGATGCTCCGCGAATTCATCAGAACCAGCACATCAAAGCCAACCGAGAGTCGCCCCGAGAAGAAGTGACAGCGCCCATCGCACGCCCCCGACTTGTCTGCCTCTGGCAGATTGCGTCGGGGGCATTTTTTTACGGACTACGAATTTACGAATTAGTACGAATATACGAATAACTAAAACAGAGGCTGAGGGTTAAATACGGGCGGGCAAGTTTACTAGTACTACGAATTTACGAATTAGTACCCGCCCGTACCGGACGGTACGTTCGGGCGGGCGAATATACGAATGGGTATCTAAACTGACATATAGAAAATGCGCGCCTTACTCTTGCGCGTGTTTTTCTTTAATCAGCTGATTGAGAAGTTTTTTGACTCCTTCCAAGCTTTCGGCATCGTGAATTGAATAAATTAGCGGTTTTGCCGGACGATCGCTAAACTGACTAGCGATACCGTCTATCGCCTCTTCAGACAAAAGGTCGCTTTTGCTGATGAATATATATTCCGGCTTGGCCGAGAGCGCCGGATTGTAGGCGGTTAATTCTTTGCGAATAATTTCGTAATCCGCGCGCGGATGCTCCGAATCGCCGGAAATTAAGTGAAAGAGAACCTTGGTGCGTTCAATGTGGCGAAGAAATTTTATGCCGAGCCCCTTGCCAATGGAAGCGCCCTCGATTAGGCCGGGAATATCGGCCAGAACCAACTCGTAGTAGACGCCGAGATTGGGCGCGAGAGTGGTAAAAGGATAATTAGCGACCTTGCTTTTGGCATTGGTGAGTTCGTTGAGGAGGCTGGATTTGCCGGCGTTCGGCAGACCAATCAAGCCGACGTCGGCAATGAGCTTGAGCTCAAAGCGAATAGTTCCGGCTTCGCCCGGCAGGCCGGGCTGGAAGCGGCGGGGGCTCGTGTTATGCGGTCCGCGAAAATGAAAATTGCCCTTGCCGCCCTTACCACCTTCGGAAATTAGCTGGCGCTCCCCGATCTTGATGACTTCTATGGAGGTTTTTTTGGTAAGATCGTGAACCACGGTACCAACGGGTATTTGCAAAACTAAATCTTGGCCGTCGTGGCCGTCATTAAATTGCGGTTTGCCGTTTTGGCCGTCTTCGGCTTTGGCAGTTTTTTTGAAACGGAACTGGCGCAGGCGAGAAATATCCACCACGCCTTCAACATAAACATTGCCGCCGCGCCCCCCACTGCCGCCGGCGGGACCCAGACTCATCATGTTTTTATTGAAGGCAACAGCTCCTTTGCCGCCCTTGCCTGCCTGCACCTTGATAGTGATATCGTCAACTAACATATCGTCATCGTAACACTCAATCACTTGCGAAGACTAGCGAGCGGCGCTATCTTGCTCAAGAACTGACCTATGCTGGAAAAAACTTTCGCTGAAGCAAAAACCGTAAAGATCGTGGCAACGCTCGGGCCTTCTTGCCGTGAGCGGGAAGCAATCTTGGAGCTCACGCGAGCCGGAGCGGATATCTTTCGGGTCAACCTTTCTCATTCAAGCGAAGACGAAGTTAATGCAATGGTCGCTAACGTTCGAGCGGTTGAAAAAATCGTCGGCCGACCACTCGCGATTTTGGCTGATTTGGCCGGACCAAAGATTAGAATTGGACAAACTATTGACGGCGCGAGGCTTTCGGCCGGAGACGAGGTGGAGATATTAACCAGATCCGGAGAACGTTCGGCTTATTCGTTGTCGCTTAATTTTTCTTCGGTATTGAAAAACCTCAAACCCGGCAATGGAATCTACCTCGGTGACGGAACCATTCATCTCGCAGTTGAACGAAAATTGGCGCATGGAGTTTTGACCCGGGTTATTTCCGGAGGGCATCTACGGTCGCAAATGGGTTTCGCGGCCGAAGGACTGACGCTTAAAAAATTCGCCTTGAGCTCTAAAGACCTGCAAGACGTCGCGCTCGTCACCTCGCTAAAAGTGGACGCGATCGCGGTTTCGTTCGTGCAGACTCCGCGCGACATTGAGGCGGTGCGCCGTCTTTTGCCCCAAAATAACCGCCCGCTCCTTATCGCCAAAATCGAAACCGTTCCCGGCGTCAATAACGCCGATAAGATCCTTAAGATTGCCGACGGACTGATGGTCGCGCGCGGAGACTTGGGACTTTCCATGCCGATTGCCGAGTTGCCCCATATTCAGAAAAAATTAATCGCGCTTGGACTGCGCAATGCCAAGCCGGTGATTACCGCGACTCAAATGCTGGAGTCGATGATCGCCCATCCAATGCCGACCCGAGCCGAAGTGACGGATGTGGCCAACGCGATTCTGGACGGAACCGACGCGGTGATGCTTTCGGGCGAGACCGCCGTCGGCAAGTTTCCAGCAGAGGCGGTAGCGATGATGACCAAGATCATTGCCAGCACCACGCCGCACGTTGTGCCCAGATTTTTTGATAATGAGGCATCTATCGCGGACGCAGTGAGTTCTTCCACGGTGGCGATCGCCAACCAAACCGGCGCGAAATTGGTTATTGTTTTTACCGAAAGCGGAACGACGGCACGCCGAATTTCGCGCCACCGCAACCCACAGCCAATCGTGGCCTTGTCGCCAAACCCGCAGACAATTCGTCAGCTAAGTTTTTCGTGGGGCGTTTCGGCTCAACAAATTTCTAGTACCAAAGATTTTGACGACCTAGTAGGTTCGGCTCAACGCATAGCGCGAAAAAATCCGGTTCGGCCATTAAATCACGGCGAGGTGTTTGTGGTGAGCGCGGGAGTGCCTTTTGGCAAGGTTGGCAGTACCAACTTGGCGCTAGTTGAGAGGGCTTGATTGAATTTTTCGCGGGCCGTAGGTTGCTATTGACATATATTGTCTATATGCTATAATGCACGGGAACTTGGGACTTCCTCCCTTTTCTTGAACAAGAGTTCATTTAAAACTAGTTTTTAATCACAGGAGAAAAGATGCGTTGCTCTTTGTGGGGATTCGATTCGGGCTACAACGACGAGGATGATGCGGCGCTGGACTGCGACACCTCGGGCCAAATTGGAATCGTCGACCAGATGGTTGACTTCGCCTCTTCTGATCAGTTCACCGACGACGACCCTTACTTTAGCTTTTACGGCGCCGATGAAGACTTCCGCGTGATGCTTGAAGAGGCACTCCAAAAGGAGGAGCCCGAGCAGGAGGTGGAGGCGAGTCCCGCGCAAGGAATGTCGGCGCTCAAGGCTCACGGCGACAAGGCCATGGCTCCGTACCGCCGACACGAGAAACATCACGGTCGCGACAGGCGCGGCAAGCACCGGAGCTTGCGGGCGCATCGCACCGGATTCAAGCGCAAGGGAGAGTTCGTCTCCCGTGCCGCTTAGGACCCCAAACGGGGTCCTTTTTTTATTTGATTAACGGGTCGGTGATTTAGAAGCTTACTTGACAATATGGCGTCTGTGTAATATAATGCCGGAAGCACCTTGAGAGTCGATTTCTTTTTTGGAGAATAAATGAAAGTTGCCTATATCTTGCGGGGAATTCCGGGTAGTGGTAAAACCACGCTCGCCAAGATCCTCGCGGAACCGGAGGGCGTCATCCACTCAACCGACGACTACTTTTACCAAGGAGGAGTTTATCGCTTTCAACCGGAGCGACTGCCAGAGTTTCACGAGAAGAACTTCGCGGCTTTTGTGAACAGTTTGCGAGCCGAGATTCCCATCGTGGTTTGTGACAACGTCAACCGCGAACATCGCGATTATCGGCGGTACGTGTATGCCGCCCGTGAACACGGCTACCGAGCGGCCATCGTTTTTCTGCCGCATCCGAGTCCGGATGAGGCTACGGCGCGCACGGTTCACGCAGTTCCGATTCAGACCATTTTGCGGATCATCGAGCGGTGGGAATATTAATTCCCGCCGCTTTTTTTGACCTAAAGGACCTATTTTGCTATCCTCTGTTTTCGGGTTCCTTGAAAACCTTTTTGGAGGATTGCTAATGAGTGCGGAAAGCAGAACACCGGCGAGTAGAAAAAGAACGACAGCTTTTGAACGTGAACTGCTAAAGACCGCCGGCTTTTTTCACGCCACCGGATTGCCCTTGAAGAATGTGCGCGGTCGCGAATACACGATTGGCGAGTTCCTGCCGGATACTTGGCGCGGTTCGTGGCACCACCACAATGGAAGAACGGTGATTGTGACTGTTGGCGGCGAGGTGTGGTTGTCGTTAGGCGATCACCTGCCCCGCCCCGACATGACTCAAATTCAGAGCCCTTTGCCAGCGGTAATTTATAAGCTCTGCCCCAACCTTCGGCAACCGGAACTTGAATCGCGGAATTTTGAGCTCTTCGTACCACTCGCCTACGGCGAGCACATCAACCCCGAAGCCGTTGCCGAACGCATTAAGAACCCCGACTGGCAGATGGAGCTAGTGTAGCGTTTTTCTGCGGACACCAAGGTGTCCGCTTTTTTTATTTCTGGTATACTTTTTTTGAAAGGTCGCGCTTGGTTTCTTGAGTTTTTTTAAAATATTTATGGACGGAATGAAAAAAGAAGATGGGATGAAGTGTGCTTGCCGTCATCATTCGGTAATCCCTTTTTTGATGGTTTTGTTCGCTTTGGTTTTTTTGTTGGGCGCTTTTGATATTGTTACGGCGAGAACCGTTTCGATTACCTGGCCGATTTTGATTGGTGTCGCGGGCCTGATGAAGATGAATGAGCGCCGATGCACTTGCTGTTAGTTTTTTTGGTTTTACCAAAAAATATAAACGCCCCGATTTTAATCGGGGCGTTTTGGTGATTGTCTCGCTTACTACCACAAGAGAGAGCCTTTGCAAGAAGGAAAGATATCTCGCCGATAACTTTCCCTGACGTTATGGGTGATGGCGCGGAGGGTCGGCGATCGGCCCAAAATCCAGATCTCAACGCTGGGCTCGGCATTTTCCACCTCTTTATCGGAATGGCGCGAGCACAAACACTTAATCACGTCGCCCGAACTGAAACATTCCGGAAAGTGCGTCAGTAGGGCTATCGCCTCTTCCACGGTCAGACCACGCCGGAATTCTCGGCCTAAACTTTCTTTGGCCTCGGGTACAGAGACGCCACAAAGTTCACGTCCGGACCTTAGATCGCTAATGGCATAAATACCTCGTCCAGTCTCTAATTTTCTCTCCAACTCCAAAGAATCCAAATTGACACTTGATGAGACTTCACCGGCGTGCCATTTTTTGCCGGAGATGCCCGCGAGCAGTTGGCGAATAGTGAGATGAGCCCTGGTCACGACCAGCAAGGCCGGAACTTGACTCGTCTTGAGAGGCAAGGAAGTTGGCATTGACAGCTGCAGCTCTAATCGCTTCAGTTCATCTTCCAACCAAACTCTATCCAGACCACCTCTCGTGTGATACTTTCTCTCTTTAACCAAACGGCGGTGTTGAGCCCTAAGGATCGCGACGAGATCGTCTCTGGTTATCGCGACATCTTCTTCGCGGGCTTGCGCCAGACCATCTGTCATAATCGGCTCTCCTTTTTCTCTTTTCAAAGAACGGGTTTGCGATTCGGGAATATCTTACCGATAAAACCGAAGAAAATCAAACTAGACGGGTGGTTTATTTTATCCCACAGGGCGACGTGTTAGAATGAGTTTAATCATGAAACAGCTCTACAGAAGCAGGCACAATCGAGTGATCGCCGGAGTTTTTGGCGGCTTGGGAGAATATTGGGGAGTTGATCCGGTATTGCTTCGACTTGGCTTTGTTCTGCTAACTATTTTTACCCACGTTGTTCCGGGAGTTATAACTTATGCCATCGCCGCCTTGGTCGTTCCACAGCATCCGCAAGTAAAAAAAGATTTATAATCATCTTGGATCTTTGGCTTTATCGTCGGCTTTTTTACTAGCATGAATGCCTCTTTTTTCTTCGCTAATGCCTGGCTAACTTACGCGACAGTTTTCGCCATAGTAACTTTAACCGGTTATTTGATTCCGATTCCCGAGGAGATAATGCTGATTTTTATCGGTTATCTGGCGGCGCTAGGACTGGGAAACCCATATTTAATGACGCTGGCGGGTATTTTAGGATTACTGGCCGGCGATGGAATTATTTTCTTTTTAAGCCTGCATGGAGCTAGATTTATAAATCGCCTGAAAGTAAAAATAAATCCGGCGCGGCTCGAACGCTATGAGACTAAGGCGCGCGATCATTTGGGACGCTATGTATTTGGCCTGCGATTCGTACCAACGCTCCGATTTTTGAGTCCGATTCTTGCCGGATCAATGAGGGTTTCCTGGCGAGTGTTTCTTTGGTATGACGCCTTAGCCGCTTTGATATACGCGCCAATTTTAATTTTTTTTGGCTACCATTTTGGCAACCAGCTGGCACTGATTTTGAGCGAACTGAAAGTTGTCCGCCATACTTTTTTTATTCTTTTCCTGATAGCGCTCGGAATTTGGATGACGGTCGCGGCTCACCGCAGGTTTTACGTGGAGCGTCCCGCGGGCAAAAAGTAATAGTGGCTGGATTGTGGTATACTTCCATTCATGCAGGGAAATTTGGGATTATTTATAGCTTTTACGGCGGGAATTGTTTCTTTTCTCTCGCCCTGCGTTTTGCCGATTATTCCGGGTTTTTTGGCTTATCTCGCCGGAGCTTCTACTAAGGATGCCGGCTCCAAGCGGTGGTCGGTTTTTTTGAATAGCCTCTTTTTTGTAATTGGTTTCGCCATTGTCTTCGCGGTGCTGGGCGTATTACTAAACACCATACTTGAGTCCGTGGCCTACACGGCCCAAATCTGGCTTTCGCGGATCGGCGGAGCAATTATAATATTTTTCGGCCTGTACCTGACCGGCCTTTTGCGAATCGGCTTTTTGGAGCGACAGCATCAGATCGCCGTGACTTCCCGTTTTAAATCACGTTTGGTGACCTCCACGCTTTTTGGCGCGGCTTTCGCCGCCGGTTGGACGCCTTGCGTCGGCGCGGCTTTGGGGGCGATTTTGGGGCTCGCGGCGAGCCAGCCGGGTACGGCACTTTCTTTGCTTTTGATGTATGCCTTGGGGCTTGGCGTACCTTTTTTGCTGATCGGATTTTTTGCCGATCGGGCTTCGGGGGTGATAGCGCGTTATGGAAAAGCGCTTCACGTCGCGAGCGTGGTCTTTGGCATCTTACTCATTATTCTCGGAGTTTTGGTGTTTACCCAGAATTTGAATCGCATCGCCAATTTTGAGCTTTTGAACCGCTTTTTGCTTCGCTAAATTTTATGACGCGGAATTTTATCTTAGTCGCGGCCTTGCTTGTTATCGCCGGATCTATTTTTTATCTGCAGTCCAGCAAGCTAGCACCGCCGGATCAAGCTAACTCGGCATCGGACTCGACTATCAAAACAACGGTTGAAACCATGACCACCAAAGAAAAAGCCGCTAAATACGATCGGGTTCATGAGATTGTTAATCCACAGGGATTTATTAATACGGCACCGCTTAAACTCGCGGACATAGCCGGCAAAAAAATTATTTTGGTGGATTTTTGGACCTACAGCTGCATCAATTGCCAGCGGACACTGCCCTACCTGAACGCTTGGTACGAAAAATACAAGGATCAGGGTTTGGAAATTGTCGGCGTGCATACGCCAGAGTTTAAATTTGAACAGGAAATCGGCAATGTTACTCAAGCCGTAAAAAAATATGGAATTCAATATCCGGTATTGCTGGATAACCGCTACGAAACCTGGACGGCTTACGGCAATCGCTATTGGCCGAGAAAATATCTAATTGATATTGACGGCTTTATTGTGTATGACCACATCGGCGAAGGAGGTTACGATGAAACCGAAAAGAAAATTCAAGAACTGCTCGCCGAGCGTGCGGAAAGATTAAAAACCGAGTTTAAGGCTTCAACCGATTTAGTGGCTCCGAAAAATAGCTTAGAAACCGAAGCGGCCAAAGTTCACAGTCCGGAAATTTATTTCGGTTCAGCCAGAAATACTTATTTGGGCAACGGCAAGCCGGAATGGTTTGGCACGCAAGCACTCGCCTTGCCCGCCGGCATCAAAACTAATATTTTGTATCTTGATGGCACTTGGGATTTTCAGGGCGAGTATGCCGAAAACAGAACTCCGGGCAAGATAGTCTTTCGCTATCAAGCCAAGGATGTTTATTTAGTGGCAAGTTCGCTAAAGCCGCTTTCAATCCGCGTTTTGCGGGATGGTGTGCCGCTGGGTAGTTTGGCCGGCGAAGATGTCAGTCAAGCCGACAGTCGGGCGATTATTCAAGGAGAGCGCCTCTACAAGATTATTCAAGGCGACACCTACGGCGAACACACTTTGGAAATATTTATGGAAGCTCCTGGTCTGCGGGCGTTTACCTTTACTTTCGGTTAAGAAGCTACGAACCTCTATATTAGGTTCGATGCCAGTGTTATGCCCAAAATTTTTATTGTTGCGCCGACCTACAACGAGCGAGAGAATGTCGCCGAATTAACCGAGCGGATTTTTGCTTTAAATCTGCCGGAGTTAAGACTGATTATAGTTGATGATAACTCGCCCGATCACACCGCGGAGGCCGCGGAGGTTTTGAATTTCAAGTTTCCGATTACCGTATTGCGACGTCCGGAAAAGCAGGGTTTGGGTCCGGCCTATGTTTATGGCTTCCGGCAGGTTCTCTTGATGCTTGAACCAGATGAAGAAGCCCTGATTGTAGAGATGGACGCCGACTTGTCACATGATCCAGTGACCATTCCGGCGCTGGTTGCGGCAGCGGAGAAGTTTGATGTTGTTATCGGCTCGCGATATATTGAAGGTGGCGGCATCCGCCACTGGAATTTTTTTCGCCGACTGATAAGCCGATTTGGAAACTGGTACGCCCGCCTTGTTCTTGGCTTGCCTTACCGTGATCTGACGAGTGGATTCAAGTGTTATCGCCGCGAGGTGATTGAATTTTTGGCCGCGCGGAGCTTAAATTCTTTGGGATACAACTTCCAGATTGAAACTGTTTATAGAAGCCATCTTGCCGGTTTTTCTATCGGCGAAGTTCCAATAGTTTTTACCGAGCGGACACGGGGCGGATCAAAATTCCGCTTGAGAATAATTCTCGAAGCATTCTGGAAGATAGTAAAACTTCGACTTTCCAAAGACTAGAGAAACGACGCCATCTATTTGACAGGTTTTAGATAAATAATTATATTCAGTTGAGGTTTGCTGGCGTGTTGCCGGTGAATCAAGCTCTTTGAAGTTAAGGAGGTTTAGATGGCAGACAAAAAATCAGACAAAAGAGACAGGGTTACGTTTTCGGTCATCGCTGATCTAGTGGGCGTCAATGCAACACTTGAAAGAATAGCCGAAGCGCAACGGAATTTGGATCTCATTCGCATCAAGCTTGATCACGATATCGCGAAACTAAAGACCGAAGCCGTGGCAGAAGCGGAAAAGCTTACCACGGATTTGCTGACTCATTCGCTTTCGGTGGCGGAGTTTGCCGAGCGCAACCGCTCCGATCTGGTCAAGGAAGAAAAGAGCGTCAAGTTGCCGGCGGGAATTTTTGGCTGGCGGAACAACCCGCCGTCGGTTTCACTGAAGGATGCTAAGCGAGTCATTGAGATTTGCGAGAAGCGAAAGTTGGAAGATTTCCTGCGCCGAAAGGTAGAAGTCAACAAGGCCGGCATGCTTGCCAACCCGGAACTCGCGGAAAGCGTTACCGGCGTGACCATCAAAACTGGCGAAGAGCTTTTTTTCGTGAAGACCAACGAGGCCGAGGTTTGCGTTGATTCGCAAAAACAGAAGTTCATCAAACCCAAAAAGGGCGATGATCAAGAGGACGAATAGTACTTCCCTAACCCGCAAGATAAATGCGGGTTTTTTTATAAGTTACGAACCCGCCTTCGCTCGATCTGCCCTCCGGCAGGCAGGGCTACGGGCGGGCCCGCCCGACTGAAAGTAGCCGTTCGGGCGTACAGGCGGATGTATGAAAGATGGAAAGATTTTAGGGTAAAGAGTTAAGGGAAAAAATGGGCTTGCTTTTTTTACATTTATCTGTTATTTTTTTAAAACTTAAAAAATGACTATATTCCAACGCCTTAAAACTTATCTGCGTTTTTTCCGCCGTCCCTGGGGAGTGGCTGTAGGACTGGGAGCGGTTTTATTGCTGATAATCGTCTTCTCTTCCGGCGGAAACGCCGAAGCCAGAGTGCCAATTAAGGTGGCCTATGGAACGGTCAGCCAAGGAGTGTCGGTCACCGGAAAGGCCACTCCTTTGGAGAAGGTTAATCTGGCGTTTGAGCGAGGCGGCGTGGTCAGCGAGGTTGTGGCGATAGTGGGCGAAGAGGTTAAGTCCGGGGCGACTTTGGTTCGGCTTGACGCGCGCGAATTGCAGGCGCAACTAAGCGAGGCTTTGGCTCGGGTAGAATCGGAGGCGGCGACGCTCCGCGAGCTTAAACGCGGAGTCCGCAAGGAGGAGTTGGCAATTCAGGAGGCGAAAGTCTGGCAAGCGGAGACCTTGCTTGCCGACGCGCGAAACAACGCCAAAAACGCGCTAACTGAAACTTACACGACTGCTGATGATGGGGTCCATAATAAAGTTGACCGTTTTTTCAGCAACGCGCGAAGCAACGCGCCGCAGATAACATTGACGATTAATAATCCGCAGATTAAAACCGACCTTGAATTGGAGCGGGTGTTGATCGAAAATGTCTTTTCATCTTGGCAGGCGGAACTGTCTTCGCTCAATTTGGAGACGATACTATCCAGCGCAATCAACTCCGCCAAAGTTTATAACGCGCAAATTATTAAATTTCTGGATAAGGCCGCGGGCGCCGTCAATGGCGCCATTGGTGGAGCAAACATCACGCAAGCCACGCTTGATAGCCTGCGAGCGGATGTCGCCGCGGCCAGAAACGCAATGAACGCCGCCTCGAGCGCCATCTCTACCGCCGAGGGAAAATTGATTTCGGCCCAGGCTTCGCTTTCCATTGAACAAAATCGCTTGGCGTTGGATCGGGCCGGTTCCGATCCGGAAAAAATTCAAGCCCAGGAGGCAAGACTATCGCAGGCGCAATCACAGGCCGATCTAATCCGAGCGCAGCTTGCGAAAACCAGGCTCGTGGCGCCGTTTTCCGGCGTAATAACTCTGCAGGACGCTAAAAAAGGACAGCTGGTAAGCGCCAATATTCCGGTAGTTTCTTTAATTTCGCGCGATTCCCTAAAAATAGAGGCCTTTGTGCCCGAAATTAGCATCGGCCGAATTGCTGCCGGAAACCCCGCGACCATCACCTTTGACGCTTTGCCGGGAGAGACTTTTGAGGGCTCGGTGCTGACGATTAATCCGGCGGAGGAGGTTATAGACGGCGTGGTTAACTTTAAAGTAACAGTGGCGTTGCAAAATATTTTATCCGAAAATCCCCGACTAAAAAGCGGGCTCACGGCTAATGTGAACATAATCACAGCGACGAAGGCCAATGTTATCGCCGTTCCTCGTTACGCGATTCAACAGAAAGATGAGCAATTTTTTGTGAGCCGACTTAAGCGCTCGTCTTTGGCGAATATTCCGGTAGCCATTGGTCTGCGCGGGACTGATGGGATTTGGGAAATTACCAGCGGGTTAAATGACGGCGACCAGATTCTGGTCCCCAGCAAGGAAGTTTCACCAAAATAAGTAATTGCCGTCATTCGCCGATCGGAAGAGGTTTTGAAACCAGGTCAAGGCGCAGTATGATGAGCAATAACATGCGCACCTCGGAAACAAAAAAACGCGTAGTAATTGTGGGCGGCGGATTTGCCGGTATTCACGCTTATCTTGGATTACACCGTAAATTTCACAGTTCGGGCGACGTTGAAATCATCTTAATCAGCGAGAGGGATTATTTTTTATTTACTCCGATGATTCACGAAGTGGCCGCCGGAGGACTCCTTTCCACCAATGTAACCCAGGCGTTGCGCTCGCTCCCCCGCTGTTGCATCTCCAGATTCATCGAAGCAACTTTGCAGGCGGCGGATTTGCCGGCAAAAAAGGTTTTGATCCGACGGGTTAATGATTCGCTCAACAGCGAAATCGAAGAAATTCCTTATGACTATTTGGTCTTGGCCCTCGGATCCGATACTAATTTTTACAAGACACCGGGCGCCGAAGAGTATTGTTTAACGCTTAAAAATCTGGCTGACGCCTTGGCGATTAAGGCGCGTGTCATAGATTGTTTCGCCAGAGCCGAAGAGGCGCCCGACCCTGAAACGCGACGCCAATGGCTTACTTTTACTATCGTTGGCGGCGGACCGACTGGAGTTGAACTCGCGGCCGAGCTCGCGGATTTAATTAAAAATGAGTGCGCTCAAAATTTTCCCCGTTCGGCGGGCGAGGCGAAGATTACCTTGATTCAGGCCGGCGCGGCTTTGGTGCCCCAGGTTGAGGCATGGTTTGCCAAACAAGCAACCAAGATTCTGAAGAAGATTGGAGTTGGGATTCGCCTCAACTCCAAAGTGCGCGAGGTGAAATCGGACGAAGTTATTTTGGAGAATGACAAATTGCCATCGCGAGTTACCGTGTGGACTGCCGGCGTTAAGGCGCGGGAAATTGAGTTTCGCGGAGTGAAGGACGGCGAGATTGTTTGCGACGAAGTGACGAGACGCCTCAAAGTCAATCAATATTTGCAGTTGGCTTCATATCCGGAGGTTTTTATCGCCGGCGATCAGGCCTGGATCTGTGACGTCGCGCAACAAGCGCCATATCCGATGCGAGCCCAATTTGCGGTGCGCGAAGGCGCCTGTGTCGCGGATAATCTGGCTCGACAGATAACCGAAAAGAAATTGGTTGCTTTTAGCTGGCGCGATGCCGGTTTTATTATTTCTCTGGGACATGGCCGGGCATTGGCAAAATTGTTTGGTATTCGCTTAGCCGGACCGCTCGCCTGGTTTATGTATCGGACTGCCTACTTTTTTAAACTTTTTGGCTGGCGGGCGAAATTACGCACCGCTCTTGAATGGACTTTGGGGTTGTTCTTGCCACGCGACATCTCCAAACTTTAAGCATGACAACATTGACCATTATCGTACCCGTGTATAACGAGCGCGGCACTGTCCGCGAGCTAATCCAAAAAATTACCCGACTGGATTTGAGAGATGGCCGGGCCGAAATCATTATCGTTGACGACGGATCAGACGACGGGACGGCGGAGATTTTAAATGCCTTTGGCGGTGATTTTAAGATATTTCATCATCCGAAAAACCTCGGCAAAGGGGCCGCTATTCAGACCGCGCTAGGCCAGGCAACCGGCGATTACATTATTATTCAGGACGCGGATTTGGAATATGACCCGCGCGATATTCCAGAGCTTTTAGCGGCCGCCCGAGAGAAAAATTGGCCGGTAGTTTATGGGTCGCGAAATTTAGGCAAAACGCGACGAGGCTATCTGGCTTATTTTTGGGGCGGAAAGCTGATTACTTTTATTTTTAACCTGCTTTACGGCACCAAACTTACGGATATAAATACCGGCTATAAGCTTTTTTCTCGGGAAACTTTGCTGGCGCTAAAACTTACGGCCACCGGTTTTGACTTTTGCGAGGAGGTTACGGCCCAGGTCGTTCGAGCCAAAATAGAAATTCACGAAGTTCCGATTAGCTATACTCCGCGCACCTTTGCCGAGGGCAAGAAGATAAGTTTTCGGGACGGATTGCGCGGTATTTGGACGGTTATTCGGAATCGATTTTAAACAAGGCGGTGTCGCTACCGCGAATAACCAGACTCGCGCGGGCGTCGGCGGCTAAATTGCGGGCAAGGGTGGCGTTGCGTACCAGATCCAAAGCCACATAGTTTGATTTGAAGTCGCGGCGGATGACTTGAAGGATGTCAAAACTTTTTTCGGGATCGCAGGGCGGCGGCGTTTCGCAAGTATACATTTTTCCGCTGACCGCGAGATTGTGATTTTTCCAATATAATCTTGGACTAAAGACATATTCAAAAATCGGATCCATGCCGTTGATGTAATAGTTTTGTTGATTCCAAAAGAAGAGGCTGGGGAATGAGTCCCAAACCGGATGAAAGACAATTGTGCCCGGAGCGGTGTTGGCTTTAAGCCAGAGCGCGACTTCTTTGAAGCGATCGGCCGGCACCGCGGAAAATGACCGCAGATGCTCGCGGAAAGTGTAGAGGTGGCGAACGGCGAGGATGGATAGGAAGATTAACAAAATTCCGAATAGCGTTCGCCTTCGGCGCCAGTTTTGGCGAACTTTTTCCATAATGATGGCGGCTAGAATTATTCCATAAAAGACCGCGACATCCGAAGCGCGGCGCGCCGTGGTAATGGTGAGAATTCCAAAAATTGAAATCATAAAAAGCGACTCGAGTAAAATAATTTTATTTTCCGGCGAGGTGTTTGGGCTTGGTTTCTTTCTAAATTTCCACGCCAGAAACAAAACGGTTAAGAGCAGGACACTAAAGGGAACTAATTGATAGATAAATCCCGCCCAAGTCAGCGGAAGAATATCCTGCCCAAAGAGAAGCGCCACTTTCTGTTTTTCCGAGGCCAGGCGAAAAAGCTGGGTCCGCAGTAAATCAAAAATGCCGGCAGGATTTGGGCGCGATACGAGGCCGACAAGTTGGCCGAGTATAAGAGCGCCGAGTTCGCTGGGGATAAAATCTTTTTTAACTAAGACTTTAGAGATGAAGCGAGCAATCATGGCCGCGATGAAAATCCAGAAAAAAGCGGCGTGAATCCAAGCGGCAATCGCTCCAATAGTTCCAATCCAAAGAAGCCGGCGCCAGTTATTATTTTTTACCGCCGAAGAATTTAAAATCGCGAGCAAGAGAGCCAGCAAGGCAAAAGAAATTGTCTGTGGCCGAGAACTGTTGGCGCGCAAAAAAAAGTCGGTGGAAGAAAAGTAAAGAATCAGCGTCCAGAGAAGCGGCCAGGATATCTTCTGCTTTTTGAGGAGGTGATAAAATGAGAGGAGCATCAAACCGGCCAAGATTGCTCCGGCAATTTTTAGGTTAAGCCCGAGATCGCGGCCGTAGGTAGCCGGGAACAGCAAAATATGGAAACCATACCAGAGATCGGCGGCGGCGGTTTTGATCGCAGAAAACTGCACCCAGGGAAAAGATGAATCGGCTAGACTTTGGGTTCGATAAATCCAGGCGTGACGGATGTGATAGAGAGCGTCGGGATCGGTAAACTTGTCCGCGCTAAAAATAACAAGTGTCGGCAAGATAAAAAACAGCAAAAAGACGCCGATTCTTTTTGGCGCAAAAATCCGAGACTTAAGCCAGGGGTTCATTTATTTACTATACGCCATTGCCCGCCCGCCGTTAAAGGTCTAAAATACTGATGATATGTGGCTTGGCTATGCTTTTCTTTCGGCGCTTAGCGCCGCCGCGGTGGCGATTTTTGGCAAACTCGGCTTGAAGTCGGTTGACGCCACACTCGCAACCACAATTCGCTCGGTAATCATGGCGGGATTTTTGGTGCTGACTTCGCTCGCCCTTAAAAAATTTAACGGCTTTTCTTTTGGGGCGCTAACCAGTCGGGAGTGGATCTTTATAGTTTTTTCCGGCGTGGCCGGCGCCCTGTCTTGGCTTTTTTATTTCTTGGCAATTCAGAAGGGCGTAACCACCCAAGTCGTGGCCATTGATCGTTTGAGTGTAATATTCGTAATCATACTTGCGGCTTTGTTTTTGGGCGAGGCCTTGAGTTTGAAGGTGATGCTGGGTGGATTGTTGCTAGTTGCCGGAGCACTTCTCATAGCGTTATAATCCTTTGCCATTCGGAACCAGCGTTGTTTTTTGCCCAAAACCACGATCTTTGGCTCTTTCTTGACATTTCTTAGACGATAAATTATAATATAGAAACTTATGAAAAGACTAACATCCGCGCTGATTTTTAGCTTCTTATTACTGATAAATTCCCCCACCACGGCGGGGGCGAGTTATGTTGATTCCTGCCTTAATGAAACGCTGATTTACGCGCAGGATTTGCCGAACTTCACTCCGAGTCCCGATGACCACGCGATATTAAACGATCGCAACGGCAATCGAATATTCACCCTGCCACAGGTTCAGGATCATTATGTAATTTGGCCAAGCACGGTTACTATTCCAGTTAGCGTTGGCGAGGTTTTGCGCTATCGCCGTTACGAAAATCAGGACGCATTGCGTTTTGATTTACTCGACTCGTCTTCTAATTTAATTCAATCGCTTTTGTACACCGATGATTCCGATACGACGCTTGCCCAAAACGGTTTCTTGCGATTCAACGCGGGCGAGGTGGCTTATGAAAAAAATCTTTTGGTTATTTGCGGCGGATCAGGCGGCGGCGGAGCGGCTCAAAATCTAGCGCCAACTTGGAACCAGATTCCGACGCAATACGCGATTGCCGGACAGACGATTCAGTTTACGGTTTTAGCAACTGATCCGGAGGGGCAAGCACTCACCTACTCCGCGCAAAATCTTCCTTCGGGGGCGAATTTCAATCCGACGAGCCGGTTTTTTTCTTGGACGCCAAGCCTTTATCAGAACGGGACTTTTAACCCGACTTTCACCGCTTCGGATGGAGTGAACAGCGCCGTGATGAGCGTTTTAATTTCGGTGTCGGTCAATAATTCTGGTTATGGCTCCGGATACAATCAGGGAATTTTTTGGCAACAGATTCCCACCCAGAACATTTCCGCGGGGCAAACGGTTAGCTTTACCTTGTCGGCGACGAGTGGCCACAACTTTCCCGTCGTCTATAGCGTCATCAATCTGCCTTCGGGAGCTTCGTTCGATCAGGCTCAAAGACTTTTTTCCTGGACTCCGCAAAATCAGGGTTTTTATTCAATAACATTCCGAGCATATGACGGCATTACGAGCGCGGATATGAATGTCGGCATCAACGTTTCGGGCTACGCGTACAATAACTATCCCTACAACTACGGCTATCCGTACAATTACAATACCTATAATCGCCCGCCGGTTTGGAATCCGATTCCGAGTCAAACCGTTCAACAGGGACAACTTCTGCAGTTTTCACTTTCGGCCTATGATCCCGATGGAAATTCGATCGTCTATTCAGCGATTCAAATTCCAGTCGGTTCCGAATACACCAATTACAACAATACCTTTAGCTGGCGGCCAAACAGCAATCAAAGAGGCACGACCGATCTCTTATTCCGCGCGAGCGACGGATATTCCAGCACCGATATGCGCCTAACGATTACGGTTGTCGGCTCGTATAATTCTCCAGTGAGCGGTACTGGGCCAACTTTCTTGAACTTTAACCCGCCGCTTTTCGCGAGCGAGGGCAATCTTTTTCTTTACACCGTTCAGGCGGTTGGTTCGGGAAGGCCGGTTACTTATAGGTTAATCGACGGGCCGGCCGGCATGGTGATTGGCGCTCAGAGCGGAGTTCTTTCCTGGACTCCGGCGAGTTCACAGGGGCGTTCGCGTCCTTACGGAATAACCATTGGAGCTTCGGACGGATATACGGAAACGACTAAGTCCTTTTCGCTGACGGTTTTAAACGCGGATGACACGGCGCCGGTTTCCGCCTCGCCGACTCAAAAGACGCCGCGCATCAGTAAAATTGATGTTGAAAAACGAAAAAACGGCGAAGCTATAATTACCTGGGAGACCGACATTCCGGCTCGATCGCGAGTAATCTACGATACGATTTCACTGCCGAATCGCCGAGATAATAATTATGACTACGCCTTCTTGTCGGAGGAAAATATTGCTTTGAGCCGAGATCATTCGGTGACTTTGCGAGACCTTAAGGATGGCGAGGATTATTACTTCCGCGCCGTGGCAAAATCAGGCGACGCAATGACGATTAGCGACGAAGATTCTTTTGCGGCGGGCTTGAATGGCGGCGGGCTGGCGCTCGCGCTCGCGAGTCTGCTCGCCTTCATCACCAGTCCGTGGCTGACGATTATCTTATTACTCGCGGTGGCTTACTTAATTAAGAAGCATTATTTTGATGGCCGTCCCGATCCTTTGGCGGAGCAGGTGTAATTGCTCTTAAACCCACTATTTGGCGCATTTCTCCCTACGGGAGACAGGTCCCGCTTGCGGGGGCGGGGTTTAGGGAAGAGAGAAATCAAAATTCCGGTGGCGTAAAAATTGCGCCGCCGGAATTTTTTTTATGCCACCGTGTTTAATCTCCATCCGTGATACAATTATTTCATGGGAAAATTTGGTAGCTTTCATAGACCCAGAAAACTTTACATACCGGACTCCGAAGAACCATTCGAAATCAGCCGAAGCAAGGTTGAGTTGTTTATGGATTGTCCGCGATGCTTTTATCTTGACCGCCGGCGCGGTATTGGCCGTCCATCGGGTCCACCATTTACCCTAAACAGCGCGGTAGATACCTTGTTAAAAAAAGAATTTGACGTTCATCGCGTAGCGGGTACGACTCACCCCTTGCTAAAACACTACGGCTTGAATTTTGTTCCGGCTAAACGCGCGGAACTTGAAGCTTGGCGGCACAATTTTACCGGCATTCGAGTCCACCATGAACCGACAAATTTTATCGTCTATGGAGCGATTGACGATCTGTGGCAGGACGAAGCGGGAAATTATATCGTGGTTGACTACAAGGCGACGAGCAAGGTTACCGAGGTTAATTTGGACGCCGAGTGGCAGATGAGCTACAAGCGGCAGATGGAGTTTTATCAGTGGCTCTTGCGCGGACAAAAGCTTAAGGTTTCCGATACCGGTTATTTTGTTTACTGCAACGGCAAGACGGATCGTGAAGCTTTTGACGGCAAGCTGGAATTTGAAATCAAGCTGATTCCTTATGTTGGCAACGACGGTTGGATTCCCATGACACTGGCGCAAATTCAGACCTGTTTGCAGGAAGATGTACCGCCGCTCTCACAACCAGATTGCGACTACTGCGAGTATCGGCAAAACGCCGCTCAAGCGGAGAGCGAGCAGTAGATTTTATGCTTCCATTTATTACGCAACTTACCTTGGTTTTTCTTATCGCCGCGATTTTGGCTATCTTGGCCCGTTTCCTGAAGCAACCGGCGGTCTTGGCTTATTTAGCCGCCGGAGTCATCGCGGGCCATTTTGGCTTTTTCAATTTTAGCGATCAGGGATTGTTCGCTCTTTTCTCCGACTTGGGAATAATGTTTTTGCTTTTCCTGATTGGCTTGGAAATCAACTATGATTCCCTGCGACTCATCGGCAAGCACGCGATTGTGATCGGCCTGTCTCAAATTGTTTTTACTTCAAGCATCGGTTTTTTTCTGGCGCGGTTTTTTTCCTTTGAACTTTTGCCGGCGCTTTACATCGGTATCGCGCTCACCTTTTCCAGCACGGCGATTATCGTAAAAATATTATCGGAAAAGCGCGACCTGCACAGCCTTTACGGAAAAATGAGTTTGGGCATTTTGCTGGTGCAGGATGTGGTGGCGGTCGGGATTCTGCTTTTTTTGAACAGCACTCATCCCAGCATTACGGCCAGATTTGGGATTCCGCTACTCTTTGTTTCGGGAATCGCGCTTTTTGCCTTGACCATCTGGCTTGGCCGAGCTATTTTGCCGCGCGTTTTGGATTTTGTGGCGTCTTCTCCAGAGTTGCTGTTGCTGGTCAGTTTGGCTTGGGTTTTTTTGATTTCGGCCATGGCGCACACTTTGGGGTTTTCGCTCGCGATTGGCGGATTTTTGGCGGGCATCTCTCTGGCGCGGGCGGCGGAGCATTTTGAAATCGCCAGCCGAGTGCGTCCGTTGCGCGACTTTTTTATTTTAGTCTTTTTCGTCATCCTGGGATCGTCGCTCGTCTTTTCTAATTTACAGGGACTTCTTTGGCCGATTTTGGCTTTTTCACTGTTTGTTCTAATCGGCAACCCGCTCATCATACTCGTCATCATGGGGCTGATGGGCTATCGCAAGCGAACAAGTTTTATGACCAGTCTTACCATGGCGCAGATTTCGGAGTTTAGTTTGATTCTGGCCGCGCTTGGAGCCAAGCTGGGACATCTGGGAACATCGGAGACCGGACTCATCGCCGCGGTCGGTATTATTACTATTATGATTTCCACGCATTTGATGATCCACGCCAACACCTTATTCCCCAAGCTCACCAAGTTGCTGGCTTTTTTTGAGCGCGGAGGGGCCCAGCATGAGGAGGGTTTTAACAGCGGCGAAGCTCTGAAGCCAATTGTAATCATCGGTTTCCAGCGAACCGGACAGAACATCGCCTTAGACCTGCCGGCTGACGACTTGCTGATAGTTGATTTTGATCCTCATGTGATTCACGAGGCTTCGCGCAAGGGCATTGCCTGTATTTTGGGCGACATTTCCGATGTCGGCATTTTGGAAAGATTACCCTGGCGGACGGCAAGAGTGATTATTTCCACCTCTCCGGATTTGGAAAACAACCTAGCCTTGCTCGCCTACGCCTATCGTTTTCGTCCACGGCCAAAATTAATCGTACGAGCCGAACTTGAACGCGAGGCGGAAATCCTGTACGAAGCCGGAGCCGACTATGTGCTTTTGCCGCACTTTACCGCCGGCCAATATTTAGGCAAGACGATTGCGGCCGATTTAGATTTAAAACTTTTGGCTAAGCTCAAAAAAAGCGATTTATTATCCATTAAAAAATGGAAGCGGGTGTTTGGGTAAGAGTTTGATATTTGCCTGTTAGTAAATCGTCTTCGGGGTTATGTTCGGAGTTATGTTATGATTTTGCCATATGCATCAATCGCCTAATTTCAAACTTTTGTTCGGCATCATGATGGGGTTAGCGGTTGGTATGGTGATTCGGCTTAATGTGACTGTGCCAATCATCGCGAATCAAGTAGAGGCACTTAAGGCACGGATTTTTACCGCCTCGCTTGAAGATTCTTTTGGTGGCTTACCGGTAAATCCCCAGGTATCAATAGTAGCCGGGGGTGGTGTGCAATATGGAGTTACCGCGGATGCAGGTATTACCTGCCACATTGCCGGCAGTACAACTGGAGTTATGGATCATGAGGGCAAATCGATGTGTGATTTGCCTTTCGGCTACAAGATGGGAGATGTTTTTTATTCCAAGTACTTTTATGTAGGGACGGCGGCGCAATCTTTTAACGCGATAAAAAATCTGGCGCTTACTGCCGCCAGAAGCAATGCCACGTTTTTCTGCGCCGGCAATCGGGGAGTTTTTAAAGAGTCAAAATCCAAAGCTTTAAAAGAGAGGGAGATGAAAGAAGGCGGAATGCCTAACTCTTCTTATGTGAAGGTTTATGGCACTTGCACTCCTGACGGAAATTCCTCTACTAGTGGCACTCTTAAAAATGATACTCTATACAAACCGAGTAAAAACACCGCTAGTCCTTCTGCTCCTAAACGCTAGGAAACATGATTAAACGTTGCGTTATATCTTTTAGGGCAATAGCTTTGTTGCTTATTTTCTTGGCCGGCGGTTTTCGATTGGCGGTTTTGTTGGTTTTTCCCGAATACAGTTTGGCGCAGAGTACGCATACCGCCGATACTATCACGCACACGCAGAATACGGATCAGCACTATTCTGACAGCGGAGCCCACGGGCAGAATACGAATACGCATTATTCCAATACCGATG
>JAHFLD010000001.1 GCA_023245035.1 Candidatus Harrisonbacteria bacterium
GGGAGAGACTTCAGGTGGAATGTTTGCCGGCAAACATCGCTCGGGAAATGAGAATGAGGGGGAGAGACTTCAGGTGGAATGTTTGCCGGCAAACATCGCTCGGGAAGATGTATAATTGATTCAAATGGAAAGAGAGGAATCAAAAAATAAAAAAGGAGAAACTGGCAGAATGGGGGAGGAGATCGCCTGTGAGTATCTAAGAAAAAAGAATTATAAGATCATAGACAGAAATTATCGAAAGCCGTGGGGAGAGATAGATATAATTTGCAAAAACAAAAGCCAGACCTTAATTTTTGTAGAGGTAAAGGCGATGCGCCAGAATAAGCAACTGGAACCCGAAGATAACTTCTCTAAATTCAAGCTAAAAAAATTTCAGAGGGTGGCCTCCTTATATGCCGGAGAAAAAAAATACAACCTTGGAAAAAATGGCTGGCAACTTGACTTAATAGCAATTACATTTCAAGACCATTTGACGGATAACTATAAAGATTACCAAATAAGACATTGGGAAAATGTCTCTGATGTTTGGTAGTGAGTCAAAAAGAGCAGAGCAACAACACACATATACTTGACAAAATAATTTGATGCGCGCTAGAATAACCAAATCAAGGTCGCTCTCGAGCGGCCTCTAATTTTAATAAATACATGATCGACCTAAAAAACCTACACCGAGCGGTTCAACAAATTGGCGAAGAGAAGGGGATTGAGGCGGAAAAAATTATGGAGGTAATTGAATCTTCCATCGCTGCCGCCTATAAAAAAGAATACGAAAAGAAGAGCGAAATAATCAAAGCGAAGTTTGATCAAAAAACCGGCAGCTTGAATTTTTGGCAGATAAAAACCGTAGTCACCGAAGACATGGTACGAATGGTTAGCGAAGACGAGGAAGAGCCATCCGCGCCAGTAAACGATGTCGGCATTGCCGAAGAAGAAAAACTGCCTCGATACAACCCCGACCGACACATCTTGCTTAATGAAGCAAAGAAAATAAAACCAGACGCGGCTCCCGGCGAGGAAATGCTATTCGCGCTGGAAACCCACGAGGATTTCGGCCGCATCGCGGCTCAAACCGCCAAACAAGTCATTCTGCAAAAACTACGAGAAGCGGAACGCGACTCGGTACTCAAGGAATTTCAAAATCGCGAGGGTGAAATAGTAAGTGGCGTTGTCCAGCGATTTGACCAGGGCAACGTCTTTATCGATCTAGGACGCGCGAGCGGAATTATGTTCTACAACGAGACCATTCCCGGAGAGCACTACCGCCCCGGCGAGCGACTCCGCTTCCTTATAGTCAGTATTCAAAATGAAACTAGAATCCCGGGGATTATCTTGTCGCGATCCCATCCGCGCTTTATCGAAAAACTTTTCGCGCTAGAAGTGCCGGAAGTTTCCGATGGCATGATAGAGGTTAAATCCATCGCTCGCGAGCCGGGAAGCCGAACCAAAATCGCCGTCGTCTCCAAAAACAATATGGTAGACCCGGTAGGCTCCTGCGTTGGGCCGCGTGGCACTCGGGTTATGGCCGTCTCCAATGAAATCGGCCAAGAGAAAATTGACATCATTCCTTGGTCTGAAGAACCGACTGAATTTATCTCCAACGCCTTATCTCCGGCTAAAGTAAAAGAAGTCAAAATTCTACCACACCGCGAAGCTCAAGTTTTCGTACCCGAAGATCAATTAAGTTTGGCTATCGGGCGCGGCGGCCAAAACGTGCGCCTCGCCGCCAAATTAACCGGTTGGAAGATTGACGTTCGCTCGGAAGCCCGACCCAACGAGATTAATATGGAAGGAATCGCTCAAACCGATCACCAACCGGAATCACCCAAAGAAAAAGTCGTCAAAGATAACAAATAATAAGATTATGACTTCATTATATACACTAATATTCGCGCCCATTGCCATCGCTGTTGCTTATAGTATCGGTGTCATGTTTTGGTTAAAGAAAAAACCGCAGGGTAATGAAAAAATGCAAGAAATCTCGGCCGCCATCCTTCAAGGATCAAACGCCTACTTAGCTCGCCAAACCAAAGCCGTGAGCGTAGTGGCGATTGTCCTCGCAATCATACTCTGGTACGCACTCGGTCACATCGTCGCGCTTGGATTCATTATTGGCGCCATCGCCTCGGGTATCGCCGGCTATATTGGGATGCAAGTCGCGGTTCGATCCAACGCCCGCACCGCCGCCAGCGCCGAACACGGCATGGGAACCGCTCTTAACCTTGCTTTTAAAGCCGGATCGGTAACCGGATTCTTGGTTGTCGCCCTGGGATTGTTAGCTGTGGCCGGATTTTATCTGTGGACTGGAAGCATTGAGGCCTTAATTGGCTTGAGTTTTGGCGCCAGCTTAATTTCAATCTTCGCTCGTCTGGGCGGTGGTATCTTCACCAAGGCCGCCGATGTCGGCACCGACCTCGTTGGCAAGGTAGAAGCCGGAATTCCTGAAGATGATCCACGAAATCCAGGTGTTATCGCCGACAACGTCGGTGACAACGTTGGCGATTGCGCCGGTATGGCTGCCGATCTTTTTGAGACTTATGCCGTAACCTTGACTGCTGCCATCATCTTGGGAGCCGGTACCGTCACCGGTAGCCAAACCGTCTTCCCGCTCGTTTTGGGGAGTCTCGCTATCATCGCCTCACTCGTCGGCAGTCTGTTCGTAAAACTCGGCAAAAACAAGAAATCCATCATGGGCGCCCTCTATAAAGGGCTTATCGGCTCCATGGTCATCGCCACGGGACTCTTCTATTGGGCTGCAAAATTTTTCTTTGCCGATAAGTTCCAGCCGGTCTTCTGGAGCTCTGTCGTCGGACTCGTAGTTACCGCACTCATGGTACTGATTACCGACTACTATACCGCCAAAAAATATCGTCCGGTAAAATCAATCGCCAAAGCCTCAAACTCCGGACATGGAACCAACATTATTATGGGTCTCGCGGTCAGTTTGGAATCAACCGTTCTCCCAATATTGGTGATTGGCGGTGGAATTTTGGCGAGTTACTGGTTTATGGGTCTCTACGGCATCGCCATCGCCGCCACCTCCATGCTCTCGGTAGCCGGTATTATTGTTGCCATTGACTCCTTTGGCCCAATCACCGACAACGCCGGCGGTATCGCCGAGATGTCCCAAGCCCCGCATTCGGTTCGAGTCATCACCGACGCTCTTGATGCCGTCGGCAACACCACCAAGGCGATTACCAAGGGTTATGCCATCGCCTCCGCCGGACTCGCGGCCCTAGTGCTTTTTGCGGGATATACGGAAAAATTAGCCAGCGGGCTTGGTGGTATCGCGCTTCGCTTTGATCTGGAAAATCCCTATGTCTTAGTGGGACTTTTCCTCGGTGGCGCCATCCCATACCTCTTCGGTTCCATTGCCATGCGTGCCGTTGGTGTAACCGCCGGAGCGGTAGTGGAAGAAGTTCGCCGGCAATTTCGGGAAATCAAAGGAATTTTGGAGGGAACCGCTAAACCGGATTACAGTCGAGCGGTTGATATCGTCACCAAGGCCGCTTTGCGAAAAATGATCGTACCGGCAGTCTTTCCCATAGTCTGCGTCATCGCCGTGGGACTGCTCCTGGGTGCCGAAGCCCTGGGCGGACTCTTAATTGGCTCCATTATTTCCGGTCTCTTTATCGGCATCTCAATGACCACCGGTGGCGCCGCTTGGGACAACGCTAAAAAGTATATTGAAGAGGGAAACTATGGCGGCAAGGGATCCGAGGCTCACAAGGCCGCGGTTACCGGAGATACCGTTGGCGACCCCTACAAGGACACCGCCGGACCGGCCATCAATCCACTCATCAAAGTCATCAACATCGTCGCCTTGCTTTTGGTTCCGTTTTTGTAGACCAAGATAGATTCAATTGTTTCGCCTTCTGTTCGAATATTCATTATTCGCCGATTATCCTCGCTTATCATGAAATCATCCTTCAAAAAAAACTCGGGATCAGAAATCGAAGTCAGTGTAACGCTTGATGCCAAAGAATTCGAAGTTTACTGGAATCGAGCTCTTGAAGAAGCCCGCGGCAAGCTGGACATTAAAGGTTTTCGCCAGGGAACCGCTCCCACCACCCTGGCCGACCGCTACCTCAATAAAGACGCGGTCTTTGAACGCGCCGCGAACACCGCGGTTCGAGCCACGCTCAACAGCATCGCCCTGGAAAACGAATGGACTCTTATCGACACGCCAAAAGTTGAGCTATTGGAAAATCAAAAAGATAATGAATTGGGACTTACCTACAAAACCCAAATCACCATCTTGCCCCAAGTAAATCTCGGAGAATATAAAAAAACAGCCAAAAAAATCCTGGCCGAGAAAAAACCAGTCGTGGTAGCTGAAGCGGAAATCGATAAATCGCTCAAATGGATACTCGAGTCGCGAGCCACGCAAGTCGCCGTCAGCAGAGACTCAAAAAAGGGAGATGTGATTGAGATCGATGTTATTACCGAATGCGAAGGCAAATTAGTTCCCAACGCCCAGCTCAAAAAAGAAAAATTCACGATAGGGGAGAGTCAATTTATACCCGGCTTTGATGAACAACTCGAAAACCGCAAATCAGGCCAAGAAATCAGCTTTGAACTCAAAACACCCCAAGATTATTGGAATAAGGATCTCCAAAACAAAACCCTGTCTTTCAAAATCCAGATTCATGGAGTCTACGAAAAGACTTTACCGGCTTTAGATGAAGCCTTTGCCCAAAGCTTGGGACCGGAATTCAAAACCGTAGCCGATCTGCGCCAGAGTATAAAGACCGGCATTCTGGAAGAAAAGGAAGAAAAGGAAAGACAGCGTCTCCACTTAAAAATTCTGGAGGAAATTGCCCGCGACGCCAAGATAGACATCCCGGAAATCATGATTGAAAAAACCGTGAGCAACATGAGCTCCGACTACGGCGCCATGCTCGCCAAAACCGGAAAATCCGCCGAAGAAATAAAAACCACTCTCCGCCCCCAAGCCGTAAAAAGCATTGAGCACAACCTCATTATCCACGCCATCGCCCAACTCGAAAATCTAGCGCCGACGCCGGAAGAAGTCGCCGCCGCGACTGCCAGCTACAAACATCAGGGGAAAATTGACCCCCGGGAGGCCTACGATTATAGTTATGGTGTTCTGCAAAACAAAAAAGTCTTTCAATTTTTTGATCAACTTAAATAATCATGAACAAAAAAGAAGTTGTCACCAATGAATATCTGATTCCAACCGTCATCGAAAAATCCCAATTTGGCGAACGAGCCTACGACATCTACTCCCGCCTGCTCAAAGAACGGATTATTTTTCTTGGCGGACCGATTAACGACGGCATCGCCAATATCGTCATCGCCCAGTTACTATTCTTGGAACACGAAGATCCCAAAAAAGAAATCAAGCTCTACATCAACAGCCCCGGCGGATCGGTGACTGCCGGCCTGGCAATTTACGACGCCATCCAATACGTCAAACCGGAAGTCTCCACCATCTGCGTCGGCCTCGCTGCCTCCATGGGCGCGGTGCTTCTGGGCGCCGGCGCCAAGGGTAAACGACTCGCTCTGCCAAATTGTGAAATTCTACTCCACCAAATCATGGGCGGAGCCGAAGGACAAGCGATAGAGATTGATATTACCGCTCGTCAAATCATCAAGCTCAAAACCAGGTTGAACCAAATTATCGCGCGCCACACCGGTCAATCGCTAAACAAAATAGAAAAGGATACCGATCGCGACTTCTATCTCACAGCCGACGAAGCCAAAGAATACGGCCTCATCGACGAGATTATCAAGACCAAAAAATAAAACCCCACGCTTAGAATTCCATAAAAAAGCCATCAAGATGATCACTCCCATTCTCGACGAAAAATTAGTCAAAGAAACTCTGGAGCGGGGGATTGAACGCATCTATCCTTCAACATCCGGCCTGGAAAACGCCCTCCAAAGCGGGAAGCCACTGCGCTTTTATTACGGCATTGACCCTACTAGTCCAAACCTCCACCTTGGCCACACGATACCTCTTTTCATTTTGCGTCGTCTCCAAAAACTCGGTCACGAGATCACCATTTTGATTGGGGATTTTACCGCGATGATCGGCGACCCAACGGAAAAGTCACAAACTCGCGTCCAATTAAGCGAGGGCGAGGTCAAGGAAAATCTCAAGACCTACAAGAAACAGCTGGCCAAGGTAATTGATTTTTCCGGCCCCAATCCGGCCAGAATTAAATTTAATTCTAAATGGCTTAAAAAACTTTCTCTCTCGGATGTTATCCGTCTCGCCGCCAACACCACCGTTCAGCAAATGATCCAGCGAGACATGTTTCAAGACCGCATAAAGCACGAATTGCCGATCGGTCTTCATGAGTTTCTCTACCCGCTCCTGCAGGGCTATGACTCCGTGGCTTTGGATACCGACGGCGAGATTGGCGGCAACGACCAAACTTTTAACATGCTGGTTGGTCGCGACTTGCTAAAAACCTACCGCCAAAAAGAAAAATTTGTCATCGCCGCCAAACTGCTCGTCAATCCCAAAACCGGCAAAAAAATGAGCAAGACCGAGGGTGAGGTCATTAACCTCGCCGACGAACCGGAAATAATTTTTGGCAAAATCATGGCCCAAGAAGATGGCCTTATTTTGCCGCTTGCCGAATTGGCCACCGAACTACCGATGGAGCGAATACGCGCGATTGAAGCCGAAATCAAATCCGGCAAGAATCCGCGCGACGCCAAAATGGAAATCGCGGGAGCAATCGTGGAATTGCTTTATAGCAAAGAAGCGGCCAAACGCGCCAAACGAGAATTCGTCAAAGTTTTCAGAGAAAAAAAAGCGCCCTCGGCGATGAAAGAAATCAAACCGACCAGCAATCCGATAGCCCTACTGGATCTCGTAATGCAAAGTGGCTTCGCGGATAGCAAGAGCGCCGCCCGTCGCTTGATAGAACAAGGAGCGGTGCGTCTTGATGACGCAAAAAAAACCGACTCCGAGGAACTCATCTCAATTGCCAAAAAAACGGTCCTGCAAGTCGGCCCGCGAAATTTTATTCGAATTTCTCCATAAGCAGCATCCAATACTCGCTGAAAAACATTTTGCCCTTCCAAAGCTAGCAACTATATTTTTGAGCGGGTAAGGGGAATCTCACACGTCGCTTCCCTGCCTGCCGGCAGGCAGGGCTCCTTTTCAAACCCCTCGGTTTGAATAATTCCGCCACGGGAAAACTGTAGTTTTCCCGACCCCTTTCCTCTTCGATTCCCCTCATTTACTAGCACAAGTCTAAAAACAAAACCCGCACTAAGGGCGGGAATTGTTTTTAGATGAGCGGGTAAGGGGAATCGAACCCCTGTCAACAGGTTGGAAACCTGTGGTATTGCCACTATACTATACCCGCAAAAAGATCAGATATTTGCTTAATATCTTACTTTTTTCCTATAATAATTTCAATGTCTAAACGGCAAAAGCTCACTCTGGCGATCGTTGCCGGATTCATTGGTATTGGCGGCGGGGTCTATCTTGCCGCTCGTCTTTTGATACCCACCGCCTACATCCCGCCGGTATTTTCCGAAGCGCGGATTAACGGCGCAGGCTTTGCCAAAAATATCGTCTCCCTTTTGGAAGAGTCAGTGCGTCATCTTCAAGAGATTGCCGCTTTTGACAGGGAAGGCAACGCGCCAGAGGCCCTAACCTTGATCTCGCAGGAGGTCATCAAAAACCGAAACATCCAACAAGAAGCCATCAAACTATCCTCGGAGTTGGAAAAAATGGCGCGAGCCATCCCCGAAGTCCGCCCCGATTCAGCTCGTTTCGCGGCCACCGAAGCTTTGAGTTCCGAAATCGCCCTCGTTAGCCACCTACTAAACTACACCGCCGCCCTGCGCGAGCTATTTGATGTCTTGCGTTCAAAACTCAACCGAACAACGGCCACCGAAGAACAAGTGCGCAGTCTTATCGCCGGCATCAACCGTGAAGCCGAAGCCATCAACGATCTCAATCAGAAGTTTAACAACGCCTTGCAGGAATTAGACAACGCCATCTTAAAATAAGCTCGCTGGTAGTTCGCCTTAGAATCTGATATAAAAAGATAACGGAGAGTAGTGTAATGGTAGCACGAGTCCTTTGGGAGGATTTAGTTCGGGTTCGAATCCCGGCTCTCCGACGCCCTTGTAGCTTAATGGATAAAGCAGGACTCTTCTAAGGTCTTGATGGGGGTTCGATTCCCTCCGAGGGCACCAAGATCTGACTTTCCACGATGAACACCTGTATTTTTTGCAAAATAGTTAAGGGCGAAATGCCAGCCCACAAAATTTGGGAGGATGAAAAACATCTGGCCTTTCTTTCTATCTTCCCAAACACTAAGGGATTTTCGGTAGTCATCGCCAAAGAACACTACCCATCGTACGCTTTTGATTTACCGGAAAAGGTTTTAAGCGACTTGATAATCGCCACTAAAAAGGTGGCAAAATTGCTTGATGCGAAATTAAAAGATGTTGGGCGCACCGGTATGATTTTTGAAGGCTTCGGCGTTGATCACATCCACGCCAAACTTTTCCCGATGCACGGCACCAACATTCCGGAATGGCGCCCGCTAAAATCAAACATTGCAAAGTATTTTGAAAAATATGAAGGATACATCTCATCTCACGACTACAAACGAGCTGATGATGCGCAGCTCGCAGAGCTCGCCAAAAAAATAAGAGAAGGCTAATAAAAACACTCAAAACCACTTGCTCTAGATTTTTTGATAGAGCAAGGCGTGAACTAGGAAGCGAGTTGTCTATGCAAGGTCAGCTCTCTGGTTTCGATGGTTTTTGCCGCGCTACGAGGCGCGGATGAGTATCCGACGGAGCCGTATAAATCTTATACGGCGACAAGGAAGGGAAGCCGCAACAAAGTAGCGCGGCAAGAATACAAGAAACCACTTGCGCCAGATTTTTTGATAGAGCAAGGCGCGAGTGAGCACCAAACCGAGCTGTGCTAAGTCAAGCACAGCGAGGGCGGAGCGGAACGAGCAACGTGGCTATATCAAAAAAGATAAGCAAGATTAGCCACAACGGGAGAAGCCGCATTGGCGGCAACTCATACACCCCTCCCCCAAAGTTAATTGCGCTCCGCAATCCGGACACCCGGGCATGGCTCCAAAATCAGCAATCTGTTTGCGCTCCGCGCCGGCATAATGCGCTATAAGCTCCTCCTTAAGCGAAGAACCCACGGTCACCAACTCTCCGGCACCCTCGGCAAAATCAGCCGAAACCGGCACCTTGCTTCGCGCATGATCCTCCAAAATCTGCCCGATCGCGTCCGAGAGCGAAAGCACCGTGCCCTTGTTGGTCAAAACCGGCATCGGCCCGCGAATACCTTTCAAATCTTTAATAATCTCGCCCGCCTTAATTCCGGATCGCAACGCCAAAGAAATCAATCGGCAAATACCCTCGCTCACCTCCTGATAAAATCCGCCGCTCTTGCCGATGGTGGCAAAGACCTCAAATGGCGCTCCGGCATCATCGTCATTGACGGTTACATATAAGTTGCCATAGCCGGTTTTAATTCGATACGTCTTGCCGCTCATCACCTCCGGCCGCAAGCGGGGATTGAGCTTGCCCTCGTCGGTCACAATCGTAGCTACCGGCTTTTCCACCACAGTCACCGGTTTGACCTCGCCCTTTTGCGCCGGCCCTTGGTTTGGCGCCAAAATATTTTCTCCAGTGCCAAGATTTAAGATCTGTACTTCTCGACTGCCGTCGCGATAAAAAGTCATTCCTTTGCACTTCAATCTCCACGCCAGAACATAGCCAGCCGCAACCTCTTCGCGAGTCGCCGAATTGGGAAAGTTGATTGTTTTGGAGATTGAATTGTCTACGTGTTTCTGAAAAGCCGCCTGCATCTTTATGTGATCCTCGGCTGAAATGTCCATTGAAACTACAAAAGTACTTCGCAAATCTTGGGGAAGATCGGTCAATCTTTGAATGGAGCCTGTTTTGACCAACTCATCCATAATGCCGCTTTTCTTCAGATCAATGCCTCGCTTTTTTAACGCCTCGGCAAAGATCGGATTCAGATACTGATATTGCTGGCCATCCTTGTCTTGCTTGGTAAAAAACAAAGCAAAATTTGGCTCAATTCCGGAACTGCAATCGGTAAACATCGAAATTGATCCGGTTGGCGCCACCGTAGTCAAAGCCGCATTTCGCATTTTGATTTTTTTCTTACCCCAAACACTATCCTTCCACAAAGAAAAAACCCCTTTTTCTTTGGCTAATTTAACACTCATGGCATGCGCCTCCTTATTAACAAAGGCCATCACCTTCTCTCCCCAGGCGCGCCCCGCGTCAGAATTATATTGAACGCCCAACCTGAACAACATATCGGCAAAGCCCATAATTCCCAAACCAATCCGCCGCGTGCCTCGAGCCCGCTCCGTGACTTTTTCCACCGGGTGGGCATATAAATCAATCACATTATCGTGCAATCTCGTTGCTATGTGGACCACCTGCCTCAAACGATTCCAGTTCATCTTCCCCTCATTCACAAAAGCCGAAAGGTTGATTGATCCTAAATTGCAAACATCGTAGTGGTGCAAAAACTGCTCTCCGCAAGGATTGGTGGAATCAATTTCGCCAAGTTGGGGCAGGGGATTGGTGCGATTAGCTTCGTCCAAATTAACCACCCCCGGCTCACCGTTAGCCCACGCTCCCTCAACTAATCGATCAAACAATTCCTTGGCGGTAATATCCAACTCTTCAAAACCAACCACCGCCCCGTTGCCAGTGCGCAAAGTCCGGTGCGGTTTTATTTTCTTTCCATTCCAAGTCGCCAGCCACGGTTCGTTTGGTTTTTCGGTAACCGCCTTCATGAATTCATCCGTAATCCCAACCGAAACATTGAAGTTCTTGATATCGCCCTCGCGCTTCTTACATTCAATGAAATCAATAATATCCGGATGATGCACCGGCATAATCGCCATATTGGCGCCATGCCTACCCTGCTGTTTGATAATGCCAAACGCGTTGTTGTAAATTTTCAAAAATTCAATCGGCCCCGAAGACATGCCATTGGTTCGCTTAGTCGGACTTCCCGCCGGCCGCAAATGGCCAAAAGAAAAACCCAAACCGGATCCCGCCTGCTGAAGCAAAGCCGCTTCTTTTAAAGTCTGAAAAATCTCATCCATCGAGTCCATCACCGGTAATACAATACAGCTCGCGACAATCGGAGTTCCGTTGCCAACATTGGTCAAGGTTCGTCCCGCCGGGGTGTGCTCCTTATTGGTCATTATGGAAAAGAAATCGGCCTCAATTTTTTTCGCCTCTTGATCGCTCTTGCCATATTTTTCTTTTTCGATTTCCGCCAACCCGCGCGCCACGCGGCGAAACATCTCTGCCGGAGTCTCTTGCGTTCCATCGGAGCGTTTGGCCAGATAACGCTTCTTCATCATGCGCAAAGCATTTTCGGAAAACGAATCATTGATTTTTTTATCAATCGCCTTAACGGAAAGAGCGGTCGCCTGTTTGGCGGTAGTTTTTTTGGACATAAAACTCGGAAATTTGATGAATAATTTATTGGTTAATTCTTTGGCTATTATACCCCCACCGCCGACTCTAGAGAAATGTGCATAAGAGGTGGATAACGTAAAAATGAAATATGCAAAAATGAGAATCCACCCAAGTCAAAGCCAGATCTCAAAAAACCCCATAAAAGTCTAAAAACTCTTGAGAAAAACCAAAAAATATTGCTTTTTGTGGCCTTTCGCCATAAAGTAAATGCAGTTTTTGCAAAAAAGCCGCGGTAGCTCAGTGGTAGAGCGCAGCCCTGAAGAGGCTGGCGTCGGGGGTTCGATTCCCTCCCGCGGCACCACGAAAAAAAAGAGCCCTCTTTGCGGGTGGCTCTTTTTCTATGCAAAAGGGAATCGAACAAGGGGTGGGTCGGGGGGAATCGATTGCACCCCCTCCAGCCCGAGCTCTTGACGGCAAACATTTATTGTTCTAGAGTAAAGGCGGTAACTTAGTAGTTTTAGCTTTGTAGGATTAGCTCGTTTACAACCAAAGAAAGCGAAGGTAGCAAATGCAAATCGTGCTCGCCGTTCTCTACATACTGGCTGGTATCCTGCTGGCGATTCCGTACTGTCTCCTAGCCGGATGGAACACGGAGAACCTTCCAACGGTGGCCTTCGTGGCTCCCGCGTTCCTGTTCATCTGGTTCATGACGGCGATCTTCGCAGGCGTTGTCGAGGCCGGTCATCGCCGGCGGAGGATTCACTTCAACTGGCATGCCGCCTTCGGCAAGAGTGACCGTCGAATGCTACCGGAGTCTCTGCCCTTCTTCTGGGCATGGACTCTATACAGTCTCCTGCCGATCATTCTCCACTGGAGCGCAGTGCTCCTGGGAAAGACCGGTTACGAAACGGTCGCCTCGCTCATCGACACATATCGGTATGTAAGTCCGTTCTACGTCTTCATGGCAACTCTCATGCTAATCACCCTCATCGGGATGATGGCCAGCGCATTGGACACAGCGAAGAAATGGTGGACGCGCATCGTGCATCGCTAGAAGCAAATGAAATTCTACCGCCATCTTGGCTCCCCACGAGCAATCGTGAGCGGAGCCATTTTTTTGCTTTTTTCTAAAAAAATTAAGAAACTAGAAACCATAACGTTGCTGATTTTTTGTTTAACTTGACGAACATCTATTTATATCCTAGGGTATAAATAGAATAATTGAGCTAAAGTGGCTCAAAAACAGTACATTCCCAACAAAAAGGAGATGAGATAGTGGAAGAGAAAGCGAAACCTGGGGTCATACCTACTACCGACAAACTAGTCAGCCCCTCGGGGGGTACACCGCGCGTGATTGATCCGAGTCACCCCGTGGACTATTCGAAGCAAGAGGTTCCGCCCAACTACAAGTGCAGCAAGTGTGGCGCGACTGGTTGCAAGCTCTGGCGTGACTACCAGACACTCCTCAACAATCAGTCGCTAGTGTGTCTGACTTGCGCTTTCCGCGAGCAGAAAAAGGTTCTAACACCCACGGAAGATGGTCGCTCGCTCTACACGGACAAGGTTCATTACTTGTATCGGACTGCGACCACACCGCCCGACCACTGGCATGGCTACGACCCAAAAAAGGGTCCGCCATCGGACGCAATCGAGACGCGGACCGAGCGCGAGAGAACAGAAGATATCGGCTGGCGCGTGCCTGCTGTCCCAACCGAGGAGAACGACAACTATTGGGGATGCACCTCGGTCCCGCAAGCGGGTTGGGACTGGTGGGTTAGGCTGCCTACGATCCCTTCCTAGTCGTCATCGCGACCTTCTCCCCAAGCTTACCACGAGCCCCTTGCGAAACACGTTTTCGCCCGGGGCTCTTTTTTTATAAAATCAAAACCTCTGGTCTATCCCTCCTTAATAATTCAGCAAAACCTCGTTTGACTTCAAATAATACGAGGAACACAATAAAAGATAATCAAAAGCAAAACTATCAAAACCATGAAAAACAAACTTTTTATAAACCTACTCATCGGCATTTTAAGCTTCGCCGCCCTCTCGACGAGCCAAAACACCAACGCTCTTTCATCAACCCTAGGAACAATTCTGTTTCCACCTGGCCAACCGAACACAACCGCCTTTCGAGTGGATCTCGATAGCGACGCCGACGCGGTTATCACCGTTGAACAAACCACCGGAGACACCGCCGTCTGGCTCTACGACGCAAACGGGAGGGGACTAAGAAAAATTGGCGTAACCCTGGTGGCTTTGGATGTTAATGAGCAAATGCCCTTGGTAACTTTCACGCAATATCTTCATACCGGATCAATTTTTTCACCGAATCAAGTCGCCACCTCAACCACACCCGGTGTCATGGAGGGTACGGTAACTATCGACGGCATTCCAACTGTGGTCTCAATAGACGGAAACACTACTCCGTCGCAAGTCACCGTTAACTTTCCGCCTTCTTCCGGCATCAATCCGCTCTCGTCTCCGGTTTATCCCCAAACCAACTACGCGCCATTTGTAATCGGCAACACTCTTTACGCGGTAGAACCAACGGCCGGCTCGTTTATGGTTCACAAGTGGTTTAGATACACGGACGGCTTCACGACCGGAATCTATTCCGTACCCTCGGCCATAAGCAACGTCGCAAATCCAGTCATCAGCGAAGTTCAGATAACCGGAGGAACAGGCAACACCAACAACGACTTTATTGAACTCTACAATCCCATGAGCGCACCCTTTGATCTGGCCGGCTATCGCCTAATCAAAAGAACCGCCTCTACCACCAACGACACCACGATCAAATCTTGGAATACCACCACTACACCACACACAATTCCGCCCCACGGCTTTTACCTCTGGGCCAATAGCGCTTACAGCTCAATTCCCACTCCGGCCGACACGAGTACCAGCATCTCCATAGCCGATAACAACAGCATCGCGCTTCGCCTCGGGGACGAAAACACCGGAACCATTATCGACGCCGTTTCCTGGGGCACGGTAAATAACGGCCTCGGCGAAGGATCATCGCTTCCGGGCAATCTTGGCGCCAATCAAAGCTACGAACGCAAAGTCTGGCAGGGAATTGCTTGTTTCTCCGCCAACGGCATCGCCGAATATTTAGGGAATGGCTGTGACACTGGCAACAACGCGAGCGACTTTAACCTGCGGGGCACCGCCAATCCACAAAACAGCTCAAGCCCGCTAGAACCCTAAAAAGAACCATCCATTGACACAAACTAACTAAAGCTTTAGTATTTAAACTCCTTTTTCGGAGTGTTCTGTAAAAGGAAAACAGCACCTTTACCGGGGAGAAAGTAACCGTGCTCAACCAAAAGCGAGTCCTCTTCATGCTCTTGGGCGGGTTTTTGTTGTTCTTGGTAGCTTTTGTCATCAAGGCCATGGAAGCCTACACACCGGGCAGTCAGAGCAACGCCTCCGTCTGGATGCGCGTCTTCGGCACCTGCGCCGCCGTTCTCGCTGGTTCGGTTATCTACGCCACGCTCCGCGAAGACCAGCGGCAGCAAAACGGCGCCTAGAACAAAACCGTCGAATCCTGGATTAAAACCAGGAAGCTCTCTCAACCCCGTCTTAATAGACGGGGTATTTTTTACCAAAAAAATCTAATATGATATAATCACCAACATGAACAAATCCATGACGCCACGCCTCGAAGCTCTCTTCGGCCTCCTGATTGCCGTGCTCGTTGTTCTCATCTTCCGACTCAACATTATTACCGGAAAGTTGCACGCCAACATTCAACAGCTAAGCGCCGCGGCAGTAAATCTTAGGTAGAAGCAAAAAACTAGCAACCCTGCTCTAGCCCGTGATTGGTTGTGTTTTTGAGGACGCCTGTTATTATGGAGACGCGAAGAATTATGGTGCCTATGGTGTAGTGGTTAGCACAACGGTCTGTGGCACCGTTAGCACCGGTTCAAATCCGGTTAGGCACCCAAGTTATTGTCTGCAGATAAAAAGGATTTAAAAAAAGTAGCACTCCAATCCAAGACACAGGAATTTCCCTTAATACAAAAACCGCCCTTGTCGGGCGGTTTTTGTATGCAACTCTCTACTGCGGAATATCCTCTCGAACATTGGGACAACCGGGATTGGTCGGGCAAACAGGATTCGTTGAGCAAGCCGGCGGTAGTGGGCAACCCGGCGGTATGGGAACGGGTAGGGTATTGGTAACTGTAGATGAAACCGGCCCGCAAGTATCGGTTCCAAAAGAATTGGTGCAAGTCAGACTAAAGGTATGCGTGCCGGAAGTAAAAGGGCCATAAGCCTCCGATCCGGTAATTGGCTTGGTTCCGGCAATAGACCAACCATTTCCAGAAGCGACGCAAGCTGGAGTTGGATTGCCCTGCGCCGACCAAGTAACAGCACCCGAAAGTGGCGCTGGACCGCTCTGCGAAGAAATATTGATTGAGCAAGTTGGCGGAGTATCCGCTGGCGGTGGCGGAGTCACCGTAACCGTAGTCGCGCAAGGCAAACCAACCACATTTCCGGAGATGGTTCTTGTGCACAAAAGCGAATAATTTCTAGTGGAACCAACCGGACCCAAAACTTCGCTTCCGCCACTAACCGCCTTACTACCCGTCCAATCTCCAGCAGCAACGCACGACTCCGGATTGTTGGTCGTCGTCCAGTTAAGCGTTACCGGAAATGCCGGTGGTGCCTGACCAACGTTAGGCGCCGCTGTAAGAGAACAAGTCGGCGTCAAGCTCACCGCCGCCACATTTCCAGCAAAATGAATCCAACCGAAATCTCCAGAATATACAAATCCGTTCACCAAACCGGGATTCGCCAAATCAGCGGCCACTCCATAAGTCTGACCGCCAGTAGTCACGCCGGAAAACTTAACCCAGCCATCATACCCGCCGTAATTATTCGGGGCATTCGCCGGACCAATCGAAACCGGCGCGTTATTAAAAGCATTATCCGGAATATTCTCAAAAGCCATAAAACGAGCCCAACCAGTCAAGGCCAAACCCTCGCGGGCAACTGCGTGGTTTGGAGCGGCCGGATAAGGACCGGCCGGTTGAAAATCAAGCCAGCCCAAGTTGCTTGACCATGCATGGCCAATAACCGGACCGTCTCCGGCTAGCGGAATCGTAATTCCATATGAAGGACCGTTTAAACTAATCCAACCCACCCCGGTAGAAAAAGCGGGGTTGTCCAACGGAGTAGAGTTGGGCGGACTTTCAGGCCAAGGAATAGGTGGGCTAGCAGCAAATAAAGACTCATCGGTTGTCGCACCCCACATCCAACCAGCAACATTGCCGTTAGCGCTTAATTGAGCGGACGCCACCAATGCTCCGCCAAAAAAACAAACTCCGACCAAAAACATTAAAAACCAAGAGGGAAGGCGCATATCAAGATGACCTCATTCTACCCCGAGAGGCGCGATAAGAGAACTAGCCAATGTGCATAAGTCAAAAAAACCAAACCCACCGCCGTAACAAAACCCAGCACAAACAAGAAGACAGCAAAGGCGTAAAGTCCAAATTATTCAAAATGCACTCTAGCCTCAAACAACGCCAAACGATCGCGAAGTTCTGGATGTTGGGCCAGCTCCGGATCTTTTTCCAAAACCAAGAAAGCCTCTTTTTTACTCTCGCCGACCAGCTCCAAATTCGCTAGTGCCCGCATCGCATAATCAGGAAATCCCGTTTGCTGATCGCCCAAAAACTCTCCGGGGCCCCGAAGTTCCAAGTCCATCTCCGCCAACTCAAAGCCATTCTTGGCCCGCACCAAGGCCTGCAAACGACCTCGCGCGGAAGCCGATTTTGATTCGGTGAACAACAAACAATACGATTGGTGTTCGCCTCGACCGATTCGTCCGCGAAACTGATACAATTGCGCCAGACCAAAAAAATCGGCGCCCTCAATAATCATCACGCTGGCGTTTGGCACGTTGACTCCGACCTCCACCACCGAAGTAGCCACCAAAACCGAAATCGCCCCGATTGAAAAATCCGCCATAATCCGCTTTTTTTCCTTGGCCGGAAGCTGTCCGTGAAGCATCGCCACCGAAAAATCGGGAAAGATCTCGCGCGATAACCGCTCATATTCGGCAGTTACGGTTTTAACCTCAATCTTTGAAGCCAGCAGAGAAGAATCAGTAACTTCGGCCTCCTTAATTCGCGGACAGATCACAAAAACTTGCCGCCCGCGGCGCAACTCCTCCCGAATAAATTCATAGGCCTTGCCTCGGCGATTCGGATCCACAACCTTGGTAATTATCGCCTTACGCCCCTGGGGCAGCTCCCGCAGAGTTGAAATGTCCAGATCGCCAAAAACAGTCAGCGACAAAGTACGTGGAATCGGCGTAGCGGTCATGGAGAGAAAGTGCGGCACAAAATTCTGGCCTCGCAAAAGCGACGCTCGCTGACGCACACCAAAGCGGTGTTGCTCGTCCACCACCACCAACGCCAATCGCTTAAAAACCAAATCATCTTGGAGCAAGGCATGAGTGCCCACCACGATATCCAGCTCTCCCTTGGCTCCGTCCCGCTTAACACTGTGCTTTTCGGCCAAAGCATGCGAACCGACAAGCAAGCCGATCCTCGGACGGACGGAAAAACCTGGACCGCTAAAAATCCTGGTCAAAGTTTCATGGTGCTGGCGCGCCAAAATTTCCGTCGGCGCCAAAAAAACCGTTTGAGCTCCGCTGCGAAATGCCGTCCAGGCAGCCAAAGCCGCGATAACCGTCTTACCCGAACCAACATCGCCCTGCAACAAGCGATGCATTGGAAAAGACCGGCCAATATCTCTTAAAATTTCATCCAAACAATCTTTTTGGCCCGCGGTCAGGCTAAACGGCAAGGCCGAAATAAATTCAGCCCGCCACTCTGGCTTAATCGGAAGCGCCAAAGCCTTCTCGCGCACCACTATGAGTCGCTGTTTAAAATTCATTATCTGAATCAGAAAAAGATCTTCAAACGCGAACCGTTTTTCGGCACGGCGCGCCTCTTCGAGCGTCTTCGGAAAATGAATGGTCCGCAACGCTTCAATCAGCCGCGGCAAATTCTGTCGCGCCAAAACCTCAGCCGGAAGCGGATCCGAAATTTTATCCAAAACAGCGAGTAACGGCTGGATTAAATAACGCAAACCGCGAGATGTCAGCCCCTTAGTCTCGGAATAAATAGGAATCAGACCGCTCGTATGCCGAGCGACATCCCCTGGTCGCACCACCTCGTAAGCCGGACTGGAAAAATAAACCCCCTCCTTGCCGTCGCTCACCTTGCCCGCCAATCTCACCGTCAAGCCAGCCCGCAACTGATTAACTATATATGGCTGGTTAAACCAAACCACCCTTACTCCACCGGAATCATCGGCCACAATCGCTTCTATAATAGTCATGTTCCGGCGCCAGGCGCGCCGACTCGTAATTTTCTTTACCTCGCCGCAAACCGTCGCCTGTGTTTTTGGCACCAATTCGGCTATCGGCAAAATCGAGGAGAAATCATCGTACCTAACCGGAAAATGAAAGAGCAAATCGCGTACCGTCAAAATTTGAAGTGTTCGTAAGCGCTCTAAAAAATAACTCTTCAATCCTCGGATCTTTGTGAGCTCGGTCGCTAAAGTAATCATGAGTGCCGGTCTAACCCAAACCAAACTCAATTTCAAATCACCTCATCTTGCCAAAGTGCGTCCACCAGGGGTCGAACCTGGGACCGTCTCCTTGCAATCGGCAGCGAGATGGAAAATAAATGGCTGAAATTCCTACTTGGTGCGTCCACCAGGGATCGAACCTGGGACCGTCTCCTTGCAATCGGCAGCGAGATGAAAAATAAATGGCTAAAATTCCTACTTGGTGCGTCCACCAGGGATCGAACCTGGGACCGTCTCCTTAAGAGGGAGCTGCTCTACCAGCTGAGCTATGGACGCACTAAATAGAAATTTCTATGGCTATTTATTTTCGACGAGCGAACCGATTGGTATTTAGAGGGAGCTGCTCTACCAGCTGAGCTATGGACGCACTAAATAGAAATTTCTATGGCTATTTATTTTCGACGAGCGAACCGATTGGTATTTAGAGGGAGCTGCTCTACCAGCTGAGCTATGGACGCAAAGCGCACCTATTGTACAACAATATAGGCGGGCTTTCAACACACCGAAAGACCCTTGCCCTGTGGTATGATAATATCCAATGTTCAGCGAAAACTTCGGCGTTAAAGAAAAATCTAAATTCAAAGTGCTGTTCGTCGCCTCCGAAGCGGCTCCCTTTGCCAAAGCCGGTGGTTTGGGCGAGGTCATGCTCTCTCTGCCGCGCGAACTGCGGGAACTCGATTCCGATGCTCGAGTAATGATCCCACGCTACGCCTCGATTGATCGGGAAAAAAACGAACTATCCATGGAATATGAAGGCTTGGAAGTTCCAACCGGAGCGGAAAATGAAAGCGAGCCAGCGACCATGCGCTGCAATGTTCTCCGCTACAATCCCAAAAACAGCGACCACCGCCGCGCCCCGATTACCTACTTCCTGGAAAACGAGGAATATTTCGAAAAACGCTCCAACATTTACGGCTACAACGACGACGCCATTCGTTGGGCGCTCTTGTCGCGGGGAGTTTTGGAATTTATCAAACACAGCGCCTGGCGACCCGATGTCATCATCGCCTCGGATTGGCAGGCTGGTTTCATTCCCAACTACTTGCGAACAACCTACAAAAACGATCTTGATCTAAATCGCATCGCCACCATTTTTGTTATTCACAACCTGGCCTACCAGGGAATGTTTGACCAACGCTTCGTGGCCGAAACCGACTACGACGACGGCCAATCCGATCTGCCATCTTTTTTCAACCCGCGCCTTCTTAAAATGAACATGATGCGCCGCGGCATTCTTCACGCCGACCTTGTCGCCACCGTCTCCAAAACTTACGCCAAAGAAATCATGACGCCGGAATTCGGCCAAATGCTGGACCCGCTTCTCAAAGAACGCCGCTCGCGAGTCTATGGCGTTTTAAACGGCATTGACTACGAAGAGTTCAATCCAAAAAACGACCAATACCTCACAAAAAATTACGACGCCACAACTCTGGAACGGCGCGAAGCCAATAAACTCGAATTACAATCGCGCTTCGGCCTCACGCCCGACAAAAAAATCTTCCTGCTCGGCATCGCTTCGCGATTTACCGATCAAAAAGGATTTGATCTCCTCTTTCCGATTATGCACGCCTTATTAAGAGAGTTAAAAATTGGCCTCGTGGTTTTGGGAAGTGGCGAGGGAAAATACATGGATTTTTTTAAAAATCTGGAAGAACAATTTCCGGGCAGAGTCGGCGCCCATCTCAACTTCGACACCGTTCTCCCTCGATTAATCCTGGGCGGCGCCGACGCCATGCTTATTCCATCACGCTTTGAACCGTCGGGATTAATTCAACTTGAATCCATGAGATATGGAGTTATTCCAATCGTTCGCCAAACCGGAGGGCTGGCCGACACCGTAGAAGACTTTGATGTTCAAACCGAATCCGGAACCGGCTTCATTTTCAAAGATTTCAATTCGGAGAGCTTGCTCATCGCCATAATTCGCGCCTACGAAAACTACGGCAATAAACCACTCTGGAAACGCCTCCAAAAAAACGCCCTCTCCGAAGACTTCTCCTGGACTCACTCCGCCAAAGAATACGTTCACTTGATGAACATCGCTCTCGGCTTTCGCCGCCGGGCAAACCAAACCTAATCCATGCATTGGGCTAATTTTCTTCACATCTATCAGCCGGCCGAACAACAAGCGGACATTTTGGAAGCCATTGTTGCTCAAAGCTATCGGCCAATCATAGACCACCTCGCAAGCAACAAAAACGCTCGCTTAACATTCAACGTCAACGGAGCGCTCACCGAACTTCTCGATAAGTGCGGCTACCGAGATGTTTTAGACAAACTTCGCGCCTTGGGCGCGGATGGCCGAGTTGAATTCACCGGCGCGGCCAAATATCACGCCTTTCTTCCTTTTTTGGAAGAAGATGAAATCATCCGCCAGATTGAAGAAAACGAAAAAACAAATCGCTTTTTTTTGGGAAAAGGATACCAACCCCAAGGCTTCTTCCCCACGGAAATGGCCTACAAGGAATCTTTGGCGCCGCTTATTGAATCATTGGGATTTAAGTGGATCATGCTGGATGAAATCGCTCTTGGCGGCAAACCGGGAAATGTAGACTACAATTTTCTTTATAAAATTAGCGGCACCAACATCTTGGCCTTTTTCCGGGAACGCCGCCTCAGCAATCTCATTATGAGCGCGGTTGTTCGTTCCAAGGAAACACTCAAAGAAGCCATGAAATCTGACCTAAAAAGCTCGCGCTACATCGTCACCGCCATGGACGGCGAAACCTTTGGTCATCACCGCCCGGGATTGGAGAAGATGTTGTTTGATATTTTTAGCACCAAAGACTTTAAACTAGTCACCGTATCTGACCTCGTTCAAAGTGGCCGACAAGTAAAAGAAATCAACCCGGTCCAATCAACTTGGGCCAGCAGTGAAGCCGACATCGCCCAAGGCATCCAGTTTCTTTCTTGGTCCGATCCGGAAAACAGCATTCACTCTTGGCAATGGATGTTGACCGCGCTCGCCCTTCACGAAGTCCGGCGCCTGGCCAAAAATCACCCAAGGTTTAGCGCTGTTCGCAAAAAAATGGATTTGGCGCTGGCGAGCGATCACTTTTGGTGGGCCTCCGCTAAACCCTGGTGGAGTGTAGAAATGATTGAAGACGGCGCCTATCGTCTGCTTGATGTTATTCGCAACGTACCGGAAGTAAAACCCGCAATTTTAGATCGAGCTCGCGATCTCTACGAACACATCGTCTCCACCGCTTTTCATTGGCAACGCACCGGAAAAATTCGCACCATGATGCGAGAACAGCGTGGCATCACTCGTATCCCTTTTAAGGATCGGACAATCGGCAAGGGCGGCGCCGAACGCGGCGTTTATCACGCCTTCATCGACCTGATGCGCCGGCTTGAAAACGAAGCCAAAGAAAGGGGTGAATACGAAAAAGCCATTCTTTGGCGAGATTCTCTTTTTAAACTAGAAAACAAGCTGGACATCTACGACACCGTTAATGCCATCGACCTCTTGCGCGTCGAGCTTCCTCATAACGAAGTAGAAGCCGTTATCGAAAAATACAAGGACAAATACCGCCATATCCGTGGCGGACAACCGGAACAGCGCGGCAACTAAGCAAATAAAATAAATAGCCAAGAAAAATGAAAGTTCTTATTGTTACCTCGGAATCCGCTCCCTTCGCCCACGTTGGCGGCTTGGGCGATATCATCCAAGGGTTAGCTCGCGCTCTGCCGGAACAAGGTATTTCAACCTCTCTCGTTCTTCCTAAATACGAACAGATAAAAAGAGGGGAGCTGGTTACCGGCAAAATACCGGTTGACTTGGGTAGCTCGGTTGAATATATCCGCCTCTACCGCGACGTCTTGCCCGGCACCCAAACCACCGTCTGGCTGGTGGAAAACAAAGAATATCTCTCATCGGGACCGATTTATTTTTCCCGCACCGCCCTCTCCGGATCCCTGGGCGAGATTCAAAGATTCGTCTTCTTTGCCAAAGCTGTTTCCGAGCTCCTGCGCGATGGTTTTTTGGGCGATCCGGATCTCATCCACTGCAACGACTGGCACACCGGCGCGCTCATCGGCGAAATCAGTCGTCAAAAAAATCGCAAAGTAAAAACGCTTTTTACTATTCATAATTTAGAAAATCAGGGCCGTTGGAAAACTAGCGACCTTGCCCGTTGGCTGCCCGACATCGCCAAAATGGCGCCCTCATCCGCAAGCGGCGAAATCAATCCGATGCGCGACGGCATCGAACTCGCCGATTATGTAAACACTGTCAGCCCCTCCTATGCCGAAGAAATCAAAACCCCGGAATACGGCGCCGGCTTGGAAGAAACGCTTCGCGCGCGAAGCGCCAAACTTACCGGAATTTTAAACGGCATTGACTATCGGGTTTACGATCCCAAAAACGACAGCGCTCTGATCGCCCGCTACGACGAGACAACCATTGAAGAAAAAGAAAAAAATAAACTCTCCCTCCAAAAAAAACTTGGACTCAAAACCGGCAGAAAATATCCGCTCTTCGGCCTCGTCTCCCGCCTCACCCGCCAAAAGGGGATTGATCTCATTCTGCCGAATATCAAAAACATGGTTCAAGGGCGCGATGCCCAAATAGTAATCCTGGGAACCGGCGCTCCCGAAATAGAAACAGCGATAAAAAGAACCGAACAGGGCTTCCCGGAAAACATCGCCGCGCGAATGGAATTTGACGACGAACTCGCTCATCTCATCTACGGCTCCTGCGACTTCTTCCTCATGCCTTCGCGTTTTGAACCCTGTGGTCTGGGGCAAATGATTGCGATGCGCTACGGAACAGTGCCAATTGTCCGAAGTACCGGCGGCCTCAAAGACACCGTTCAAGACGGCGTGAATGGCTTCACCTTCAGCGAGCCCACTCACGAGGCCTGCGCTGAAGCTATCGAACGGGCAACTCAAACTCATTTTTCCGAAAACGACATCTATGGCGCTCTCCAACGCCGCTGTTTTGAAGAAAACTTTTCCGTGACCCGCGCGGCCCGAAGCTACGCCGCCCTATACCGTTCGCTTGTAAAAAAACCAGCGCCTCGGTAGTCTTGGCTTGCCATGCAAGCCACCCAAATTAAAAAAATCGTAACCGCTGAAAAACAGCGGCAAAACGAAACATTGTCATTAATCGCCTCGGAAAACATCCCCTCGGATGAAACCCTGGCCTTGTTATCTTCGGCCTTTGAAACCAAATATGCCGAAGGTTATCCCGGCAAAAGATACTATCCGGGAAATAAGTGGAGCGATGAAATTGAACTGCTCGCCCAGCGCTATGCTCGGCAAGTCTTCAACTTGGACGCCAGCTGGGCAGTCAACGTCCAACCGCATTCCGGCTCACCGGCCAACCTCGCCTCCTATCTCGCCCTCGCCAAGCCCGGCGAAACCATTATTGGAATGGAATTGTCTGCCGGCGGTCACTTAACTCACGGCCAAGCGGTTAGTTTTACCGGAAAAATATTTAAGTCCGTTCTCTACGGACTAGACCAGAGCGGGCGTCTAGACTACGAAGCGCTCGAAAAACTCGCCAAAAAACACCGGCCGAAAATAATCATCTCGGGAACAACCTCCTATCCGCGGGTTATAGATTTTGCGAGGATAGGAAAAATCGCCCGCGCCGTCCAAAGCTATCACGTCGCCGACATCTCCCACCTTGCCGGCCTGGTTGCCGCGGGCATCCACCCGACTCCCTTTCCTCACGCCGACGTCGTAACCACCACCACCCACAAAACGCTTGGCGGCCCCCGTGGCGCGATTATCTTCGCCCGCGAACCGCTGGGTTTAGCCGTCAACAAAGCGGTCTTCCCCGGACTTCAAGGCGGACCTCATCTAAATACCATCGCGGGAATTGCCCAGACGCTTTTTGAAGCAACTCGCCCAAAATTCAAAATTTACGCCAAACAAGTTATAAAAAACGCCTCAACCTTGGCTGCCTCGCTCCGCGCCAAAGGATTCAAACTCATAACCGACGGAACCGACAACCACCTTATGCTTATCAATCTCAATCCTAGAGAACTGACCGGCGAGGCGGCCGAAAAAATCCTGGAAAAAAATAATATTATCGCCAATCGCAATAGCATTCCGGGGGATACAAGCCCGCTTCATCCCAGTGGCCTCCGTCTCGGCACCCCCTCGGCCACGCGCCGCGGAATGCGTGAAAAAGAAATGATTCTCCTCGCCGAGCTAATCGAACAATGCCTGATTAAAAATAAAAACGTCGCCGCTAAAGTCAAAATTCTATGCCAAAAATTCCCAGCCTGGCCATCGCCGAAAAAATTCTAAGAGGCATAGTCACCCAAGGCATCCCGGATACTTCGCTCACGGCGGTTCGCGTCGGCGACAATCCCGCTTCCATTAGTTTTCTTCGTCAAAAAAAGCAAGCAGCCGAAAAAATCGGCATCCGCTATGAAGAGCGCGTCTTATCGGAATCGGCAACAGAAATAGAAGTTGCCTCGCTCCTCGCTTCTCTGGCAAAAGATCCAAAAGTCGGCGGCATAATTCTACAGCTGCCGCTGCCATCTCAGCTTAATCAAAAACAACTGCTCCAGCTTATCCCGTCTTCAAAAGACGTAGATGTTCTAAGCGGAGAGAGCAAACAAAAAAACTATGTCCCCGCGCCACCCCTGGGCGTGGTCAACGCCATTTTGGAAGCGGAAAAAATCTCGCTCACCGATAAAAAAGTTGCCCTCATCGGTTGGGGAGAACTCATCGGCCATCCCATCGCAACTTATCTCGCCGGACAAAACATCGTTCACCGAATATTCCGTCGTAGCGATCACAGCCTACAAGAAGAACTTAATCTTTTTGATGTCGTAATCAGCGGCACCGGAGTCGGCTCGCTCTTTGGCCCCGAACATCTCAAACCCGGCGCCTTGGTTGTTGACTTTGGCTGGCAAAAAGACGAATCCACCGGCAAAATCAGCGGGGATTATAACTCTAAAAACAACGAAGAAGAGGAAAGAAAAGGCATACGCGCCACCACGACCCCTGGTGGCACTGGACCAATTTTAGTGGCTAAAATACTGGAGAATTTCTCTATATTAGCCGATAAAACAGCCCCTATTGACAAGTCTAACTCGGCTATGCTATAATGCCCGCATCGCCTGTGTTAGGCGAGACCGAAGAAGTATCAGCTCTTTGTCATTTTTAGCTCGTCAATCCAACCGCGCCCAAGGCGGTAAGGAGATTTTTACATGTCTGGGAATGGGCATTTAGAAGACAAACCGGCAAGGACTCAAGAAAAGAGTGGGGGAAGAAATCCACTCACGCAGGAAGCTCACGAGTTCCTCAAGAGCGAACGCTACCGCAACCCGGGAGCAGCCTCTCTGAAGTGGGAAGACCTCGTCCGAACCGCCAACGATCTCGATCGTCAGATCGAACTCAAGGATCTGAAGCTTCTGCTGAACCCGCTCACGCAGGAAGCGAACGAGTTCTTTCGGAGTCGAGGAAAGGCGCAAGCCGACGGAAGCTCCGAAAAGGCGGAGAAGCTCCGCTACCCCTTCCGTTCGTACGTGGACCAAGATCATCTCACGATGATCGCCGTCCGCCTCGGCCGTCAGATGAATCTCGACGAGGTCAAAAGCCTCGTCAGTGACGACGGTGAACCGATCTGCTGCGAAGCGGAAGATTGCTCCGGGGAAGAAGGGCGCGAAAGCAAGCTCTTCCAACCGGTCCGATCCATCAAGCTCAACACCTCGCCGATCGACCCGCCCAGTGGCAGTGGTGAACTGGAACAGTTCACCGAGAACCTGCGCCTCGGCGACGAAGTCGTTCGGATGGAACGCGGGTCGTTCTTCGCTCTCCCGGTTCGAAACGGCGATCAGATCGTCGGCTGGAAAACGGCCGGGTTCTGCGGGGCCATCTTTTGGTGGACTCCCACGCGAGGCGTGGTTCCCGCGGATCCGCTCAAGTCCTGTCTGCAGTGTCATCGCGAGGCCTTCGACGATGAGGTTCTTCCGGCGTTGCTCAAGGAGCTTCCGAGGGATCTCGGCTCCTTCGTCGGCAAGCCGCTTTCACGACAGCTCTGCGAGAAGGTGGTTGAAGCCATGAACCACTCCATCGTCGAGCGGGAAAGCCGGCGGCGCGAAGACGGCCAACTGCGCGTCACGCGCCGAGCTTCGGCCAAGCGTCTCTTGCTCGGCGGCTCCGCGAACGATGAATCGGCGGAAGTCGTCAACTCCCGCTGGACCAGCAGCAACTCGGCGGCGCAAGCCAACGGCGGCCCCGAGATCGCCAAAGCGGCGCTCGCCAAGCTCAACGGCAAGCACGTCGTTGCCAAGCTCCCCGAGGCCTAAAAACCTCAACAGCCCCTTTCGACTTCATATCGAAAGGGGCTTTTTTTATGCTCTAAATTAATTCTTAAAACACCCAAACAAAGTTGGCGATTATCCTCCTTCTCTGGCTTTTATAAGCCCTCACTCCTTTAACCTAATCCCGAGCTCTTTTATTTATTGCTTCGCGAGCGGATTGTGCGCCCCAATCACCTCCACGTGCACATGACATCCCGTCGTTCCTCGCACATTGCCGGTGTTTCCCATTTCGCCAATCAAAGTTCCTTTTTTGATATAATCGCCAACCTGAACTTTAGTTTTCTGCAGGTGAGCGTAACGGGTTGAAGTTTTGTTTGGATGCTCAATGCCCACCAACCCGCCATAGCCATAATTCCACTGTTGAGGACCCAGCACCTCGGAGACCAAACCCTCCGCCATCGCGTAAACCGGCGTGCCGCAGGCATTAGCCACATCAACCGCGTTATTAAAATGCACCTTGCCCCAATTGAATCCGGCCGCCGGCAAACCAAAATAGCCATCAAGGTTCGGCAATGGCCCGGAGGTGCCAACAACCGCTGTTCGCGGTGATCCGCCGGGAATAATCAACATATCGCCGGACGCTATCGGACCCCGCGCCAAACGAGCAACGTTCGTCGCCCTAACTTTGGCCTCATCAATTCCATAAGTCCGCGCGATCCCGGAAACTGTTTCACCTTCAGAAACCCGATGCAAAACACCCGCGACCGGAAGCACCAAAATCTCCTGACCGGGAATGAGTGAGCGCGAGCGAAGCGAGGAATTGGCCCACAAAAGAGTGTTGACCGAAATTTGAAACTGGGAAGCAATACCGGAAAGAGTGTCTCCCTTTTTAATAATATAATTTATAATGCCGTCTCTTAGCGGACTAAAACCGCCAGCCGGCCCGGTTGTAGTTAAAAGAGAATCGCCGTCGACCAACGTCATCTCGTCCAGTGGATCATGAAGATCGGCGGCATCGGGGTTAGCGAGTGTGCTATCGTAAAAACCCGCCGGCGCCAAATTGTCGTGTTCAGCGGCCAATATCTCCGCCAACTCCGGACCACCGGCAACCTGACTGCTTCCCACCAAGGTTTCCGTCGAACCAAAAACCACATTAGCCGCGATCCCGGCTAAGAAAAAAACGACCGCTAGAACGGCTGATATGCTAAAATTATGGGGTTTTTTGAGTAGCGTACCAATGTGGATCAAGATAGCACGAATCATGTCCGACCTCAACCCCAAACAATCCCAAGCGGTCAACCACCCAAACGGCCCGCTCCTCATAATTGCCGGCGCCGGATCCGGCAAAACCAAGACCCTTACCGGCCGAGTGGCCCACCTGATTGAACGCGGCGTTCCTCCGGAAAGAATTATAGCCATAACTTTTACCAATAAGGCCGCCAAAGAAATGGCCAACCGCGTCCGAACGCTTCTCGCTTCGCGTTTAAATCAAAAAAAACAGCTCGCCATGCCATTTCTGGGAACCTTTCACGCCTTTGGCGCCCGACTTTTGCGTCAAGAAGCCCATCTTCTGGGACGCACGCCGGCCTATACCATTTTTGATGACGGCGACACCCTTAGTCTTATAAAAAACGTCCTGGCCAACCTCGGTCTAAGTCGCGAAAAGATGCCCCCGGCCAAAGCGTGTTACTTAATAGGTAAGATTAAAAACGAAATCAAGGATGACCTCGGCGAAGATTCCATAATTCAAGCGGTATATGAAGCCTACGAAGAAGCTTTGCAAAAAAACAACGCCTTTGATTTTGAAGATTTAATAGAAAAACCCGTCCGCCTTTTTGAGCGCCACCCCGCGGTCAAAACTCGCCACCAAAACCTCTTTGACCACATCTTGGTAGACGAGTTCCAAGACACCAATCCGGCACAATATCGGCTTCTGCGCCACCTCGCTGAAAAACACCAGAACATCAGCGCGGTCGGGGACGACGCCCAAAGTATTTACCGTTTCCGCGGATCGGACTTCCGAAATTTTTTAAATTTCGAAAATGATTGGCGCGATGTTGCTGTGGTAACTTTGGACCAAAACTATCGCTCAACCGGCACTATTCTTAAAGCCGCCGGCGGTGTCATTGGTCACAATACTCTGCAAAAACCCAAAACTCTGTGGACCGAAAACGAAGCCGGGGAACCGATTACGGTCATTAAGACCATCAACTCGGAAGACGAGGCGGAAACCATCGGCGACGCCATTTGGAACACCATCCGCGCCGAAAGACATCTTCCTAAAAAAAGCGACGTTGCCATTCTCTACCGCACCAACGCCCAATCGCGGGCCATTGAACAAGCGCTTATTGTCCGCAATATCAACTACGACGTCTTCGGCGGGCTCAAATTCTACGAGCGCAAAGAAATCAAAGACATTGTTGCCGGTCTCCGCTTGGCTCATAATCCCCAAGACTCGGTAAGTCGCGATCGCCTGCAGAAAACCTTCGGCAAACGAGCCGGTGAGCCGATTATCCAAGCCATGATTCAAAGCCCCAAGGGCGAACAGCCGGCAACCGCGATTGGACGCTTTGTTGATTCCTCAAGTTACGCCCGATACCTTCGGATCAAGTTTACCAATGCCGAAGATCGCTTGGAAAACGTCCGCGAATTAATCTCCTTTGCCGCCGGCTTTACTGAACTGGGAGACTTCTTGGCAAGAGTGTCTCTCCTTGAGGGCGGGGATGGCAAGGGAACGGGAGGCGAATCACAACAAGCTCAATTGGTGGGATCTCCCACCGTTCATTTGATGACCATTCACCTGGCCAAGGGCCTGGAATTTGATCGGGTGTTTGTGATTGGCGCAAGCGAAGGCATCCTGCCGCACAATCGCTCGCTTACAAGCAACGACGAGCTGGAAGAGGAGCGGCGGCTCATGTATGTTGCCATCACCCGAGGCCGAAAAAAAGTGACGCTCTCTTTTTTTGGCTACCCTTCGCGCTTCCTCTACGAAATTCCCGGCGACGCGGTGGAATTTATTGATCACAGTGGACGTGGAACAACACTCAACGAAGAAGCGATATATCTTGAAGAATAATCAGACCACTGCCCAACATGCCGCGCCTCGGACAACATTTTCTAAAAAAAACTTCGGCGACTAATACCATCGTCAACGCCCTCAACTTAAAAACCGGTGAAACGGTTATTGAAATCGGCCCCGGAACCGGCGTTCTTACCTGGCCGCTTCTCAAGCGCTGTAACGAGGTCCAAAGCCGGCTTATCGTAATTGAGCGCGACCCCAAACTCGCCGACGAATTGGCTGAAAAAAATTCAAACCTGAACCTAATCCGTGGCGACGCGCTTAAGGTAATTCCGCAAATACTAAAAAATCACAACAAAGAAGTGGGCCAAATGCCCGGGTCCCGCGCCAACTTTAAAGTTGTTGGCAACATTCCTTACTACATCACCGGCGCCCTACTACGAATGCTGGGCGAATTGAACGAACCACCAATCCAAATAGTGATTATGATTCAAAAAGAAGTAGCCGAAAGATTGGTCGCCAAACCGCCACGAATGAACCTACTCGCCGCCGCAACCGGGTATTGGGCCGAATCCCAAATTTTAGAAACCCTCGCCCCGGAAGATTTTTCACCGCCACCCAAAGTTTCCTCGGCAATAGTCTCTCTGCGAAGCAAGCCCCAAAAAACAACAGCCGAAAGAGAGGCTTATTACCGTTTTATTAAGGCCATCTTCCGTCAACCACGAAAAACCATCCTCAATAACCTAAAATCCGCCTATGGCCAAAAAAAAGAGGAAGCAATCAAGGAAGTATTGCTTTCCCAGGGCCTAAGTGGTCTGGAACGACCACAAAACATCAGTCTGGAAATATTAACAGCTCTCTCAACTTGTGTTGCGCATATGCGCATAATAGAATAGAAGGGTGATCAAGCTTGCGGCGCTTTTACTGCTCGTGCTTGCTTCCTTTTTTGTGGTGCATCCAGCCCATGCGCTCTATTTTTTCGGCGGTAAAATCGTAGCCATCGCCCCGCCAGCTCCCTACGGCCCTTGCTCGTCGGCTTCAATCTTTGTCGTTGGCCCCCGTCCCGGAGTTTTTATGCTTCCGCCCGGCATTCTTTATGCCTACCGCGCCATCCATGTCGGAGCGTTAGTTTTGGGTAGCGCCACCCAGGCCCAATGCGGCACTATTTTTTACATGGGAACCAGTTATTAAGCCTGTTTTACAACAATGAAAAAACTGATTGGAATTGCCATACTTCTCTCCTCGCTCGCGCTCGCCATTTTCATCCTGCGAGAAAATAAGCCCGTCGCCATAAACACCGAAGCGCAAACGCCATTCGAAACTCTGGCCTCAATTCCGGAAACTCTGCCCATAACTACAAAAATCGAAGCACCGGCCAAAGACGCGCTACCGGAAAAAAACATCACCCTTCAAGTCAGTCAGCAAATTGCCGAAGAGTTTTTGAAAAAAAATCCCAACGGCCCGGATCTGCTTTCCGGTGAAAATTTCGTGAACGCGATTGAACCGGAAAAATTGGTGGAAAATCTAGTTTCCGGCAAGCTTGGCGACGAAGCCCTGGCCGACTTCAATCCCGTTATTACCGCCACCGAATTAAACCTTATTCCCGCCAAAGATAAGGAGGCTTTGCGGGCCTATCTTGAAAAATTCAACGCCGTCATTCAAGACAACGCCGGCGGACTGAATGTTGATTTTTCCAATCCGACAGCCGAAGACTTTGACCGCATCGTTCGTGTCGGTGAAAAAACCATCGCCGCCTTTTACGCCCTGCCAGTTCCACCACCCGTTATCAATATCCACAAAGAAGAACTGCGCTTGCTGACCATCCAACGCAACATCTTCCGCAACATCAGCAACTACGCAAACGACCCGCTCCGCGCCTGGGTTTCTATTGAAATGTACCAACAAAATGAAAAGGAATTCGCCGAATTAAAACAAAAAATCGCTGATTTCGTAAAAACCAACAACCTCGGCGTATGAAAACCAAATTCCTCAAAATCTCCGCCGGCTTCCTGACGCTTATAATTTTGGCCAGCCAAGTATTGATTTCGCCCCCCAAAGCCCGCGCCATCGCCGCCGCCCCGCTTTCGGTGCCAACTTTTGAAACTAATCCGGTGGTGGTAACCGCGGTCTCTAGCGAAACTTCCCAAACCTTCTTTGAGTGGGCGCAAACCTTTGTTTTGGAAACTCTCAAAAAAAGAATTTTAGATATGATGGTTGACCAAATCGTCGTCTGGATTCAAGGCGGCGGCAAACCAAAATTCATTACCAACTGGGGAGATTTTCTCGCCGAAGCCGGTAATGCCGCGGTGGGGGATCTGGCCAAAGAACTGGGGCTTGGCTTTCTCTGCTCGCCATTTAGTTTGCAAATTCAAATCGGTCTCCTGCCGGTTCAACGCTTTTCCAAAAGGGCGTCCTGCACGCTGGATAAGATTGTCAGCAACATCAATGGTTTTTACGCCAACTTTAGGAACGGCGGCTGGATTGCCTACAGCTCCGCCTGGGAACCGCAAAACAATTTTGCCGGCGCCAGTCTGATTGTAGACGCCGAAGTCGCCCGGCGTCGAGAAAAAGCCGAATCAAGCGCCTACGCCGAAGCCCAAGCCGGACACGGCTTCCTCTCCACCAAAAAATGCGACAAAGATAAAAATGGTAAGGACATTGCAAGCACCTGCGTCATCACCACCCCGGGAGACACCATCGGCAACCTCGTATCGAAAGCTGTTGGTAGCGACATTGATTACATCTTGAGCGCCAAACAACTCTCTCAATATGTCGCCGCGATTTCCAACGCCCTCATCAATCGCTTAATCATTGAAGGCGTTAACGGCCTTCGCGGTCTCACCACCGCCGCCGCTCCGCAGGGCGGCGTGATTCCCCGAAGCGCCACCGGCAATTGCGCCGGCCTTCGTGGCGGATCGCTAAATGCCTGCCTCTCCTATGGTTCCAGCAACAACCTAAACGCCACCTCAACCTTAATCACTCAGATCAACCTCTCCCTTAATCCGCGCCTGGAAGCTCAAAACTCTTTTACTAATAGCATCAGCCAGCTTCAATCCTACGCGCAATCCTTGCAAGGATTCCTTAATACGCTAAACACCAGCAGCTGCCCCTTGCAAAGTCTCCGTGTTCAAAATGTCCAGACCGAAATCAGCTGGACAAGTAGCACCATCACCGACCTGCAAAACCAAAAAAATACCAATCAAACAACCATCGACAACCTCAACCGGCTTCTCGCTCAAGTTCGCGCCCTGCCACCTAACAGCTGGCAACAAATTAGCGACCTCTCGGTTCAACTAAACTCACAACTCAATGCCGCCGACGCCCAGACTGTTCTGCAGGGCGCCCAAAGTCAGTCAAACGACATCAGCTCTCGTATCAGCCAAAACACCCAAACCCTCGGTCAAAGCGCTACCCTTTGTAGTCTGGGCCAATAAATAGTATGAAAATCTTTTTTAAAAAAGTCGTTCTGCTCATCCCCTTGATCGCCATAGCCGGATCTTTAAGTCTTGGCCTCGCAACGGCGCGAGCCCAATCTCAACAGCCAGCAATCCCGCCTCTCAACACTGGTCTTCCAAGCCCAACACAAGAAGCAAAAAGCTCTAGTGCCAACCTCGATTGTGGCTGGGGCAACATTGGAGACTGCTTCCTCGGTGGAATTAAAAATGTTTTCCTCGGAATTGCCTATGTTATCGGGCTTTTGGGTAGCAAGGTTTTGCAGCTTATGGCCGGTCTTTACAATTTCGCTATTCAGCAAAACTTTAAAATTCTGGAAAATGGCAACTTCATAATTAATGCCGGCTTCCGAACCTCACTCTCGGTTGTCAACCTCGGCTTTGTATTGGCCATAATTCTGATGGCCTTCAGTTGGATCTTGGGCATTGAAAGCTATAGCGGTAAAAAAATGCTCTTTAAATTAGTAACCGCGGCCTTACTGGTAAACTTTAGCCTGCTTATCGTCGGGGTTTTTCTGGATTTTAGCCACGTCATCGCCACCAGTTTTATCGGCGGAGATCCGGCAACAACCATTGTTAAGACCTTTAATCCCCAAAAAATATTGGCCCTTAAAGATGGCGACTTCCGAAGTGGGAGTGATTTTTGGGTTGATTTAATGAGTCGCCTACAAACAAGCGTCTTTCAAGGAATTCTCACTTGGGTTATCGCCATTACCCTTGGAGGGCTCGCTATCATGGTCGTGGGGCGCTATATCATCTTAAGTATTCTAATCGTCACCATGCCATTTGCTTGGTTGTTCACTGTTTTGCCCAAGTACGAAAAAATTCATAGTGAGTGGTGGTCAAAATTTTTAGGACAAGTCTTTTTCCTGCCCGCCGTAAGTTTTTTCGTCTATCTTGCGATTGGAACATATAGCAACATAGATCCATCTAAAGGCGGAATTGATCAGATCGCCTCTGCCTTTGAGCAAGGCAACTTCGTCAATAATTCATTCCAATATGCCCTTCAAACCATCGCCTTCGTCGCCCTGCTTTGGGGCGGCATGATCGCGGCCGCGAAAATTGGCGACAAGGCCGGCAGCGCCGGCATTGGTTTCGCCGGCTATCTTAAAAATACCGCGCTTGGTAAAAATAAAACCCTTAATAAAGGGCTCGCTGCTGGCGCCGCTGGAGCTGGAGTCGTTGCGGGAAAGGGAACCAGGGTCGGTCTCTCCAGACTATCTCGCAAAATTGGCCTAAGTGGAATCGCCGACCGCTTAAGCGGTGTTAGCAACAAAGACAAAGTTGAAACTTATCGAAAAGGCGCTTTTGGCAAGATGAACGACGAACAATTGCGTATTGCTGCCAAGAAGAGTTACCTGGACCCAGTGCATAAAGCCGCCCTGCTTGCCGAACTCACCGCCAAAAAGAAGCTGGATTATCTGCCAAAAGATAACTGGGAAGATTATGGTCGCGTCGCCATGGCTCAAAACCCCGGTACCTCGAGCAAGGACATTGAAGCTATCAAATTAATGGGAGAGAAGAACCCCGAGCTTGCCGGCAAACTTCTTACCGACACCGACATCAAGCGCGCCCTAGAGGAAGACGAAACAAAAACCCGTGACGCCGCCAAGAAGAGCGGTACCGCTTACACGCCCAAAACCAAAACCGAACAAGATGCGGTCATTGAATCAGCTCGCCAAAAAGCCATTGTAAACGCCGCCAAAAAACTAGACGCCGAAAAAGCCAAAGACCTTTCCGAAGAGGCGCTTCGTAAAACCGCTATCGCCGGCAGCCTATCCGACGTTGCCGCCAAAGGTGTTATCCAAAGCGGCAACCTCAAAAAACTAAAAGCTCTTAAAGAAGGCTTGGAAGCGGTGAAAGATGGCGCTTCAGCCTCAGTTAAAGATGCTAAACACTATGACGACGAGCTCCGCGATCTCAAAAAACAGCTACAAGACGCCAAAGATCGCAACAATAATAACAAAATTGATGATATAAAAAACAAGCAAAAAGCTGCTGAAGAGAGAAAGAAATTACACATAGAAGCCATGGACGAAAAAGACCGTAATGATTTCCGGGCAATCAAGAACCTCCACACCATTGAACAAACCATTGCCGGTATTGACGACTAAAAATCTATGCCCGAAAACAGCCAACCACAAAACTCGTTTGAACGCCTGCCTTTTGGCATCCAACAGTTATTAACTTCGCCCCAAACCGTAGACGCCATAACCGAAATTAACGACTCGCGCGTCTCTCCGGAAAACGACGGCGTTATTCCGCGCCTTCTCCTGCGCTTGATGCTCAAAAAAATCTATCCGCAAAATTTCATCGCCGAGCTCCGCTCAAATCTCAATGTGGACGGCGAAACCGCGAGACTTATCGCGCGAGACCTGGTGAAATCCATTCTTGGCCCCGCCAAAGAAACCATCAAACGAGAGCTGGAAATTGACATTGGACTTATCGAACTCGGCGGCGAAGAAGCGATCCCCGACGCCGCTCTTTCTCCGGCTATCATCGCTCCCGAAGTCGCTAATCTGCCAAAATTCGCCCCAGAAACAAAAATACCAACAACCCCAATCGCCGAAATAACACCCACCCCAACAATCTACGACGGTGAGTCGCCACTCATCATCCACGAAGAAAAATCTCCGATTGTCGCCGGCGCCGAACCCGTCGTGCCATCCTTTAACTACAAGCCCAAAGAAGAATCCTATTGGCGCTCCGCCGAACCAAAGCCCATCGCGGTTCGCGTCGAAACTCCCAAAAACGCCCTAGCCAATCCCGAACCAAAAAACCCTCGTCGGATCGTCCACTACAGCAATTTTAGAACACCCCTCAACGATGCGAACGATAAAAAATAATTAGTGTCTCGCATCACCACTATGCAATTCCAAGTCCCACAATTTATTGAGACCGAACCGAAAATCGTCGGCCCTTTGACGCTCAAGCAATTTGGCTTCATAGCTGTGGCTAGCATCGTGAGCTTCTTGTTGTTTTTTATCTTTGAAATCTGGCTTTGGCTGCTATTCACGGTCATCCTTGGTAGTATTGCCGCCGGTATGGCTTTTTTGAAATACGAAGGCCAACCCATGCCGCGCATTGTCGTGGCCGCCATCAGATACAAACTCTCGCCAAAACTTTACCTTTGGAAAAGCGACACTACCGCTCCCGGGTTGGCCATGCCGCACATACCGGAAAATTTAATCCACAAGGGCAGGCGAACACCGCTTAAAGAACTTGCCGAAAAAATCGTCACCACTACCCACGCCATTGAAAAACGCGAGAAACCTCTGCACCCTTTTGATTTTTTGCACCTGCCAAACAAAATCCAAGAACGTTTTGAAGCGCTAAAAAAGACCACTGGTGAAAGAGAAATGGCTCGCCGCGTTGATTACCGCTAAACACCTCGTGGCACGGCCCGCCCGAACAAGATACAATTAAAGACAAACTCATGGATGCTACCAATAAAACCCCAAACCCGGCTACCCAAGACTTCGTGGAAATCAAAGACGTCCGCCAGGGAGTGGTTATGTTAAAAAACGGGGGACTGCGCAAAATCGTCCTCGTTTCCGGCACCAACTTCGATCTAAAATCGGAGGAAGAACAGGGATTGATTTTAAGCGCCTTCCAAAATTTTTTAAACGGTTTGGATTTTAGTCTCCAGATTTTTATTCACTCCCGAAAACTCAACATTGAGCAATACTTGCAAAACCTTGGCCGGCGCTTGGAGCAAGAAACCAACGGTCTCCTCAAAAATCAAATTACCGAATATCGGGAATTTATTCGAACCCTCGTGGCCGAAAACGCCATTATGAATAAAACCTATTTCGCGGTCATTCCTTACGACCCAATCCAAATCGCGGAAACCGGAAAAAAACTAGCCGGCAGCGTTTTGGGTCTTTTCAACAAAAAACCGGCGATCCCGGCAGACGATAGTCTAACCGAAGAAAAATTCTCCGAATATCTGGAACAGCTCAACCAGCGGGTGGAACAAGTGGTCAGCGGTCTTAACCAAGTTGGTTTGCGCGTAGTGCCTTTGGAGGGGGATGAGTTGACCGAACTTTTTTACAACCTCTACAATCCCGGCGCCATCGAAAAAACCGACATCGAAACTTCCGCCATTAAAAAAACACCATGAATGAAGCTGTCAAAAACTTAATCGCTCCACCGGCCATTGAAGCCGAATTTAATCACCTAAAACTCGGCGATGGTTTCGCTAAAACGATTTTTGTCTTTACCTATCCGCGATATTTGACCACCGGCTGGTTCTCACCACTCTTAAACTTGCCAAACTTGATTGATATCTCGCTCCACATCAACCCCATCGAAACTCCAATCGCGCTAAAAAATCTCCGCAAAAAAGCGGCTGAAGTTGAAGCTCAAATCAACGAAAACGAATCCAAGGGCTTGGTTCGCAATCCGATGCTGGAAACCGCTCTGCGCGATATCGAAAATCTGCGGGACACTCTCCAACAGGCCGAAGAAAACCTCTTTAGTCTCGGTGTCTACATCACACTCTATGCCCCTGATCTCAAGACGCTAAACAATCTGGAAGAGCAAATCCAGGGCTTGCTCGAATCGCGCCTGGTCTACGCCAAACCCGCCGTCTTCCGCCAACTTGAAGGATTCACCTCGGTCTTGCCGCTGGGCATCGACCGGCTTCAAATCAAGACCCCAATGAACTCCAGTCCAATCTCCTCCTTCTTCCCCTTTGTCTCCATCAACTTAACCTCGGAAGAAGGCATCCTCTACGGCGTCAATCGGCACAACAATACCCTTATCATCTTTGATCGTTTCTCTTTGGAGAACGCCAACATGGTGATTTTCGCCAAATCCGGCGCCGGCAAATCTTACACCACCAAGTTGGAAACTCTACGCAACTTAATGCTTGGCGTGGACGTGATTATTGTTGATCCGGAAAATGAATACGAACGCCTCGCCGAAGCGGTAGGCGGAAGTTTCTTTCGTATCTCGCTGGCCTCTGATCACCACATCAACCCCTTTGAGATACCGGCGGTGCCCGAAGACGAAAGCCGCGGTGACGCCTTGAAATCACACATTGTCGTTCTTACCGGCCTGCTTAAAATCATGCTTGGAAAGATTACCGCCGAAGAGGATGCCTTGCTCGACCGCGCGATTACCGAGACTTACGCCTCGCGGGAAATTACTCCGGAAAAAGATTTTTCTAAAATCCCGCCGCCGCTTTTGGAGGACTTGGAAGCAGTACTCGCCAACATGAACGGAGGACGGGGGATTGCCGAACGCCTTTACCGCTTCACCAAGGGCAGTTTTGGCGGCTTTTTGAACCAACCAACCAACGTGGAAAGTCGCAATCGCCTCGTCGTCTTCTCTATTCGCGACCTGGAAGAAGAACTTCGCCCGATTGCCATGTATATTATTCTGAATTACATCTGGAATATCGTTCGCTCCGAACTCAAAAAGCGAATTATGATTATTGATGAGGCCTGGTGGATGATGAAACACGAAGACGGCGCCCTCTTCCTCTTTGGTCTCGTAAAACGCGCCCGCAAATACTTCTTGGGAGTAACTACGGTCACCCAAGACGTGGAAGATTTTCTGCAATCGCCTTACGGTCGCCCGATTATAACCAACTCGTCGCTCCAGCTTCTGCTCAAGCAATCGCCAGCCATGATTGATGTTGTCAGCAAGACCTTTAACCTAACCGAGGGCGAAAAAAGCCTTTTATTGGAATCCGATGTCGGCAATGGATTATTTTTTGCCGGACTCAACCGCGTGGCCATTCAAATCATCGCCTCTTATTTGGAAGACGAGATAATCACCACCAATCCGGAACAAATCCTGGAACAGCGCGCCGCCGCCAAATAAAACATGGAACCAAAAATCAGCGGAGTTGAGGCCACACTGCTTATCATCGTCGCCGTTGTTGCCGATCTGATTGGCCTCATTCCCATCGTTAACATCATTGGTACCTTGATTAGTCTTGCCATAACCCAGGCCTATTTTAGAATCAAAGGGGTCAAAGCCACCGCGAGCCTCGTCGCCCAGTTGATTGATTTAATCCCGGTCTTAAGCATCTTACCGGCAACCACAACCGGTGTCGCCATCGTCCTCTGGATCGACCGCCACCCAAAGGGTATTGCCGCCAAAACCACCAACCTTGCAAGCGCCATCAAAAAACCAACACCCACGCCTAAATAATATGAAATCTTTTGCAAAATATTCCATCATTTTTACCGCCTTAATAATAAGCATCACCCTGCGCCCTGCGCTCTCCTTGGCTCAAAACGCCAGCGATGCCAAACTCAACGTTCCAATTCCCGGCCTGGAAGACGTCAAAGTTGGCGTGAGTAACAGCACCGATAATTCCGGCAACAAGGCGCCCGATCTTGAGGGAATAAAAAAATATTTGAACGCGATCTACCGCTACGGCCTGGGCTTGGGAGCGCTAATGGCAATTCTGCGCATCGCCTATGCCGCCATTAAGTACTCAACCTCGGGAGGAAACAGCGGCTCTCAAGGCGAGGCGATGGAAATTATTAAAGACTCGCTGTGGGGGCTGGGATTGCTCTTACTCGCCACGCTTATTTTAAACGTCATCAACCCCAAGGTTTTTACCCTGGACTCGGGTAGCGGAGGTAATGCGGGCTCTAGAAATAACTCGGGCAACACCAGCAACCAACCGCCGTCACCACCGCCAGCACCACCCCTGCAAGCCGTTAGTGGCAGTCAAAGCGGACCAGTACCCACAGATTTCTCTGGTGCCCCAGGAAATCTAGTCAATGCGCCAGGCGTCGATCCAAATAAGTTTTATTTCTCTTGGAAAGACAACGCCAGTAATGAAACTAAATATGAAGTATATGAAATAACAGAAAATCCAACCGCCCCTTTGGGAATCTACGAAACAAAAATCGGAGAAGCTGGGCCTCAAAATGGGGGTAATGTTTTAGTTGGAACATCACTAACTAGCACCCCGGGAACAGCAAGAAGATTTGTCGTATATGCTTACGGCCCAGATGGTCAAAGAGTAAATTCTCAACCACTCGAGATTAGCTACTAAGCGATCGGTTTTATAATCACGCACCGTTCTCGGCCCTCGCCCAAACTCTCCGTTTTCACCTCCGGATGAATGGAAAGTTCAACATGAACCAACCGGCGTTCGTAGGCATTCATTGCCGGCAAATGCACCGGCGCCTTGCCGGCCAACGCCTTGCGCGCCGCCGCCTTGGCCAAGTCAACAATAATTCGCTCGCGCTCCTTGCGATAGTTGTTAACGTCTACAAAAAAAGTTCCGACGTCTAATTTTTTAGCGATAAGACGCACCAAGTGATCAAGATCGTGCACAACCTCCGGCAAGTGCTTCTTAAACCAATCGCTTTCATTGGCAAAAACGCTCACCTTGCGGGCTTCCAGATCAAAATCAACCGCCGGCTCAACGAGCCCGAGTAATTCAACGAATTTCTTGACCTGCTCCTGAAAGGTTTCCATGGGGTTTTAAATCAAGTGATCGAGTAACAATGAATTGCTGGAAGATCGAAAACAGCGAAGTAACAACCCAATAAAATCCGATAGCCGCTGGAAGCTTCAATAAAATAAAAAAGGTAATCAATGGGCCGATAAAAAGCATCTGCTTACCCATGGCCGTGGCTGGAGTAGAAGCACTCTGCTTGGGCAAGGCCGCCTTGGCCTGAAAATATTGAGCAACCACCGCTAGAACCAGAACTATCATACTGGGCTTTGTAAGATCAATCAAGCCAAAAAAACTCGCCTGAATCGGCGATACGGGGGCAATAAAGGAATAAAGGCTCTTTAGCGAAGCGGTGGCGGTAAAATCATTCAAGAAAACCCGATAAAGAGCGATCAACACCGGCAACTGCAAAATCAACAAGAAAATTCCGGAAAACGGATTAAACTTGTGCTCTTTGTACAACTCCATCAATTTCGCCGCTTGCTGGTGTTTATCGTCCTTGTGGGTCTCCTGAATTTTCTTAATATGCGGTTGCAATCTCTGCATCACCAATTGATTTTTGAAACTCTTATAAAAGAGCGGATACAAGACAAAACGAATCAAAAGCGTCAGCAATATAATAGCCAAACCAAGATCGCGAAAAGCCACCGTGTTGTACAAAAACACCAAGGCGTTGAAAAGGGGGCGGTATAAAACCTCGGTAAAGAAAGTTTTCATATATGGGGTAGGTAATGGGTTAAATCCCGCGCCAATCGCTCTCGCAGTTCGGCAGAACTGGGCCCGCTCGCGGGTGGCAAAAGTGTTAGCACTATATCACAAGGAGCGATCTTTGAATAAATCAGTCGGGCCGCTCCAAAGAAAACTCTCTTTAGGCGATTTCGCTCTACGGCGGTAGCAAAAGATTTTTTTGGGGTCACCACTCCAAAACGGGGATAACCAACGGTGGTGGAAAAAACCTTAAAAATCGCGTATTCCAACCTAATCACTTGCCCTCGCCGGCTCAAAAACTCCCCAACCCGAAGTCGTTGGGCTTTAGCCAACATTAAACTTATACGGTTAGCCGCTTCCGACCCTTGGCGCGGCGGCGACTCAAGACCTTTCGCCCGTTAGCGGTGCGATTTCTCCTCAAAAAACCATGAGTTCTGGCTCGCTTTCTCTTCTTCGGCTGATAGGTTTGCGACATGGGGATTATGGTAGCAGACACCAGCCTCTCACGCAAGTCAAAAGTTCCTTAACTAAATTAAAAAATGAGTTCTCCACAGGTAATGCACAGCTTTCACCCAAAAGCTTCTTTGACTCGCTTGTGGGTAAGCATACAATGGATAAAGATTAGCCGATTTAATTTGTATTCATCATTATGGAGTTCGACCAACTATGGCAGTCGGCTCTTGGAGAAATAGAACTCCAAGTTTCGCGCCCAAATTTTGTGACCTGGTTTAAAAATAGCAAGCTCATCGACAAAAAAGAGGGGACGGCGCTTATTGGTCTGCCCAACAACTTTGCCAAAGAGTGGGTGGAGAACAAATACAACAAGGTAATCCTTGGGACCTTGCGTGGCATGGATGACAGCACTAAAAAAGTGGAATTTGTCGTCTACAACGAGCGTACCGCTCAAAAACCGACCATCAAATCCGGAACTAAAGTTGCTATCAATAAAAACGATGATTTTGGCCAGCTATCTTTTAGTGAGTTTAAAGTTGATCAAGTCACCAATCTAAATTCTAAATACACCCTAAGCTCCTATGTTGTCGGCAAAAGCAACGAGATGGCCTACGCGGCGGCCATGGCGGTAATTGATTCGGTGGGAAACAAATACAACCCCTTATTTATCTACGGCGGAGTCGGCTTGGGCAAAACCCATCTTATGCAAGGCATGGGTAATGAGGTAGCTCTAAAATACGGGGGCAAAATCAGAGTGAAATACGTCTCTTCGGAAAAATTCACCAACGACGTCGTTTGGGCTATTAGAAACAAGCGCATGGAAACAGTTAAAGAAAAATATCGCCTCATTGATATGTTGATTATCGACGACATTCAATTCATTGCCGGCAAACCCAGCACCGAAGAAGAATTTTTTCACACCTTTAACGCCCTCCATGAAAACAACAAGCAAATTATCATCTCCTCCGATCGCCCGCCAAAGTTCATTCCAACCCTCGAGGAGCGCCTCCGCTCGCGTTTTGAGGGTGGAATGGTGGTTGACATCGGGGTACCCGATTACGAACTGCGCTTGGCTATTATTCGATCCAAGCTCCAAGACAAAAAGGCTGTTTTAAGCGATGAGATCATTGACTTAGTAGCCAACAAGATTCAAAAAAACTTCCGTGAAGTTGAGGGTATCATCAATAAAATACTCTTCTACCAAAGCCGAAAAAATGGCGAGATAACCGCTAAAAACGTTGAGGAAATTATTAGCGAATCCAGTCAGGAACCCACCAAAAACATCAACCCTAACCTGATTATTAAAGCCGTAGCTGAATTCTCCGAAATAGCGCCATTGGACCTGCTCAACAAATCTCGCAAAAAAGAAGTGGCCGAAGCCCGACAAATCCTGATGTATCTTCTGCGGGAGATGCTTCAGCTATCCTATCCTCACATAGGCCGAAGAATCGGCAAACGCGATCATACCACCGCCATTTATGCTTATGAAAAAATTGCCAGGGAAATCCAAAAAAATCCGGCCCTTAACCAAAAAATTCTTATTATCAAAGAATTAATCAGCAAGGGTTAGTGGTGTGAATAACCGGTTAAGAAAGACTTGATATTTTGTGGAAATAAAAATTAAATTTAAAAAATAGAAACTTCTAAACACCCTAATCAACAATTCAACCGAAGTTTTGCACAATCAAAAAAAATTAAAATAAAAAAATAACCCTTATAGATTAAGTCTTAAATAAAGATTAAACTAACTTATCCACTTTTCCCCAGTTACTACTACTACTGCTATGAATCTAATCATATTAAAAGATAATCTAAGAGAAGGGCTTAACACTCTTGAAAGAGCCGTGGCGGAAAGTAATACTCTGCCGATTCTCAAAAATATTTTAATTCAAACCGAAGCCGGAAAAGTTAAACTCTCGGCTACTAATTTGGAAATCGGAGTAACTAACCTTTTATTCGGAAAAATATCCGAAGAGGGAAGTGTTACGGTTCCCTTTCAGGCCTTGTATAGCATTATTGTGAATAGCGACACCGAAAGAATTAACTTAATTTCTTCAGGAACAACCCTAATAGTTAAAGGTGAAAATTACGAAGCCAAAATTCAAGGATTAAATCCGGAAGAGTTCCCAATAATTCCCAAAATAAACAATGAAACCAATAGTATTGAAATCGATCCTGGTTCGTTTAAATCGGGCTTAAGTGATGTTTCTATCGCCGCTCACATCTCCGAGATCCGCCCGGAGATAAGCGGCATTCTCTTTGATTTTCAGATTGGTATTATAAAATTAGTAGCTACTGATAGTTTTCGTCTCGCCGAAAAAACCATTGATCACACTAAATTCAAAACCAATTTTAACCAAGGTTTTAAAACAATTATTCCTCTTAAAACCATTCAAGAGATAATGCGGATTTTCAGCGACACCAAGCCGATTAAAATATATTTTGATAATCACCAAATACTCATAAAAAACGAAACCACCGAGCTGATTTCGCGAATTATTGAGGGGAATTATCCGGATTACGAACAAATTATTCCAAAAAACATCGAAACCGAAATTACCGTTAAAAGAGAGAATCTGGTTAACGCCTTAAAACTAGTCAGCACTTTCTCTAGTAAAACCAATGATGTTCGCCTTAAAATCACCGAAAATAGTAAGGCGATGGAATTGTATTCCATAAATCAAAGCCTTGGTGAAAATAATTATCTAATACCAATTAAAAGCAAGGGAGCGGATAATAAAAGCCTTAGCTTTAACTGGCGTTACTTATTAGACGGCTTGAAAGCTATTAAAACCGAAGATATCTTTTTCGGCATTAACAGTAACAACCGCCCGGCGCTTCTAAAGTCACCCGAGAGCCGCGATTATTTCTATATTTTAATGCCAATCAAGGGAGATTAATCTTATATGCGCAACATAAGAAAACCCCGGCCGTTTTAGGCCGGTGATGAAGCGCATATAACCCCGAACGTAGTCGAGGGGTATTCCAAGGAGGCCACGGCCGTAAGGCCGTGGAGGTTCACTATTTGTAGATAATCACTTCTCGAGTAAAACGTCCGCCACTCTTATCATAAGCGTTGATTGTGAGCGTGTTTTGTGTGAGAGGCGAAGGAGGAGTAAAGAATAATTGGTAACGGGTATCGTCTGCCGCAAAAATGTTTCGAGTCGCGATAAGTACGCCGTTAAAGGCCACGTCAATTCGACTAAGCGCCAAAGGATCGGCCAACTCAATGGCAATCTCAAAAGGAGCTGAACCAATAAAAGCGCCCTGTGTTGGTTTGGTTAAAGTTATAAAATCCTTTTTCCGAGTCGTGACGAGTTGACTCTGGATTAGCGAAGCCGCGGGCGGAATTGGTTGGTTGTAAATCGACGCGGTTGAAGTTGAAAACCCCGGAATATTTCTACCGGCCCACAAAAGCACGCCCTCTTCCCAATGGCTAAATTGCGAATCCTCGGCCGGATCAACTGGAGAGATATCAAGCGGATTCTTGGCGTGAATGTAGTAAAGAATAGAGTGAATCTGTGGATATTGTTTGACTCCATCGGAATAAACCGCGATCGAAGATCCGTTAAGCATCGGCTTTGGAATCGAAACCGGATCTGGCTTCTGGAAGGCCGCTGATTCGGTGCGGGGCAGGGCCGCCGCTAAAAACTGATGCCAGATTGGAACCGCCGCCAAAATACTCCCGCCTTTTTTCTGCATTGGTTGATTGTCGTTGTTTCCCGCCCAAACGCCGACCGCTAGTCGGGGAGTATAACCCAGCGCCCAAGCGTCACGGTAATCATTGGTCGTTCCAGTTTTGAGCGCGACCTCGTATCCGGAAAAAACGGTTTGAGCAAAGCTGTTTTGAAACAACGGCCTTCGCGCTTCCGGATCGGATAAAATATCGTTAATCATTCTGGCATATTGAGGTTCAATTACCGTCGTGGAATTATCGCGGTATTTTTCCAAAACAGTTTCTCCATCCCGCACCTCAAGAATCATTGTTTGTTTATGAAAATTTCCATCCTGGGAGAAGACGGCATAGGCGTTGACCAACTCCGCCAACTTCACCTCGCCGCCGCCAAGAACCAAAGACAACCCGTATCGATTGCGATCATTGAGTGTTGTGATGCCGAATTTTTTAAGCGTGGCGAGCGTCTGATCGATCCCTGCTAAATATAAGGTTTTTACCGACGAAACGTTGATTGACTGAGCCAAACTATCCCTCATTGTGATTGGTCCGCGAAAGGTATCGTCATAATTATGCGGGCGATAACTCCGCTCGGGATCGCCCGTGGTATCAAATTCCGTTTCCGCGTCAAAAAGAACGGTGTCCGATGGATAACCGCGCTCAAAAGCAGTCACATAAGCAAATGGTTTAATGGACGATCCCGGCTGGCGCAAACCTTGAGTCGCCACGTTAAAATTACCCTCATTCTCGGTGTCAAAATAATCCCGCGAGCCAACCATGGCCAGAACCTGCCCCGTAGTCGGGTCTTCGGCAACCAAGGCGGCGTTCTTTCCCTTGTAGAGTTCCTCATTTCGCGTGGCCCCCTCGGTTACCGCCTTCTCGGCAATTTGTTGCAGCTCCCAATCAAGCGTTGTCGTAACCCGAAGCCCAGCCGTTCTTACAAAATCTTCTCCATAAATACTGGCCAAGTAATCTTGAACCGCGATAACAAAATGAGGAGCCTTAATCCCCGTAAGTTGCGGCACAAAGTTCAGCGACTGTTTTTGCGCGACGTCTCGAGCCGAAGCTGTAATAAAACCCTCCCGGTACATCCGCTCTAGTGCCAAATTTTTGCGTGCCAAAAGTTCGTCTAGATGTCCGCCCCATGGCGAATAACGAGTTGGGGCCTTAGCGACCGCGGCCAACGTTGCCGCCTCTGGCAAAGAAAGGTCTTTGGCTGATTTTCCAAAAAAAGCCTGGCTTGCCGCCTCGGCGCCATATGCGTTCGCGCCATAGGGAATGTAATTCAGATATAAATTTAAAATTTCATCCTTGGTAAAACGCCTCTCCAATTGAAAGGCCAGCAAGAGCTCCTTAATCTTACGGGTTAAGGTTCTCTCCGGGCTAAGAAAGGCGTTTTTGGCCAACTGCTGGGTTATGGTGGAGCCACCCTGTACTGCGCCGCGGTTCCGAATATCAACCCAAAAAGCGCGCAACAAGGATTTTGGCTCAAACGCGGCGTGCGTATAAAAATTCGCGTCCTCTAGCGCAATCGTTGCTTGTTTCAAAAAAAGCGGAATCGAATCAAACGGAATAGTCGTCCTCTTTTCTTCGCCGTGAATTTCATAAAGCAGCACATTTCCGGTCCGGTCATAAATCTTAGTTGACTGGGGAATGCGCTGGGCGGCAATAAGTTGGGGAGAGGGCAACGACCGGGCGATATAAAAAACCAATAAAATCCCGGCCAAACCAACGGCCAGCGCCAAAAAAAAGAACCAGGCAAAAAACCTTTTCATGTCTTGCCATTATAAAGGAAGCGGGGTCTAAAATCAAAAATCCGCCACTCTTCTCTGTGAAGGCGGCGGATTTTCACTCACAACTAAAATCAAAACCAAGTTTAGTAATCTACCTCGCCGCCCATCTCGTCGGCGTCGGTCTCAATCGCTTCTTCGTCTAAATCCTTTTCTATCAAATCGGAATCCTCATCCCCGTCTTTGTTTTCGTCCAGCAAAGCATCGTCATCGTTAAACTCATCGGACTTTTCTTTGTCGTTACCATGACGGGCTTTTTTCTTTTGCAAAAGACGAAGCAAATCAGTGCGTTTCATCGTGCAAATGTGCTAAAAAAAGTTTGGCGACCTTTTTGATAGCCGCCATTATAGCACGGTGCCTTTGGCTGTCAAAAGATAAAGCCCACAGCGAATTTACCAGCCGATCAAAACCGCCGAGTTCCATCTTTTGCCGCTGGTTAAACCGGTAATTTATAATTAAAAGAATTACTCGGCAGCACCCCTGCGGTGCAGATAATAGGTGGCGATCGCGATTGCCAGAGCATCCGAGGCGTCATCGTGCCCCTTAAGCGCCGGAACGCCCAATAACAAGGCGACCATTTTGGCGACGCCTCGCTTATCAGTTCGGCCAAAATTAGCCACCGCCTGCTTAATTTCAATCGGACGATATTCAAATACCGGAATTTCGGCCCGCATCATTTCAAGCAACAACACTCCGCGCGCCTCGGCAACCGAGAGCGCCGTCTTTTGATTTTTAGCAAAAAAAAGCTGTTCAATACCGGCGATATCCGGAGTCATCTTAATCAAAAGATTATGGAAGCTGTTGCCGAGCGTGAGAAGTCTGGCCTGTTGAGTCTTGTCCTTGATCTCCAAAGTCCCATAATCAAGAAGGCGCAGAGCGCCTTCTTGATGCTCAATAAGCCCCCAACCGATTCGGGTTGTTCCCGGATCAACGCCAAGAATTTTCATTTTATCTGGTTGGCCACGAGGCGACGTTCGTGGTTACGCGCTCTACATCCGGGTTATCCTCCAAAAATTCCACTAAGCGGATTAAGTTTGCCATCGTCTCCGAACTTACATCCTGGGCAAATCGAGGAGTCCACCTCGGCTGTTCGGCGCTTGGCGAATTAAAGGCCCACGCGGCGCTCCCTTGATCGGCTATTCTGGCGCCAGCGTCTTTGAGTATTTGCTTGACCTCGCCGATGGTTCGGTTGCGGTTGTCGGTAATGCATTCAATAATCAATGCCGACTTCTCCGGTCCGTAGGCCTCCAGTGTAATCTCCTCCAAAGAATCGGTCGCCGCCGACTTGGTAAGCGCCCGTTCAATGTTGTCTTGGGGCACGTTGGCCGCCCGAGCTGTTTCTATAGCCGTGCGCAAGCGGGGATTAAACGCCGGGTTTGCTTGTTCCCGAGCCGCGACTGCAATCGCCTTTAATAGTTTAGAAAAAAGCGTCCCACGCTTTTTATCCGTCGCCTCTTTTTTGTGCTTAATCTGGTGCCACTTGGAATGTCCCGACATGGCCCCACTATACAAAAACACCCAACTTCGGGCAAGAAAAAGCCCCGCTTGCTTATAGCAAGCGGGGCTAATGTTTCGGTCACCGCAAGTCCTCGGAGCCGACTTGCCAAACTTCGCTTCGCCGATCGTAGCCCGACACGTAGAATCGGCGAGCGGCACTGCCGAACGAACCGGGGTTTCCCCCGCCGCGCGCCAGAACCGTGATTGAAGCCTCGGCGTAGTCGCCCGACCAGTTGTGAAAACCAACTCGAGCGTATTCTCCGGGCGGAATCACGCCCTTGGAAGTTCCGTCGACCAACAGCTCCAATTCAAACTGGGTTCCGTTGACTACGGTAACGCGTGTCTTGTTCCATGGAATGTTGGTCTCCACGCTCACGCATCCCGTAAACGCGAAGCACGAAAGCGCCGCCAAAAACAGCCATCTCATTGGAGCTCCTTGGGTTGTATTTTAAAAGAGCATCAAAATCATAGCAAATCAAATAGAATTTGTCAAGAGAACACCCGGAAACCCTTTATAACCCAAAGCCAAACTCGGCCAGATCCCTTGCGCTCCCTTGTTGATCCAAAATAACTCGGTTACCATTAAGGCACAATCTAAATGCACCCCAACGCTCCATTAAAATTGAGCGACACTCTGATTAAGGCGCGGCAGGCGGGCGAAGAGCGCGAAGCCGAACGCCGCGCGAAAGAACTGGGCCTGCCCTATGTGAACCTAAACATCTCTCCATTAGAGGTGGAGGCGCTAGCGCTTATTCCCGAGGCGCGGTCTCGCGATCTGCAAGTGGCGATATTTGAAGCCAACGAAAGCCGTGCCGCGCTGGCCGCCGCCAAACCCGGCGACTCCCGCGTCTTGGAATTAATCCGGGAGTTGGAAAAACAAAACCGAAAAGTAGTTGTTTGCGTCGCCTCCCTTCGTGGCTTGAATCACGCTTGGGAGTCCTATCGTTTCGCCACCAAGCCAACCAAAGAAATCACCGGCCGGGTGGCCATCGAAAAAGAGCGCGTTCAAGAACTGCGGACAAAACTGGTTGGTCTCCCGCAAATCGAAGCGGCGCTTCAAAAATTTGATTATCAAGAAGGATCAGTCACTGAATTTTTAGAAGTCACCCTCGCCGGAGCGCTGGCCAATCGCGCCTCGGATATTCACTTTGAACCCGAAGAAAAGGGCGTCAAACTCCGCTATCGCATTGATGGCATCCTGCACGACGTCGCCAAATCAATGCCGGTATTTTTCTATCGCAAAACAACTTCGCGCCTCAAACTCCTCTCCGGAATCAAACTCAACATTCAAAACCACCCGCAAGACGGCAGGTTTACCATCGAACTGCCGGAGAAGGCGATTGAGATTCGTGTCGCCATGGCACCGGCCGAATATGGCGAAATTATCGTCCTTCGCATTCTTGATCCCGACTCAATTTTGAGTCTGACCGATCTTGGCATTCGTGAAGATGATTTGGCTCTGATTCAAATCGAACTGGATCGTCCCCACGGCATGATTCTCAACACCGGCCCGACCGGCTCCGGCAAAACCACCACTCTCTATGCTTTTCTTAGTGCCAAAAAAACACCCGAGATCAAAATCGTCACCATTGAAGATCCGATTGAATATCACCTTGAAGGTATTGAACAAACACAGGTAGACGAAGAAGGTGGCTACAGTTTTGCCAACGGCTTGCGTTCCATTTTGCGTCAGGATCCCGACTCAATTCTCGTTGGCGAAATTCGCGATCAGGAGACGGCGGAGATCGCCCTGCAAGCGGCGCTCACCGGACATCTTGTTTTTTCTACGATTCACGCCAACGAAGCCGCCGGCGCCATTCCGCGCTTGCTTGATTTGGGAGTTAAACCAACCAGTATCGGTCCCGGAATGAATCTGATTATTAGCCAACGCCTGGTTCGCCGGCTTTGCGAGCAATGCAAAAAACCGATGTCGCTTGACGCTCGGCAGTTAAAAAGGTTCGCGGATTTTGTCGGGCAGTTGCCCGAGAGGGTCGCCAAAGCCAACTATGCCGAAATCAAACTTTGGCGTCCGGAGGGTTGCGAAGCCTGCGGCAATCTCGGATTCAAAGGTCGCGTCGGAATTTATGAAATTTTGGTAACCGACGAAGCGCTGGAACCATTAATTTTAAGCAAAGCCGGAGAAACCGAACTTGCGCGCTATGCCGAGAAGCGTGGTATGGTAACCATGCAGGCCGACGGAGTGCTCAAGGCCTTGCGCGGCATAACAACCGTTGATGAGGTTATTCGGGAAACCGGACAACTATTGTGGTAGAAGTTAAAAACCTTGATCTGTGGGCATTGAGTTCTTTCATGTGATATAAAAGAGATTAGAATTTTTCCGAGGCGTGACCCAGCCGGAGCCAAGCCAGCCGAACTGGGAAAAATTCCGAGTGCCCACAGGTCAAGACTTTTAACGGCTTTACATTTAAATGCAATCGCCATTGTATTGTCAATCGCCAGCAGAGTCTAGCATATAGAAACCTATTTGTCAATAGACCTAAAGCTTATGGAAAAATCCACGGCCAAGACCCCTCTCACCGCCAAAAACGAGCCGATTGATTTAATCCTACGCCCTAAAGCTTGGAGGGAGTACGTTGGCCAAGAAAAGATTAAACGGCATCTGCTGATTATGCTGGAGGCCGCCAAAAAACGAGGCGAAACCTGCGATCATCTCTTGTTTTATGGTCAAGCCGGTTTGGGCAAGACCACCTTGGCTCACTTGGTGGCCGAACAATTAGGCGCCAAACTCAAGGTAACCGCCGGTCCGGCGCTCGAAAAAATGGCCGACTTGGCTGGAGTGCTCACCAACCTTGAAAAGGGTGACATCCTCTTCATTGACGAGATTCATCGCCTGAATCGGATGATTGAAGAAGTTCTTTATCCAGCCATGGAGAGTCGCAAACTAAACATCGTAGTTGGCAAAGGCCCCGGCGCTCGAACCCTCTCTCTGGATCTTCCGGCTTTTACCATTGTCGGCGCGACTACCAGGGCCAATCTGATCTCCGCCCCGCTTCGCTCTCGGTTTGGTGCCTCGTTTCGCTTGGATTATTATGAGACTCCGGATATTGAAGCTATTATTAATCGCTCGGCCGGCCTGCTCGGCCTCAAGATTGTTCCCGAAGGTGCCGCCATGCTTGCGCGGGCATCGCGCGCCACCCCCCGCGTGGCCAACCGGCTTTTAAAGCGGCTGCGAGATTACATGGAGGTTCACTCCATTGATTGCGCCGATCCGGCTACCGTCAAAAAAACCCTGGATCTGTTGGAGATTGATGAGCGCGGCCTGGAGCTCCACGATCGCTTGTTGCTAGAAACCATTATCAATAAATTCAAAGGCGGTCCGGTGGGTGTCGCCACGCTCGCCGCCGCGCTCAACGACGATCGCGGAATCGTTGAGGATGTCTATGAACCCTATCTCTTGAGTATCGGATTTTTAAAGCGAACCCAATCCGGACGAGTCGCCACCGAAGCCGCCTATGAACACCTCGGCCACGATCTCTACGAAAAGCGCTCCGTTTAATACACAAAAACCTTGGCTGACTAAAGTTGCGCGTGGGGCGACCAAAAAGGAAATTTTATTCGAAAACCCCGCCGACTTCGCCTCGCTTCCCAACGCTTCGGATGGCAACCCTATTCCGACTTTGGTGGCTATGGTACTCAGTGTTGGTGTTATAACTTGGATCGTTACCTGGTCTCTGAAAAATCTTTTCGCCTCCAAAAAAAATTCGCCACATGAACCAGAAGATCATCCATTCTGAAAGCATTGCCGAAACCAAGGCCTTTGGCGCCTCCTGCGCCCGTAGCGCTCAAAGAATTTGGGCGCTCACCGGCAACTTGGGTGCCGGCAAAACAACCTTTGCCCAAGGTTTTATCGCCGAGCATGGAATTGCCTCTCCGGTTTTGAGCCCAACCTTCACCATCTTTCGAGTGTATCCTTTACCCCAGGGACGGAGGTTGTATCATGTAGACCTCTATCGGCTCGAATCTGAATCCGAGCTAATCAACCTCGGACTCAAGGATATTTTGAGCGACCAGCGCAACATCGTTTTGATTGAGTGGGCCGAAAAGGCGCTCCACCTAATTCCCAGGGAAGCTATTTGGCTTACTTTCGAGCACGAACTGCCACACGGCCAAGTTCGCATCACCCAAAGCGGGGTGCTATAATCGCCCCAAGTGCCGGCATTAGATGTGGCGGATTAAGAAAAACTTGATTGTCGACCGGTAAAAAAATCGGTCAGAAGAAATTTTACTCCCTTAGTGCATGGAACCAGTCTCAAGCGAAACAAGTCAAAACCCAATCAAAAAACCGCTGGCTCGGATTATTTCTGCCGGAATTATTATTTTTCGCCACACCCCCGAAGGCCCGAAGTTTCTCTTGCTCTATCATGGCCGCAACTACTGGAATTTCCCCAAGGGTAAGTTGGAGCTTGATGAGCGCAGTTTTGACGCCGCGCTTCGGGAGGTTGAAGAAGAGACCGGTATCAAAAAAAGCCAATTGCGCATCGTTGGTGATTTTAAAACCCAAGAAAGATTCATCTTTCAGCGCGGCGCGGAAAAGATGCTCAAGATCGTCATTTTGTATCTCGCCGAAACCAACACAACCACGGTGGTTGTCTCCCACGAGCACGAAGGTTATGCTTGGTTCACTTACGCCGGGGCGAGGCGAGTCCTTGTTAAATACAAAGACAGCACTCGAATTTTAAAAAACGCCTATGAATTTATTCACAAGGGCCGTGTACCGGGTGGTCGCCCACATCCCCAAAGGCAGCGTTCTAACCTACCGCGAAGTGGCGCGGAAAGCCGGACGCCCCCAAGCCTATCGAGCGGTGGGCAACATCCTGAACCAAAATCCTAGTCCGGAGAAAGTTCCCTGCCATCGCGTCATTCGCTCCGACGGCAAAATCGGCGGCTACGCCTGGGGATCGGCCAAAAAGAAAAAACTTTTAGCCGCCGAACGACGCTCCATAATTAATGCCCAATAAAAATCCCTCTCTAGAGAGGGATTTGCTCAAAATCCAAAAGGCGGCGAATGGCCGGAATCCAAAGCAAGAACTGAATCGTGGCCAAAGGGATTCCGTCTTTAACATTGTCAAGCGCAAACCCGACAACGTGGCGCTGAACCGGGTGGCGCAGAAGACGAACGGGTTGGCAAGTCGTATCATTGCCCCGCAAAGTCTCTTCTATTGGGTCGCAATCTTCCAGAATCATTTGCAGGCGATCCTTTTTTTGGAGATAGCAAAGCCTGGGCTTAAAAGAATTCTCTCGCGTTGGCACCGAAATTTCCCGGTCCTTTTTTTCGTCTGGCGGTAGATCCACTGGTAACTCCCAAGCGAATATGAACTTCAAGGTACAACCGAAAACAGACCTAAAGCTAACACAAAAAAATCCCCGCGGGAAGGGGGATTTTTTTGCAAACACCCAATAAGTTTATTTAACCGCCTCCAAAACCTGCTTAAAAACCGCGGGTTCATGCTCCGCCAAATCAGCCAGGACTTTTCGGTCCAATTCAACATTTGACTTCTTGAGCCTGTCTATAAGCTCGTGATAAGTGGTTCCGTGCAATCTGGCGCCCGCGCCGATTTTTACATTCCACAAGGCGCGCATATCGCGCTTCTTCTCCTTTCGCCCCTTGAACATTCGGGGCAAGGCATGCAAGAGCGCCTCTTTGGCCGCTCGCTCCTTTTTCTTGCGATCCCACTTGTAGCCCTTGGTCAGCTTCAGGATCTTATTTCTCTTTCTGGTGGCGTTAACGCCTCGTTTGACTCTGGTCATAGGTAATAGGGTTTAGAGTAGGGGGTTAAGTTTAAGGTGTCAAATTTAGAAACCAAGAGGATTTCACGTCAGTTTATTTCGCAGCATTCGCGTGAACTCCTCCGGTATTCGCATCGCCTATAAATATTTCTGAATTATCAACCTATCCGCCCGGTCCACGGTAACGTCTTTGCGTTTTAGGCGAATACCGCTTCCATTGCGCTTGGTCTTAAAATGTCCCTGGCCCATTGTTCGGCGAATCAACTTACCACTGCCGGTTACTTTGAATCGAGTTGAAATGCTTTTCTTGGTCATAATCCTTGTTTCTTGATTCGTAAATTCGTTGATAATCGCCGCTTTTTATTTTTTTATAATCTGCAAAGCTACTCCGCGGCCGCCCCAGCGCATATCGCTAATCTGCCGGAACGGAACAGTTATCATCTTCAAAAACTCCTCCATTTTAAGACGAGCCCAGTCCTTGTTGTACTTTTCTCGTCCGCGCAGAACCATGGCGATCGTCACCGCGTGGCCCTCGCCCAAAAACTCATCCGCCTTTTTGGCTCTAATCCCTAGGTCGTTTTTGGCCGACCGGGCGGTTATCTGAACCTGCTTCACCCCCTGCTCTTTGCGATTTGCCCGCTGTTCTTTAGTTTTTTTGTCTTGCTGATAGCGAAACTTGTCAAAACTCATTATCTTCGCCACCGGCGGAACCACCTGCGAAGAAATCTCAATCAGATCGAGACCCTTCTCGTGAGCCAGTCGCATCGCGGCCTCGCGCGACATAACGCCGAGCGCCTCACCGGCTTCGTCTAAGACCCGAAGCTCGGGAGCGGTTATCTGCAGGTTAAACTTTGGTTGATTGGTCAACGGTATGGGGAGTATAGAAGATACCGCAAAAATTGTAAAGCTCAATCGCCCCAAAGCCATCCCCGCGCTTTTGTATAAAAAAAGACGCCACCATTATGTAGCGTCTTCGACTAACCAAAACTACTTAATCCCAAGCCTTCTTCTAACCGCCGCCGCTTCTTCGGGAGAGAGTTCCTGACCGTGCATCTTGCCGCGTTTTGCGTTGTGCTCCATGACGATTTCCGCTCGGCACTCATCGCAAGGCGGGCCAAAATCTCTACTCGCCGGCCCGACGCAAATTAATGAATCATAGTAATCATGGTGCTTTGTTTTGCACCGCGTGTCTGCCAGTTTGCGAAGGTGTTGTCGTAACTCTTCGTGTGTCACGGTAATTTCCCTTCAGCGCTACCGCTAATAACTTGTCCGCCATTTCGGCGAGCCATAAACTCGCGCCCCTTGCCAACATTCGCGTTGATCGGAATGCCTCGGTGGCACAAAGCGCAATCTTCTTCGCGCCAAGCTTCGAGCGGAATGTCCAATAGCGAAGAGAATAAATAAGGACTACCCATTTGCTGCATTGTCACCGCGCCCCGATTAAACAATACCGACAGACCAACCACGACTCCTTGGTGCGCCCGAACCGTCTCAATCACTTTCCGCGCCGACTCGCCGGTGGTCAGTACGTCTTCCACGACCAGAACGTTTTTTCGCGGCAGGAGTTTTTCGTATCCTCGCTGAATCACAAAACCCTTGCCGTCAAAAGTTTTTTCGGCGTACGCGCTCAAGACTTCTCGTTGCGTTAACTGGCTCAAACAATAGGCGACCCATTGCGAAAGGATAACTCCGCCGATTGCCGGAGCGATTACCACCTCGGGGCGAAAGTTTTGTTCCACCGCCGAAATAAATCGATGCGCGAGCTTCATGCAAAAGGCCAAAGTATCGGTCGTGTGCGGATAAAGCGCGTCTTTGTTGAGATAGGTTTTTCCGTGCAAGCCGGAGGTGTAAACAAAATGCCCATCGCTCATCATCACCCCGTGTTTTCCGAGCTTCGTGAGTAGTTCGCTGTCACTCATCATTTTCAAACCCCTTATGTAAAAGTGCGACCCCAAACCACAGTTACCATAATGAAAAAACTCTAATAAAGCAAACAAAAATAACCAAGAATCATTTTTCTCCTCTAATAAAGCGATAAGATGCAATAAGATTTGGCAAAATAATAACAATTATCAGTAAATAGAAAAAGAAACGAATTATTTCTTTAGCAAAAAACACTTTGATATTTATCGGCTTGGCGGAGATGTATGAATCAGTGGTATCAATCTCGCCCTTCAAATTAACGAAAACATCGACAAACGTTCCATTGCTCTTTATTTGAATTGCTTTAATGGGTATAAAAGAAGAAAGTTCTTTGATTACTTCGGTTTTTTGAGAGTCTGGACCCCTTAAAAATATTGAAGTTGTGGTAGAGAATACATTATCAAATTGACTCCTAGTAACCGGCTCACAGGTCTCAGCTTTGGCGCCGGCATATATTTTCAAATCGCCAGCATTAATTTGCATGGCGCCTATTTCTCGGTCAGAAACAAGAGGAAGGTCGACCTCTCTTCCATAAAGCGATAATTTGTTTTCATTTTTGAGACACAGTAAAGTATTTTTCCCACTCGGCGCATCTAGAAGATCATCGATTTTTTGAAAATTAAACCCCAAGGATTCTGAAAATTTTAAAGCGATCTCACCCGGGTTGATGGCGGCTTGAATTCTGTCCATTGAAAGGGTTGCCGTTGTTGGGCTATTGAACGTAGCCTTACCCCACAAAACTTGGGGGTGCGTGAAATAATCAAGCAGAAGCGCAAGAAAAAAAACTAGAAATAATCTAGTAATTAAATCCACTTCGAATTTATTTTTTTTCACACCATCCATAGTGGAACATCCTAATCACTTGGTTTACCACGAGCGAGCCTCTCGTTGTTACGAGGGGCGAGTCGAGTGGAGATGGAGGGAGTTGAACCCTCGTACAAGAAGAGCTTCGTACTGCGTCTACATGCTTAGTTCTGAAAAGTCAGAGCGCGTGAACTCCATGTGTTTTAGTGCCCCCGCCTGGAATTCAAAGGCAAGAGCCTTAGCTCAAAGTATTACACCGGTATCTTCCTATTGAGCATCAAAAGGCCGATGGATCTGGCGTTACGCGAAAGCGAAAGCCGGAACTCTGCTAACGTTTTGGTTGGCAGTTAAAGGTTTGGATTCGGATTAACGAGGCAATCCTCCTCGGCATGCGGCTGTACCAAGACTGCTCCTTGGCAAATCCTGTCATCCCCTAAATCACTTCTTCTTAACTTCTCAACGTGCGATCAATCTCGCGTTTTGACTCCTTCTTATGAATCGCCTCGCGTTTGTCGCTTTTTTTCTTTGGTCGGGCGAGCGCCAATTCCAACTTCAAAACGCCATGGCTATCATAAACCTTAAGTGGCACCAAAGTCAAGTGAGAAGATTTTAATTCGCGGGCAATTTCCAGCAACTCCTTTTTATTAACGAGCAATTCCCGAGTTTGTTTCTGGTCGTAGCCCTTGGGGGTGTTCGCCGCTTGAAACGGGGGAATGTCGGCGTTAACTAACCACAACTTCCCGCCGCGAATCTGCGCAAAACTCCCCGCCAGATTCATTCTGCGGGCTCGAATCGCCTTGACCTCAAACCCCTTGAGTATCATTCCCGTGGCAAATGTCGCCATAATCTGATAATCAAAGCGCGCTCGGTTATGTTCGGCTAAAGCAGTCATCTGTTTACTATAGCGTTATTTTAAAATAACCTACAGATAGTTCTTTACCATCCATCCCTAAAAGATTGGAGGGCGCATGTCCTTAATAACCAAGGCAATCAAGCAAAAAAGAAGCTGGTCAGACGGCGTGCGAATTTCGGTTATGAGTCGTCACACGCTATCTGACGGTGTTACTCCCGATCCGGATATCTCGGCAAGTTCCTTTGATGAACACTGGCCGCAACTTGCTCCACCGGCAACCCTAATCGGCGCTTACTATAAGCGAGGTCTTTCTTGGGAAGTATTCGCCGATCAATTCAATCAATATCTAATGACTGCGGAAGTACGCCTACATCTTCTGAATCTTATCCGCTTGGCACTAGCGGGAAATGTCACCATTCTTTGTATTGAATCCTCTCCAGAAAAATGTCATCGGCGACTTATTGCCGAGACGTGTTCCGTGCTCAATCCATCTCTAGAAGTTCTTCTCCAATGACGCCGGTCGGCGTCATTTTATTTTTCGTGATTTTCCTCTACCAAAAAAACCAGCTATAGTTCATATACATGCTTAGCAAAATCCAAAAACTGGTAGCCGAAGCGGTTGGTAGGGAAATCAGCCCCGTAATTCAAGTCTCGGCCGAAGAAAAATTTGGCGACTACACCACCCCCGTGGCTCTTTCGCTCGCAAAAACCATTAAGCGCCCACCGCTCGAAATCGCCGAAGAAATCGCGGCCAAACTCCGCGCCGCGCCGGGGAGTAACCAATTTAAAAAAATAGAAGTCACCGCGCCCGGTTTTATAAATTTTCACCTCTCCGATCAAGCGCTTGAATCCGCGCTTGCCGAAATCACCAAGTCCGGCGCCAAATGGGGGAGGCCAGAAACCAAAACGCGAGCCACGGTGATCATTGATTATTCTTCGCCGAACATCGCCAAACCGATGAGCGTCGGCCACCTTCGCTCCACGATTATCGGCGCCGCGCTATATAACATCTTTAAATTCTCCGGCTGGAAGACCATCGGTGACAACCATCTGGGAGATTGGGGTCGGCAATTCGGCATCCTCATCGCCGCCTGGAAGGATTGGCAAAAAATAAACGGCGAAAAAAGAGAGGTCGTAATCAACGACCTCATGCGGCTCTACGTTGATTACAACGCGCTCATGAAAGAGGACGCCAAACTCGAAGAACGCGCTCGCCTCGAAACCAAAAAACTCCAGGATGGCGACTTGGAAAACACCAAACTCTGGAAGCGATTCTACAAAATTAGCTTGGCGGAGTTTCAAAAGATCTACGCGCTCCTTGGAATAAAATTCGACCACTCCTACGGCGAGAGCCACTACCAAAAAATGCTCGGAACCATTGTCTCCGACGCCGTCCAAAAGGGCGTAGCGGTGCGAAGCGAAGGCGCGGTGATTATTCCGGTGCCCGGCAAGGCGCCCTTGGTTATCCAAAAGAGCGACGAAGCCTTTCTTTACGGCACCACCGACATCGCGACCGTGAAACAACGGGTAACAAGGTGGAAGCCGAGCCTTATCTTGTACGTCATTGGCAACGAACAAGCCTTGCATCTCGAGCAACTGTTTTACGCCGTCAAACAATTGGGTTTAATCTCTAAGCAGAAGCTGGCCCACGTAAAATTCGGTCTCATCTTGGGCGAGGATCTAAAAAAACTCTCCACCCGCGCCGGCAAACACATCGCCTTAGACGAGGTTATTTACGAGGCAATCGAACGAGCCAAAAAAGTCACGAGCGGCAAGAGGCCGGATCTGTCGCCTGGCGAACACGACAAAATCGCCAAGGTCGTCGGCATCGCCGCCTTAAAATACAATGATCTTTCGCAAAATCGCCAAAGCGACATCGCCTTTCATTGGGACAAAATGCTCAACCTGGAGGGCAACAGCGCGCCTTATATTATGTACACCTATGCCCGGCTCAAAAGCGTTCTCCGCAAAGCCGGCTTCCCGCGAAAAGCCAATTTTTCCCTGCTCAACCAAGACAGCGAGCGCGCGCTGATTAAAAAACTGATTCAATTCCCCGATGTCATAACCGGCGTGCTTCAAACCTATTTCCCACACCAACTTGCCGACTACTTATACGAGCTCACCAAACTGGCCAATTATTTTTATCAAACCGAACCGATTCTCCAAGCCGAGCCGGCGGTTATGAACGCCCGACTAAAACTAATTTCCGCCGCCGCCCAAACCATCAAAACCAGTCTCGCGCTCCTGGGCATCTCAGCGCTGGAAAAAATGTAAGCCGTTGACAAATTATAGATATATTGATAAGTTAAAAACCGGCATTGTTTAGCTCATCGTCAACCAAAAAAGGAGAGACAAGTCGTGCCCAATGCTCCATCTGATGTTGTGAAGCGCTTCCTAGAAATCGTCTTTCATGATGTTGCGCCCTGCCCGAGTTGCCAGTCCGATCTCGGCATAATCGAACGCTACTGCCCAAAGTGTGGCCAACTCAATGCAAGATTTGACCCAAAGAAATTCAAAAAGGATTGGGGAATGACTATTAAACAATCCTTACGTTGTTGCCCCTTTGAACATGCAGGAACCCGCCGAGAAGCTGAAAGAGACAAGAGGCCGTTAAGAGACGCCTTCTGTATAATCTGCGGCGAGAAAGCCTACGCCCCAAGATGAATCGCTCATCACCGGAACCAAAAGTTTCGGTGATTTTTTTTGGGAATTAATGCGCGCGGAGATCGCCCGCCCGCGCTCTCTTGACAAGGCAGGGTTAAATAGATTATCCTCAAACCGCTGTTTGAAAATCAAAAACCATCCAACCAAGGAGCATTTTGTGCCCAGAAAAAATATCGAGGATCTTCTAGGGGTGCCTCATCTGGCCGAGGTCGCGACCTGTTCCTGTGGCGTCAAGCTTAGAAAGCCAGAGGCCCATTGCCAGAATTGCGGCGATGCGAATCCGCGGTTTGACCGGGTCTCTTTCGAAAAGACCTTCGGTGAATCCCTGGAGGCGGCGAAGGCAAGCTGTCCGACCGAGCACGTTGCTCGCAAAACTGATCTCATCCGGGAAAACAAATCCGGACGAGTCTACTGCCCGATTTGCGGGACGAGGATTATTTAGCACGACCCCACCGGCCTTTAAAAGGCCGGTATTTTTTTTACAAAAACATCCAAATTCCTGTACTATATAAGACATGCGTTTTGATTTGAACGATAAGACCCCCGCTCAACTGGAAGAGGAGGTTTTGGAGCTTTGGCGCTCCAAGAAAATCTTTGAGCGAATCCAAAAAAAACGCGAAGGCCAAACCCCTTTTCGTTTTTTTGAAGGTCCGCCGACCGCCAATGGTCGTCCGGGAATTCACCATGTTCTGGCCCGCGCCTTCAAAGACGCGGTACTTCGCTATCAAACCATGCGGGGCAAATATGTCCTGCGCCGCGCCGGCTGGGACACTCACGGCTTACCCGTGGAAATTGAGGTGGAAAAAGAACTGGGCATCAAAAGCAAACCCGAAATTGAAAAATACGGCATCGCCAAGTTCAACGCCAAAGCCAAAGAATCGGTTTGGCAGTACAAAACCGAATGGGAAAAACTAACCGAACGCGTCGGTTTTTGGCTGGATTTCAAGCATCCCTACGTAACCTACGAAACCGACTACATAGAATCGGTCTGGTGGGTGATTAGCGAGGTGGAGAAGCGAGGCCTCCTGGAAAAGGGTCATCGAGTGGTGCCCTGGTGTCCGCGTTGCGAAACTTCGCTCTCCAGTCACGAGTTGGCTCAACCTGGCGCCTACAGAACCACTAAAGACCCCTCGCTTTACCTCAAGCTTCCGCTTGTCGGCGAAAAAAATACCAGCCTTCTTGTTTGGACAACCACCCCTTGGACCCTGCCGGGAAATATGGCCGTCGCGGTCAATCCCGATCTCCTCTATACAAAATTTAAATCAGGGGATGAATTTTTTTGGGCCTACAAAATGCCAGAGATTCTTGCCTCGGTGAGCGAGGGACAAGCTCCTCGCGAAGTTTTGGCCACCAAAGAAACCAAAAAAGGGCACGAGCTCTTGGGTAAAAAATACGAGCCGCTTTTTGCGGACAAAAAAGTAAAAACACCGCAACTCTACTCGGTTCTCGCGGGAGATTTTGTTTCAACCGAGGACGGCACGGGACTGGTTCACATCGCCCCCGCCTTCGGTGAGGAAGATTTAAAACTTTGGCGTGCCGCGCATAATGGCGAACGAACCGAAATCATAGTCAACGTGGACGGCGAAGGCCGTATGGGCGAGGGCTTTCCCGGCGCCGGTCAATTTATCAAAAAAGCCGACGAGGCGATTCTCCAAAATCTCGCCGAGCGAGGCTTGGTCTACGAGCGTACGACCCTCGAACACGAATATCCTTTTTGCTGGAGATGCTCCTCGCCGCTCATCTATTTCGCCCGTGATTCGTGGTTCATAAAAATGAGCTCGCTTCGCAATGAGCTAGTAAAAGAAAATCAGAGCATCAACTGGGTGCCAAGCCACGTTAAAGAAGGCCGCTTCGGCGAGTGGCTTAAAGACGTCAAAGATTGGTCGCTGTCCCGCGAACGCTACTGGGGAACTCCGCTGCCGGTTTGGGAATGCGCCTCATGCGCCGCGCGCCGCGTGGTCGGAGCCGTGGATGAATTAAGCAAATTTGGTTCGGCTAAAAATACCTTCTATGCCATCCGTCACGGCGAGGCCGACCACATCATCCAAGGAGTTACCGCCAGCTGGCCGGAGGCAAAAAAGATCTCTCATCTTACCGTAAAAGGCCGTGAGCAAGTCGCGGACTCCGCCAAAAAACTCTTGTCCAAAAAAATAGATCTCATCGTTTGCTCGCCAATGGCCCGCGCCAAAGAAACCGCGGAAATTATTCACCAAGCAACCCGCGTCCCCGTCGTCTACGATGAGCGTCTGGCGGACATTAACTGCGGAATTTTTGACGGCCAATCCATAGATAGCTATCGCGCCTTTTTCCAAGATGCGGAGAATCGCCTTAACACCGCCCCGCCCGGCGGAGAATCTCCCGCCCAGGTTCGAGTGCGTATGGCGCAAGTTCTGCAATCTCTGCAGAAAGAACACGCGGGCAAACGCATCCTAATCGTTAGCCACGACGATCCGCTTCGTATGCTCCGCGCGAGCATCAAGCGTCTGCCCGAAGAAAAAATCTTAAAACAAAAGAGTCTAAAGCTCGGCGAGGTCATCTCCCTTGGTCGCGCCTACCTTCCGTTCAACGCCAAAGGCGAAGTTGACCTTCACAAGCCCTTCATCGACGAAATAATTTTGCGCTGTACTGTCTGTAAAAAAGGTGAGATGCGCCGAGTCAAAGAAGTTATGGATGTCTGGCTGGATTCGGGATGCGTGCCCTTCGCCGAGTGGCACTATCCTTTTGAAAACAAGGAGCAAATTGAAGAGGGTCGGCATTTTCCGGCGGACTATATTGTGGAAGGCATGGATCAAACCCGCGGCTGGTTCTACACCATGCTCGCGGTCTCGGTACTACTCGGTCGGGGCGCGCCCTACAAAAATGTCATTTCCTTAGGCTTGGTTTTGGATAAAAACGGCCAGAAAATGTCTAAGTCCAAAGGCAACGCGGTTGACCCTTGGGAGATAATTAAAAAATACGGCGCCGATACCATCCGCTGGTTCTTTTTTTCGGTCGGCGATCCCGGCGAACCGAAAAAATTCAACGAGACCGAACTGGCTACGGTTTACCGCAAAGTTTTTTTGATCGTCTGGAACTCCTTCTTGTTTTTAAAAACCTATCAGGCGAACGAAAAGACCGGCTCTCCTAACAAGATTCTGGATGCCTGGATTCAGGCCAGAATGGCCGAGACCGAACAAAAAACACGCCAAGCCATGGACGCGTTCGATTTGCGAACGGCGGTTTTAGCCATTGAAATCTTCATTGACGATCTTTCCCGCTGGTATATCCGCCGCTCGCGGCGAAATCTCTCGGTGCCGGTTTTAACCGAGGCCTTGCTTACGCTGTCGCGCCTTCTGGCGCCATTCGCCCCCTTCTTTGCCGAGGCTCTGTTTCAAGGCCTCAAAAAAATCGCCTCCGACAAAAATGCGGAAATTTTGAAAGCTTCCTCTATCCACGAAATTAACTGGCCGTCTTCCATAAGTTACGACCAAAAAATAATTGCCGACATGGCCCGCCTTCGCGCCTACGCCGCGCAAGCCCTGGCCTTGCGGGAAAAAATAGGCATCAAAGTCCGCCAACCCCTGCGCCGTCTGACCATAAAAACAAATCTGCCCCTTGGCTCGGAGCTAATCGAAATCTTAAAAGACGAAATCAACGTCAAAGAAATAGTCACCAACGAGAATGCTCCGCAAGATCTTGAGTTGGACACTCAAATCACCGAAGAATTGAAACAAGAAGGTATTCTGCGGGAACTAGTGCGCGCCATCCAACAACTTCGCGCTAAAGCCAATCTAAAAACCAGCGACAAGATTGCGGTTTGGCTTAGCCCCGATCAACAAATAAGCGCGGTGGTTGAACGCTACGCCTCGGAACTTAAAAAAGTCGTCAACGCGACGGAGATTGTCCATCAAAAAAACGGCAGCTGGAAGGCCGTCGCCGATCTTGTGATTGACGGCCGGCAGATTAGTCTGGGAATCAAGAAAATTTAAACTTCCAGGCAAGTAAAAAAAATCATAATTAAATCCATGGAAGAACTACCGCCGCTTCCCGAAATAAAAATCGGTCGCTACCAGCACTACAAGGGCAAACCCTATCAAGTGCTCGGCGTCGCGCGCCACAGCGAAACCTTGGAATCCATGGTTGTTTATCAAAAACTGTATGACGATCAATCTCTTTGGGTTCGCCCCTTCGCCATGTTTGTCGGCGATGTTGTTGTAGACGGAAATTCCATGCCGAGGTTTAAATATCTCGGGTCAAAGTAAGCCAAGCTTTTCAGCCGGTTTTGACTTGTCAAAACCACATCTTATGTGTATAGTATTCAAGGTTCTTTAACGGGATTACCTTTTAGGAGGCCTCGAATGTCGGGAAGACCCAGCAAGAAGCCAGCCAAGATCAAGAACAGGAAGATGATGCGAGCAAAGAAGCGGGCCAAGCCAAAGAGGGCAATCATCAAGCCCAAGAAGATAAGCGCCAAGCCGAAGCAGACAATCGTCAAGAAGAAGGTCATAAACCCGGTCATGGAAGCTTTTGCCAGATCGGCCGTCATTCGCCGGAACGGCTCGCGGATTGTTCTCATTCGGTCATGAATCTACAGCTCAAGACCACCCCACTCGTCGCCTTTTCGTCTTACCTCAAAGACAGACTGGCCGAAATCAAGCATCGTCTCGAGGTCAACAAGGTTGAACGAGAGTTGCTTGAAAGAGAACGGGATGCTCTGCGCCAAAAATGCCCGCATCCCAAAGTCATCACCGAGTCCGAGCGGAACATAAGACATTGTCCCGATTGCGGTTGGAGCAGTGACTTTTAGAAGTTCTAATCTTGCGTCAGCACACACCGACCCCACCCCGGGTCGGTTTTTTTATAATCACCTGCCTCACAGCGCACAGAACCCTTTAAAAAATCAAATGAGACTTAAAAAGACAACAAGCTAAACAGAATAAGCGAAAGAACCCTCGAACAAGTCTCTCAATAAAATTGATGACAGCCCCCACGAGGAAAACTAAGACCAAAATTCCAAAGAACCTTCGAACAAGTCTCTCAATAAAATTGATGAGATGCGCGGCAGCTCCCACAGGGAGAACTCAGACCAAAATCCCAAAGAACCTTCGAATTTGAGCGCAGTTTGCGGCGCGGGCGAGGAGCGGAATAAGCTGTACTTATTAAAGTACTGCGTTGAGCACCGGAGTTCGCAACAAAAAAATGCGTCGAATTAGAAGGTTCAATCTAGACTAAAGCTCAATGACTACTGGCAACACCATCGGCCGCCGATGCGTTTTAGTAAACAAGAACTGCCCAATCTGATCGCGGATCAGCGTCTTCAGATAATCGGCGTCAAGCCGTTGTTCCGGTATTCTGGCCAGCAACCCCTTAATCTTACGGCGCACCTCCTCCAGAATCTCCTTATTCTCTTTGAGATAAATGAATCCGCGGGAAATTATGTCCGGATTTTTAAGCAGTCGGCCGGTTGTCTTGTTGAACGAAGCGATAATCACCACCATGCCCTCCTGTGCCAAAACCAAGCGATCCCGCAAAACCACCTCTTCCACATCGCCCACGCCCAATCCGTCAACCATCACATAAAACGCCGGAATGGTCTCCTTGGTAATCACAAAGGTTTCTTTGGTAAGTTCCGCCACATGACCGTTGTCCGGCAAAAAAGTGTTTTCCTTGGGCATGCCGGCCAGTTGTCCATTTTTGCAGTTGGCCGCCCGCTTAAAATAATGCCCGTGAATCGGCACCAAGAATTTAGGCTTGGTAAGTTTGATGACCATTATGAGCTCATCTTTCGGGGCGTGTCCGCTCGAATGAATATCAATATCGGAGTTTTGATAAACAATCGCGCCCTGTCGCGCCAAAGTATCTTTTAGATTTTGCACGCTCCGCTCGTTGCCCGGGATGACCGATGACGAAAAAATAATCGTATCGTGAGCCTTGACCGAGACGTGTCTGTGGTCGCCGTTGGCGATCCGCATCAATCCCGCGTTCTCCTGGCCCTGGGCGCCGGTAGTCAGGATTAAAATCTTGTTATCCCGATGCTTGTGCACCTCTTCCACCGGAATTAACTGGCCTTTTTTTGCCTTAATGTAGCCCAGATTTTGAGCGATGTTTATGTTCTCCTTCATTGATCGCCCATTGATTGCCACCACCCGTCCCAGTCTTTCGGCGATGGCGATAATCTCGGCGATGCGAGAAATCATAGACGAAAAGGTTGCCAAAATAATTCGCCCCTCCGCCGCCTCAAACAATTTTTGCAAATTCATCTCCACGGTTTTTTCTGACATCGAAAAACCCTCCTTGTCGGCGTTGGTGCTGTCAATAAAAAGTGTATGCACTCCCTTTTGGCTCAAAGATTCCAAATGATCCAATCCCTGCGGCTTGCCGTTTTCGTCGTAATCAATGCGAAAATCGGCATAGTGCACCATGTTGCCGACGGGAGTTTCCAGCGAAACGCCAATCGTATCCGGAATGGTATGCGCCATCTCAAAAAAGTTGGCGGTAAAGTGTTTGGAGATCGGCACCCGATCGCCATGTTTCACGATTTGGAATCTAAGTTTCGGCGCGTTGCGGAATTCTTCCTGTCGTCGCTCAACCATCGCCTTGGTAAGGTCGGTGGTGTAGATAATCGGATTACCGAGCTTTTCGATTAGGTAAGGAATCGCTCCCACGTGATCAAAATGAGCGTGGGATAAAATTAGTCCGCGAATGTTGTGCTTCTTGGATTCCAGATAGCTGACATTGGGAATAATAAAATCCACGCCCGGAGTTTCTTCCTCGGGAAATTGAATACCGGCGTCAATCAGCACAATCTCGTCCTGATATTCAAAAAACATCATATTGCGGCCGACTTCTTCTAACCCGCCAACCGGTACAAAGCGCAAGGTGTCGGCGGCAGTGGCCGGCTTATGCCCTCCGCGACGCGGCGTGGCGGTATTTGTTGGGTGTTCTTTTCTGATCATAAATTCGTAAAAAGTTTTGATTAATGGTTGATAATGGAAAAACAATTAGTTGAGACGGGACGAGATGTTAAACCGTTCCGCGCAAAGCGCCAAAGTGAAACGCGACCAAGGGTAGTTATGATGCTATCCCTGGTGGGCGAGGAGGGACTTGAACCCTCACAGCCTTGCGGCCATAGGCTCCTGAAGCCTACGTGTCTGCCATTTCACCACTCGCCCAAAATTTTAAATTCGGGCGTGTTTCACTCGGGCGCGCTGCGCAGGACGACACCTGCCTTCAATTTTGCCGCTCGACCCTCGGCCAAACTGGAGCACTCTTCAAGCAGGTGCTACCTCTGTTCCGCCCTCGCGTAAAGCGCTCGTATTGCGCCTTGCGCGAGAGTAGAATTTTTTTACCGCAAAACCCGGGCAGTTTTCAAAAACCAGCCAGCGACTTCGCGGAATCTTTCCGCCGGCGTGGCGATAAATTGCGTGGTAAATCCGCCAAGATCTTTCTGGTGGACATATAGATAGCTTGGAGAAAAAAGAAATATCGCCGGGTAGTCATTGTGAATGGTCGTCTGCAGGCGAGTCAAAGTGTTGAGTCTGGAGGCGCGATCAAAGTCTTTTCGTACTGATTCCAACATAGTATCAACACCGCGGTTTTCGTAAAGCGAAAGGTTGAGTCCGGGAAAAAAACGCTCCGACGAATGCCAGAAAGAAAATATATCCGGAGTATTTTTTAAAATATTTCCAAAGAGGATCATTTGATAGTCGCGCTCCTTAAGCGAACGCGCGTTAATCTCCGCCGGCGAGAGCGACTCAATCTTTAAACGGATGCCGATTCGCTGGTAAGCGTCTCGCAAAACCGCGGCCGTATCATTCAAAAACGAAATATCGGGAACCACAAGATTAAACGAGAGTTCAACCTCGCCGCCGCCGATTGTCTTGGCTCGAACTCCGTCGGGTTTCAACTTCCACCCCGCCTTATCCAAAATATTGGCTGCCCCTTCGGGGTCATAGCGGTCAATGCTGCCGAACGTTGAAACATAGCCCTCAATTCCCGGATGAAGCGGTCCGTACATCAAAAGTCCGTTGTCGCGCAGAACATTGCTCAAAACACCCCCCCGGTCGGCTCCGCGAGCTAAGGCGGTGCGCACCGCCAGATCTTTCAAGGCCAAATGAGCGTTTTGATTGAGAAAGATGGCGTAGTATCGCGGCATTGGAACCACGGCAACCGTGTGACTGATTTTGATTTTTTGAAGTGCCCGATAATCCAGCCCGCCAAGGCCGTCAATTTCCCGCCGGTTAAAAGCGCTAAGCGCGTTCTCAGAGGAATCAAAAAACTTAAAAGCCAAATTTTTTATCAAAACCTCGCCGTCGGGATAATTCGGATTGGCTTCGGTAAGGTAATCGGTAATAAATCCGTCTTTCCGCTTAATAAAACTGCGCAAGCGATAAGGCCCGCTGCCCACCGGCTCCAGATTATAATTGGAAAGCCTTAAATTGGCCGGAGGAATTGTTCCAAAAATATGGCGTGGCACGACGTAAAGATTTTGCAGGCTCGTTTCAAAAAAGGCATAAGGTGTTCGCAATGAAAAACGCGTTTCGCGTTCGCTCAAACGCTCCACTGAAACGCCTTGCCACAAGGGCGCGATGGGGGAATGTGATTCCGGATCATTAATTGTTTCTATGGTAAACACCAAGTCGTCGCTCGTCAGCGGCTCGCCGTCGCTCCAGCGCAAGTCGGGTTTCAAAAAAACGCTCCAAGTCTTGTGATCCTCGCCCTCCTTAATCGTCTCTATTAATCGGGAAAGTGGGCTATAAAAAACTTCAATTAAATCACGGTCAGGATCATTGGAGGCGGTTAGCAGTGGATTGATGGCAATCGGCTGGCCGACCAACCCCTCGGTATAAGTTCCGCCGGCGACCGGCGCTACTACGGTTTGGCTGTAAAAAAGATGCGTCCCGCCAAAGATCGCGGAAATTCCAAAAACGGCGAGCGACCCGATAAACAAGCGCGCCTCGGTAAACGTCAAATGCTTGAAAAGAATGCGAAGTCTAGAAAACAAGGTTAAGTAAAGCTAATCCCGCGAAAACGGCGACAAATACGATTGTCGCGCCAAAGATAAATCTTTCCAATCCGCGGCGTTGTTGATAAAAACCGCCATCACCACCGCCTCCGCCAAAAATTCCGGAAACTCCGGCCTCCCGTTCCTGGAGCAAGACCAGAACAATCAGAATCAAGGCAACGACGATTTGGGCGATCTCGAGAGCGACCATAAAAATAAAAAATTAAAGTTTTAGCTAAGGCTCTTCTTTCCCGACGATCCGATAATAACGGTCACTCCGCTGATTATCAGCGTCGCGTAAAGCAACGTATCTAGTCCCGTAATAGTAAGCGCTGCCGAATAAAAGTCAAGAGCATAGAGCAAAAAGGCGTTAATTACCACGGCAAAGAGGCCGAGTGTTAGCAAGATGACCGGCGAAAATATCAGCTTCAAGATCGGCCGAATAACCGCGTGGCTCAAGGCTAGCAGGATCGCGATCATGGCCACATCCAGCGGTTGATGAGAAATCTGGAATCTCGGCAAAAAGTACGCCGCCGCGATTATGCCGACTAAATGAGCCAAAAACGCCACAAAAATTTTAGAAAAAATCCGCATAAACCAATACCCTGATAATACCATGATTCACCGGGTTAGTTGACATCGGCTGCCATAAACCGGCATTCTCTAGCCAGTGCTTCTTGCGAGAACTATCCCGAATTTGTTCTTTCAAGGAACTATGTGATTCATGTTCTTCGCAAGAAGCATTTTAAAATTCCAGCGGCCGAACTAATGGAAGTGTGTTTCTATCAATGAAATTTACTTCGTCGTGTTCAGCCGCTGAATCTGGAGAGAAAACTTAGTTCATTTTGTTCTAAAAAGAACTAGCCAAGGCATGTTTTCTCTCCACCCCCGACTCACCCCGGGGGCTTTTTTTATATACCCCCACCAGTATTTTTGTATTTTGCACCCTAACCGGTATTTACCTAAACCCTCAACGCTGTCCACTCCCTCCAACCAGCGAGGACTCTTGGGTTTTGGAACTTGCCCGCCGAACATGAGGGCTTGCCCGCCGTAGCCCTGTTTGCCGGCAGGCAGGTTTAGCGGAGGCGGGAGCTCTCGGAGGCGACGCGAGCTAGGTTTCCGTTTACGGAATCGCGTCGCCGAGAGGAAGTGGTCGTTCTTCGCTGGAAAAGAATGAACCACAGTTCCTCCATCCAACGAGGACACATCTCTCCTCAAGAGGTTCTCGCAGGCGAAATGAGCTAGGTTTTCACACTTCCAACCACGAGGAATCTTCTTTCGCAGGAAGCTCTCGGAGCTTCGGCAAGCTCGGATTCCGACCTTGGTCGGAATTGCCGAAGCGAGAGGAAACGATCGCTGTTCTAATTTAACCAGCGAGAACTCTTTATTTTCTGGAAGCTCTCGGAGCGCTTCGCAGCTTGGTATTCCGTTAGGAATTGCGAAGCGCGAGAGGAAGGCTTGATTTTCGCTGGAAAAAAATCAAAGCCGGTTCCAGAAAATAAAGAGTTTGAGCCTACTTTACTATCGCGGTTCCTGCGAAAGAAGATTCTGAGCCTCATTATCCCGTCTCTTGAGAGAGATGTGTCCGAGCCACCCTTTACCCTAACCCCTTTACCCTTTACGCTATTAACTATGAAGCAACGCGTCGTCCTGGCGATTTTAGATGGCTGGGGTATTGGCAAAAAAAACGCCACCAACCCTCTACACACTTATCCGCCCCAGGCCATCAACGAACTTAAAAGCAACTACAGCATCGGCTCGCTCCAATCTTCCGGCATCGCGGTTGGTCTGCCCTGGGGCGAGGAGGGCAATAGCGAAGTCGGTCACCTAACCATCGGCTCCGGAAAAATCATCTACCAACACTACCCGCGCATCACGCTTGCCGTCCGCTCCGGCGCCTTTTTCAAAAATCAAGTCTTACAAAACGCCTTTACTCACGCTAAAAAAAATAACTCCGGCGTAAATTTGGTTGGCACGCTAAGCAAGGGCAACGTCCACGCCTCCATAGAACATTTGGAGGCGCTTCTTGTGTCCGCCAAACGCGCCGGCCTCACCGATGTTCGTCTGCATCTTTTCGCCGATGGCAAAGACAGCCCGCCGCGCTCTCTGCTTGATTTGCTGGATCAGGTGGAGACAATGATTAAATCAATCGGCATTGGCCGCGTCGCGAGTGTTATCGGCCGCTACTTTGCCTTGGATCGCGACGAGCATTGGAATCTGACCGAGGCGGCCTACAAAACCCTTGTCGGCCAAGGTTCGGTCGTAACCGACTTACCCGCCGAAGTGGCCAAAAACTATGCCAAAGATTTTGGCGACGAGTTTTTTGAACCCAAACTTTTGGGTCCAAATCCCACAGGAATCAAAAACAACGACGCGGTCATCTTTTTTGATTTTCGCGAAGATAGCATTCGCCAACTTGCCGCCAGTTTTTTGCAAAAAGATTTCAACCGCTTCCCGCGCGGCGAACTTAGTAATATTTTCTACGCTACCATGACTCACTATTCGGATAATTTTGACTGTCCGGTTATTTCTCCGCCCGAAACCATTACCGAGCCGCTCGGCAAAGTTTTAGCGGATGCCGGTTTGACCCAAATGCGCGTCGCCGAAACTCAAAAATACGCTCACGTTACTTATTTTTTCAATGGTTACCGCGACGCTCCCTACGAAAATGAATACCGCGTCTTAGTGCCCTCGCAAAATATCGCCCGCCCCGATGAACAGCCGGCGATGATGGCCAAAGAAATCGCCACCCGAGTAATCGAAGCCGTGAGTGGCGGGGGATTCGATGTGGTTATTGCCAATTTCGCGAACGCCGACGTCATTGCCCACACCGGCAACTACGAAGCCGCGATAGAGACTATCAAAGTTCTGGATCAGGAAATTTCTCGCATCACCAAAAGCTGTCTGGAGCAAAACGCCGTTCTCATGATTACTTCCGACCACGGCAACATCGAAGTTATGCTGGATGCCCGCACCGGCCAGCCGGAAACCAAGCACGACGCCAATTTAGTGCCCTTCTACCTCATCGGCCGCGGTTACGAAAAAAAGAAAACCTCGATCGAAGTTGAACGCCTGGAGCAAGAGGCGATGGGGCTTTTGGCGGATGTGGCGCCGACGATTTTAGAAGTTCTCGGCGTGGCCAAACCCAAAGTCATGAGCGGCCAGAGTCTGCTCCAAAATCTCCGCTAAAATGATTTATCATCTCCAAGGAAAATTGCGCGCCAAAAAAAGTTCTTTCGTCGCGGTTGATGTTGATGGCGTCTGCTATAAGGTGTTTGTCTCGCCGCGGACCATCACCGCGCTTGCTGATCGCGCCGAGGCCGCCCTCTATATAGAGACTCATTGGCGCCAGGACAACGGGCCCGAACTCTATGGTTTTGAAACCGAGCGCGAACTGGAACTTTTTCAGAAGCTCGTGAGCGTTAGTGGCGTTGGCCCAAAATCCGCGCTTGGCATTTTGAGTATCGCAAGCGTCGATCAAGCAATTTCTGCCGTGAACGAAGGCAAGACCGACCTACTCACTCGCGCCTCGGGTATCGGCAAAAAAACCGCCGAAAGAATCGTTTTGGAACTTAAAGGTAAACTCACTCTCGTTTCGTCTCCACAATCGCTCAACCTCATGGAATCAGATCTGGAACTCGAAGATACGCTAATGAGTCTGGGCTACACCAAAGCCCAAGCCAAAGGTGTCATCGAAAAACTTGACCCCAAGTTGACCAGCTTCAAAGATCGCCTCAAGGCGGCGCTGAAAAAGAAGGAGGAATAAGAATAATTCCCAATTACCAATTCCCAATGACCATTCAATCATTCACAATTCCCAATTTCCAATGACCACTCAATGAGTAACGAGAGAGTCTTCAATGGTCAAAAAAGAAATTTCGATCTCCAAGAGCGCACGGAAAGATTTGGAGAATCAATAATCAGCTTTGCTAAAAAGATTCCGGAGAATACACTAACTCGGTCCCTGATTTCCCAAATAGTGCGTTCCGGAACAAGTGTGGGCGCGAATTATTGCGAAGCAGACGATGCAGAAAGCAAAAAAGATTTTATTCACAAACTTGGTATTGCGAAAAAAGAAGCCCGCGAAACAAAATATTGGTTAAGGATGATAGAAATAGCAGTCCCGACAACAAAAGAAGAAGCACAGAGGATATGGCAGGAGGCGAAAGAGCTCACTCTCATTTTTAATGCTATTATTCGGGTTACCAAAGAAAATAGCGTCGGCCGCTAATTAGTGATTTACTCATTGATTGAATATTGGTAATTAGTTATTGGTCATTATGAAAAGCTTCTACCACCTCCTCCTCGCCTGGCTTGGTTCGGTTATTTATCGCCACCCGTCAAAGAAAATAATTCTGATCGGGATTACCGGAACCAAGGGCAAATCTTCCACCATCGAGATCTTGAACGCCATATTGGAAGCGGCCGGCAAAAAAACCGCCCTCCTCTCCTCTATTCGCGTCAAAGTCGGCGAGGTCTCCGAAAAAAACCGCACCGACACTACCATGCCCGGCCGATTTTTTATCCAAAAGTTTTTAAGGCGCGCGGTTCAAAACGGCTGCACCCACGCGATTGTGGAAGTAACCTCGCAAGGTGTTTTGCAGTCGCGTCACCTGTTTCTGGATTTTGCGGTAGCCGCGTTTTTAAATCTTCACCCCGAACACGTGGAAGCCCACGGCTCGTTCGAAGCCTATCGCGAGGCTAAGCTTAAATTTTTTAGACAAGTTGCTAAAACCGGTTCGGCAAAAAAGAAAATTTTTGTCGTAAACAGTAGCGACCCATCGGCCGAATTATTCATCAAAGCCGCCGGCGGCTCGGGAAGCATTGCTCGTTCCAATAAGGCCGACTTTATTTCACGAACGCTCAAAGGCGATACCGAATTTCTCGGCGAGTGGTTTCAAAATGATTTCAATCTGGAAGACGCCGCCTTGGCCTCAACCATTGCCGAAGCGCTTGGGATAGGCAACGGCAGTATTATCCGCGCTCTGGGATATTTTACCGGCATCCCCGGACGAATGGAGTGGGTGCAAAAAAATCCTTTTGGTGTTTTGGTTGACTACGCTCATACACCGGATTCTCTGCGGGTTGTTTATAAAACCCTGCGCGATCAAATGGCAAGGCGATTACAGTCTAGCAACAACAAGGAGACACCAGACTCATTAATCCCAAACCCTAAACCATTAACGCTTGACGCTAATCGCTTGCCCTCTAAACTCATCTGCGTCTTGGGCTCCGCCGGTGGCGGGCGCGATGCCTGGAAGCGCCCCGAGTTCGGCCGCATCGCCGCCGAATTTTGCGACGAAATTATTCTTACCGATGAGGACCCATACAACGAGGACCCGGAAAAAATTATGGATGAGATAGAATCCGGCATCTCTTTAAACCCCCAACCCCTAACCCTTAATTTTATCCTGAAGCGTTCGGTCAATCGCCGAACCGCGATTGAAACTGGCATCAAGGATGCCGCCGAAGGCGATGTCGTGGTGATTACCGGCAAGGGGAGCGAGGAGTGGATTCATCAGTCTCACGGAAAAAAGATTCCCTGGAGCGATGTTCAAGTCGCCAAAGATACTCTAAAAAAGCCGTAAAATAAGGGTTTTTCGCCCATTGACAAAAGCGATATAATAATGCTACAATGGCGACATCGCCAGTGGGAGTGTGTCCCAAAGCGAATGACTGATAGCACCTCAACAACCAAGAGTTACAACAAGAAAAAGAGAGAGAGACAGCAAAACATGAAGATTGGGATGGTTCTGCTGGCGATCGTCTGTCTGTTTGCCGCGGTGTGCAACTTTCTGGGCTACAAAGGTTCCGCTGTTTACTTCGCTTTCGGTGGTTTGGCGCTGCCGTTCATCGGCAGGCTGATCTACGAGTGTTTTCCGCCGAAGAAGAACGAGAAGCAGAACGACTCCCCCCGCTCTTCCGAAGCCGGCTCGCTCACAATCGCTTGGCCGACCAGCCGCTCGCAACCGATCACGAACCTGCGCCTGCGCCCCCGAATCGGCAGTCTGGTTCGCTTCCGGATCTGCGGTGAAGAGGCGAAAGGAGTCGTCGCCGCGATGACGGGTTGTGGCCGCTTCGGACGCGCCACGATCAGCAACTTCGCGAGCCGCGGCGCCGACCGTGTCGTCCGCCGCATCCGCGACCTCTCGCTCGTCTCCTTCAACTGACGAGCCCGCCCCCGACTTGTCTGCCTCTGGCAGATTGCCTCGGGGGCATTTTTTTATTCCCGCCAAAAAACTGCTACACTTTTAAAGTCCTAAGTCCAAAAAGATTGCGCAATTGAAGTACGGTAAAAATTAACAAGGCAAATAAACACATCTCTGCCTGCGAGTGCGGATTGAGGGTTGAGCGAGCATGGTGTCTCGATATTCATCGAGACGAGCGAAGCCTTCATTCCAAAAAAAATTCTCGCCGGGAATTTTTATGGTAGCGAGAAGCAGAGATGTGTTTATACCAGCCTCAAAAAAAACATACATGAAACTCACCTTCCACGGCGCCGCCAAACAAGTTACCGGCTCCAATTATCTACTCGAAGTAAACGGCGCCAAATATTTAATTGATTGCGGTCTGCATCAGGGCGGAAATTTTTGCGAACGCCACAATTGGAATCCATTTCCGTATCCGCCAAACGAAATCAGCGCGGTTTTCGTGACGCACTCGCACGTTGACCACATTGGGCGTCTGCCCAAGCTCGCCCGCGAAGGTTTTCGTGGTCCAGTTTATTCCACCTTCCCAACTAAAGATGCCGCCGAACTTCTGCTTTTGGATTCGGATCATATTTTAGCGCAGGACGCCGAAAAATTTAAACAACCGCTTCTTTTCACTAAAGATGACGTGCTCAAAGTTATGGAGCAGTGGCATGGCGTGGAATACCACACCCCAATCATTGTCGGTTCGGGCAAAAGCCAAATTACTGCCACCTTCGGCAACGCCGGCCACATCTTGGGCTCCAGCTTTCTGATTATCGAAGCCGCCGGTAAAAAAATTATTTTTTCCGGCGATTTGGGGAATTCGCCTTCGCCGATTATCGGCGCCCGCGAAGTCGCTCCGGTTGACGCCGATTACGCGGTGATGGAGTGCACCTACGGCGACCGTGTTCATGAGAGCATGGAAGAAAGAAAGGGGTTGTTAGAGGATCGAATTGAAGAGACCGCCAAACGTAACGGAGTCTTGGTTATTCCCGCCTTTGCTATGGAGCGAACCCAGGAACTTTTATTTGAACTCCACGACTTGGTGCGGGAGGGCCGCGTTCCGCCAATTCCGGTTTTTGTGGACAGTCCTCTGGCCATCAAACTGACCGAGATCTACAAAAAATACGCCCGCTATTTTGACGCCGCGACGCAAAAGCTCATTCGCGAAAAAGGCTCAATTTTTGACTTTCCCGGCCTAAAGTTCACCCTCTCAACCGAGGAGTCAAAACACATTAACGATGTGCCGCCGCCAAAAATAATCATCGCCGGCTCGGGTATGTCGCACGGCGGACGCATCATGCACCACGAACGCCGCTATCTGCCCGGTCTGGAAAATACTCTGCTCATCGTCGGCTATCAAGCGGTTGGATCATTAGGGCGCCAGATACTCGACGGCGTCAAAACCGTGCGAATGTTTGGCGAACAGATTCCGGTGCGTTGTCATATCGAAGTCATGCGCGGCTATTCGGCTCACGCCGATCAACCCCAGCTTTTGGAATGGTTGCACCCGATGCGCACCCATCTCAAAACAGTCTTTTTGACGCATGGCGAAGAAGAGGGCGCCAAAGTGCTGGCGGCAAAAATCAGCGACGAATTGGCTATTCATGCCCACATCCCCTCGCCGGATGAGTCGTTTGAGTTATAATAAGTTCATGGAAAAACCCAAAACTGGACGAATGTGTTTAAAGGGAAAGATTGGTGTCTCTGGCGCCGCCGAAAGCGGTCATTGCGCGATTGACGCCGCCGAGAAAGCCGAGCAGGTTGGCCGAGAAATCGCCAAAATTGGCAGCGTGCTGGTTACCGGTGCTACGACCGGCATGCCATATTGGGCGGCCAAGGGCGCCAAAGAAGAGGGTGGTATGGTTATCGGGCTCTCTCCCGCCGCCTCCAAAATCGCTCACGTCAAAACCTACCATCTTCCGCTTGATTATCATGACTTGGTAATTTACACCGGCTTTGATTATTCGGGACGAAACCTGCTCCTAACTCGGTCGGTGGACGCGGTTATCGTCATCTGCGGGCGCATCGGAACCTTAAATGAATTCACTATCGCCTTTGAGGACAAAAAACCCATCGGCATTCTTGAAGGTACCGGCGGCACCGCGGACATGATTAAGGAGATTATCAAAAAATCGCACCGCGGCCCCGGAAACGTAATCTTCTCTAGCGACCCGAAAGAACTGGTCAGAAAAATAGCCGCGGTCATAGACTGTGAATAAAAATATGCCGGCAAAAAAAGCCATCAAAAAAAAGACTGCCAAAAAAATCCCAGCCAAAATAACCAAGCCCAAAAAAGCCGCAAGCATTCAGAAACCGATTGGCCGAGTCACTCACTTTTACGGCCAAATTAAAGTGGCGATTGTGATTTTCAAAAAACCGATAAAAAAAGGGACAATGGTTGTCTTCTCTGGCGCCACCACCAATTTTACCCAAGTCATCAACTCCATGCAGTTTGACCATCAAACGATTGAAGTTGCTCCCAAGGGCCAAGAGATTGGTCTTAAAGTTCAAAAGCGCGTTCGGGAAGGGGACGAGCTTTACGCCGTCGAAGAATGAGCTGGCTAAAAAAAATATACGAGCGTGAATTGCTGCCGATGGGGCTCTTAATGGGTACCATTATCGGAGCCGGTTTTTTTTCTTTGCCCTATGTCGTCTCCAAGTCCGGCGCCGCGCTCGGATTTTTTTATCTACTCTTGGGAACCGTTTCCTATTTAGTAGTTCACTTAATGTACGCCGATGTCATAGTGGGAACCCAAACCACACATCGCTTCCCGGGCTATGCCAACCTGTATCTGGGAAAGAGTGGTCGCATGTTGGCCATTTTGGCGAGCGTCTTCGGCTCCTTGCTGGCGATGACTATTTATCTGGTTCTCTCAGCGAGTTTCGGAAGACTCATTGCTCCAATCGCCGGCGGCGGAGCGGAAATATCGATCTTCTGGTTGCTCGGCTCGCTCACCTTGTTTCTTCGTCTCAAGGGCCTAACCGCGGTTGAGACTATTATTACCGGCGGCATCATCGCGATTATCGGAGTAATTTCTTGGCTGGGAATCGGCAACGCTCATCTGCCGCCGCTTTCCGAAGCCAGTCTCAAAACAATCGGCTTGCCTTTGTCGCCGGCCATTTTTTCTTTAGGCGGCCTCTCGGCGATCTATCTCATCACCGAATATGTCCGTAGGCGCGGTGGATCTTGGCAGACATCGCTCAAGCGAGTTATTACTCTCGGTACCGTAATTCCCGCCATCCTCTACGCGCTTTTTATTTTGGGCATCATTGGCCTCTCTAAAGAAGTGAGTCCTGACGGAGTCTCGGGCCTCGTGAGCCAGCTCCATCCTCTTCTTTTGGCGGCAGTTGGTGTTTTGGGATTGCTAACTCTCTGGAGCTCCTACGTTTCGGTCGGCTTTAATTTGCGCGATATTCTTGGGGTGGATTTTAATCTTCCGGAATGGTCGCGAGACTTGATTGTCGTCGGTATGCCCTTCGGTATTTATCTTGCCGGTTTTCATGACTTTTTAACTTTGGTTTCCTTCGCCGGCGGATTTTTGCTGGCGCTCGAAGGAATACTGGCGATTCTCATGTGGCGTCAATTTCGCTCCCAAGGCGGCACTTCAAAAATATTGCCCAATATCAATCCGGTTATTTTGGTTATTGTCATGCTTACCTTTGCCGCCGCCTTCGCCTATGAAATTTTTAGTTGAAAATTGGCGCGCCAAAATGCAATGGGTTATTCCATGGCTCACCATGCTAGCGATTCCGCTCGGCAGCAGAATCCTCCTCGGTGGCTATACTCCGGGCTTTGATGAATACGAAAGTATTTTTTTGTATTTAAGCGACTTTATTTTGCTGGCGCTTTTTTGGTTGGTCGGCTGGGCGGCCGCGCGCCGAGTTATGAACCAAAACTTTTTTTGGCTGCTTATGGCGTTTTTGGGTTTGGCCATAATCTCCGGCTTCTCGGCGTCTCTGCCGGGCCTCGCGTTTTATAAGTCGGCCAGACTTTTGCTTTTAATCAGTTATTGTTTCGTGGTTGCGATTATCTCTCAAAAAAAGTTTTTTGAAAGATTTTTTATAGCCATAGCTACCTTTGGCGTCATTGAGGCGATTCTTGGCTTCTTGCAATTTTTGCGCCGTGAGTCACTGGGGTTAAAACTGTTCGGCGAATCCGCGCTTAATCCCTTATCCGGAGCGACCAGTAAAATAGTCGCTTCCGGCGCCAAAATACTTCGGGCCTACGGAACCTTTCCCCATCCAAATATATTGGCGGCTTTCTTAGTGATGGCGCTCACCTCTCTTTTTTATTTTTGGCTTCGTCGCCCCTCGCCGCGCGTCATTTTTTCCTCGTGGAAGATTATGTGGAGCGATCTCGCGCTCGCGCTTCCAATGTTTGCGATCTCATTGGGAATCGCGCTGACTTTTTCTCGAACCTCCTGGGCGATTACCGGCTTCGTCACGCTTGGAATTCTGATGTGGGGATTTCTCTCCCGAGATTATTTTCGCCAAACTTTTCGCCTGACTCTCTTGCTTGTGGCCATTGCGGGCTTCCTCTATACGGGTCTTGCCTCATTTATCGCGCCCCGAGCCTCGCTCAGCAAAGCCGAACAATCCGTGGAACTTCGTCTGGAATATAATCGGTTAGGAGTATCTCTGCTCAAAAGCAACCCGCTGGGCATTGGTCTCGGCAATCAAGTTTTTTACGCCGTCAAAACGGGGGAGTATCAAAAACTTGGTCTTACCCAAGTTTGGCAATGGCAGCCGATTCACAATCTCTACTTACTTTTAGCGACCGAGCTCGGTGTTGGCGGTCTGCTGTTGTTCGCGCTACTGCTCGGAGATTTGTTTATAAAAATCAAAAAGGGCGCGACCGGAAATCTGGCCGGAATAACCGCGGGCGCCGCCCTCACAAGCCTGCTCCTCTTTGGTCTGTTTGATCACTTTCTCTGGACGATTTGGCAGGGCCAACTGATGCTTTGGTTTGCGATTGGCCTATGTTATGGGCTATTCTCCAAACATCAGCCCTCTTAGAAATAGTGCGTTGAAAAGATAATCACTGATGGGTATATTAAAGTTCGATAAGCAAAATCAATCGCCCTCTTAGTTCAACGGATAGAATGTATCCCTCCGAAGGATAAGATTGAGGTTCAATTCCTCAAGAGGGCACAACTCATGATGCCGCCGCAACTCACAGACGGATTGATTTAATGAACGAATCGTTATAAATTTATCTTCATTGAAACGCGGGTATAGTACAGTGGCAGTACGCGACCTTGCCAAGGTCAAGACACGGGTCCGATTCCCGTTACCCGCTCCAAGAATAAAATTTTTTCCCGCCAAACAGCTTGGCTTTTTGAATCAATCTATGTTAAACAGGTGGTGGCAAGGGTTGTAAAACCCGGCCACCCGGGAAGTCTCGGGTGGTTGCCTGGGGGTTGTTTAAAATATCCGGTGAGATCAAACCAAGACGCGCGAAACTTGGGGCAGTATAGCCTCCGGTCAAACGGGTACCGCAAACCCGTGACGCTCGCGGAGGGGCTCACGTCTCCGCGCCGAGTAATCGGCTCACGTTCGCGATTATTGTCGCGGACAGCGTGCGGCCAAAAGTCGCATGCCGAAGTGAATCCACTTCCTTCCCGTCTGTCGGCACGAGGTACATCCGGGAGAAATTAGCTTTACTTTGCGCGCCAAGGTTTGGTTGTGAATTGCCAGGTATCAATCCCCAGGCGGCTGATTTTTAGCAGGAGTCAATCGTGAACTTTGAAAAACTAAACGAGACGATGTTTCTTGGCCTTCAGGGCGAGCCGAAGTTTCATCACTTCATAAAACACGACGTCAATTCCATAAGTGGCCGAAGGAAGTTTCGCCGTCTTGGCTCTCCCAATAAAGCCATGAAGGCGCTCCAACAAAGATTCTGCAAGTGGTTTCTTCGCTCCGTGGAATATGCGGGCAAGCAGAGGGTTTGGTTGACCCACGCCACCGCCTGCCGGTTCGGAAACAGAACACTTTACAATGTTCTGCCGCACCGCAAGAACCGCTTCTTCTACCTGTTGGACTTCCACGATGCCTTTGGCAGTGTTGATCCAAAACGGCTCGCTGCCGTGCTGGTGGAAATGGAGCCGGATCTGGCAAACAAGACCGAAGAGCTTCGCGCTTTTCTGGAAAATAATTTTTTTGCCGGCAAAGATGGTCTGGTTCAAGGCGGGAACGCCTCGGGCGACCTCTTCAATCTTTATGTCGGTTGTCTGATTGATGCCCACCTCAAAGATATCCTCGCCGAAAACGCCATCACCTACACGCGCTATCTGGACGATCTCACCTTTTCTTCGGCGCGTCACATTACGCGCGAGACCAGGCGGAAGATCAGATCCATCGCCACGCAAGCCGGATTTTCTTTTAGCTGGCGGAAGTGCGAATATCTTGATCTGCAAAAGCGCCAGACGGTTATGATTACCGGCATTGGTCTGGAATACGGCGGGCGGATCTTTGTCCCGCGCCGTTTTTTACGAAAAGCCAAAGCCATCTTTCACGCTGCCGCAAAGCCCGAATCGGAAATACCGCTGTGCATGGTTGAGGGTCTGGCTTCGCCACTCCGCAACTCAATTCCCGGTGACCAAAAACGCAATCGAATAGAATCCAAGCTCTTGACGCAATACCTCAAGGCCAAAGAAGCGGCCGATTGGCGCCAAAGGTAAAGTTCCTCCAACCTCGCATCACGCGGGGTTTTTTTATATGCGTAATCCAAAAAAACTTAGCACTTGTGTGTATAAATAAGGCGTGTATAAACCCATGCGCAGGAGCCTTATTCCAAGCATGCCACGACCATAAGACCGTGAGCCGATGTCTCTATGGCCAATCAATTATGACACCAACAAACACCCACCGCTTTCCCCTAAAAACACCGTAAAACCAGCCATTTTTTAGATTTTCCATTTACTTGGTGGTCAAAATCTGCTAGCATGTAGCTTCGGTACTTTGGAAGCCAAAACAGGAATCCCACTCAGGGAAGACTGATCTGGGTAACCAAAGACCGCTCGGATCGTTTTCCTATGTTAGAAGGCGAAGAGAACTTAATACAACAAGCAAAAAAAGGAGACGCGACTTGTTTTGGCCGGCTTTACGACCACTACATGAGCAGAATCTATCGGTTTATCGCGCTGAAGGTTGCTACCAAAGCCGAGGCCGAGGATCTTGCCCATGAAGTATTCACCAAGGCCTGGCGTAACATGCCGCGCTATATTCTTCAGGGCTTTCCTTTTTCCAGCTGGTTATATCAAATTGCCCGTCGCCAGGTGATTGATCATTATCGGGTCAAAAAAGAGCACCAAAGTCTGGATGCTACCAGCGAAGAAGCGCTAAGCGTCGCGGCGACTTTAGATCAGGATGCGGATTTATCTTTAAGCGTGGGACGGGTCAAGTTGGCCATCAAAAAGCTCAACTCCGATCAACAAGATGTTATATTGATGCGCTTTGTTGACGATCTCTCTCATCGCGAAATCGCTAAAGCCATGAAAAAAAGCGAAGGCGCCGTCCGATTGATTCAACACCGCGCCATTCATGAGTTAAGAAAAATTCTACAAGCCTAAATCATAATTATGGATATGGAAGAAAAAATCATTAAATCGCTTAACTCCTATCGGGAAAGCATTAATCCCGATCCGGCTTTTTTGGAGCGTTCCAAGCCCCAAGTTTTGTCCACTTCTCAAGTCAAGTCTGGTTTTCTTGGCGAATGGCGTAGGGCCATGTGGGAAAATTTTAAGTTCACCGGCGCTCTGACTGCCGCCGGCTTCGTGGTGATTGCGATCGCCATAACCGCCGTCAGCTTCCGCGGAACCGACAGCGCCCAAGGCACAACCGCCGTTGCCAAAAACCTCTTTCTTGAATCACAATCGGTTGATTTTCAAATTCGCTTGGACGAGGCCAGCTACTTCAGCGAATCCGCCGAAAAAGTAGCCGCCGTCTTAGATCACGTCTCTCAAGATCCAGCTTTAAAAAGCGGTGATCAATCAGAGGGCAACAACTAAACACCTATGAAAACCAAACCGTTTCAAAAAACCGTAATTCTCTTTGTCGCTCTCGGACTAATTAGTCCCTTGCTTGTTGGCGCCCAATCGGAGGCGGTTCGTTCCGCGCGCGAAGAATTGGTAAAAAGTAGCGAGAAATTAGATGAGCTAAGCGCTAGCGAAAATGTTCTGACGCCCGAAGAGGCCACGGAACAGGAGTTTCGCACCAGCCAAGCGGCCGTTGCCGGCGCCATCAGCCTGACTCGCGCGGAAATCAGTGATCTTCGCGACGGCTTGAGCGATCTTAAAAACGTGGAAGCCGACTTCGCCTTACTGCGAATCGCTTTTTTGCAGACCCTCAATGACTATGACGACTATCTGACAAAAGTTGAGCAAGATTTGGAAAGCACCCTGACTTTAGACGAAGTTCGCTCCATTGCCAAGACTTTCAAGGGGTGGCGCGCCGGAAGCTATGACCAGGAGATCATTAAGATGATTAACTTCCGAGTGGTTTTTCAGATGAAATCTATTCTCAAAAAAGTTGACGAACGAATCAGCAAGATTTCCGGCGAGATCAAGCGTCTCAAAACCGTAAAAATGAAAACCGCTGGACCAGAGAGTTTCTTCAACCAAGCCACCGCCAACATCAAGCTTGGCCGTGAGCTGACTTCCAGAGCCCAAGAAGCCCTCCGCGCCTATCTGCCCAAAACTCAAGAAGAGTTAGCCGCCGAAACGATTGCCGCCGCCGCGCTGGCGGAGCCGACAACTCTGACCCTTGAAGTCAAACCCAAGGATGAAGTTCGCAAACCGACCGTCGGTCAGATTATCGAAAGCGCCTCAACGCGAGTTAAGGATGCCTATAAGAATCTTATCGACCTCAATCAATCTCTAAAACCTCTGCTTAAATAAACTTTCTAGCGTTTATACAGTCCGCCCAAGTAAACAAAAAACCCCTTTCGGGGTTTTTTGTTTAATCATAACCTCTCTCTGAGTCACGAAGCTCTAAATCAGAGCCTTACTTGACCGCCTCTTTCAAAAGCTTGCCGGCGCGGAATTTTGGCTTGATTGAAGCCGCGATCTGAATCTTCTCGCCCGTCATTGGGTTGCGACCCTCTCGAGCTGCTCGGTTTGCCACCCGGAAGGTTCCAAAGCCGGAGATAGCTACCTCCTCGCCCTTGGCCATCGTCTTCACGATCGTGTCAAAAACCGCTTCAACGGCATCCTGCGCCATTTTCTTGGTCTCAATGTGAGCCGCGGCCATGACCGCCTCAACTAGTTCTGGTTTTTTCATATCGTCCGTTCAAATTATTACGGCGTTTTGTCCCTCTATGACAACGCCATCGCCTCGACCTTTTCACCTACAGAAGGAACGCAAGCATTATATCATAGCTATTTTGCGTATTCTACTGCCCGGGTCTCCCGAATAACATTAACCTTGATCTCGCCCGGATAGCGCAGCTCCGATTGAATTTTTCCGGCAATATTTTTGGCGAGCTGTAGCGCCCCAAAATCGTCAATTTTTTCCGGAACAACGAAGACGCGAATTTCCCGTCCGGCCGACAAGGCATAGGCGCTTTTAACTCCATCAAACGAGGTGGTGATTTTTTCCAAATCTTCTAGCCGTTTGATGTAATTTTCCACCGTATCTCGCCTGGCCCCCGGACGAGCGGCCGACAAGGCATCGGCGGCCGCGACTATAAACGACTCCGGCGTGGAGAAGGGATAATCCTCATGATGCGACTCCATCGCCCGAATAACCGATTCCTCAATGTCGTATTTCTTCAAGATCTTGCGCCCCAAATCAACATGCGTACCTTCCACCTCGTGGCTAATAGCCTTGCCAATGTCGTGCAGTAAGGCGCCTTTTTTGGCGACCTCCACGTTCGCCCCAAGCTCGGCCGCCATCATGGCCGAGATATAGGCCATCTCCACCGAATGTACCAGCACATTCTGCCCATAGCTAGTACGGAAGTTGAGTCGTCCCAAGAGTTGCAGGATTTCTTTGGGTAAATTGATAATTCCCAAATCAGTGGCCGCCTGTTCGCCGATACTCTGCATTCGCTTTTGCATCTCTTGTTTTGATTCTTCAACTTTCTCCTCAATCTTCGCCGGCTGAATTCGCCCGTCTTTAATCAACTTCTCCAAGGTCATCTTGGCAATCTCGCGCCGTAGGGGATCAAACGAAGACAAAATCACATTCTCCGGCGAGTCATCAACAATCACCTCAACGCCGGTCAAGCGTTCCAGGGTCTTAATGTTGCGCCCCTCTCGGCCGATAATCTTGCCCTTTAGCTCCTCGTTAGGCAGTTGAAAGACGCTAGTCGTCACATCGCTCACATGCGAGCGGGCATACCGCTGAACCGCGGTTGTAATAATCTCCAAGCTCTTTTTTTCAACCTCTTCGCGTCGGTCGTTCTCCAGTTTTTGAATGACCACCGCCAAATCATCGCGATGATGTTCCTCAATTTCTTTAACAATCCGCGCGCGCGCCTCTTCGCGTGTCAGTCCGGCTATTTTTTCAACCTGCTGAAGCGCCTGAGCGTGTTGCGCCCTCGCCTCCTCGCTAAGACGAGCCAGTTTTTGGGCTTCATCTTCCAGTCTCCGCTCGCGCTCGGTCATGGATCGCTGGTGAGCTTCCAGCGATTCATCTTTTTTAAGCAATCGCTCCTCAAGCTTTTCCAGTTGTGTCTTGCGCTCCCTCTCCTCGCGCTTAAATTCTTCCAATAGCAAAGCCGCCTTTTCTTTGGCTTCAATTAAAATCTCTTTGGACTGGTTCTTGGACTCCTCAACTTTAAGCTTTAGCGTCTGTTCTACCGAGTTCGCCTTTTGAGCGGCAAAAAACTGTCGAAAGGCATAGCCGATTGCAAAACCGATAACGGCAACGACCCCCGACACCAGCAGGGTTTGTGACATATAAAATTATGTTCGCTAAATTCTTCATGATGAATTCTTTAGGAACCATGGAAGTATTTGGTAATCCCAACACCTTCACTATACCCCGTATGTCTCGAGTCCGCAAATACGCCAAGCAACCGGCGATTCAGCTCAAACAGCTAGTCTCCACCAACCAGCGAGGACACATCTCTCCTCAAGAGGTTCTCGCAGGCGGAATGAGCTGGGTTTTTTGCACTTCCAACCGCGAGGACTCTTCTTTGTGCGGGGAGCTCTCGGAGCGCTTCGCAGCTTGGTATTCCGTCAGGAATTGCGAAGCGCGAGAGGAAGTGGTCGTTCTTCGCAGGAAAAGAACGAACCACAATCCCACTAACAGCGAGGACTCTTGGGTTTTGCAAAGCTCTCGCAACTCTAACTAGCTTGGCTTCCAGCTAATGCTGGAATAGTTAGAGTGAGAGGAAGTGGAGAAAATTCGCGGGAAATTTTCTACCACGGTTTGCAAAACCCAAGAGTCCGAGCCTACTTCGCTGCCGCCTCCGTCTTCTTCGCAATCTCGTGGAGCAACTTCTTATCTTCTTTTAGGGTGTTCTTGGCATTCTCCAATCCCACCCCCAACTTGTGCTCTTCAAAGTAATAAGTTAAACCGGTTTTGGAAACGACGTTATATTTCAAAGCGGTATTCACCACATCGGCCTCATAAGAAATTCCCTCGCCGTAGCTGATATCAAATTCCGAAACTCTAAACGGCGCCGCCACCTTGTTTTTGACCACCTTGGCCTTGATTCTATTCCCAACAACCTCCTCGCCCTTCTTGATCTGGGCGATTCGCCGAATATCCACCCGCACCGATGAGTAAAATTTCAACGCCTGCCCGCCCGGAGTCGTTTCTGGATTGCCAAACATAACGCCAATTTTCATCCGGATTTGGTTAATAAAAATTATAAGCGTGTCGGTTTTAGCGGCGATTGCTGTCAGCTTGCGAAGTGCTTGCGACATCAGTCTGGCTTGCCGTCCAATGTGAAGATCGCCCATATCACCCTCAATTTCTGCCTTGGGCGTCAGCGCCGCCACGGAATCCACCACGGCGATAGTTATCATTTCGGAGCGAACCAAACTTTCCAAAATGTTAAGCGCCTCCTCGCCATTGTCGGGTTGAGAAATAATCAGCTCCTTCACGTTGACTCCAAGTTTTTCGGCGTATTCTGGATCCAGCGCGTGTTCAGCGTCAATAAAAGCCGCCTTGCCGCCTTTTTTCTGTGCCTGGGCGACGACATTCAGCGCCAAAGTTGTCTTGCCGGACGACTCTGGTCCATAAACCTCAACAATTCTTCCTCGCGGCAATCCACCAACCCCCAGCGCCAAATCGAGCGAAAAGGAGCCGGTAGAGATCGCGTCAACGTGAACCTTTTTCCAGTCACCGAGCTTCATCACCGATCCCTCGCCAAACTTATCCTGCAAGCTCTCGAGTAGCTTATCTATATTCCTCGGGCCCGGCTGGTGAGCCTCTTTTTTCCCCAACGGCGCCCCGCCCTCATCAACCAACTCCTCCTCCTGTTCTCCACCAGAATTTTTCTTAGCCATAATATCTACAGTTTATTCCGCAAGCGCAATATCCGCCAGTACCCAGCTAGTTTACGAATTTTTTGCTCTTCCACCACCCAAGCGAGGAACATCTTCCCCTGAAACCATTACGGAGACGAGCGTGATTTTCTGCGAATGAATAGAACTTTTTGTCGGGGACACGCGAGCGGAGCGAGCAGGGTGACAAAAATTCGTAATAAATGAGCTAGAAAATAGCGAGTTGCAGTGGGTTGAAGGGAAGATGTTCTGAGCTCCCTATGGTTGTCCCCCAGACAACGGCAACGTCGTGGAAGCCCTGGTGTTTGGCCTTCTTGAACCGGACTGATCTTTTGGCTCCAAATTATCGGCCGGCTGATAAACCACCTGTCGAGTCATTCGCGTCTCCCGCCCCAAGATCTTAGTTGCCACAAACTCAATCGTATTCAAACCCGGCTCCAGCGTATAAGGATAGGAAAATTCCCCTCGGGCATTAGTTGGCACCTCATCGCCCCCGATAATAATCTTGTCTCCGGCATTAATGGATCCCTGGATGACCAGCTCGCGCTCCGTAACCGTTGTTACCGGAAGCACCGGTACCGTAATCCGAAGCGTCGGCCGATTGAGAACTCTAAAAAGAAAAAAACCGAATACCAAAAGCGCCAAAGCTCCACCGGCCGAAAAAAGTATCAGCCGTGGATTAGTGGAAGAAGTTAAGCGAAAACGATTGGAGGGTAAGACATCTTTGGCGCCGGAGGTGCGAAGCGACGTCTCCTGCCGGTAGGTCAGCATCACCTCATTGACGTCTAAATCAAGCGCCTGGGCGATTTTCATCAGGTAGCCGCGAATATAGGGAGCCGCCGGCAGCTTTTCCAAATCACCGCTTAAAATCGCCTCAATATGGCGTTCGGCGACACCGGTCTTTTGCGCCAGCCGCTCAAGATTAATCTCCCGCGACTGCAGGCGCTCCTCAAAAAACTTTTTAAGCGAATGATGTTCCATACCTTATTCCAAGGCTTCTGGCGGGGCTTCGTAAACCTCGCGAGGCTTAGCTCCCTCTCCCGGGCCAACTACGCCGCGCTCCTCCATGATGTCAATCAGCCTTGCCGCCCGAGCATAACCAACCTTGAGTCTTCTTTGCAATAGGGAGGCCGAAGCCTTCTTGGCTTCGCGGACCACCCCCACTGCCTCTTGATAGAGCTCATCGTCATCGTCGGCATCGCCACCAAACATGTCTTCCGGTTGCCTGATTAAGGCGTCTTGAAGGGGTTGGTTTTCCGTTTGCGTTCCCGCAGACGCGATCATGGCATCGGCCAACTCGTTGTTGTCGCGAATAAAATCAGTCACAGCGTGAATCTCTTCTTCCGAAACATAGGATCCCTGAATGCGCTTCGGCTTGGAATAATCGGAAGAAATAAACAACAAATCTCCGCCGCCCAACAGTTTTTCCGCGCCGGCCAAATCAAGAATGGTGCGGGAATCAATTTGACTGGCGACCTGCAAGGCGATTCGCGCGGTAATGTTGGCTTTAATTAATCCGGTGATGACCTCCACCGACGGCCGCTGGGTAGAAAGAATCAAATGAATGCCGGTCGCCCGCGCCATCTGCGCCAGGCGCACAATTGAGCCTTCTATCTCCCTCCCATAGCTCGCCATCAAATCAGCCAGTTCATCCACCACGATAACTATGTAAGGCAGCGGCTCATCGCTTTGCTTGTTAAAACTTTTTATATCGCGGACTCCGGCTCTAAGCAGAACCTCATACCGCCGCTCCATTTCTTTAATCGCCCAACGAAAGGCGCCGACAGTTTTCTTGGCCTCGGTAATGACCGGAGCCACCAAGTGCGGTATGTGCTCGTAAATCGAAAGCTCCACGCGCTTCGGATCAATCAAGAGCAGACGCAAAGTATCCGGAGCGTTCTTGAAAAGCAGGGACAAGATCAGGGTATGGATCGCCACACTCTTACCACTGCCGGTGGATCCGGCGATAAGCAAATGAGGCATCTTTTCGATATTGCTAAAAATCGGCTCGCCGGTTACGTCGCGCCCCAAGGCAAAGGTCAGCGGCCCGGCAATGCCAAAATCCTTGTAGGCCATAATACTTCCCAAACGCACTATTGCCGCCGCCTTATTGGGCACCTCAATTCCCACCAGCGCTTTGCCTGGAATCGGCGCCTCAATGCGAATCGGATGCGCGGCGAGCGCCAACTCAAAGTCGCGCTGAAGAGCGATGATCTTGGTCAACTTAACCCCCTCGGCTGGTTTTAAAGTGTAGCGCGTTACCTTGGGGCCAATGTTGATCTCGCCCATTTCAACTGGAATCCCAAAACTTTCCAGGGTCCGCTTGATTATGTTGGCGTTGGCGCGCAGATCGCCGGAAGTTGGTTTTTCAATCTGCGAAGTTAAGAGTGATAGGGGAGGCGGCACGTAATTTTTGCTGGAAATCGGGCGGGGCAAGGTTCGAGCGATTTCCCCGGCTGTGTTCTCCTTAACCTCCATCTCATCCGGCTCCTCGTCTTTTTTGTTTTCCTTGATCTTGATCTTGGTTACTGGTTCAGGGTTTGGCTCTTCGGCCTCCGAGTCGTCGTCGCGGTCGCCATCTCCGGCCTCGTGGATAATCAGCGCTTTTTCTTTTGGTTTTCGTTCACTGCCAAAACGGAGCGGCGTATTGAAAGCGATGAGCAGAGATATCAACAGCAGAAGACTCAAAATAATAATTGAGGCCAAATAGCCAAAAAGCGCCTCAATGGATCCGATGGCTTGCCCCAAAATCCCCCCCTTGTCCGGAAAAAGCACATCGATCAGCCCCAGTCCGGCAATCACAAAAAATCCGGCCCCAAACAAACTCATGCCCAAGATTTTTCGCTCGTGGCTAAAGAGCAAAAAGAAGGCCACCAAAAAAGCTATGAAAGGAATCAGGTAATATCCCAAACCCAAGAGGGTCGAAAGAACGGTAAAGACAAAATTACCCGCCGGACCGGATCGGCCAACGCTTGCCAATACCAAAACGATGGAGACTCCAAAGAGCAAAACAGCCACGATACTCTTCTTGGTCTCGGGGCTCACGCGGTGCCGTGTTTCAACGCGCCCCCCCGGGCGCTCCTTTTTTTTCTTCTTGCCGCCAAAAGAAATTCCAAACATACGTGTTCATTATAATACCGCACTCCGGCGCATTGTAGTACCATAAAAGCAATGAGGAAAAAGAATCAGCCATCCATAAAGGCCCCAGCGGCAAAAATCTTTGGCGCCTACGACATCCGTGGCCGCTATCCACGGGACATTAATTTGTCGGCGGTTGCGGTAATCGCGCGGGCCTTAAGCCGCGACTGGCGGGGCCAGACAGTCGTGCTGGGGCGCGACATCCGTCACGGCTCCGTAGAAATTTCTTCTGGTATTAAGTCCGAGCTTGAATCTGGCGGGGTCATGGTGATTGACGGCGGGTTAATGACCACTCCAATGCTCTATTTTCTCGTCTGCGAGACCAAGGCCTCTGGCGGGATCATGGTGACCGCCTCGCATAATCCAAAAAATTGGAACGGATTGAAGATGGTCGGATCAGGCGCTATTCCAATCCGCGGCGAGGAGGTTTATCAAAAAGTTAAAAAACTTGAGTCATGAACCATCTCCAATCTTATCTAACATTTCTCAAACAGTTTCTTCGGCCAATGCGTCCGCTTAAAATCGTGATTGATTGTTCGGATGGTGTTGCGGGTGAAATCTTAAAAAAACTTTTTACGGAAGACGGGAATCCGGAAGTTATTTTAATTAACGCCGAACCCAATCCCGATTTTCCGGCGCACGGCCCCAATCCGCTTGTCCGTGGGGCGATGCGCGAAATTGCCGAAGCGGTAAAACAAGAGCAGGCCGACTTTGGCGCCATTTTTGACGCCGACGGCGATCGTGTTTTTTTTGTAGATAATCACGGCGGAGAAGTTCCCGCCGATGCCGTCTCTAGAATCATGTCCGGCGAAATCAAAACGCCGATTCTCGTAACGCCCAACGCCGGCTACCTTATGCGAGATTGGCATGAAGTCCGCGAAGGCCGTATCGGCCACGCCTTTATGAAGCAAACATTACGCGAGCAAAATCTGGACTTTGGTTACGAAAGTTCCGGCCACTACTACTTTAAAGATTTTTTCTCTTGCGACTCGGGCATTGTGGCCTTGTTAAAGTTTCTGAGCGCGATTTCAAGTACCACCTCTCCGCTTCGAAAAACCGTCAAAAGCTTTGGCGTCGTCTATCGCCTCCAAGAAAAAAACTTCCACCTCAAAAATTCGGAGCTCGTCGCAAAAAAGCTCGTCCAAATAGAAGCCACCTATACCGGCAAGTCCAAGATTAGCCGTACCGAAGATCTGCGCGTGGCGGGGGACGACTGGTGGTTTTCTCTGCATCCTTCGCATACCGAGCCACTCTTGCGCCTTAATCTTGAAGCCAAAGACAAAAAAGTCTTTCAGCAAAAAAAAGCGGAAATTTTGAGTCTAATCAAATCAGCTTAAATCCCGCTGCCATCTTTTCCTTTCTGTACCACACCCGCCTCTGGAGATAAGGTCGGAATCCGGACTCTGACCTAGATCCGGCGCAGCTGCTCATTATTGGCGCTTTCTGTAAAAACCCCTATTTTAAAGGGTTTTCGCAGCTATTGACAAGTAAGCTTCATATATAGTACAATAGCTAAGTTAGTTGAGCTCCTTAAAAATCACAAAAAACCGAGTTTCTTTACCGTGGCTCGCGCCACGGGAACTCTGACTTGTCGATTTATTGGCTAGCTCAAATCCGCTAGTACCGGATTTCACCGCGAAAGGACTCTCTACGGCCGCTGATACCGGCATCGAAACGAACGTCTGGAAGCGCTTCTTTGATCTGATTGCAATGATCATGAAGCTCGTCCGCGACGGCAAGCGCGAACTGGAAGATGTTTGCGACGCGATCCAGCTCATCCGCGATCGCGCGGATTTTGCCACAGCCTTCAAGGCCTTCCTCGCCTCCCGCGCCCTTGGCGCGAAGCCCGAGGCAACTCCTTCTGCAGGTTTTACCTCCATCTGGAGGCAGGTCTACGCCAAGCTCGGTGTAACAGCCGACTTCTCGGGGCTCACGATCGAAGACCGCCCCGGATACTGGCCGATTGTGGTCCTTACTGGCATGACCCCGCAAAAGATCATGCAGGCCATTAGGGAGGCGAACCTCTTCCAAACACGGCAGTACGCTCCCGATCTTGATATTGCTGTCATGGAGAACGACCGCGACCCCAAGACTGGATCCTACGTCGTCTACGTCAAGGCAACTCAAGAAGCCGATCCCGAGCTCAAGAATCTCTCGGCAAACGAGCTGAAAGATCGAAAGATTCAAGGCATCACGATCCTAGAGCGCATCCTCCTTGAGGTCTTCTACTTCATCCTCTCAGGCGGGAAACATCTCGACCCCATAACCGTGACCTTTTGCACCGGTTCGCGGGACTCCGGCGGCCATGTACCGAGCACGGGCTGGCTCAATCACACGGTCCGCGTCTATTACTGCTTTTCCGGCCTTCGGTATGATGGTGTTCGTGCTCGTGCAGTAGTTTCGTAGCCCTTCGTTCTTTTTCACTTACGCCCCACACAAATGTGTGGGGCGTTTATATTCGTCACCATTTCGCATCATTTGCGTGTGTCTTTCCGCGCTTATTCGCATCGCCAAACCCTAAACCCTGAATCTTATTCGTGCTTATATTACGCTTTCGCATCATTAGCGTGCACTCTTCTGTATTTTTTCGCATCGCCATTGTATTCCAGTACTTATTCGTATTTTCGTAATAATTCGTAATTTCGTAGTTTCTAGAATAACGTCGCCGGGAAAATCACCTCCCTCCAAGTAACCGCCGCCTTTTCGTGAACCCCGGTAATCCGATTCGGCGCCTTCAAAAATCCCTGCTTCTTTCCCAAGTCATAGAGTTCTTTGGTGATTTTTACGTCGTTCAAGCAATAATTTTTCAACTCCTCCATATTCCCGTCGCGATACAACTCAATCGCTTCCAAGCTGTGGTGGGTTTTGCTCATACCCAGATTTACCTTGCCCAAATCATCCAGCCCGATCTTCCGCCCAACAGCCAGCTCCACGTCTTCGCAAATATCCAAAGCCGCGAGTGCCTTGGTATTAAAAGAAAAATGCTTCTGCAGTACCGGCAAATCAAATCGATTAATAGTGTGCCCGATTACCAGTCCCGCCCCCTTAAAAAGTTCCTCAACCTTGTCTAACTCGTGCTCGGTAAAGCACCAGTACTTATCCTGATTGTAGGAATAAACGCCGACCACCGAAACTTGGAGCGCCGCGATGTTCCGTTCGCCGCCAACCTCGCGAAAGCTGTTTTTAGTTTCAATATCAAAGACGAGCTTATCCATAATAGATATAACTTTCGCGGCGGAACTTATTCTATCTCTTGTTGATGTGCTTGTCGGCGACACTGGACGCCGCGTAACTCTCCGGCTTGGTCTTGGCCTCAAAGTTATTGGCCCGAATCATGTTAACCACCTCTTGAATCATGGCCTTGGTCTTGCCAGTTTCGCCAACATCCACGTGAATCTCAAAATCAAATTTAGGCAGAATGCCAAAATCTTTCGCCACCGCCAAAAAATCGCGCGCCACTTCAAGCGAACTCAAAACCTCATTTACGATTCGCTCGCGAATGGTATGGAAGCCCTGTCGCGGCTTAAATCTCCGCCAAAAATATCGCCCGCCGTTGCCTACGCGGTGAATCACGATCGCGGTCACAAAATCACTCACTCGCCCCTGAACCGCCTGCGAATCGGTGCCAATAGTCACCTTGTAAGTCCGCTTATCGTCGGCGCGGATAAAATCAAGCATCGCCTGGACGACGTCTCGTGTTTTTAACTGCCCGCCTTTGGAATCGTTAAAAATAAAGCCAGTCATGTTCGTTTAGCCTAGTGTCTTCATCGGACTTTGTCAAAAAATTAGACCTATCGCATAATAATTTTCGAGGTATCTTTCCTAAATTTCGAGCGAGACGAAGCGGAAATTTTTCAGCATATATGGAATATCTGTTGAAAAAAATCGGCAAAGTCGGAGCCGAAATTGAGGACAAAGAGCCGAAGGGTTGTTGTGCGGGAGGTCTATTCTCAGTTATATATTGAAGCGACAAATGCATTATAAAATCAAAAATTCAATCTATCTAGATTACGCCGCCTCAACCCCTCTCGCCCTAGAGGTGGCTAAGGCCATGGATGGTTGTCGGTCCAACTTTGGCAATCCCGGGTCTTTGCATCTCCTGGGTCAACGTGCCATCTCCTTGCTCGATGAGGCGCGTCAAACCATCGCCCAAAACCTCGGCGCCAATTTTAACGAAATTATTTTCACCGGATCGGCAACCGAGGCCAACAATCTGGCGCTCCGCGGCGCGGTCAAGCTTTTCCGCCAGAAATTTCCCAAAGTCAAACCGCATCTTATAGTTTCTTCTCTTGAACACGAATCAGTCCTCGCAACCGCTAAAGATTTGGCGACTGAAGGAGTGGGTCTCACAATTTTGGGCGTCTCGCGAGAGGGAGTTGTTAATCTCGAGGAGCTTTTACTCGCGCTCCGGCCAAATACGGTCCTGGTTTCCATTATGCACGCCAACAACGAAACCGGCGTCATCCAGCCATTGTCTAAAATCGCGGAGATTATTGAGCAATTTCGCCAAGACCACAAAAAAACAAAACACGGCGAAAATCGTTATCCCTTATTGCACACCGACGCCGCGCAAAGCCTGCAATTTATCAAGTACGATCTAAAAAATCTTGGCGTTGATTTGCTGACCATCTCGGCCCAAAAAATCTACGGCCCCAAGGGCGTCGGCGCGCTCTATGTAAAAAGAAAGAAGTTAAACCCAGATATTTTAAGTCCGGTTATAACCGGCGGGGGACAAGAATATGGCCTCCGTTCCGGCACCGAAAATATTTCCGGCATTGTCGGCTTTGCCCGCGCCATAAATCTCGCGGCCAAATTGCGAGCAACCGCGACCAAGCGCCTGACCAAACTCCGTCTTGAATTTGAGTCGGGGCTTAAATCTTTACCGCGCGAAGTGACGATTCATTCGGAGCAAGCCCCGCGCTTGCCACACATCGTGAGTTTTCGTCTGCCGGGTGTCAGCAACGAAAAAGCGCTCATTAAACTTGATCAAGCTGGCATCTGCTTGGCCACCGGACCGGCCTGCTCCAGCCGATCGCACGCCCCATCGCATGTCTTGCTGGCCATGGGCCTTACCGAGCAGGCGGCTAAAGAAAGTTTACGCGCAAGTTTCGGACGCGACACCGACATCCAGGCAGTCCAAGCAACCCTCCAAGTCATCGGTCGGTTATAAAAAAGAATGAACAAATCAAAAACATGCTAAAAATTAATCAAAATTTCAAAAAAAACCTCTACTTCACGACAAGTGTGCTCTTGATGGGTTTTCTGCTTGGCATTCTAAGCCATGGCCCCGCGGCACAAGCAAGTTTTCTGGATCGCATTTTTGGGCGCTCGCCAAATACTGGCCAAATATTGACGCCATCGCCAATTATCAAATACGAGTCCCGGATCGACTATGAAACGGCGATTGTAAAAGCAGTCGAGGAGAGCGCGCCGGCTGTTATCTCCATAATCATCAGCAAGGATCTTCCGGTTATCGAGAATTGTCCATACGATCCGTTTTCCAATATCCCGCCAGAATTTCGCGATTTTTTTGGCGGCGGTTTTTCTTTTAATCGTCCATGTCAGAAGGGGACTAAGCGTCAGGAAATTGGCGGCGGCTCGGGCTTTATAGTTTCGCCTGATGGGCTGATTTTGACCAATAAGCACGTTGTCTCTGATAAAGAAGCTGAATACACCATTCTGGCCAATGATGGTAAAAAATACGCCGCCAAAGTTCTCGCCCGCGATCCGGTCCAAGATTTGGCCCTGGTCAAATTCGTCAATCCACCTGCTAATCTTAAAAGTGTCAGACTAGGCAATTCAGAAAGTCTCAAACTCGGCCAAACCGTCATTGCCATCGGTAATGCTCTCGGTGAATTTAGGAATACGGTCTCCCAAGGAATAGTCTCCGGCCTTTCCCGCAATATCACGGCCAACGGCGGTGGGTCTAGTGAAAGAATCGAGGGTTTGATTCAAACCGACGCGGCTATCAACCCGGGCAATTCTGGCGGTCCGCTTCTTAATTTGCACGGAGAGGTGATTGGTATCAACACTGCCGTCGCCGAGGGGGCGCAAAATATCGGATTCGCGATTCCCATTAATAAGGCCAAGCACGATATTGACTCAGTTAAATCAACTGGAAGCATTTCAGCGCCTTATCTCGGCGTCCGCTATATCGAAATCACTCCAGAGTTGGCTGAAAAGGAAAAACTTCCCGCATCCACGGGCGTCATAGTTCGCGGGAATTCCGATGGTCCTGGCGTAATTCCAGATTCTCCAGCCGGAAAAGCCGGCATTTTGGCGGAAGATATAATTTTGGAAGTTAACGGCGAAAAAATATCCGCCGAAACCTCGCTCTCAAATCTGGTCCAAAAATATCAACCCGGGCAAACAATCGTCATTAAATTAAACCGGCAAAAGCAAAACCTGCAAATCAGAGTTGTCTTAGGCGCCCACCCGGAATAATCTTCGCCATGCCGGCGGGTGGGGATAACCATACGATTGAGCTCTTGGCAATAGAGAGTACAATCAGATAATGGAACTAAATCGCAAAAGTTTTTGGATCGCCATGGTCGTGGTTTTTTTGTTATGCGTAGCTCTCCTCTATGTGTTCGTGGTTAAACAACGAGAAGCGGCTAAAGTTGCCGGATTACAAAAAGAAGTCGGAAAGCAGGCTGAACAATTTAAAGCGGCGCTCCAAAAAGCGCAACAGCAAACCGAAGTCAGCTTACCCTCCACCAATCCTCTGGGCAACGTCGTCCCCAAGGTCAGTCCGCTAGATAAGGTTAATCCCTTTAAAAACAATGCTTACCAAAATCCCTTTGAGTAAACGCTGGCTAATCGCCGCGCCGGCGATTATCGCCGCCTTGCTGATTGCCGGAAGCGCCTCGGCCCTTTCGGTTTTTGATATTGAGTTTCCCATCGCTGAACTCGGCAATTGTGCCGATAAAACCGCCTGCAAAGCCTATTGCGCCGATCCGGAAAACCAAACTGCTTGCCTTGAATTCGCCAATAAATTTGGCATCAACCAGTCGTCAGCGGGACCAAAAACAACCGTTCGCGACGAGGGTAATCAGGGCGGTGGCATTAATGTCGCGAAAGCCAAAGCGGCGATTGCCGAAGACGGCGGCCCCGGGCAATGCGGCTCTTTTGAGAAGTGCGGCGAATTTTGCGGGCAGGCCGTGAACGCGCAAACTTGCGCGGAATATGGCACGAAGCACGATTTATTTAATGGTCAGCAAAAGGAAGAAGCTAGGAAGGTCGGAGAGGCTCTTAGGGGTGGCGCCAAACTTCCCGGCGGCTGTCGTGACCGCGAGTCTTGCGAAAAAACCTGTTCGGATCCGTCAACACTCGCCATCGCCAAAGAATGTATTCAATTTGCTCGTGCCGCCAATTTGGAGAATGCCGGCGATTTAGATAAAGCTGAAAAATCCTTAAACTCTCTGGATAGCCGGGACAATTCTATCGGCAATGACTTCCGCAAGTGTCAAAAACCCAAAGACGAGGCCACCTTAAAAAAATGTATTGATTTTGCGGAAAAAAACGGCTTTATATCCCCGGAAGAAGCTGCTTTGGTCAGAAAAACCGGTGGCAAAGGTCCGGGTGGTTGTTTTGGTGAAGAATGCCGAACCTATTGCAACGGCGAAGATCACGCCGAGGAATGTCAGCGTTTTGCCGAAGAAAATGGCCTGGTGACTGCGGAGCAGAAACAACAACGCGAAGAAGGCAAGCAAGCCATCCGGAATAGCTTGCAGAATGCGCCCGCCGACGTTAAAGAATGCCTAACCGGCACCGTTGGAGCCGAAAAAATACAAGGACTCTTATCAGGCAACGGCCAACCAACCCAAAGTCTGGGTAGCGCCATCCGTCAGTGTTTTGAATCCAGCGCTAAGGCCATGAGAGAGCGGAACGATGAATTTAATCAGCCAGACAACGAGGATCAAAAACCAGCCAATTTTGAAAACAACAACCAGGGCCAGTCTGCCGGCGACCAAAAAAGTCGCGGCTTCGGAAATTCCGGCCCGGGGCGAAACTTTCCGCCATGCGCCTCCGAAGATGAGTGTCAGGCAATGAGAAAAAAAATGGAATCAGAAAATGGGGGCGAGGGGAGTCAGTTTCCAACCCGGAATCCCGGAAATTTTTTAAGGCCAGGCAATGAAAACAGTGATCAGAGTCAAGGCGACGCCATGATGAAGGGTAATGGCTCGGTGCCAAAAATGAGGCCGCGATTTATGGGTCAGCCTGGTAAGTTGGATGATTTAAATCCGGAGGGTCAGTTTAACCAAGGATCAAATCGCTTTCCGGGAATGGAACGAGAGGAGATGATGAAAAAAGAAGAATCAATGCCAAGAGTGGAAATGATGAAGGGTCAAAATCAAAATTTTCCCGGACAATCGCAATTTGGACCAGACCAGCAAGGTCAGATGCCGAGGCCAATGTCCGGACCGGGACAATCCTTTGGGCCGAACCAGCCATTTCCTACAAACCCCGATCGACAATTTTCGGGGCAATCATCCGGTATGGGTAACTTTAATGGTCAGCCAATGATGGGGCCACCAGGTGGAGAAGGTAATTTTTCTTCGGGTAATTCTGGCGGAATGATGTCTCCGCCAATGGGTGGCTCCTTTCCTATGAGCGGACCTTCCGGCGGGTCAATGCCAAGCGCGCCTTCCGGAGGAATGCCTCCGCCACCTGGCTCCGGCAGTATGCCGCCACCGCCCTCCGGCGCCCTTCCTACCAAGAATTTTTTCGGCTTTCTTCTCGAGCCATTTCTTCAATTATTTCAGTAAATCAGGGCTTGTAATCCCTCTATCAAAACCCCTCCAACGAGGGGTTTTGAATTTTGCCGAGTTGACAGGAAGAGATAAATGCTTAAATTTGAAATTTCAGTTAAGCCGTGCTATTATCATAAAAAATCACCATGAAATCATTCAATCGCTTCACTATTAAAGCCCAAGAGGCCCTGCAAAACGCCCAAGAGCTGGCCGCGCAAAGAAATCACGGCGAGTTCAAAGCCGTTCACTTGCTTTCTAGTCTTCTTGGCGACGAACAATCCCTGGTTCGCCCCATCTTGATTAAAAGCGGAGTCAATTTGGAGACCTTGTACGCCGCCATCGAAGAGGAACTGCAAAAATTGCCGAAAATTTTTGCCACCGGCAATGTCGGCCAACTCTATTTGTCCCAGGAATTGATGCAGGTGCTGGAAAAGGCCGGCAAAATCGCCCTCAATCAAAAAGATGAGTTTGTCTCTTGCGAACACCTTCTGTTGGGAATCTTGGAATTGCCTTCAACCGCCCAAAAACTTTTGGAAAAATTCGGCATCCGGCGCGACAATGCCTTGCGGATCCTCGCCCAACTTCGCGGTTCGATGCGCATTACCGACGAAACGCCGGAGAGCAAGTTCCAAGTTTTGGAAAAATACGCCATCAATCTCACCGATCGCGCCCGTGAAGGCAAGTTGGATCCGGTCATTGGCCGAAACGAAGAATTGCGCCGGCTGATTCAGGTTTTGTCTCGCCGCACGAAAAACAACCCGGTACTAATCGGCGAACCGGGCGTCGGCAAAACCGCCATTGTTGAAGGACTGGCTCAACGTATCGTCTCCGGAGACGTTCCCGATAGTCTCAAAGACAAGGAGGTTATTATGCTGGATTTGGGATCGCTCATTGCGGGAACCAAATTTCGCGGTGAATTTGAGGATCGGCTCAAAGCTTTTATTAAAGAAGTTCAAAACTCCGCCGGCCGGATGATTTTATTTGTTGATGAAATCCACATGATTGTCGGCGCCGGCGCCGCCGAAGGCGCGATTGACGCCTCCAATCTTTTGAAACCGCCGCTTGCGAGGGGCGAACTCCACGCCATCGGCGCTACTACGATTCGTGAATACCAACGCTATATCGAAAAAGACCCAGCGCTCGAGCGGAGATTCCAGCCGATTATCGTTGAAGAGCCGGAGCCCGAAGACGCTCTCGCTATTTTGCGCGGCTTAAAAGAAAAATACGAAATTCACCATGGCCTCCGCATTAGCGACGAAGCGCTCGTTGCCGCCGTACAACTCTCGGCGCGCTATATTACCGACCGCTTTTTGCCGGACAAGGCCGTTGATTTGATTGATGAAGCGGCCGCTGCCAGGCGCTTGGAATCCGAAAGCGTGCCGGTGGAAATAGACAAATTGCGCCGCGATATTACCCGGATGGAGATCGAAAAATCAGCTCTGCTCAAAGAAACCTCTGCCAAAAATAAAGAGCGGCTTAAGATAATTGAAAAGGAATTATCGGCGCTCAAGGAGAACAACGACGAACTCTCCGGAGGTTGGCACGCCGAAAAAATCGCCTTTGAGAATCTCCACAATCTGCGTCGGCGCATTGAAGATTTACGACGCCAGGCGGAACTAGCCGAACGCGCCGGCGATTTGGAAAAAGTCGCCCAAATACTCTACGGTGAACTGCCAAAAACCGAAAAAGAATACGAAGCTCTGGAGAAAAAACGCCTCAAAACGGTCAAGGGCAAAAACGCCGACAAAACCGAAAAATTCATTAAAGAAATGGTGGACGAGGAAGATATCGCCGGCGTTGTCTCGCGCTGGACCGGCATTCCCATAACTCGGATGCTGGAATCCGAAACCGAAAAACTGGCCCGCATTGAAGATGTCTTGACCAAGCGGGTTATCGGTCAAGAATCAGCGATAGCCGCCGTTTCTAACGCCCTGCGCCGCGCGCGCGCCGGTCTCGCCGACGAAACCCGACCCTTGGGATCCTTTATGTTTCTTGGCCCAACTGGTGTTGGAAAAACCGAACTCGCGCGGGCTCTCTCCGAGTTTATGTTCAATGACGAAAAAGCCATGGTGCGAATTGATATGTCCGAATATATGGAGCGCCACGCCACCGCGCGTCTTATCGGTTCCCCTCCGGGTTATGTTGGTTTTGAAGAAGGCGGCCAGCTAACCGAAGTAATTCGCCATCGCCCATATAGCCTGATCTTATTTGATGAGGTGGAAAAGGCCCATCCGGAAGTGTTTAATATCCTTCTGCAAATTCTCGACGAGGGCCGTCTGACCGATGGCAAAGGCAAGACCGTCAACTTCAAAAACAGCATCATTATCATGACCTCCAATGTTGGCAGTCATTACTTCAAAGAGATGTCCAACATCGGTTTTGCGACCGTCAGCAAAAATGAGGCCAACGACAAGGAAGACTCCTTCAAACGCAAGGTTAATGATTCTCTCCGCCAGACCTTCAAGCCCGAGTTCTTAAACCGCATCGACGAGATTATTATTTTCAACGCCTTGCGGGAGTCGCAGATTGAGCAGATTGTTGAAGTGCAATTAGTCGCGCTCAAGGAAAAGCTTGGAGAGCGAGGCATTAAAATATTGATTGATAACGGGGTCAAAAAATATATCGCCGAACACGGATTTGACGCCGATTTCGGCGCGCGCCCCATTCGGCGCCTGATCCAAAAAGTGATTCTGGACAAACTTGCCGACAGAATTATCAAGGGCGAACTTAAAGATGGCGACAAAATTAAAATCTCTTCTTCGGGGGCTGCGATTACCATTACTCCTTAACGCCGCTCTATTTGCCGGTGGTTTGTTCATTGTCTATCTGGTGGGGCTTGATTGGCTGGCTGCCGCCTTGTTTTTGTTGCTTGCGATTTATCTCTACAGCCATCCCAAGGGCAACTTGGCAACCACCTCCATAATTGGAATTGCCGCCGTTGTCATCAATCTGGCACTGATGAGTTATGTCACCTCGCCTCTAGCCGCCCTAAGTCTTGCCGCAATGGGCGGCGTTCTTTGGTGTCTTATTATCGGCATAAAAAATGTTGAATTTTTGGAGCGGCGCGAGTGGCATCTATTTGCCACGGACACGGTTATCTATGGAGTGCTGGTTTTATTTTTTCTTGCTAATCAAACAGTTTTTTCGGTAATTAATATCCTGGCATTGGCCGGGTTTGCCTATCTCGTTCACCGAGAATTGCTTAAAGATTATTTTGCTGAATCGGTTAAAAAACCGGATCTTGCTTTAGCCTCGGGAATTTTAAGTTTGATCGCCGTCAAAATTGCCTGGGTGGCTAGCCTCTTGCCCCTAGGATTTATCAGTGACGTTAACGCGGTTATGATTACCTTGCTTTGCGCCCAAAACTTGATTATCCGCAAATTAGAAAATCGACTGACTGCTCGTTTTACTCTCTTGCAGATCTCATTTTTTGGCTTGGCGATGCTCTTAATCGCCGGTACCACAAGCTGGTCCTTGTAATCCAAAACCGGAACGGCTAAAAGATTTTTAAGCGATAATTTCCACCCAAGAAGGTCTTGGCGAAAAACCAAGCCGGGTTGACTCGCGCCCCTAAAGAAAATAGACTGTGCTCAAAAAACAATGACCATTGAGCAAAAAATCCAAGCCTTGGGAGTCGCCCTTATTAAAATCTCGGTCAACGCCAAACGTCTGGAGCTTCGACACCGACTGGAGCGCCAAGCATTCAATCTTTTGGAGTGCCTTGTTGATGAAAACCAAGTCAACCTCAAAAATCAGTTAAGGGCTGTGGATAACCTGGTAAAATTTGGCGGCCTGCTCTATGAGATCGAAACTATGCACGTCCGGGGGATTCGCGAGTGGATTGATGAAATAAGTCTGGAAATTGAGTCCAGGCGTGAAGAAGGAGAAGAGCTTCCAGATCTGGATGAGATATTCGGTAAGAAAATGGATGAAATACCCAAAGAAGTCAAAAAAAAGGAACCCGGCAATGAAATACGGCAAAACACGGCAATTGCCGAATTAAATAAAGAAAAAGAGTTAAACAACGAGCTAAATAATGCGGCAATCCGGCAATCGGCAATCATTGATAGAATTCGGCAATCCGGAAATCAAACACAGATTCAGTTAAGAGATATTACCCAAGAACTCCCCGATGTTAGCGAGAGGACTATTCGCTACGATCTCCAAAAACTTTGTAGCGACGGAGTTTTGGAAAGAATCGGCCAGGGCGGCCCCGGAACCTACTATCGTATCCGGGTTATTTAAGTGTTATTGGAAACAAACCAGCAAAAAGGTCAATGTTTCTTGCTTTATTTGGGTATCTGTAATAAAGTTACCTAGGTTATCGTTCTAACCTACGAGTCAGAAAAACACGGTATTCTTTCGTGGTTTTTATCTGCTCGTAAACCACAATGGCCTTCCTATCAATGGGACTGCTTGAGTGGCGATGAAAACTTAATAATTAGACCTAAGGCTTTTTAGGCAGTGGGTCTATGAGAATTTCAAGTTGACTTGGAGTGAGGCCAAGCCGACCGAAAGTCTGGTTTTTCTTATTTAGATTCTTTCGGATCGTCTTTTGTCTCGCTTTAAGCGAGATTTTTTGTTGTGTTACTAGGGGTTTGTCTTTGTTGCTGAGGTCGATTTCGCCTCGCGGAAAAGCCCGCTGGCGGAAGGACAAGGATTAATCCTTCCGAAATTGAGCAATTAGAATTGATTAAAAACGAATTTCATAGAAATCGAAAAACTTGTTTACGATATAGCTTCCGGTCGGTGAAGGCGTCGTGAATAAGGAAAAAGTCAGAAAATAATTACAATGAGTAAAACACTAACAAGCAAAATTACCTCCGTCGTCCTTTCTGTGGCGACGTTGGCCCTTTTTGCCGGCTCGATGCTTCCTAAAGCTGAAGCCGCTATGTCAGTGGCCGATCTCCAAGCGCAAATCGCCGCATTGCAGGCTCAGTTGTCTGCGCTCGCCGGTGGTTCTTCCACGCCAGCAACGTCATGCACCTTTTCCAGCACCCTCACTGTTGGAGCCAAGGGAAGTGCCGTTACTTGTTTGCAGAACTACTTAACGAGCACTGGTGACTATACCCACAGCGGTGGCGCGACGGGATACTTTGGTAACATTACCAAAGCCGCGGTCGCTTCATGGCAGTCTAAGCACGGAGTGTCTCCGGCAGCGGGCGTTTTTGGCCCAATCTCTCGAGCAAAATACAGTGAGTTACAGGCGGTTGCGGTAACCCCGACACCGACCCCAACTCCAGGCCCGGTAGCCGCTGGAACGGGTTTAACCGTTTCTTTGGCCTCCGATCAACCGGCCCAAGGGCTGTTTGGCGAGAGCTTTGCCAGCCGTCCGTTTACCAAGCTCAACCTCACCGCCTCTTCGGATGGCGATGTGACGGTTAAGAAAATCGTTGTTGAGCGCGTTGGTCAGTCAGCCGATGCCGTTTTCTCCGGCGTTATCGCCTTGGATGAAAATTACATCCGCTATGACCGATCCAAGACGTTTGGCTCCGACCACACCTTGAGCTTGACCCCAAGCATCTTGGTGAAAGCCGGTCAAACCAAAACAGTCTATATCGCCGGTGATTCCGACAACAACCAAGATGCCTACAACGGCCAATTGGCCGCTTTGCAGGTTAAATCAGTTGATGCCGGTACTGCTACGGTTAATGGCTCCTTCCCAATGGTTGGAACCACGATGACTGTTAACAGCACGCTAGCGATCGGATCCGCGACTCTTACCCGAGGAACTCTGGATCCAGGTGTCAGCCAGACTAAAGAAGTCGGTACCACCGGATACACCTTCTCCGGTATTCGTATTAGCGCCGGTTCCAACGAAGACATTACCGTGAAAGCGGTAAAGTTCCTTCAGAGTGGTTCGGCTAGTGCGAGCGATCTAAGCAATGTCCAGGTCGTTTTGGATGGAACCTCTTACCCGGCCCAACTTTCTTCGGACGGCAAGTATTACACCGCGAACTTCGGTTCCGGCCTCTTCATCCAGAAGGGTCTGCAGAAAGAAATGTCAATCAAGGGTGATGTCATCGGCGGATCAAACCGCACGGTTGACATGAACCTTGACTACTACGAAGATCTCCGAATCGTGGGCGCGACCTATGGCTATGCCATTACGCCGTCTGCCACCGATTCCGGTGACTCCGCGACGGACAACGATGGAACCTTCCAAGCATCCAACCCGAACTACGATGGCTATCTAGCCACCATTGGAACAGGAACGATGAACGTTACCAAGGCTAACTCGGTAACAGCTCAAAACATCGCGATTAACCTCGCTGATCAGGTTTTGGGAGGCTTTGATTTTGACGTCAAAGGTGAACCAATCACGATTGCGACCCTGCGCTTTAGCTTGGCCCCAAACAGCGGTAGCTCTGCCGACACAGCTGACATCACCAATGTCAAGCTCGTCCGTGCTGATGGTACTGTTGTTGCCGGTCCGGTTGATGCCGTAGCTGGTGGCACCAACGCGGTTGTCTTTACCGATACCGTCACCTTCAATCCGGGCATTACCACCTACAAGCTCATCGGTAAACTGGGAACCGATTTCACCAACAACAACACGGTGACGGCTTCCACAACTCCTGGCAGTAACTGGTCCACGATTCGTGGCACGGTGAGCAACATCTCACTGACCCCGACTCCGTCCGGAGCGGTTATCGCCAACACGATGACCGTTAAGGCGGCTGCTCTCTCGGTCTCGGTCTCCCCGATTCCGTCAGCGCAGACAATCGTTGCTGGCTTGAACGGATTCAATTTCGGCAACTTCGTCTTTGACGCGAGTGGTTCCGGTGAAGATGTCCGCACGACCTCTTTCCAGCCACAAATATCCTTTGGTCAGTTAAACACCGCGGACGACCTCCGCGCCTGTCAGTTGTTTGATGGCGCAACTGCCTTGAACACCGGCACGAACATCGTGAACCCAGGCAATAGCGTCGCGAACCAAGATAACGTGACTTTCACGCTTGATTCCGGGGTCATTATTCCCAAGGGTTCGGTCAAGACTTTGGCCTTGAAGTGTAACGTTTCCGCTACAACTACGTCGGTCTCGACGGTTGCCGGAACGATTAACTACACCTTTGCTTGGGGTCTTGGTTCTGGAGCTTCTGCCGCCAACACGGCAGTCACAACTGGCTTGACCTCTGGTCAGACCGTAACTCCAACCATCAACACCAACAATGGTCAGAACATCAGTGTTGTGGCGAGCGGCACGCTCTCCATCGCGCTTGATTCCTCGAGTCCCGGCGCCCGATGGGCGGCTGGCGGCACGACCGACAATGTCTTGAACGTCCTCCGCATCACAACTGGCGCGGAAGATGTGAACTTGACTCAAATCGGCTTGATCTTGGGTGGTGGTGCTTCCAACACTCCGCAGGATTTGACGAAAGTCACCCTGTGGGATGGCGATGCCGCTACTCCGACCAAAGTTGGTGAAGTAGTCTTCTCTACGGCTGATATCGCGACCGCCACAATCTCCGGAATGATTATTCCGAAGAACAGCGACCGCAAATTGGTCATCAAGGGAGATATTGGCGCCTTCGGCGTCGGTGCGCCGGCTAAACCCGGTCACTTGGTACGAGTTGAGTATTGGTACGCCTCTGGTGACACTTCCGGTAATGGTACACGTGGCACCGGTTTGAGCTCTGGTAACTTCATTTACTCGGGCACAACCGCGAGCACGACTGCTTCCGGTGGTGTGTATATCGCCAAGTCGTATCCGATCCTGACTCCGATCGCCTTACCGACCAACAAGCTGATTGCCGGAACACCGGCCATCTATCGCTTCTCGGTCACTGCTCCGTCAACGGGTGGAGTTGGACTTTATAAGTTCAGCTTCCGCACGGCGACCGCAGGTGGTACTACGGCTGTTTCTTACCAAGTCACCAACTTCCAGACCTGGGGCTACTCCGATTCGGCGTTCTCCATTCCGGCATATGGTTCGACTGGTCTCTTGAACAGCTCTGATCTAGTAACTGCGTCAAGCACGGCAACGGGCTACGCCATCGACGATTCGGCTAACCAGGCAGGAAGATTTACCATCTTCTTCAACCCGGTTGCCGGCAGCGGCACGACCAATGAGGCGATTCAGGTCCCAGCCGGACAGACTCGCTACTTTGAGGTCAAAGCCAACGTTGCTGGTGTCAGCGCTTCAACGACATTGAGCACCCAGCTTGAGGGCGACATTCAAACCCTTTATGCGAAGGATGCCGCGGATACATTTACCTCCGGCAACTACTCCTTCGCCACTACGGCCGCTTATGTTGCTTCTAGCACCATATTCGGTACCGAAGGCGCGGGCGGTGATGGCGTACTCTTGAGTGGATCAGGGGATGTCAGAAACGACTTCATTTGGTCCGACAACGCGACGACCACTTCCGGTGTTGCGAACTACGACTGGATGAACGGCTACTTGGTTCCTGGCTTGCCGGGCACCAACATGTCATCTCAGACGCTCACCCCCTAAGGAATACTTGAGGTTCCTTAAGGAAAACAAAGCCGCTCCGGTTAAACCCGGGGCGGTTTTTGTTTTCCTGGTGTTTTTATGAACTCAAGTCGGCGCCTCGTGTTGGATTGCCGAAATTTGACCCGCGGGCGCGAAGTATTATAATAGCGGAACATGAAACCCGATTATAAAAAAATATTCCTTGTTATCGTTGGCATCGCCGTCACGGCATTAATTTCGGCGTACGCCGTAACTCAAATCAGGCTCAAACTTATTTTTGGCGATCTGCCACCCTATCGCGGTGAGCGCCTTGAATACATTGGTCCTGGGGACGAGTTTACAAAAACCCTGCCTAAAGCGGCCGTAGAAAAAAGAACCCAAGAACTCGCCGGTCTTAAAAAGCAAATCTACGCCAATCCAAAAGACTACAATCTCTGGATCCAGGCCGGCATTCTCAAAAAGTTCTTTAATAACTACGAAGGTGCCCGCGACGTCTGGGAGTATGCCATTGTCGTTGATCCCAAAATATCACTGGCCTATTTTAATCTTGGAAATCTCTACGAATACTATCTCAAAGATTTTGCCAAAGCGGAAGCAAATTACCTGAAAGCTGTGGAAATTGAAGGTCGCGTCGCCGCGCAATATCACATTGCCCTCGCCGATTTTTATGATATTTCCTATGTTGAGAAAAAAAACGAAGTTGAAAAAGTGTTGTTAAATGGAATCAACCTAATACCCCACGATGCCAGCCTCAAAGTTCGCCTGTCTGCTTATTACGAAAAGCAAGGCGATGTGCCAAAAGCAATTCAATATTTGAAAGTGGCTATAATCGACGACCCATCGCTAATTGAGGTTCAGAAAAAACTTCAGAATTTAGAATCTTCTGCTAGCAGGCGAAAATAAAGTGTCTGCGTCCTCTGGTACATCTCTTTGAGTGAAAAAGATTGTTCGATCCTCTGCCACAAGGCGTGACCAAGATCTTGCCGCGTCGTAGTATTGTTAGTGAGTTTTATAATTTCCAACGCGAGCGCCGCTGGATTTTTTGGAGGAACTAAAAGACCGTTCTCGTGGTTGCTGATGATTTCCGGTATGCCGCCGACTCGACTTGCGACAACCGCTCGCCCAGCTATGCCGGCCTCCAAAAGAAAATAAGGCAATCCTTCCTTTAAAGACGGCATCGCGATTATGTCAAAAGCTCGGAGATGTTTTGAGGCTTCGCTAACATAAGGCCTAATAAAAAAACGATCCGCGAGTCTGGCTTCGGTAATTAAGCGAGTTAATAGTTTTTCCTCTGGGCCTCCGCCGAAAATTGCAAAATAAAGATTAAATCCAGGGTTCTGCTTAAATACCAAAGCCGCCGCCCCCACTAAATAACGCAGTCCCTTGTTGGCGTAGAAATGAGAAATAGTCCCGACAAGTATCGCGTTGGGTGGTAAATCTAGTCCCAGTTTTCTGCGAGCCTCTGCCTTGTCTAAAAGAGTCTTTGAATCGGAATCAATGCCGTTGTGAATAGTTTTTAATGCGCCCCTGTTCGCGATGTGGTATTTTAAAGCCGAAGCTCGATCAAAATCCGAAACGCAAATAATCGCGTCCCTAAAAAATCGAGCCGCGAACTCCAATGGTATATAAATCAGTTTTTTCCAAATTCCCGGCTCGTTGAAGGGGAATCCATGCGCGGTGTAAACGCATCTTGCTCGCGAAAAAGCTCGGCGGTTATAAAGATAGACGCCGTATGGTCCAAAAATTCCGGCATTGGTGCTGTTGAAATGAACCAGGTTTGGGGCTAACTTTTGTAAAAGCTTCTTAAGTTCCAATGAGAAGAGCAGGTTCTCAAACGGGTTTAAAGAACGGCGCAAATGATTTAAGGTGAAAACCGGAATGCCGTACTCCATAAGCCGGTGAACTAATTCACCCCGATGACGCGCTCCGCAGACCACGCTTACGCGATAACCCGGCTGGCTAGAAAAATAAACCGCCAAATCAAAGACATAGCGTTGAGCGCCGCCCCAACTCCCCTGGGTAATGACATAAACTATGTGGCGAGACTTCTCATTTTTGTCCAAAGGCATTTAAATAGATAAACCCTATTATGGATCATAAAGTTGCGCGTATCGCGGTTTTTTCTTTGGCCTATCACCCTTTTGAAGGCGGTGCCGAAATTGCCGCGCGCGAGATCATGACCCGAAATCCAAGCTATGATTTTTGCCTCTTTACTCATCGCTTTGAATCCTCCTGGGCAACCGAGGAAACCACGGCGGGAATTCAAATCACTCGCCTTGGCCGTGGTCAAAGTCATAAAAGCTACTATGGGCGAACCTTGGAGAAATGGGGTTATATTTTCCGCGCTTGGCGAAAAGCCGAGCGAGAACATCGCCGTTCGCCCTTTTCTTTAGTTTGGGCGATTATGGCCTCCTATGGCGGTGCCGCCGCCTGGCTTTTTAAAATTCGCCATCCCAGTATTCCCTTTCTGCTTACCTTGCAAGAAGGAGATGCCGAATCCCATATTTTGCGCCGAGTTGGAATCTGGCACCCAATCTGGCGGTATATCTTTAAAACCGCCAACCAAATCCAGGCGATTAGTAAATTTCTGGCAGATTTTGCTCGCCGTGAGGGAGCGACTTGTCCCATTGAGATTATTCCCAACGGCGTGGCTCCCGAAGAGATTAAAATCAATCCGATTCAGGGAAAAAAAGAAAAAATCATTATTACCACCTCGCGCTTGGTTCACAAGAACGGCATTGATATCGCTCTGCGCGCGCTTGGTTTTCTAGAGAGAAGGGGAATTACCAAGTGGATTTTTTGGATTTTAGGACAAGGACCCGAAGAGAACGTCCTTATGAAACTGGCTCAGTCCGAGGGGGTAGGAGACAAGGCGATTTTCATGGGCACCGTGCCCCGCGAGACCATCCCCGGATACTTAAGCAAGGCCGATATTTTTATCCGCCCGTCGCGCTCCGAAGGATTGGGTAACTCATTTCTGGAGGCCATGGCCTCGGGCGTGCCGATTATTGGAACCCCAGTCGGAGGCATCGTTGATTTTTTGAAAGATGGCATCACCGGCTTGTGCGCCCAAACCGAAAATCCGGAAAGCGTCGCCGAAAAAATCCAGCTTCTCCTCGGGGATCAGGCCTTAAGAAAACGCCTGGCCGAAAACGCGGCCAAATTGGTCGCCGAAAAATACACCTGGGATATTATCGCGGCCAGTATGAATGAACTCTTCAAAAAGTGTTTGGTGTTGTCGAAACAGAAACCAAGATGAAATTTGCTACTTTCGCGCCAAAACATAGAATCCGGCAGTTGTTGTTCTCTGTTTAGTTTTCAACAAAAGATCCAGACTTTGAGCGATAAAATTCAATAATGGTCGCATTCGGTGTTGGAACGGAACAAAAAAAGACAGGGCCAAAAAATATCCTCCGCGTTTCCGGACTTCGACCGAAGAAAAATCACGACATAACTCATTAATGGTATCATTGAAAAAACGCCAATAATCACCATAATGCCCGAGACGCGCGTGGTATGGATATAGTGAAGGAACATAAAAGAAAAGAATCCCACCGGGTCGGAGAATTCGCTTGATTTCCGAAAAAGCCCGCAGTGGGTCGGGAATGTGCTCTAAAACCGAACTGCACAAAATAGCGTCAGCCGAAGCATCTTCAAGCGGGATGTCGCTGACACTCCCTAGAATATCGGGGTGCGTTGTTGGGTCAGAGTCAAGTGTCCGATAAGTTTTTCCCTTAAAAAGAGCTTCATATGGCGCGAGCCACTTGGTAAATCTTTCGCCGCCGCCGACATCGATTATGTTTTTTTCTTGGGCCACTTGGCGGACGGCATGTTCAATGAAGTTTTTTGAAGATTCTTGAGTGAGTGATAGTCTCATAAAATAGATTATGCTATTAAATTCTGACTTTAGTCAAAAATAGCGTGAGATATGATCTCAATAGGACTCGTAAAAACAAAAGCTAGTCTTTTGGTGACTTTTCTATAAATGTCCATAGTTCAACAGAATATCCATGGGTATCATCAAAGCCAAAATTTAGAATTAGAAAAGGCATGAATAATTCACAACAAGAATCAGCAATGAGAATCTGCATGGTAACGACAATTTTCCCTCCGGCGCTCGGTGGGCCGGCCACGCAGTGTTTCAATCTCTGTACTGCCTTGCGTGATCGAGGGCTTGTCCCCGTCGTTGTTACTTATGGTGAACGCTTTACTCACATCAAGCCAAATGGCTATTCGGTTTACTCCTTTCGGGAAAGTTACGGATTTGGGCCAATAGATAGGTTATTGCGCTGGCTTATTTTCCCTTGGTATATCGGCGCCATTTTCCGTCGGGAAAAAATTGATATTCTCCACTGTCACAGCGTTAACATGCTATCGTTCATTGCGGCGATGGTGGGCAAAGCGATGGGCATTCCCCGAATAGTGAAATTCGCCGGCGATTGGGTTTGGGAAACTCTTTCAACGCGCAGAGTACGTGGCAAAAATTTCGCGGAAGTCTATAGATCATCTTGGTATAGTCGTTTCTTGGCGGTTTTAGAGAGAAGGGGAATTCGCCTTTTTGATTTAATCTGGGCGCCCTCAAAATCCCGGCGGAGAGAAGTCGAATTTTTAGTCGGTCAAGATCCGCCAAGTATAATTATTCCCAACTGCTTGCTTTTCCAAGATTCGCCCGGTACTAATCTGCGCGACCCAGAAAAAATTATTATTGTTTCAGCTAATCGCTTCATCCCTCACAAGCGGATACCTTGGATCGTGGAGCTATATGCCAAAATCAAAAGCCCCAAAACATGCTTAGTATTGATCGGTGACGGCACAGAAACTGCGGTGGTCAAAGAAACAATAGAGCGATACCGACTTGAAGATTCGGTAATCTGTACCGGCAGATTATCTTCAGAGGCAGTCTATGAACAATTCAAGAAAGCCTCCATATACATATCGGCCTCACTCGACGAAGGCTTGCCAAATGTTTTCATTGAAGCCATGCATTACGGCTTGCCGATCGTCACCACCAATGTCGGTGGCTCCGGGGAAATGGTCAAAAACGGGGAAAATGGCTTCGTTCTGCCGCCGGACAATCAAGAAGCATTCGTCAGCGCCGTGAGAAAACTAATTAACGACCCCGATCTGCGTCTTGAAATGAGCATGGCCTCCACGGAGATCTCAAAAAACTACGATCTCCAAACACGAGTCGAAGAATTCATAGCTATGTACAAAAATCTGTCAGTGAAAAAAAGTGGATAACGTCTCGGAATATATTTGCTACAATTAAGGTATGTGGCTCAAGATCGTTTTTAAGATTTTGCTACTCCCGATAGTTTTGGGTAGTATGTTATCCACCTCTGCCGAAGCGGCCGTGCCCCTGATTGATCGTGGAATGGTTCCCGGCAACGGCGATCAGGAAACCGCCGGCGAGGTTAGTGTTTGGCAAGAATATTTGATCCAAGGCGGTTATCTTAAAATCAACCAGCCAACCGGAATTTTTGGCGGACTAACGGGCCTAGCAACCGAACTCTGGCAAAAAGATCACGACATCACGCCAACTTCTCCGTCTGTCGGACCGCGCGTGCGGGCCAAATTAAAAGAACTCGCGGAAACCGCGGTTAAGTCGCCGACACCGATCCAACCAACATCACAGGTCTCCTCCGTTATCGGGTCTCCGACGCTGACAGATGGTCAAATTGTCCCGCTGACGCCATGTTTTGAGCGCCGGGTTCCTGAAATCTACGCCACTATTGGCGAGGCGATTCGCGCCGCCTGTGCCAATGATCTAGTCTTAATCGGACCCGGCACCTACGAAGAAAGTATTATTAACATCACCCAGCCAGTTGTCATTCTGGGAGTTCAAGGGCGGGACAAGACGATTATTCGCGCCACCCGCGGACCGGCCTTATTGATTTCAGCTCCGATTTCCGGGGTCGTAATTGATGGTCTCACTCTAATTGGTGCCACCAATCAACCCGCTGCTCTCGTTAATGTATCGCCTCGTCTCCTTACGCCAACCATTGCCTTAACGATCAAAAATTCTTCCCTAAAGAATTCCGAAATCGGATTGAGTGTTAGCGCGCCTGCCGGCGAAGTTGATGTTGAACGGACCATCATCGCCGAGAATCGGACTGATGGCGTTTCCGACAACTTCGGCGGAATAATTACCTTGGTCAACAACACCATCGCGCAAAACGATACCGGATATTCTTTGCAGAACCTCGGTGGTCATCACGTTCTTACCAATAACATCATTGTCCAAAACAAAACCGACGGAGTCGCGGTGAGTTATCTGGGCAAAGAAACCACTCTGGATATGAATTACAACAACGTCGCCAATAACGATAAGAACAATTACTACACCTATCGCGACGCGGCGGTTTTTGTTCCGCGGGGTTTGGTCAATCTAAGTTATAACCCGGGGTTTGTGTCTCAAAATGACTATCGCTTAATTTCAACTTCAAAACTTATTGATGCCGGCGATCCCAAAACTCCGCTCGACGAGGATGGGACTCGAGCGGATATTGGGGCCTTGGCTTTTGATCAGCGCCAGCTAAAAAGTGGCGCCAGTCTCTTGGTGAGTGTCGGAAAACTTCTCTCGCCGATAATTAGTTGGATGTGGTAGGAAGTTGATGTGATAAAAACATGAAAATTTTGATGCTGGGCACGGACAGCCGTGCCTTTGTTGCTGATTCGGAAACTTACCGGCGGTTTGCCGAATATTCCGAGTTGGGTCAGGAATTGCACGGCCTAATATATGTCGGCCCAAAAAAAGATTTTGGCCTGGTTAAACCCGCCCCGAATGTCGTCTTGCATTCAATCGCTTGCGGCCGTCTAAACTATTTTTTACGAGCCTATCGCGAAGCTGCAAAAATACTCTCCACTGACGCTTCTTCGGAGTGGGTCATTACCGCGCAGGATGTCTTTGAAACCGGGCTCGTGGCTACGGCGCTCGCCTGGCGCTTCAAGATCCCGCTCCAACTTCAGATTCATACTGACTTTTTAAGCCCATATTTCCGCCGTGAATCAATCAAAAACCGGATCCGTGCCGGCTATGGAATTTTTTTGGCTCGTCGCGCGCGCGGTCTGCGCGTGGTAAGTTCTCGAATCAAAGATTCGCTGGTTAATCGCGGCATCGCCCCCGACAAAATCCATATTCTGCCGATTATGAGTCGGCGAACGGAATCCAAAACCAAAACATCTCCAGCGAATATTGCCGAATTACGCGGTAATCACGATTACGTTTTTTTAATCGCCTCCCGTCTCTCGCGCGAAAAAAACATCAGTCTTGCCATTCGGGCTTTAAGTGCCGCGGTTTTTGAAAAAAATCCAGCAAAACGCAACCCGCTTCTGTTGATAGTTGGCTCCGGTCCCGAAGAAGAAAATCTACGTGCTACCGCCTCTCATTACGGTCTTCAAAAACATTGCCGCTTTGCACCCTGGGTTGATGATTTAAGTCTCTACTACTCCGCCGCCGATGTTATGCTTTTGACCTCTAACTACGAAGGCTACGGCCGAACCATTATCGAAGCTCTGGAAGCCAATCGTCCGGTCATCGCAACCGACGTTGGCATCGCGCGTGAAAATATCGTAACTGGCGAGAATGGATATATTATCCCAGTGGGAGACGCTAAAGCGCTAACCGAGGCCATGTTGCTCGCCTTTCATCGCAAAGCCCAATGGAAGATAGGGCGTGGCAAGCGCTATGAACCATTTGCCAGTCGCGCCGACTATCTGCTTCAATATAAAAACAGCTTAAACGCGCTGTTCTGAAAAAAATATGTCATTCAAAAAACTCTCTATCGTCATACCGGCCTATAACGAATCGGCTACCCTGCGCGAGATTATCGCCAAAGTTAAGGCGGTCCAACTTCCCGGCGGCTTAACCAAAGAGATAATTGTCGCCGACAATGGTTCGAGCGACGCCACGGAAGAACTGCTAAAAACCATACCCGACATCACGGTTCTGATTTTGCGCCCCAACCGTGGCAAAGGGGGAGCGGTCAAAGCCGGATTCGCGGCCGCGACCGGCGACTTGGTGATTATCCAGGATGCTGACTTGGAATACGACCCCGAAGATTTTCCGGCTATGGTGCGCCCGATTCTTGATGGCAAGACCGAAGTCACGATCGGAGTTCGGATTGAACCCGAACATGACGCGCGCAAGCACAAATCGCTCTACTGGGCGAGTTGGTTCGGCAATCACCTCATAACCTGGACGACCAATATTTTGTATCTCAACAACGGCGGGGAATACGAAGGTTGCTACAAAGCCTTCACCAAAAAATTACTGGACCAGATTACCGTCAAAACTAACAATTTTGATTTTGATAACGAACTCGTCTGCAAAATCCTCAAGCAAGGATACAAAACCATAGACGTTCCCATCCGCTATTATCCCCGCAACTACGACGAAGGCAAAAAAATCAATTGGAAGCACGGCGTAAAAATCCTCTGGACGATTATCAAGTATCGCTTCGTGCGCTAAACTCATGATTGTAAAAATTCTCGGCAGTGGCGGTTATCACCCGACCGAAACCCGGCACACGACCTGCGTTATGATTCCCGAATACGGCATCGTGCTTGATGCCGGCACCGCCTTCTTTAGGGTTGGAGAAAATCTGGCGACCGACCATCTGGCGGTGCTCTTATCTCACGCCCACCTGGACCACGTTACCGGATTGACTTACGTCTTTGATATTTTCCAAAATAATCTCCAGCAAAACAACATCAACGTCTATGGCCGCGCCGATCACCTTCAAGCCGTGGAGAAAACGCTCTTTTCCCAGCCATTTTTTTCGGCTAAGCCAAGCATGCTTTTCAATCCAGTTGTCGCTCAAAGGGAATTTTCTCTCAAAAATGGAATTCGCGTCTTGGCCAAAGAAAACAATCACCCCGGCGGCTCGCTGGGTTATCGTTTGACCTTTCCTAACGGCAAAATCGTCGTCTACCTGACCGATACCATTGCCTCGGAAGCCGATGTTGATTTCGCGCGCGATGCCGATCTTCTGCTCCACGAGTGTTATGCTAAAGAAAAGGAGCGGGATTTTGCGCTGGCGACTGGCCACAGTTGGCCAAGTTCGGTTTATGATCTTGCGGCAAAGGCTGGAGTAAAACAACTAGCCTTAATTCATCTAAACCCAAGCCACAATTTGCCCGATCCTTTCGGTGAAAAAGATTTGTCGGTTACAAAAAAACGAATCATCGCCAACGATAATTTAACTCTGTCAGTTTGACAAAAGAAGCCAGACAAATTAATATACAAGACGCGTTCGCACCTTAAAAACTAACTGATTTTTTAAGAAAGGAGAGGCAATGAGTTTGAAGGCAATACTCATCGACCTCGGCAATGTGCTTGTTTTCTTTGACCGACATAGGGTCGTCGAGCATTTCGCGTCCATCACCGGAATGTCGGCAGATGTGATAAATTTCCATCTAAACAAAAGCGCCGACGGTCAGGCAAGGCTAGCGGCCTTTGAAGAGGGCAGAATAGGACAAGACGAGTTTCAAACTTTGACGCAACGAGTGTTGGGGCAATCTTTTCCAATTAAACTTTTCTGGGCCATGCACGCCGATCTGTTTAGTGCCAACTATCCGGTTATCAACCTCTTGCATCGCGTTAGTTCTCTGTATCCGGATGTAAGACTTCTGGCAGTAACAAATACCGACGAAGTTCGCCTGGAGCGAATGCTCCTGCTCGCCGGAATACGTTTTCATGAAGTAATCGCCAGTTGCCATGTCGGCAGTAAAAAACCCGATCCAAGGATTTACCAAGCGGCGATCAAACGCGCCGGTGTCCCAGAACAAGACTGCCTCTTCGTTGATGATGTTCCGGAAAATTGCGTCGCCGCCGAAAAAAATTGCATTCCAAGTCACCATTACCAGACTCTCGCGGGTCTGGAGGGCGCCCTTGGCGAACGAGGACTAAATCTCAAAAAAGGAGAAAATTCGTGATTCGCTCTAAACGCTTTGAAAAAGGCAGCGCCATCGATCCTCTGGAGGGCGGTTGGGTCGCCGGTCACATGATTCCGGAGAGGTGTCTCACTGGAACTTCCGCTCTTGAAATTAAGCTGTGGAATTATCCCGAAGCGATAAACTACGGCAAAAAGGCCTTCGGTGGTACCGAGTTTGTCGTCATCTATGGCGGCAAGATTCGCTTCTGGCTAGGGAAAGATGGCCAAAGAGAATTTGTGGATCTCGACGGCGAAAAACACGAATACATCGCTATCGCCCCCGGGGTCATCAAGGAAGTTGAGGTGCTTGAATTTCCCGCCTTCGGCGTTACCATTCGTTGGCCATCGGCCCCGGGAATCAATCAAGTTATCTCACCACCCAAAGAAGTCTGAAGTTTAGGGATGCGCCAAGCATCCCTTTTTTATTACCCCGGAAAACCTTATACTGCGGAGCGAGGTTATATCCAAAACGGCGCCATATGCAGAAAATCAAGCCAAAACAAGTAACTAAGCTCATTATTCCGCTGGCCGGTTTCGGCACGCGCTTTCTGCCTGTTTCCAAAAATTATCCCAAGGAGATGATTAATTTGGTTGACCGGCCGGTGATTCAATATCTCGTGGAAGAGGCCCACGAATCCGGCATCAAAGAAATCATCTTTGTTCTCAACTACAGCAAAGACATTATCCCGCAATATTTTTCCAAGCACCAACATCCCCACCAAAAAAAAGCCTACCAAAATTCCTCTGCCGCCAAAGAAAATCTGGCGGAACTCGACGACCTGCTTTCTAAAATAAAATTTCATAAGATTAAAAAAACCACCACTCTCGGCGACGGACACTCTATTTTATTTGCCAAATCAAAAATCGGCGCGGGCGAACCATTCGCGGTAACCATGGGTGATCTGCTTTCGCCCCCCGGCAAACCCTTTCTTAAGCAATTGATTCAGGTTTACCAAAAAACCGGCGCGCCGGTTATTTCGGTGGAAAAGAAACCGAGACCAGAAGTCAACAAGTTTGGCGTCATCGCTCCCCAAAAAAGCGATGGCCGCCTGCATCTCGTCGGCGGTCTGGTGGAAAAACCCAAACCGGAAGAAGCTCCCAGCACCATGGTACTTACCGGTAAATATATTTTGACTCCCGCGATTTTTCGGGAAATTCAAAAAGTCATGAAAAATCCGGCAAGCGGCGAAGTGCGCCTGGCGGACGCCTTGGCATCTTACGCCAAAAACAACACGCTCTACGCCTATGAGTGCGAGGGCAAGATTCAGGATACCGGCAATAAGTTGGATTTTTTGAAAGCTACCGTGGAATTTGCCGCCGCACATAAAGTTTTCGGCGCGGATTTCAAAAAATTCCTTCAGTCGTTTACGCGCGAAGTTTAGCGGTTTAAAATAAGCGGCATCTTTGTTCGGTAATTTTATTTCCTTCAATCTTCAATCATTATGCAGGGCCGAATCACCAAAATCCAAAAACTTTCGGGAAAGTTTCACAACATCTTTCGTTTTACTCGGCGCACCGCCAAGGTAAAATTGCATAATGGCAAAGAGTATTCTCTAATCCGCCACGTTCTCGAAACCGGCCCGGCGGTCAGCGTCTTGCCCTACTTTTATGACGAGCAAAAAAAAATCTGGAACGTCGTTATGGTTCGCCAATATCGTCCGGCGGTAGACGCGGTTTGCCTGGAAGCTCCCGGCGGACTGACTCACGAAGGGAGCGATTTGAAGCGCGAAATGGCTCGTGAATTGCAAGAAGAGTCCGGCATCAAAATCACTCCGCGAGCGATTAAGGTTATCGGAAGCCAGCACCTAGCCAATTCTTTTTGCGATCAAGTGGTGCACCTTGGAATTGTTAAGCTCCCGCCAAAAATCATCGACCAGCTTCGGCGCAAAGAAAAAATCCACAATGGAGTCATCAGCGAGCGCGAATTTACCGAAGTCATCGTCTTACCTCTTGCCAAGGTTTTGAATAACCAAAAGTTAGTCACCTACACCCTCGCCAAATATCAAGCGCTGGATCTCAAGCATCGTTTAGGTGATCTTCTTGAAGGCTAGGAATAAAGCTTCGCATTAGAAAACTTTTAAATACGAGGCGCGAGAGAGTACCGAGGGAGGCGTACATTAGTAGATGTACTCTGACCGAGGAACGGAGCTCGCAACAAAGTAGTTAAAGTTTTTAATGCGAAGAAGAGTATAAAAAACCCCGACCTAAGTCGGGGCTGTACTACTGCGCAAAATGAAGTCCGGGAGTCCCTGTCCCATGCTGTGTCCAAACTGAAGTTCGGGCACATCGGTCTGGTAGGGTTGTCCCAGTTTTTCTCGAAGCTCTCTTTCGGTCTCTCGGCACAGACGCGCCAAATCCTCGGCGGAAAGTTCATCGGTAAAGGCGAAGAAGCTGTCCAGCCCCATTCGCGCCCCGCGATCACCCTTGTAGTAGATGAAGTCCTTAAAGTAATCAACTTGTCTGGAATACAAGTGATCGCCATTTACCGTGTAAACCCAAACTCCATCCAAATGCGGAACCGCGTGGTCAAAGTAGGGCGTTCCCGGATAGACGGTAATCCGCGTCAGATCAAACGATTCCGGCCTCATCGCCAAAATCCAATCCTTTGTCTCTAAAATTGTCTCTTCGGTCTCGCCCGGATGCCCAACGGACATCAAGGCCTTAACTCTTAAGCCGTGTCGACGCGCTATCTCCACGCACCGCGTATTATCTTCTCGAGTGGCGCCCTTCTTGATGTTGCGCAAGATACGGGGCGATCCCGATTCAAAGCCGGTCAAAATTTCGCGGAATCCGGCCTCGTACATCGCCTCCGCCTGTTCGTCGGTAAAAAGTTCGGACTTGATGAACCCGCGCAGAGCCCATTCAATTCCCAACTCCTTGCCGAGTGTGGCAATGGCCCGCATGAGCGCTACCATTTGCGGATTAACATTTAGCTCATCGTCGTAAAACATTATCCCGCGGTAACCGTAGGTCTGGTAGATGTGGCGCATCTCGGCAATCACGCTTTCCGTTGTTCGCACGCGAACCTTGCGCAAAAATGGCGATTCGCGCCCGCCGCAAAAACCGCATTGGAAGGGGCATCCCAACTGGGCGATCATGCTTGTGGCCGGCGCGCCGTTGATTCGGTAGTGATAGCTTTCCATCGCGACCAGATCACGGGCAGGAAAGGGTAGAGCCGTTAATTCTTCGGAAGTCAGAAATAACGGGCTGCGCCGATCATCGGCATCAATCAACTGTGGTCCGTTCGGATTAAGCGCCTCAAAGATCGCCTTCTCGCCGTCGCCGGCGACCAGACAATCAAACATCTGGGCTAATCTTTGTAAATCATGATCCGCTCGGCCTAAAACGTTGCGTTCAACTTCTTGCCGTCTTGCCGCATTCACGAGTGTAACGTGTGGGCCGCCCAAGACTAACTTGATGTCCGGATTAAAATTCCGGATTATCTCCGCGATTCGCGCCGTTGCCGGCATCTGCGGGCTGGTCGCTGTAATGCCAATGAACCAGGGTTTGTTTTTGCCGGCAATGTAGGCGCAAACCGCCTCGGGGTAGTTGGCCACTCCGGACAAGTCCAAGACATCAACCTCGATTTTTTTTTCCCGCAACACCGCCGCTACCCGTAAAACTCCGATGTGAGTGAAGAATCTTTCATCGCTCAAAATGAGCGACGGGGGAATGATTAAACCGACAGGCATGAGAACTCCTTGTGTTGTTTCAAAGAACCATTCCAATTAAGCCAAAAAAACCGGTATTTAGCAAGTGTTCGGTAACCGGAATTGAAGCTCGGGCGATTCCATGATACGGTGGCCAAAATGCGACTCCTATCGGCAAAAAAGCACGTTATCATCCTAAGCGCTATTTTTTTGCTCGCGCTCGCGGTTCGTTTAGTTGGGGTTCAATATGGCTTGCCCCAGGAATACGTTGGCGACGAGTATGTTCAAGTTGCCGTCGCGCTCAAAATGCTGGACACGAGGTCGCTCACGCCAAATTTTCCCACGATTTTTTATCATCAACCGCTTAGCGCCTACATTTCCACCGCGGGTATCGCGACTTATCTTGGCTCGCAAATGCTCACCGGACGGTTTGCGGACCTTGCCGCCATGCGCGACTACTATGCCGTTCACGCGAGCGATCTTTTAATTGTTATCCGCTCGCTCGCGGCTCTGCTCGGAGCGTTCTCTGTTTTTTTTATCTATGCCGCGGGGCGCGACTTATGGAGTAAAAAAGTCGGCTACCTAGCCGCGCTCTTTTTTGCCTTGGAGAGTGTGGCGGTCTACGTCGGGCATAGCGGGCGGGTCTGGGGCTATATGGTTTTTTTTATCTCACTCTCCCTCTCTGCGTCGGTTAAGCTTTTCCAAAATCCCACGGCGAAAAATTACGCGCGTCTGACTTGGACGACGATTCTCGCCGCCGCCAACGCCCTGCCCGGGATTTTTACCCTGGCGCCGACCCTCCTCACCCAATCCTGGCGTCATAATAAAAACCTTGGGAAATCCCTTCTGATAATTATACTTGGCGTAATTTTGATCGTCCTCATGAGTCCGCGAGGCTTGGGCGCCCTGATTTTTAGATTCCAAAGTTTAAGTGGCGGCAATCTGACGCAACTCGTCTCCGGCAATCCGATTACTTATGAAGTCGCGCCGGTTCCACTAGTTAAGCGCTTTAGCGATCCCTTAAAAACACTTCTAACCTATTCGCCGGGAATAACGCTCCTCGCGTTTTTGGGGATTATCATACTCTGGCGAAAAGAACGGAAAACCGCCTTGATGCTCCTAACCTTTCCGGTTGCTTATTATCTCTTCATCGGTCCGTTTTTTACCTTCGGCTGGGTAGTGAGAACTCTTATTGTTTTTTCTCCTTACTTAAGCCTCTTCGCGGCTTATGCCATATTTCGTCTCGCTAAATCTACTTCGCGATATGGCAAGCTCTTCGCTGGCTCGCTTGCGGTGCTCGGCCTTCTTCCCGGAATTGTCTTTGCCTACTTGATCGATGTCAAACTCTCCCTCGCCGACACGCGCACGGAGGCCATCGAATGGGTCTACCAAAACCTTCCCGAACACTCCAAGATTATCGCCTTTTCACTCACTAACGACGTCATCAACCAGGATCGCGACGTTTTGAAAGTCATGCAAAACTTCGTGCCGCAGAAGTTGAATAGCCGGCAAAGAACCTTGCTTTCCGCTCAGGATGGCAAGTTTCCGCGTCCTTATTATTTTGCCTGGGACGCGCGGGACAGCGGCGTGGACGCTCTGCCGAAAAATTTTTTCAAAGATCAAGGTTTTACCTATTATTTGCGGACCGATTGGGGCGGTCGTCCGCAGTCATTTTATGACGAAGCCGTGGAAAGAGTTTTTAAAACCAAAGAACTGATTGTCACCTTTGATCCATATTCCAAGCTGCCGACTGGCGAGTTCGGCAGTCTGCACAACATGATAAATCCGTGGGACGCGCTCTTTAAAGCAACGCGCTTCGGCCCTCGGGTAGAAATTTATCGGGTTGAGTATTAACCAGGCATGACCCAAAAAATTAAAGTAGTTGTAATTGTGGGCGCCCGTCCCAACTTCATGAAGGCGGCGCCACTCTTGCGCGCTATGCGCGCCGGTAAAAAAATTGAACCGGTATTGATTCATACCGGCCAGCATTACGATCAAACCATGTCGGGATCTTTTTTTGAAGATCTCAAGCTTCCAAAGCCGGACTTGTTTTTGAACGTCGGCTCGGGAACTCACGCCGCGCAAACCGCTAAAATAATGCTGGCCTTGGAATCCGAGTTAATTCGCCTTAACCCCCGTCTGGTAATTGTAGTCGGCGACGTCAATTCAACCATTGCCGCGGCCTTGACCGCCAAAAAACTTGGCATCCAGGTCGCTCACGTTGAGTCCGGTCTCCGTAGTTTCGACGAAACCATGCCCGAAGAAATAAATCGAATACTCACCGATCACATCTCCGACTATCTTTTTGTAACCGAATCTAGCGGCATAAAAAATCTGCGCCGCGAAGGAATTGATTCTGGCAAAATATTTTTCGTGGGCAACGTCATGATTGATTCGCTGTATCAGAACCTGCCCCAAATCAACCGTTCAGAAATTATAGGAAAAATCGGAGTTACCAAAAAAAATTATGCTGTCCTTACCCTGCATCGGCCGGTGAATGTCGATGCCAAAGAATCGCTGGCGAAGATCCTTAAAATAATTACCGAGGCAGTCGTCGACACCGAAGTTGTCTTTCCGGTGCATCCTCGCACTCGGAAGAATTTTGAAGCCATCTTGGCCGATGAAAGCATTGACCCGCGTCGCATCAAGGTTGTGGAACCATTGGGATATCTGGATTTTAATGCCCTCGTCAAAGACTCGCTTTTTGTCTTGACTGATTCCGGCGGCATCCAGGAGGAGACCACCGCCTTGGGAATTCCCTGTATAACCCTGCGAGAAACCACGGAGCGCCCGATAACGGTTATACTGGGTACTAATCACATTGCCGGAACCGATCCGAAAAAAATCACGGCGATTATAAAAAAAATTAAACAGGGGAAGAATAAGAAAAATCACCAGGTTCCCAAATGGGATGGCCGCGCGGCCGAACGCGTTGTCAAAATTCTCCAAAAAAAATTATGAATGTCTCGGTAGTCATTCCAACCTACAACGAAGAGTTGGCCATCGCGGAAAACGTCAAAAAAGTCATAGCGGCTCTTGAATCGAGCGGCAAGACCTGGGAATTAATTCTGGTCAACGATGGCAGCAAAGATCAGACGCTTTCCATTATTCAAGCCCTGGCCGCTAAAGAAAGGCGTCTCTGCGTTGTTTCTTATCCAGTCAATCGGGGGCGGGGCTACGCCTTGCGGCGTGGTTTTGCAGCCGCTCAAGGAGACTACATCATCGCCACCGAATCGGACTTAAACTGGGGCAGTGAAATCATCGGCGCCTTTATTAGGAAATTGGATGAAGGCGATGCCGATCTGGTTATCGCCTCCCCGCACATGCCGGGCGGCCGCATGGAAAACGTTCCCTTTCTTCGCTGGCTCTTGAGTTATCTGGGCAACAAGGTTTTTGCTCTCGCCTTTCCGGGGCGCATGACCATGTCGACCGGCATGACGCGGGCCTATCGGCGCGAAGTGCTTGAATCTATGGATTTGGAAGCCGACGACAAAGAACTCCACATTGAAATTTTGTCTAAGGCTTTTGATTTGGGTTATCGGATCGTGGAAATACCGGCCACTCTTCGCTGGAAGCTCGCCAAGCCCGGAGCGCCGGTGCGAAAATCAAGCTTCAAAATGGGCTCCATTATCAAGCATCTCGTGGTTAGTGTTGATGTCCAGCCCTATCTTTTTTTTGGCGGCCTCGGCTTTTTATTTATCCTCGTCGGCGCCTTGTTGGGGCTCTATCTCTTATGGCTTTCACTTTCGGGAGTCGGCGTCGCCGGCCGTCCGGCTCTTTTCGCCTCGGTGCTTTTTATCGTGGTTGGAATTCAAATTTTAATCTTTGGCTTTTTGGCAAGCCAAAATCGCGAACTCAAGCGCCAATTTATTCGGACTCAAAAGCTCATCAAGGAAACAACTAAACAAAAATAATCCGTGAAAGCCAAACTAATCTATTTTTCAAAAATTGGGGTTACGCTTGGGCTACTCGCTTATTTTTTGACCAAGGTTAACCTCCGTGATTCCTATGTGGCCATTAAAGCTGCCGACCCCAAGCTTTTTTTATTCGCCATAGTTATCACTGTTATCTCTTGGTACCTCGCCGCAATTCGTTGGAGCGCCGTTCTAGGCTTGATGCAGACTCAAGCTTCCGCTAGTCAGCTCTTTCGGATCAACCTCATCGGCACCTTTTATTCCATGGTCTTGCCAGGTGGCAAGTTGGCTGGTGATGCCATGTCAGCCCATCGTTTCACTAAATATCAAAGTCAAGGAGGCTACAGCAAGAAATATTTTTTGTCAGTCGTTATGGATCGTTTTTTTGGAATGCTCGGCATTTTTATTTTTCTCGGCTTTTATCTTCTTGCGCGCCGATCTGGCGTCTCGGCGCTTGGCAGACAAGAGTGGCTAGTAGGTCTTATCACTGTCACACTTGCCGGTCTGGGCTTGTTGGCCATTTTTTCAAACACATTGGATTTATTGATGCTTTGGGTGACCAAATTGCCGATTCGGGCACTCCAAAAATTGCGGGAACCGATTCGTGATGGTTTGCAAAAAATTCGACAAAAAAAATCCAAACTTTGGGGATTGTTGGGTATTACTGGAGTTTCTATGTTTTTTTCTATTCTTTCGGTCTATATCGTAAACCTTGCCGTTGGACTCAACGCCTCTTTCGAAATCATCGCCTTTGCTTATTCACTCTCCACTATCTTTATCGTCATTCCCATCACGCTCGCCGGCATTGGATTACGCGAGGGGACTATCGTTTATATTTTGACTAAGGTCGGATTTGAAACGCCAAAATCAGTGGCCCTTGCTTTTTTGGGCATCGGCTTACTTTTTATTTTCGCCGCCACCGGCGGGCTTTTGGAATTAATGGGAATTATTCGCTTGGGTGGAAAAAATCATGACTCTCATAACCAGATTCAAGCATAGTCTCGAAAATAAAACCGGTGAGTGGCTGGGAATTATTCTTCTCATTGGCTTAGCCAGCGCATTGTTCTATGCGTTTTATTTTAAAATTCAGCCTAGCGTTGATGCTCGGGCCTATGATTCTATTGCCTGGGATATCGCCCAAGGCAAGGGCTACGATACCGATAGCGCTATTGGCCGCCCCGGTCCGGGATATGAATATTTTTTGGCTGGTATTTTTTCTATCTTTGGACATCGGTATCCAGCAATTTGGATTTTTCAAGCCATCTTAATTGCCGGATCAGCCTATCTGACCTTCCAGACGACGCGCCGTGTTTTCGGCCAAGTCTGGCATCCAATAATTGGACTTGCGGCTGCCGCGCTTGTATCTTGGTCGCCGGATTTGATTACCTCGGCAAGCATGTTGATGACCGAGGTGCTCACGGTCTTTCTGACCACTGCCACAATCTGGGGTTTCTTAAAATATCTTTCAACGGAACGCCGGCAAGGCATTGTGCTTACCGCGGTCGTCCTGGGATTGGCAGTTCTGACTCGATCCAATACCATCCTTTTAATTCTGCCACTCGGTGGCGCCTTGATCTATCGACGTGAGTGGAAGCGGGGATTACTTTTGGTACTGGTTTTCATGGCGGTACTTGCCCCATGGGCTCTGCGAAATTATAGGGTCTATGGTGAACCACTGCCCTTCAACGGTGCCGCCGGACTCCTCTATGTGGGCAATCACTCCGGATCTTCCGGGGAATTGGATTTGCATTATGACCTGCCGGTTGGCTACGGTGATTTTACTACCATGACTCAATTTGAAAACGACCAAGCGCTTCGTCGGGCAGGTCTAGATTATATCAAAAGTCATCCGCTGGATTTTATTCGCCTCTCGCTACAAAGGATTTCGGTTTATTTTAGCTTTGCCCGCCCCTTCGCTTTTTGGCCGCATCTCGTTGGCAATGCTCGCAAGGTTAGCATTGGACTCTCTAGTTTTTACGCGGCGGTTATATTCATAGGTGGTGGTTTGGGGACGCTTCTTGGCCTTCTCAAAGGAATCTTACCCAATCGCCAGCATATGGCCGTGCTTGGAGCGGCTATTCTTTCGTTGCCGCTTGCGATCGCGCCGCTTATCGTAGAAACACGCTATCGTTTTCCCAATTATCCCTTATTGGCCATTGGAGCCGGCTTTATGATTCATGCACTTTTCACTCACCGGGATTGGCTCGGAAAATTAGCGAAACAATTGTGGATCGGTTTGGTGTTGATAGGAGGAAATACCATCTACGACGTCGCGCGTAACTTTGGTCGTATAGTGATTCGCCTTAAGAATCCGAGCTAAATTTATGGAATTCAAAAAAGTAGAAAAAAAACTCCGGCTTTCTCTGGTTGGCCCGTTGCATCCTTTCAAGGGAGGGATCGCCCATCACAACACACTCCTGGCAAACGAGTTTTTAAAACATTCCGATATTGATCTGCAAGTCATCTCTTTCAAGAGAATTTTTCCAGCGTGGGTCTATTGGCGGACTCAGCGAAAAAATGCCAAAGATATCGAGAGTAAGAATTTTTTTCAGGGTCAGGCCGAATTCATACTGGACATGCTAAATCCTATAACCTGGTGGCGCACCGTCAAAAAAATTAAAGCCCATCATCCGGAAGTTGTTATATTTCACTGGTATACCCCGCTTCTCGCGCCGCCATTTTGGATTCTGACTGCGCTTATTAAGCGCTATACCACAGCGCGGATTGTCGCTATGTGTCACAACGTGTTACCGCACGAAAAACTTCCCCTGGATAAATTCTTAACCGGTTTGGTTTTTAAAAACGTTGATGCGTGTATCGTACAATCAGAAGCTGATCGAATGGTGCTCCACGCCTGGCTTCCAAATAAAGCCACTATCAACGCCTTTCACCCCTTTTATGATTTTTTTTATCAGCCGATTCCGCGGGAAACAGCTCAAAAAAAACTCGGGATCAGTGGTCGAGCACTCTTATTTTTCGGTGGCATTCGAAAATATAAAGGATTGCCGTATTTGTTAGAAGCTCTAGCGATAGTGGTGCGAGAAATGCCGGTTACGCTTGTTATCGCCGGCGAATTTTTCCATGACAAAAAGCCCTACCTTGATCAAATCAAAAATCTGGGCATCGAAAAATATGTCAAAATCGTGGATCGATATATTTCCAACGAAGAAGTTCCAACTTTTTTTCTTGCTACCGACGCGCTGGTAACGCCCTATATTTACGGGCCCCAATCCGGCGCCGCCGCCGTGGCCTATTCCTTCGAGAAGCCGGTCATTGGTAGCGAAAACCTTAAAGAAGTCATTCGGGAAGGCCAGACTGGTTTTTTAGCCCGAGCCAAAGACAGCGCTGATTTGGCAATGGTCATTCTAAAATTTTATCGTGAAAGTGGTCGGATAAATTTTGCGATGAATATTCAAAACATAAAACGAGAATTTTCCTGGGAAGCGCTATGTCAACGAATAATCTCCGGCCTTTGGAATTCCAAGGCTTAAACTTAAAACCGAAATTATGCTACGTGATGCCGGAATATCAAGCGAAGAGTCACACGCACTTCGCTTATCTTCGTGACTTTATTCAGGAGCTGGCAAAATCGTACAACATTCAACTTCTGATTGAAAAGGGGGAATTGCCAAAAGCAGACTTGGGTGTTTATCGAACCCTGTTAATAAATAAACTAGGCTTAAACCAAATTATAAGTTTGGCCGTTGCTTTAATAAAAATTCGGCAAGCCGGATGCAAAGTCGTCTATATTCATTACTCTTTTCGCGCGGCGTTTCTCGCGAGCTTTATATTTCGCTTGACCGGCGGTCGGGTATATTACTGGAATTGTGGCCTCCCCTGGCAATATAAAAAAAATTTACCTCGGCTAATATTTGAATTTATTACCTATCATCTGATCAATAAACTAATAACGGGCACCGAGGGACTCAAGAGGCGATATGCCCATCACTACCGTCTTAATTTGAGTAAAATCGAAGTAATGCCGAATTGGATAAATCTTCAAGACCAGCCAGCCAGCGGACCATCCACGATAAAAAAAGATCTTGGCCTAACGTCAAAAACGCGTTTAGTGCTTTTTGTGCATCGGCTTTCCGAAAGAAAAGGTGCCAATTACCTAAGGGCCATAGCCCAGGAATTGAAAACCGAAAGCGATGTTGCGCTAGTTGTAATCGGTGACGGCCCAACAATGATTGAACTGAAAAAAGAAATCAAAGATCAAAACCTTGAAGCTAATATAAAATTACTTGGCTGGCTCCCCCAAGAAATCATCCATCGTTACTATCAAGCCGCCGCCGTCATGATCATTCCCTCGGAAGAAGAAGGATTTCCCCATGTGCTTCTAGAATCGTTTTTCGCCGGAGTTCCAGTAGTCGCCTTTGATGTCGGCGGCATTGCCGAGATTATACCGCCTGAGCTCACTCCGTACCTGGTCGAACCTGGAAATATTAAAAAGTTTATCCAGGCCATCAAAACATTGCTACATACTTCACCGATTGAAATTAAAAATCTGGAAACCGCCGAAAAGAAATGGGTTGAACAATTTAGTCTGAAAAAAGTAGTCGCTCGCTTTAAGTCGCTAATACAATGAAATTACTGAATTGGAAAGATTGTAAAATATTAGGCACGCGTTAATATGGTTACTATTGCAACAAAATTAATCTAACATGAAAACCGCCTTAATTACCGGCATCACCGGTCAGGACGGCTCCTATCTGGCCGAATTCCTGCTTAAGAAAAAATACCATGTTTTTGGTTTGGAGCGGCGCACTAGCAAGCGTAACCGCGAAAGCATTGAGCATCTTATAGACAAAGTTGAACTGCTTTCCGGCGATTTATTGGACGCGGAATCAATTACTCGTGCTCTCAAGCAATCAAAACCCGACGAAGTTTATAACTTAGCTTCGCAGTCATTCATTCCAGATTCCTGGCGGCAACCGGTATACACCGGTGAAGCCACCGGCCTCGGTGTCACTCGAATGCTTGAAGCAGTTCGGGAATTTGATCCAAATATAAAGTTCTATCAGGCCTCCACTTCGGAAATGTTCGGCAAAGTTCGGGCAACTCCGCAAAACGAAGGTACTCCCTTTCATCCGCGCAGCCCTTACGGCGTGGCTAAACTCTATGGTCATTGGATAACGATTAATTATCGGGAATCCTATGGTATGTTCGCGGTATCGGGAATTTTATTCAATCACGAATCTCCCCGCCGCGGCTTGGAATTCGTAACTCGAAAAATTACCCACACAGCAGCCAAAATTAAGCTGGGATTAGCCAAGGAATTGCGCCTGGGCAACACTAGCGCTGAACGTGATTGGGGCTTTGCCGGCGACTATGTTGAAGCAATGTGGCTCATGTTGCAACAGGAAAAACCGCAAGATTATGTTATCGCGAGCGGGGAGACGCATTCGGTAGAAGATTTTGTACAGGCAACATTCAAGTATCTTAAACTCGATCCAAAAAAGTACGTAAAAATTGATAAGAAGTTTTTCCGACCAGCGGAAACGGATTATCTCCGAGGTGATGCCGGTAAAGCCCGGCGTGAACTCGGCTGGAAACCGAAAGTCGGTTTTGAAAAATTGGTGCAAATGATGGTTGATGCCGATCTCGCGGCTCTCTCTTCTTCAAAGATATCCAAATAATAAATATGAAAAAAGCAATGGTCTCAAAAAATAATCCTGAATTGTGTCGAGCGGTTAATAATTGTCGTTCCTGTGGCTTTGCTCCACTTGTCGATATTTTGTCGTTGGGGGATCAATACGTGTCTAATTTTATTGAGAGCCATGACAAGCTAAAAGACGAAAAAAAATATCCTTTAGAACTGGTGCTTTGCGATGTTAGTGTCGGAGGGTGTGGACTCTTGCAACTTCGCCACACAGTTTCCCCGGAGAAAATGTATAGAACTTACTGGTATTTTTCGGGGATGAACAAAACCATGACCGATGAACTCGCTAACATCGCGCAAACCGCGGAAAAAATCACTAATCCAAAAAAGGGGGATATTGTTGTTGATATTGGCTGCAACGACGGAACGCTACTCAAATCATATCAAACGCCGGGCTTGGTGCGCGTTGGTTTTGAACCGGCAAAAAATCTGGTACCTCTCGCTAAAAAAATCGCCACCAAAGTTTTCAATGAATTCTTCGGATCAACGCCTTTCACTAAGGCTTATGGTCGCAAAAAAGCCAAAGTAGTCACCGCTATTGCTATGTTTTACGACTTAGACGACCCCAATGCTTTCGTGTCGAGCGTCAAAAAAATTCTGGACCAAAAAGGTATCTTCATAATCCAGATGAACTATCTCGCTTCTATGTTGACTTTGAATGCTTTTGACAATATCGGTCACGAACACTTGGAATATTATTCCTTGCTCTCATTGGAATATTTGCTGAAACGGCACGCTTTGGAAGTGTTCGATGTAGAACTAAATCCGATTAACGGCGGTAGCTTCCGTGTTTATATTCGTCATCAAGGAAGTATGGTCGGCAACGAGCGACAAGGGCGCCAGAAGCGGCGAGCCGAACTTCTCGCTACAGAAAAAAAGATGGGATTAAACAAGCGCCCAGTTTACGATAAGTTTGTAAAACGAGTTCATGACATTCGCCAAAAAGTTACCTCTTTCATAAATTCCGAAACCAAACAGGGTCGGAAAGTTTACATCTATGGCGCCTCCAACCGCGGCAACACCTTACTCCAGTTTTTTGGGTTGGATTCAAAAGTTATCACCGCCGCCGCCGAACGCAATCCGGTCAAATGGGGAATGAAGACCATTGGTACAAATATTCCCATTATCTCGGAGGCGCAGGCTCGTGAAGAGAAACCTGACCACTTTTTGGTTCTCCCCTGGGCTTTTCTCAAAGAATTTATAAATCGGGAAAAAGAATATCTGGCTTCCGGTGGGCGCTTCATTGTTCCCTTGCCGACAATGAAAATAATCTCGAGCGATGATCTGAAACCGGAATCCAAGACTACTGGCGTTTAGAAAAAATCCGCCTGGAGAAAAATAGTATCGTACAAATCCAATATCGCCCGGTGCACGCCGGCGCTGATAAGTTCTTGTCGGTCAAAGGCGATCAGTCCTTTGGATGCTTCATATTCTTCCGGATCCAGATGAGAACCCGCTTCCCGAATCTCTGTCGGTGTAAGCTTGATCGTAAAATTATAAGCCAAGTGATCCGTGGCGTGATTTTGTGGCGCCTCCTTCCGATCGCGAAAAAAATATCGATGCATCGAAACAAAGCCAAATCGCTCGTCGGGAATCTTGAGAGAAGTTTCTCGGGCAAAACATCGCGCCGCCGCCGCCTTTTCGTTTTCCCCAACAAACATCCGGCCGCCAATCAGCCATAAGCCACTACAGGGTTTAACCTTGCGCGTCGCGAGATAAACAATTTTTCGCTCTCGGTCAATCGGGATTATATCTGCGGAAACTATAATCAAAGAATCCAGCACACTTGCGTAGGTTTTCTCCGGTAAAAAGATCGGAGTCGAGGGTCTAGCGTCGTCGTCTTTATAAAAACTGGGTTGAAGCATAAAAATTATGTTACTTTATCTCCCGAGCAGATGTTTATCATAATAACATGGCTCATTTATCAGCCTACAAATTCTGCTCCGTCTGCGCTGGAAATCTCCGCGAAAAAAACGGCCACCTCGCCTGCGCCAAGTGTCCTTTCGTGAATTATCAAAACCCGCGACCCACCGTCAGTGGCCTCATTATGCATGGGGATAAAATTCTCTTCACCCGCCGCGGCCGAGACCCCTACAAGGGTTGGTGGGACTTTCCCGGCGGCTTTATGGATTGGGGGGAGCACCCGGAAGAAACCCTGCGCCGCGAAATTAAAGAAGAAACCGGTTTAGATATTGCCGTTAAGCGCATCGTCGGAATCTATCCCGGATACTATCCGGCCAAGTTCGATCCGGTACACATTTTAAGCATCGCCTACTACGCCGTTGCCAAGACCGACAAGGTTGTTCCCGCCGACGACGCCGAAGAGGGGAGGTGGTTCCCGCTCACGAAGCTCCCTAAAAAAATCGCCTTCAACAACCACGCTCGCATCCTCTCCGATTTCAAAAAGGTCTTGTGGTCGGCACCCGACATAGCTTGACGTAAAAACAAATTTGCGGCAAACTAAGGCCGTTCTTTGAAATCGTGAAAAATCAACTCTTCCAGAAAGGAGTCTGGTATGCGCGCCATAAAAATCACAGTCTGTATCTTGGTAACGCCTTGTCTTGTCCTGTTGGATTTTGTGAATGTGATGAAAGAAACCACAAGTGGGGCATTTGTTGGGCCTGCCGGCCTAATTCTTCCGCGTTTTTGGTTGTGGGCCATAACCAAAAAAAGGAGTAACATCAAACCATGTCCCAACTCATAAAAGAACTGCCCTGGGATTCCAACCACTTCAAGGTGAAAATTGGTCGGTACCTGCCGACCACCATCGCCGACCCCGATCAAGAAAAGAGCTTTCGCCAAGAGTTCTTTGCAGGAAAGTTTGACTGCGTCTATGCGATGCTCGACGCAAGCGATGTACACTCGCGCGAAGCAGCCGCTCGAAATCAGTTTTTCTTGGGCGACATCCGAATGAGCTACGCACTCACGAAGAAAGATTGGTTCCCGAAAGAACCGCAAAGGCGGCAAGGAACGATTCCCGCGGAAATTCGCTTCTTGAATCCGGATAACGCGGAGCAGGTGGCGCAAGTCAAGGTATTGTCCCGCGATCTTTCGGTTGTCAGTCGTTTTCATTTCGATGAGCGCTTTCGCCCCTATGTCGCCGATATGTACGAGATTTGGGCGGGCAACTTCATTAAGCCCAAGACCCCAACCGATCTTCCGGTCAAAACCGTCATCGCCCTTAAAAATGGCTGGGTGGCTGGTTTTATCGGCAACAAGATTGTTGAAGAAGAAAAAGACGGGCAAAAAGTTCGTCACGGCGAGGTAGTGCTCGTGGCCACCCATTCCGATTTTCGTGGCCAAGGCTTCGGTCGCGCGATGAGTGAAAAGAGTATTGACTGGTGCTTTGAACAGGGTGCCGAGTTCGTCACCGTTGATACGCAGGGCAACAACTACCAAGCCTCACGCCTCTACGAGAGTGTTGGCTTTCGTCTGCAGGACATGAAGCTGATCTACCACGTCTGGAAGCAATACGGCTTCAACAAGTAGGCACGCAAGACCACCCAAAAAGGTGGTCTTTTTTTTGCTTTCGGCATAGAATTGCCAGTATTCAAAACCAAGTTATGGCAAACCCAAACCAGCGTCTCAAACTGCTCCTCTTGACCAACGACCTTGGCGTCGGCGGCGTTCAGCGCTTGGTGATTGATTTTGCCGCCATGCTTGACCATCAGGTTTTTGACATTCATGTTGCCACCCTCCTCGACACCAAAGACGGCGATTTTTATCGGAGCGAACTTAGACCAGAGACTCCCTATCGCGCCTTCAAAATGAAAAGTCCCTGGCAGATAGCCCAGTGGTTCAAGGTCTATCGTTATCTCAAACGCGAAAAATTCGACATAGTTTTTAGCCAGCTCTTTGTTGCGGACACCATCGGTCGTATTGCTTCCAAGCTCGCCGGTGTTCCGCTTATCGTTACCGAAATTCAAAACATTATTCCGACTCTGCCCAAGTGGTACACCTGGATTGATCACCAGCTTTCCAAAATTACCGATGTCTGTATTTCCACCACTCAAGCCGTAACCGATTACGGCGTTAATGTTGTCGGCTTTCCGCGAGAAAAAATCGTCCTCGTGCCGACTAACGCCGTTGATCATCGCCGCTTTCTAAACCCGCCCGATCCGCAAAAATTTCGGCATGAGTTTGGTCTGCCAAGCGACGCCAAAATCATCGTCAACATCGGTCGGATGGTGGAGCAAAAAGGCCAGATCTTTCTGATTCGCGCCATGAAAGAAGTTATTGAACGCGAACCCAAGGCCTACGCGCTCGTTGTCGGCTCCGGTGGTTTGGAAGAGAACTTGAAGGCCGAAGCCGAAAAACTAAATCTCGGCGATCACCTAAAATTCCTCGGCACGCGCAAAGACACCCCGCATCTTTTGATGGGTAGCGATGTCTTCGCTTTTCCTTCTATCTACGAGGGTCAGGGATTAATTCTCTTTGAATCTTTTTTTTCCAAAATTCCCATCGTGGCCTCGGACACCGGCGGCATTCCCGATGTCATCAAGCACGAAGAAACCGGCTTGCTCTCGCCCCCCGGAGACGAGCACGCTCTAGCAAAAAACATTTTGCGGGTGCTAAATGATCCCACGCTCGGCAAAAAAATGGCAGCAGAGGCCTATCGGAGATATCAAGACAGAACTCTGGAGCAATCAATGAAAAAACTTGGTCAGGTGCTAATTGAAGCCTTTCGGCAAAAAACTCGCGTTTAAGAACTCTTTGGAGGCGGAAACCAGCCACCACCGCCCCTGGTTGTAAGTAGGTCATGAAAAAAGATATCGGCCTAAAACCAGCCAAAAAGTTCATCGTCTTCGGCAAACCGTCTATCGGCCAAGATGAGATTCGCGCCGTAACCGAAGTCTTGAAATCCGGCTGGATCGGCACCGGCCCCAAAGTTAAAGAGTTTGAAGTGGAATTCGCGAAATATGTTGGTGCCAAACACGCGGTCGCGGTCAGTCATTGCACCGGCGGACTCCACATCGCGCTCGAAGCGGTTGGCGTCGGCCCGGGCGACGAAGTCATCGCGCCCTCGCTAACTTTTGCCGCCACTATCAATGCCATTGAATACGCCGGAGCTACGCCGGTCTTGGTTGATGTTGATCCAAAAACGCACAACCTTGACCCGAAAGCGATTGAGCGCGCCATTACCAAAAAGACCAAGGCCATTATGCCGGTCCACTTTGGCGGCTTGGCCTGCGACCTAAAGGCGATTTTTGCGCTCGCCAAGAAACACAACTTATTCGTGATTGAAGACGCGGCTCACGCCATGGGTACCGTTTACCAGGGCACGCGCATCGGCGGCTTCAAAAACTCCCTCGCCGTTTTTAGTTTTTATCCCAACAAAAATCTGACCTCAATCGAAGGGGGAATGATTACGACTAATTCCAAAAAACTCGCCCGCAAGCTGGAGGTTTTGAGTTTGCATGGCATGGATAACGAGGCCTGGAAACGCTACAAGAGCGGCACCAAGTTGATTCTCTACGAAGTCGTAAGCCGCGGTTACAAATACAACATGACCGATATTCAGGCGGCGGTTGGCTTGGTTCAGCTCAAAAAATTTGACGCCATGCAAAAGAAGCGGGAAGAATACGCCAAAGTTTACGAGAAGTATTTTGGCAACCTCCAAGGCATCTCACTTCAGGAAAAACCCAACGACCAGAAAAACAAGCACGCGCTTCACCTCTATACATTGGTTATGGATTTGCCCAAATTCAAAATAGACCGCAATGAGATGGTCTCACTCATCAAATCGCACAACATCGGCGCCGCGATTCACTACAAGGGCATTCATCTTCATTCCCACTTTAAGCGAACCCTAAAGCATGATCCGGCGACACTCCCGCATACCACTCGCATTTCCGAAAGTATCTTTTCTTTGCCGCTCACGCCCGTCATGTCGCTCTCCGATGCGCACTATATTGGCAAAACCGTCCGCGCCCTCGTTGAAGCCAATTATGTCTAAAATCAGAGTAGGAATTTTTGCTGATGACCTGGCTCGTTCCGCCATGGGCACCGCGCTTGTCTTGCGACGCTTACTCGGTGAATTTCAGAAAAGCCATACGCCCGAAATCGATGTTGTCTTGATTCATAAATCCGAAACCGAGTTTCCTGTGGAATTTAAAAAGTTTCTCAAAGTCGTAGTCCCCAAAATACACACGGCAAAATTCTCCGGCTTTTTTTCTTACCTTAGATTCTTTGTCACTACCCGAGAACGCTTCGACATTATCCACATTCCCCGTCCCGCGCTCCATCCATTTTTTTGGCTGTTAAAATTATTGGGAAAGACTAAAAAAATTATCGTTACTTTTCATGGCGCGCCAGACGACGATTCGATTCCCATCTTCGAAACTGCCTTCACTAAATTTAATCGCGGATTAATAAAACATTGGGGAAAGTACTGGATTGATTCGGCCATTGCCGACTCCAAAACCGGTCGAGAGCAAATTGTCCGTTACTATAAATTAAGGAGAGAAAAAACCGAAGTTATCTATCCGGGCGTTGATTCGGTGTATCATTCGCTTAGCGATCAAGAAAGAATTGAAGCGCAAAAAAAACTCCATCATAAGTACGGCGTTGCCTCGCCATATGTGCTCTGCGTCAGTCGCCTTGATCCGCATAAAAATGTCCATCGCACGATTGAGGCTTTTGTAAAAGCTAAGGGTGAAGCAAATTTTCCGCACGAACTAATAATCGTTGGCTCTAAACATGAGCCAGTTTATTCTCATCTCGTTGAAGAAACCGTTAAACGCCTCCAAGCCGAAAAATTCATCAAAATAATTCCCTTCGTCGAAGAAATCGATTTACCGTGCCTGTATGCGGCCTCTGATTTCTTTATTTTTGCTTCGCTCTCCGAAGGCTTCGGCCTCCCTCTGGTTGAGGCAATGGCTTCGGGAATTCCGGCCATAACTTCAGATCGCTCTTGTTTACCCGAAATCGCCGGGGGTGCGGCCTTGCTCGTTGATCCCTATAACATCATAAAGATCGCCGAAACAATCAGGACGCTAGCATCGGTTAGAACAGAAGTCCGCCATGCAATCGCTGAACGTGGCCAGAAGCGTGCTAGCGAATTCAAATGGGAAACAACCGCCCAAAAAACAGCCAATCTTTACAGGTCAGTCGCGAATACCTAAACTACCCCTACCAAATCCATGATTAACCCCGCGAAAAAACTAAAAGGCAAGACCGTTCTAGTTACCGGTGGCGCCGGTTTTATCGGCTCTCACTTAATAGATCGCCTCTTAAGCTATGGCGCGCGAGTCATTTGCTTTGACGATCTATCAACTGGCCGCCAAGAATACATTGACTCAAAAAAAGATGACCGAAATTTTATCTTTATCAAAGGCGATGCCAATGAAATGAAGGATATTAAAAAAGCCTTTAGCCATGGTCCGGTTGATTATGTTTTTCACTACGCCGCTCTGGTGGGGGTTCAGCGGACCATTGAAGAACCACTAAAAGTTTTGAAAGATATTGACGGCATCAAGCACATCTTGGAACTCGCGCTTCAGCACAAGATTAAAAAAATCGCCTACGCCTCTTCTTCCGAAATATATGGCAACCAAGAAAAGATGCCTCTGCACGAGGAAAATTCCTATTACGACATCAAAATGCCCTACGCGCTGGTTAAGTCAGCCGGGGAGAATTTTTTCCGGAGCCACTGGGAATTATCTGGGGTGCCGGTTGTTATCTACCGCTTCTTCAACGCTTATGGTCCGCGACAAGCAAGCTCAATGTATGGCTTTGTGACCGGGGTATTTATTTCCCAGGTTTTGCAGAATATACCACCGACCATTTTTTACGACGGCAAACAAACCAGGGATTTCATGTATATCGATGACAACATCGAGGCCTCGATTCAAGGACTTTTAAATGACAAGACCACCGGAGAAACAATCAATCTTGGCACCGGCCGGGAAACTACCATTCTTGAGCTAGCCAACAAAATCATCAAAATCTCCGGAAAGAAGCTTAAGCCATCCTTGTTAAACAAAAGAAATTTAATAGAAATCAAACGGCGAGTAGCAGACACCGCGAAAATGAAAAAAATAATTGGTTACAGACCGCGCGTTTCCTTGGAAGACGGCCTCCGACGAACTTATGATTGGTACGCCAACAATCCACAATTCATCGCGCAAGGGGAGCGGACGACTTACGCCTGGCGAAAGAAAAATGTCTGGGCACCGATTAAAAAATCAAGCAAAACCAAGAAGAAGTCCTAAACTAACGCCAAACGAGAGGTAATTTTCTGATCAATCCATTTTCCACGAACTTATCCAGATAGTCTTTGACCACGGAAAATTCCATTCCTAATTCCTCGGCAATCTCAAAAACACTCTGCCGGCCCTCAAGTCGCAACATAATTTGCTCCAGAAATTGGTTGAGTTTTTTATTATTCCGCCAGTCTACCCAAAGACCATATCGCGAAAGGAAAACCGGTCCTTTAAAAAGACGCTGCGGAACATAGTCTTCTTCAATCACGCGCAGCACGGCCAAAACCAAATCGCGTGAAGCCACAAGACGTTCCTCGGTGATAATCGCCGGAGTATCGTCGCTAGTGTGATATTCGGGGTAATGAGGAAATCCGGGCTTGGCCCGGCTAAGTGAGATCATCGGTACATCCACGCCCGGTCCATTGAAAGCCATTTCATCGTTGCCGACTATGGAGCGAAATGGTCCGATAATATGATTCGGCGCTTGGGTTGCAAGAACTGCTTGTGCCACTCGATCAAGATAAGTCTTTCCCTGAAGAGTGTGTTGCAAAGCGAAGGGCTGGTTATTGCCGAGCATCTCCAAAAAGATTCCCGCCTTAAAACCCGGAACCAATTTTTCGTTTTGACTCAAGTAAGCAATGGAACCGATAGTCTCTGGAACGAACAGAAGGCGATAAGTAAAATGCGGTTTTTTAACGGCGAGCTCCTTCGCTAGATCAACCAAAACCGCCACGCCCGAAAGATCGTCATTGGCTTGTCCCGGGTGGCAAAGGTGGGCCACTAGAGCAATCGTCTCCTCTGTTTTGCCCTTAATCAGACATTCGCCAACGCTTAAGTTGCTTGGCTCAAAAGATGAGTCAATTAGCACGCGATATTCCGATTCAGTGAATTGAGGCAACTTTTCATGTTGTAAGCAAAATCCCCAATCGCGCTCATAATATTTAAACTCATAAGGTATGGCGTTCGGGCGATCCGGTCGAGTATGGATATGTGTCAAAAGTTCTTCACGAGACACAACGCGGTTGATCGGCAAGGAATATGAAATCACGTGCAGTGGATGATCTTTCAAATCAAGCAACTTCTGACCGGATGTGGTTGCGATATAAGCCTCGCGCACACTCCAGCGTTCCGGAACTTTCCAAGTCCAGCATTCGGTTCCGCTGGAGTAGCGCAGAATCTTAAGCGGAATTTGCCGGCCGATGTATTCCAAAGCTTCATCAAAACCAGCTGAAACCAAGTCGCGCCGCTTTAGATATAAGTCCTCAATTAGTTGTTTCATTTCCTTGATGTAACTATACGCATCTGACCAAGCGTTAACAATAGAACCCGCGATTGGGTCTATGAAGTTTGTACCTTTACAATCGGAGATCTCCATGAAAATTGCCCTCCTCATGACCGAAGAAAACATTGTCGGTCGAGAGATTCTACTGCACGCTTTGAAAGCCGAACCAGCCGTGAAAATAGGTCTAGTGATCGTTGAAATAGGTGAACGAGCCAACAAAGAAAAGGTCTACCTCAGAAATGACTTTCACAATCCGCCAACTTTTGCAGAAGCGCTCAACTTGCTCCGAAAGAAAAACGCAGCGGCAGATCATACGACGATAGTGGTTCAAACCGGAAATCTGAACAACGACGCCGTCGCTCGTTGCTTGCTGGAATATAGCCCAGATTTGATCTTGTTGGACGGATCCACGATCATCAAGAAAAAAATTTTTGAAACGGCGAGGATTGGCGCGGTTAACTCTCACCCGGGTCTTCTGCCAAAGTATCGTGGTGTTGATTCAGTTCGCTGGGCGATATATCACGGCGATCCAGTCGGAACCACCTGCCATCTGGTAAATGATGGCATTGATACTGGCCCCATTCTTCTAATGGAAGAAGTGCCCTACGAAAAAGGAATGTCGCTGCTAGAGATTCGTGTCAGCGCAATGATCGCCGGTGTTCGTCTGATGATTGATGCCGTACAAAGACTGGCAGATGGAGTGTTGTCTCCTAAATCGCAATCCAACGAAGGTGCCAACTACTTTTCCTGGGCTCCAGTAGAAGTTCAAAATGCTGTTGAAGCCAAGCTATCAGTGAACACCTAAGCCCCTTACCGGGGCTTTTTTATAGTCAGCTCTGGTAGTTCATGTTATCGTGAAGTTAACCTCGATTTTTTTTATGGGTAAATCAGTGTCTAATCACCGTCGTCTTATGAAACTAACCAAAAAAATCATTATCGCCGCCCATGATGCCGGCGGCATGGACTCACTCATACCGGTTATCGGTAAATTATTTCAAGATTCGTCCTACGAAGTCACTTGTCTGGTACACGGCCCGGCCAAAAAATTATTGGATCAGCGCCAGTATCGCTATGCTGATGCCGACACCTTAAGCGACGCCGAACTTGAAATGTTGGTTGTGGATGTCGCACCCGATGTAATTCTAACCGGAACAAGTAGCGGCCTGACCATTGAAAAGAAGCTTCTCAAAATCGCTCAAGCCAAAAAAATTCCCACCGTCGCCATTATTGATTTTTGGATTAACTACAATCTCCAATTTAGTTTTGCCGCGAAAGGCAAAGCCAAAGCAGTCGACCTACCCGATTTAATTTTGGTCATGGATGATCTAGCTAAGCGCGAAATGATTGCCGAAGGATTTCCGGAAGAGAAAATTGTCATCACCGGCAACCCTCATTTTGAAAGTTTCAAAATATTCCCCCCGCCGCCGGTGGAAAATCAGAACATCGTTTTTATTGATCAGGGTTTTTCCGGTCTCTATCACGAGGGGTTCCACGAAAATATGGGTTTTGACGAAATCGAAGTCATGCGTGATTTAATCCGCGCGCTTTCGGAAATGGGCTTCGCTGGAAAAGTTATAGTCAAATTTCATCCCGCCACTCAAAACCGCGCCAAATATGATGCCCTAGTAAAACCGACTTCAATTAAAATTGAACTGGACAGCAAAGACACCCTCGAAAAATCTTTAGCCGAAAGCCGACTGGTAGTTGGTATGACCTCCATGGCGCTTTTCGAAGCGGCGCTTGGCGGTAAGATTGTTATCAGTTATCAACCCCATCCCGCCCGACTGCCTGATCCGCTTATCAGCAATCGACTTGGCCTTTCTCATTTCGCCTACAATTACGGCGACTTCAAAAAAATATTAACCAAAACATTATTGGGCAAAGCCAAACAAGAAATTAATCAATCACTCATTGACCAATACACCAAAAACCACGCCACCCTAAAAGTGATTGAAGAAATCGAAAAACTTATCGCCGTAAAGAAAGATTAGTTAGGAAACTACAACGGCATTTATTAAGTTAGACTGGTATGCCAAATATCGTCTGCATTATCCAAGCTCGCAGTGGTTCTACCCGCTTGCCGAATAAGGTATTCTTACAGCTCCAAGGTAAAGCCATTCTGCTTCGCGTGATTGATCGTGTGCTGGAGTCAAAACGAATCAATCAAATTGTTGTGGCAACAACCGTAAAACCAAACGATGAAAAAATCGTTGACCTCGTCAAAAATTATAATCCCAAAGTAAGTGTGACCCGTGGTTCCGAAGAAGACGTTCTTGATCGCTATTACCAGGCGGCCAAGGGAGTAAGCGCCGACATCGTCGTTCGCGTTACCTCCGACAACCCCTGTCTTGATCCCGAGGTAATGGATCAGGCGATCGAACTTTTTTTGAGCGATCCAAAAATGGATTATGTCTCCAACAACATCGGCGAACACACCTATCCCCGCGGACTTGATATCGAAGTCATCCGCTTTTCAACTCTCGAGAGTCTTTGGAAAACGACAACCGAACCAATTGACCGCGAGCACGTGACCATTCACCTTAAGCGCTTTCCGGATCACTACGTTTGGAAAACACTCAAAAACAGCGAAGACCTCTCTGTCTATCGTTTCACCGTAGACGAAGATGTTGACTACAAACTAGTCGAACAAGTCTACAATGAACTCTTTCCTCAAAATCCCAACTTTCGCCTCAAGGATATTATTGCCTTGATGCGGAACCGTCCCGAACTCGCAAAAATCAATCAACAAGTTGAGCAACAAAACAAAAAATACTAAGGTAGCAAGGCAGATAACCTCATAAGCCCTTTCAGAGGTTGTATTAAAACAATGACTAAACGAGATAAGCTAGCTCTTCTAGGCGGCAATCCGACTCTAAAGAAATCGGTTTCTGCCTACAATACCATCGGTTCAGAGGAAAAAGCCGCCGCGTTGCGGGTCATGAACAGCAAAAACCTCTCAGGTTTTTTGGGCCGCGCCGGCGATCGCTTTCGCGGCGGTCCGGAGGTTCGCGCCTTTGAAGAAAATTTTGAAAAAAAATTTGGCGTTAAGCACGCCATAAGCTTTAACTCCGCCACTACCGCCCTCCAGGCCGCCGTTGGCGCGCTCGGTATCGGTCCCGGTGACGAAGTTATTACCACGCCGATGACGATGCCGGCCACAGCCACAGCTGTTCTGTTTAACGGCGCCGTTCCGGTTTTTGCGGATATAAATGAAAAAAATTATTGCCTTGACCCGCAGTCGGTGGCCAAAAAAATAAACTCTCGCACCAAGGCGATTTTTGTTGTTAATCTCTTTGGCACTCCGGCTGATTACGATGCCTTGCGCCTCATCGCCAAGCGCCACAATCTCAAAATTATTGAAGACAACGCCCAAGCGGCCGGCGCCAAATACAAAGGGCGGTTTGCGGGAACGATCGGGGATATTGGCGTTTGGAGTTTTAACGTCCACAAGATTATCCAATCTGGCGAAGGCGGTATGCTCACTACGAACGATGATGGCTATGCCTACCGAGCCGAACTGATTCGTAATCATGGCGAAGCAGTCGTAGATGATATCTGGGAGACTAAGCCGGAGGAGCGGGAACTTGTCGCGGGAAGTAATTTTCGGCTAAGCGAACTTCACGCGGCGATTATGGGCGCCCAGCTGGCCAAGTTAGATGATCTAATTGCGAGTAGAATTCATCTCGCGGCCTATCTGACAAAAAAAATAAAAGCGTCTGGCATAAAATGGTTGATTCCATTTGAATTAGTCAAAGGCGCTGTCAGTGCTCATTATCTTTATCCATTGCGCCTGCAAACTAAAATTATCGGTCTCCAGCGCGCAACTATCGCCAAGGCGCTGGCCGCTGAAGGTTTTACTTTGCAAGAAGGCTATCAAAAGCCGCTCTATCTGATGCCGATTTTCCAAGCCAAGAGAATCTTCCCCCGAACTCAATTTCCTTTTATCTCTCGCGAATTTCCTCACCCGAATCTAGATTACAAACCCGGGTTGTGTCCGGTAGCTGAGCGTCTTTATGGGGAAGAGCTGGTAATGTCGAAATTGTGCCAACCGCCTCACACCACCCAACACATTGATGCTTTTATGGAAGCTATCAAGAAAATATCCGCTAACGCCGGCGAACTGAAGAAGTGGGAAACGGCGCAAAAGATCGCCAACCCTTAAATTTTTTTGAGTAAAATATCTATGCTAGAAATTAATCTTGGCCCAATCAAAATCGGCAAAAATCATCCCTGTTTTATCGTGGCCGAAGCCGGAGCTAATCACGATGGGGATTTTAATAAGGCCAAACAGCTTGTTGATGCCGCCGCCGAGACCAAGGCCAGCGCCATAAAATTTCAGCATTACACCGCCGGCAAACTCGCCTCCAAAGAAGCCAAGCGTTATTGGTTTGTTCACGGCGACGCCCAAGGCTATCAATTCGACCCCAATACCTACAAAGAATCTCAAATTGAAACCTTTAACAAAATTGACGGCATCCCGCGCGACAAAGACGCCGAACTCATCGCCTACGCCACAAAAAAAGGAATCGCTACCTTCTCCACGCCTTTTGATTTTGAATCGGTTGATCATTTGGACTCCCTTGGTACCCCGATGTTCAAAATCGCCTCCGGCGATCTGACCTATCACGATTTCTTGCGTTATGTATCCAGCAAGGGTAAGCCGGTCATTTTATCAACCGGCGCCGCTACCATGGAAGAAATTCACGCCGCGGTGCGCGTTATCAAATCCACCGGCAATAATCAAATCATTCTTTTGCACTGCACCTTGGCCTATCCGACCCCGTTGGAACACGCCAATCTCCGCATGATGAAAAACCTGGAGCAGGAATTTCCCGACTGTCTAATTGGCCTTTCCGATCACACGCCGGGAGTTGAAGCCGACGTAGCCGCCGCCATGCTGGGCGCGGTCATGATTGAAAAACATTTCACGCATACCCCGGGTCATGCGGCGGGGGACGATAAGGTCGGCGACAGCCCCGATCACGATATTGGCATCGGTAAAAAAGAATTTACCGAACTTGTCCGGCGCGTCCGGGAGAACGAGTCCAAAAAAATCGGCGTCGCCTTTGGCTTGAGCTACCAAGCAGCGGTAGCCAAAATTGAGCAAGGAAAATTTCCTCAAGTTCTAGGTTCGTCTGCGTCTAAAGATATTGATTCCAAAGTTGAACTCAAAGCCCGAGCCCAAGCTCGTCGTAGTGTCGTCGCGGGGCGAATGATTAAAGGCGGTACCGTTATTACTCAAGTCATGCTCGGCGACGGTACCTTTGTAGTTAAGCGTCCGGGTACAGGCATCCCTCCTTACGCGATATCCACCCTTATTGGCAAGGTAATTAAAAACGATGTAACCGCCGACACGGTTCTAATCAGCGACCACTTCGTCTAAAATATGACCCAAGAACAATACGCCCAGCTTTTTGGCTTTGCCGTTAATGATGAACCGATCTCTTCCGACGTCGGTGTCTTTATTGAGGGCGACGGCTCCTCGCGACCCGAAGTGATGGCGGGGCTCCATCACAGCGATCTGATCAAGAAGTTAATTGTGACTGGAGAAACTAAGCGCAATCCGGGAAAGTTAGCCCGGCTTCCCGCTGTCATCAAAAAATTAAAGAAACTTAATATACTTAAAGAAAATATCATCATTGAGCCTCGTTCGATCAGCACCCGAGAACAGGCGGTTGAATTCGTAAAACTTGCTAAAAAAAATAACTGGAAGAGTGCCATTATTTCGGCTCCGCTCTACCATCAGCCACGCGTCTATGCCACCTTCATTAAAGCCATGAACGAAGCCGGCTACAACCTGTATCTCATCAACCACCCCGTGCGTGGTCTGTCTTGGTTTGAACCGTCCAGCCACGGAACGCGTCAGCATCTCATCAAAAAGGAGCTCGTTAAGATTAACCGCTACCTCAAAAAAGGACACGTCGCTAATTTTAAAGAGGTGGCCAGTTATCAGAAATGGAAGGAGAAAACAATGGAGCAATCAAGTCATGAATCCTAAAAGAGCGAGCAAGACACCGCTAAAAATAATCACGGCGATACAAGTTCGGCTTGGTTCAAAACGCCTGCCGGAAAAAGCATTGCGCGACATCGCTGGTCAACAACTCATAGTCCGGGTTTTAGAACGTGTAACCCGATCCAAAGAAACCGATGTCTTTGTTGTCGCTACCGCGAAAAAAGACCTGCCGATACTCCAACCAATCGCCACTCGTTTTGGCGTACTCTGCGTTGGTGGATCGGAGGCCGATCTAATCGCTCGTTATCAGAAAGTCTTCAAGAAGTGCGGCGGAGACGCTCTAGTTCGTATCGTGGGAGATTCTCCGCTGATTGATCCGGAACTAATTGATTTCGGTATTCGTGAATTCCGTAAACGGTTTCCCAAAATATCTTTCGTCTCCACTCATCTTTCTAAAAAATTTCCCCAGGGAGTTAATTACGAAATTATTTCCCGAGAAGCAATGTTAGTTTTAGATCAAGAATTAAAAAGCGAAGACGAGCGAGAAGCTTTCATGCTCTATGTCAGTCGGCATCCAAAAAAGTTTCCTGTATATATAATTAAGTCGCGGCAAGATTTTAGTCACATCCGGCTTTCGGTAGACTACCCGGAGGATTTGGAGTTGATTAACAAAATATATAGCCACTTCTTAAGTGGTAAAAATATTAATCCCAACATGCGACAGATTATTTCTTTTCTCAAAAAAAATCCGTCGCTCATAAAAATCAACAATCATCACATTGACAAGACCAAATATCCTTTTAATCTAGACGAAAGAGCGTTAAAGAAAGCTCTCTAGTAACCTGGAAAGTGTTGGCGAAGTTGCAAAACATACAAGGGTCTTTCAGATCTTTGTGGCTCCTTAACAAAGCAAAGGAACTACTATGACCGAACGTGTGTACAGCTCCGCGGTGGTGGGTCTCGGCAACATCGGCATGTTAGCCGAAGCCGACCCCAAACGCCTGAAGCCAGCCAGCCATGTTGGAATGCATCTGGGAAGTTCTCGGGTCCGACTGATCGGACTCGTTGAAATTGATGCGGAAAAGCGTCGCTATGCCGAAGAGCGCTGGAAGATTCCGGTGTTTGCTAGCATCGAAGAATTATTTAAGAAAGAGATTCCGGACATTCTCTCGGTGGCAACCGCGAACGAAGCCCATGTGCCGGTAGTATTGACCGCCGCCGCCGCCAAAGTCCCCGCTATCATCTGCGAAAAACCGATCGCCGATAGCATTGAAAATGGCGGACTAATGATAGCGGCTTGCAAAGAATCCGGCTCCTTGCTCTTCGTCAATCACTTTCGTCGCTTTCTACCCTTCGTTCAAAAAGTGCGAAGGCAAATTGTGGATGAGCAGGTGATTGGCAGGATTCAGCAGGTACGCGGTCTCTATGCCATGGGTCTCTACGAAATGGGAACGCATCTAGTCGATCTTTTCCGTTTTTTTCTCGGCGAAGTTGAATGGGTGATGGGGGTTCACAACAAGAAGGCCTGGAATCAGTTTCCCGGCGACTACTGCGCGGATGCCATCCTTGGTTTCCAAGATGATGTTCACGCGGTGATTCAGTCGGTTGATCGCAAAAGCTGGAGTACATTCGAAATCCAGTTCGTTGGGACTATTGGTACCCTGACGCTTCGTGACCTTGGACGCACCGCAGAAATTGTTTTAGCCGCAGATTCCAGACTCTACTCCGGCTTTCGCGAGTTGGACTACGCCACTCGCCACAGTGAAAGCGTGGAATCGGAAAGTTTTTTCACTCCGCTCTTAGAAAATGTCATCGCCTGTTTGGATGAAAAGGCCAAGCCGGCGAGTATCGGCGAAGACGGTGTCGCCGTTCTCACAGTCTTAGCCGCTCTTCGCCAGAGTGCCGAAGGCAACGGTGTTCGAGTAGATCTGTAAGTAAGACCAGCCCCCGCTAGGCGGGGGCTTTTTTATTAGACCTCGCTCCACTATATATGTCCTTGTAAAACAAAAAGCCTTATGAGAGAGTTATAATCCTGTAGCGGTAATTTTGCCGCTCCGCCAACTGTAAATTGGCGGTGAAAGAATTCTCGCACCTAAACAACTTAAAAAAGGGGATATCATGTTTCGCGTGCTAATGCTCTATCCGAATATCCGGATAGAAACACTGGTTCCGACCGCGCTCGCTCTATTCTCCAGAATTTTGAAAGACGCTGGTTTTGAAGTGAACTTGTTCGACACAACTTACTACGGGACCACAACTGAACTCGTTGATATCGACCGCGCCAAAAAGCAAAATTTGATCGTTCGCCCCTGTGACATCAAACACCCCATCAAAGCCACCGACGGGTTTGAAGACTTCGAGAAAAAAATCAGGGACTTCAATCCTGATCTGATCGCCGTAACCGCGACCGAAAGTATGTTTCCCATGGCGCTCCGTTATCTGGAGCACGCGCCTCCGAATTTGCCCGTTCTTCTGGGTGGTGTGTTTGCCACTTTCGCTCCGGACCTGGCTATGTCCTTTCCAAGAATTGACATGCTTTGCGTGGGCGAAGGTGAGCGAGCGCTCGTTGAATTGTGCAACGCGATGAATTCCGGAAAAGACCGCACCAAGATTCCCGGCATTTGGGTCAAGGACCATGATGGACGAGTCATTCGGAATGCTCCCGGTGATCCGATAAATCCCGACGACAATCCGCTACCCGATCTTTCCATCTTCGAAGATACTCGCCACCTTCAACCGCGCGGCGGCAAGGTCTGGCGACTCTTTCAGGTGGAAACTCATCGGGGCTGTCCCTACAAGTGCACCTTCTGCAACTCGCCGGATCAAGACCGCCTCTACGAGGAGGCGACCGGTAAGCAATTTTTCCGCAAGAAGTCAATGTCGAAAATCCGCGAGGAGTTGCTTCACGTCATCAAGAATTGGGGCGCCAACTACATCGGTTTCTGGGCGGATACCTTCCTTGCCTGGACGACGCATGAATTTGATGCCTTCTGTGAAATGTATCAGGACATCAAGCTGCCCTTCTGGTGTCAGACTCGCCTGGAAACGTTGACGCGTGAAAACGTGCGTCGCCTCAAAGAGGCTGGCGTGCATCGCATGGATCTTGGTTTGGAGCATGGGAACGAGAAGTTTCGGCGCGAAGTCGTTGATCGTCGCTATCCCAATAGCATCGCCATCGAAAAGATAGCGCTTCTTGGTGAATTTAAGATTCCGCACACGCTGAATAACATCATTGGTCTTCCCACAGAAACCCGGGAATTGGCCTGGGACACGATTGAACTTTGCCGGCAGATGCCGCTCGACACCGCTCGCGCTTCAATCTTCATGCCTTATCACGGTACGAGGCTGCATGCGCTCGCGGTTCAAAAGGGCTACATTCCGGCAGATTTGATTTGCCCCATCAATCCCAACGAGCCCGTGCTCGACATGCCTGGCTTCACCAAGGATCAGATCAAGGGTTTCCTGCGCACTTTCAACATGTATGTTCGATTCGAGAAAAATCGCTGGTCGGAAATCATGCAAGCCGAAAAGATGACCTCAACAGGCGACAGTATTTTTGAGCGCCTCCAGCAGGAGTTCAAGGATCGCTTCTACAGCGCCCCGGCGGATATGACCGACGACAACTTGTCGAATCCCAACGGACCGGCAACAGTTCTCGCCGGCGGACTCAACTAGTGTCAACACCCCCTTTCCCGGGGGTGTTTTTATCTGTGGGGTATAAAAAACACTCGCGCTATTTCAAAAGAAAAAAGTAACAAAAATCAGAAAACTTATAGTTATAATTGGCAACCGAAAAGGACAAAAAACCTTTAGGTGGGTTCTTTGACACTAAGTTAAACCAGAAAGGAAAATTCATGACAGCAACCAAAACAAGGTTCTTGAGAGGCGAACAATGTTTTCTACGGCCTGTGGAGGAATCCGATATTGCAGTACTTGCCGAGTGGATGAACGACCCCGAGGTAACTCGCCTGATGTTCTCTGGTCAGGTTCCGCAAAGCATCGGACAAGTTCGCTCCGTGGTAGATGGCATTCTTGGAAATTCCGCGAACGTCGTTTTTATGGTTTGTGGCCCAGCTAATCAATTGCCGATCGGTTTTGCGGGGCTCTACGACATCCACCCGCGAAGCCATCGCGCTGAATTCCGCATCATCATCGGTGAAAAAAAATCCTGGGGTCGGGGTGTGGGCACGGAAGTAACTCGCCTTCTGACCTTTTACGGTTTTGATCGTTTGAATCTGCACCGCATTTGGCTCGGCTTTACGGCAGAAAATCGTGCCGCCCGCGGCGCTTATACCTCGGCCGGGTATCATGAAGAAGGTGTACTGAAAGACGACATCTATCGCAATAGCCGCTACTACGACACGGTGCGAATGGCTATCTTGCGGGAGCGTTATTATAAGCAATACTACCGCAAAGATATGATCGAGTTCGGCATCAAGCCGTCAACAAAAAGGCGTAAGCGATGAGTTCCGAAAAATATCGCGCCGCGGTCATTGGCTGTGGACGAATTGGGCTCTCGCTCGCGGAAGACCGACGCCGTCCCAAACCGGCCTCGCATGCCGAAGCCTACAATCTTCATCCGCGAACCGAGCTGGTTGGATTAGTGGAAAAAAATCCTCTGCGCCAAGTCGTCGCCCGTCGTCTATTTCCCGGCGTTCCGATTTTTGAGACTAGCAATGAGTTGTTTGCTACCATGGTGCCAGATATTGTCTCCATCGCGACTTGGCACAATACGCACTACTCAGAAGTCTTACGGGCGGCTCAGGCTAGAGTACCGATCGTTATCTGCGAAAAACCACTGGCCATCTCGATCTGTGAAGGTCAGGAAATGATTGCGGCGTGCGCGGCCTCCGGGTCTTTGCTGTTCGTCAATCATAGTCGGCGCTTTGATCCGGTACTCGCTGGGATAAGACGCGATATCAAGAGTGGAAAACTAGGAAAAGTTTATCAGGTAACCGGTTGGTATGCCGGAGGAATCAAAAGCATTGGCACGCATCTGGTGGATTTTCTGATCTATCTTTTTGGCGATGCGATTGAGTGTTGGGGTCGGCGCAATCCCTTAACGCATTCTTCATCAACAGAAGATTTTGCGGTAGACGCGATGCTTGAATTCGAGGACGGTGTTCGCGCCTGTCTGCAATCGACAGACATCAGCCAATATGGTATTTTCGAGATCCGTTTGCTTGGCGAAAGAGGCGAGCTCTTCATTCGTGACTCGGGACGGATCGTGGAGTTCACCGAAGTCAAGCCATCGCCAATCTATGACCGTTTTTCCGAGTTGTCTTACGCCGAAAGAACAACTATCCAAACAACTCCCGATGGATTACTCTTTCACCTGATCCAAAATGCGGTTGATTGTTTAGATAAAACGGCCCCTCCGATCAGCACCGGGATGGATGCTCTAACTGCGCTTTGTCTGGTTGAACGATTGTGCTCTGAAAATTACTGGCCAAGGAAGTAACCCCCGAAACTATTCGGGGGTTTTATATGCGCTAAGAAAAAATGACACCCTCAACAAAATACACCTGCGCCGTGATTGGACTCGGTAAAATCGGGCTCTTGGCGGAAGTCAATTCGGGTTTAACCAAACCCACAACTCACGTCGGCGCCTTTTTAAAACACCCACGACTCCAACTCGTCGGTTGTGTTGAGGCGAATCCAAAATCCCGAAACCAAGCAACTCAAAGACTTCCCGGAGTTCCAATTTATCAAAACACCATCGACCTATTTCACGAAATTATTCCAGACATTGTCTCCATAGCTACTCCAGATGAAACTCATTACGCGATAACCCAAGAGGCCATCAAAGCCGGCGTCAAACTAATCATCTGCGAAAAACCGATCGCCGAAAATACCGTGGATGCGGAAAAAATGATTCGCTTCGCTAAGCGCCAAAAGGTGATCCTGCTGGTAAACCATAGCCGTCGCTTTGATTCAGTCTTTCAGAGCATGGCGGAAAAAATCAAAAGCAATATTGGGGACATTCAAGCGGTTCGCGTTACCTACGTCAACGGTTTACGCAACAATGGAAGCCACGTCGTTGATTTATTGCGCTGGTGGCTCGGCGATCCGATATGGGTCTGTGCCTGGTTGAAGGAGGAAGTGTCAGCCTCGCATCGAGGTGATCTAAATGTGGACGCCGTGTTGGAGTTTCCGTCCGGCATTCGCGCCGTACTCCAAGCTCTTGAAAAAAATAATTATTATTCATTTACCCAGGAAATTTACGGCACTCAAGGAGTCTATTTCATTAAAGCACTCGGGCACGATATTCGTTTATCGCGTGTCATGTCAGGAATCCATAGTAGTTGGCCCGAACTTGAACTCGATCCCAAAAAAATACCGGCAAGCAGAAAAACTTTCTTCGAATCAATGGCCGAACACGCGGTTCAATGTCTCGATGGAAAAGAACAGCCTCGCGCTACTGGCGAGGATGGGCTTGCTACGGTACGAATTATTGAAGCACTTCTAAATAGTGCTCGCCGCGGTGGAAAAAAAATCATACTAAAATAAAATTTATGTGTGGGATCACTGGCATTATTAATCTCAAAAATAAACCCGTTAAAACAGCGACTCTCCGGCGTATGACCTCATCGATTGCGCACCGTGGGCCCAACGGCGAAGGTCTATATATCGAAAAAAATATCGGCCTGGGACACCGCCGATTATCTATTATTGATTTGAGCGAGCGGGGAAGTCAACCAATGTGGAATAAGAAAAAAAATTTAGTCATCACCTTTAATGGAGAAATTTACAATTATCTTGAGCTAAAAAAAGAGATTGGCGGAAAATATGAAAGCGATTCCGACACCGAAGTTTTACTTCGCGCCTACGAGACCTGGGGTGAAGACTGCCTCCAAAAATTAAACGGTATTTTCGCCTTCGCGATCTGGGACGAGAAAAATCAGAAACTTTTCATCGCCCGAGATCACTTGGGCGTGAAACCTCTCTATTATGCGATCCATAAAGATGTCCTCTATTTCGCCTCCGAAATCAAGGCGATTCTCAAAGCCGGCGTTCCGGCCAAACCCAATGATCATATTATCCACGACTACCTCGTTTATGGATTTTACGATCACAGCGAGGAAACTTTTTTTGAGGGTATAAAACAAATCATGCCCGGGCATTTCCTTGCGGTTAAAAAAGGAATTACCTCGCTCCATGAATATTGGAAACTGGCAGAACGAGTCAAGGCCTTAACCCCGCCCAAACCGGAAGACGCCCCGGCGATTTTTCTCAATTTATTAAAAGATGCTGTAAAAATCCAACTGCGCAGTGACGTGCCTATAGGCTTAAGCGTCTCCGGTGGCCTTGATTCCTCAATGCTCACCGCTGTCGTACATGATATCGCAAAAGGTCAAAAAAATTTCGATATTTTCCACTTTACCTACGAGGGGCAGGGGTATGAGTCCGAAATACCCTCAGTCAGTGAACTAGCCGCGCGTCTTGGTTGGCGAAGACCGATTATCTCTGAAATTGCCCCGAAAGACATCCCCGCGCTCGCGGATAAAATTATGTGGCACGAAGAACAGCCCTATCCAGGACTGCCGACTTTTGCCTGGCATAAGCTCTATTCTGATCTCTCAAAAACCAAGAATATCGTGACTCTAGAGGGTCATGGCGGCGACGAAATTATGGCCGGATACGATTATTTTATCGGCAGCTTTTTGCTGGATGTTATCAGAACCAAGGGTGCCAAAGAAATGTTAAGCGAATACGGCAAAATCGCCGCTGTTCGTGGTTTAAAACCCGAGGCCCTGTTACCATTTTTTGTGAACACTATTGAAGCCACTTTTACTGGTGGTGTGTCGGCGGATGGTAGTCAGTTTTCATATAAGCAAGCGCTTAATCAGAAATTTCTAGCCAAGAATTTTCCCCAACCAATTTTCCCCGAACCGTTCGATTCGTATCTTACGAACATGCAATATCGCGAGTTGAAATACACTAAACTCCCGCGTGCATTGCGGAGTGTTGATCGGGAATCAATGGCCTTTGGTCGGGAGTTGCGAGTTCCAATTCTTGATTATCGCTTGGTTGAATTTGCGCTGTCGCTGCCGCCCGAAGCCAAAATTCACGGCGGTCATTTGAGATATGCCATGCGCGAGGCCGCTAAAAAAATTATTCCAAAAACACTTGCCGAAACGCCTAAGCGTTCTCTGCCCAACCCCATGCGAGCTTGGTTTCAAGACGAGCTTAAAACATGGCTTCGCGGAATCTTAGCGTCAAAATCCTTTGGTGCTCGTCCCTATTTTGACCAAAAAAAAGTTCTCCAAGAATTTGACCGCTATTGCTTCGAGAAGAACCCCCAAAACGCCTTTCATATCTGGCAGTGGGTCAGTATTGAATTATGGTTCCGAAATTTTATTGATAAAAAATAGATCTATGAAATCCCAGAGTATTTTTTTTGTTGTGGCAACTATGGCCAAAGTAAACTTCATCCTCCGAAGCGGACTTCTGGAGCTATTACAAAAAAGAGGATATCAAATCGTCGTCGTTTCGCCATTCTCGGATGAGCCGTGGTTTAAGCAGGAATTCGGTGCCAAAGGATTCTATCTAGAAAAATTTTATTCCAAAGGACGGATGTCGAGGATTATTAACAATCTCCGCGGGGAAGCTCTTAAAATTCAACACCCAGAACTCCAGCAAACCGCAAAAATCTATGCCTATCTGAAAAGGCGATATCTTAGCCAAAAAGCTGAAAAAAACATTGAACGGACCAAGATTTTTTTGCGTCTTATTCCCGAGCGACTCCGAGGTTCACCGGTTTGGTGGGATAGTGTTGAACGCCTACTGATTCATCGCCGCGCCTATCGTAAGTTATTCAAAAAGTATCAGCCAAAAGCTGCGGTGGTTGAAGATCCTGGTACCGATCTATCAATTTATTGCGCTCGCAATCGAGTACCAGTGGTGTTTGTCGATCTTAATTTAGACGCCTTTACAACGCGTTTTATTTCTCATTTTCGTCCGCTGGCCGCTATTGGGGTTACCAGTAAAATTATGCGGGAAGAAGTCCGCTCCTTTCATCAGTTAGCCGAAAATAAAATTGCTGTTACCGGCATGCTTCGGACTGATTTTTATTTTAAAAACTTTAAACCTATTTCCCGGGAGGATTTTTTCAAAACAATTGGCGCTGATCCGCGAAAAAAACTGGTTACCTTTGGCGCTAAAACTCCACTATTATTTCCACACAATGGAGATATTATCAGGGATCTCATAAACGCCGCCCGCGAAAACCGATTCGGCGTACCGGTGCAGATTTTTGTCCGCTTCGATCCTAATCATGACCCAGCGGACTATCCAGAACTTTTACCCCACTTATTGTTTGAACGCTCCGAAGAAAAGCCTCACCGTGAGCACATAGCTAATCTGCTATATCACAGCGATGTGGTTATAAGCGTGAGTTCCTCGTTTTCCAATGAGGCTTGTCTCGTGAATACTCCTACCATGTGGATTGGTTTTGATGGGGATACTAGGTATGAGAAATATGAAGATTCCTATCGAATAAGTTATGATATTCCGATGATTCAGCGACTACTTAAAACCAAGGGCATTCCATTGGTCGAGTCCAAAGATGAGATGCTTGGCTTAGTTAAAGAATACCTGACCGATAGCTCAATCCACTCCGAAGAGCGTCAAAATTTCATCAAACAGGAATATGAGGTGATTGATGGATCTGTCGCCGAGCGCACCGCCCGTCTTATTGAAAAAGTAATTCATGAAAAAGATTCTAGCTAAACTCGAGGTCATCTTAAAAGTTGATCTCCGCTACATTCTCAAAAATGGTCTCTGGCTCACATTGGATGATGTGATTTCTGTGGTGGTGAGTACTATTCTCACCATTATTTTTGCCAACACCGTTTCCAAAGAAGTTTACGGGAGTTACCGCTATATTCTTTCCGTGTTTGGAATCTTGACCATCGCCACCCTCCCTAATATGAATATTGCCCTTGCCTCTTCGGTTGCTCGAGGTGAGGAGGGGATTATCCATCAAGCGCTTCGTACTAGAATTCGGTGGGGTCTGCTTGGTGCCGTTGCAAGTCTTGCGTTTGGCGGGTATCAATTATTTCTGGGCCGGACCGAACTCGGCATCGCTTTTTTTGTGACCGCCATTTTCTTGCCCGTCATGGATTCACTAAACCTCTATGATGGCTTCCTGCGAGGCAAGAAGTTATTCAATCTTCAGTCGCAATATTCCATTGCGGCTCGGCTTATTTCTACCGGAGCTTTGATTTTCACGCTCTTTTACACTAAAAATCTTATTGCCATCCTTTTTGCTTTTTTTCTGCCCTATGTTCTCACTCGACTTTTTTTCTATCAACGTACCCTAAAAAAAAATCCCTCGGTGCCGAGCAATGGATCTTCGGAAACAATTACTTATGGCAAACACTTAAGCTTATTGCAACTTTTGGGAGTTCTCGTAAATTATTTAGACAACCTCCTTATTTTCCATTATCTGGGAGCCGCGCCGCTCGCGATCTATTCCATCGCCATGGCGCCGATTAAAAAAATTCAACAAGCTTTTTCAGTTTTGCCAGATCTGGCCCTGCCAAAATTTTCCGCGAGAACCATAGCCGAAACCAAACAAAAATTGCCCGCGCAAATCATCCGTGGACTAATAGCTGTTGGCGTGGTCATCATTGCTTATGTATTACTCGCTCCCGTATTATTTGATTTATTTTTCTCAAAGTATCGCGATGCCTTGCCGTATACTCGCTTGCTGACACTGGCCTGGGTCGGCCTCCCGTTTAGTCTCATCTACACCCTCTTTCAAGCTCATGCCAAGAAAAAAGAAATTTATCTCTACAATCTGATTCTTCGGTTGGGACAGTTGATATTGATTATTTGGTTGGTCGCGAGTTACGGCATCTATGGAGCGGTTCTCGCCCGAATACTCTTGCAGGCCATCTCAATACCACTATTCTTCTATCTTTTCAAGAAAATAAAAGACACTAAAAAAACTTAGTCAGTCCGACATTATGAATCAAAAAGAAACCACCTGCGGTATTTGTCATCGCCAAACAATTTTGTTTTATAAAGAAACCCATCAAAGCCACACTCTTTGGGAGTGTAGTCTATGCTCTGGTCAATTTTGGGATCCAATGAAAAACCCCGGCAGTGAATGGTACGAAAAAGATGAACGCTATTCTAGTCGCAATCAAAACCTGCGCGCCAAGCCAGAGCGTAACCATCGGGAATTTTTAAGCGACCTACCGCGCGTTGGAGGCAAGGTACTCGATATTGGCATGGGAACCGGTAATTTCTTATCCGCCGCCAAAGCCAGCGGTTATGACTGTTATGGCATAGATTTTGATCGCGACGCCATAGCCGCCGCCCGGACTGGACTCGGTTTGTCGAATGTTTACCCACTCTCACTCGCGGCCGCTAGTCAAAAATTCGGTTCGGGATTTTTCAATGTCGTAACTCTGTTTGAGGTGCTGGAGCATTTGGAAAATCCTGAGGATGTCTTGCGTTTGATTAATGACTTATTAAATGAAAAGGGAGTCGTCGCCATCAGTGTCCCACATCGTAATTGTCCAGCTTATCTCAAGCCCCACGATCTTCCTCCGCGTCACCTGACTCGCTGGAACGAAGCTTCTCTAACCAAAATCCTTAATCGTTGCGGTTTTGCGGTGATTCGTCTAAAAGCGCTTAAAATTCCCCTAAGTTATCTCATCACTAAATTTCACTTTTGGTCCCGTGGCGTGACTAGTTTTAATCTGGTAAAAAAAATGACACCGACCGGTCCCGCCAAAAAAAATATTCTCAGAAAAGTTATCTATGGAATCTTGCCAACCGTCGCTCGCGCCAAGGATTGGCTGCTCTTTGGCTTGCCGGCGTTTGTGCTTTGGATTTACGTTCTGCTTCGCGGTTATCGTCTTGGGCTTTATGTTCTCGCCGAAAGAAATAAAACTGCCACCAAATAATATTTTTTTGGCCGCATTTACAAAGGGCTTTGGTTCATATAACATCAAAATCTAACCCTTTAAAAATCTTATGAACACCAAAATATTGACCGCGATTTACGTCAAAAGCGTCAAAGCTATCTTACTCGCAATTCCGGTCCTCACGCTCTTTATTTCCAACTCCATGTTCTTCCCCTACATCACGGGAAGAAACTTCGGTTTTCGCCTGATGATTGAATTCGCGCTGGTACTCTGGGCTGGACTCCTTGCTTTGCGCAAAGAATATCGCCCCAAAAAGGGGATTGTCCTCTATGCCGTCCTGGCTTTTACCGCTGTAATCGGCCTCGCCGATCTGTTTGGGGTTAATCCATATTTAAGCTTTTGGTCTCGCTATGAACGCATGGAAGGATACATGCTTATTTTGCACTTAGCGGCCTACTTTATAATGCTCACGACCGTCATGAAAACGCGTCGCGATTGGAAAAAAGTCTTTGGCTTCTATATCGTAATTGGCGTCATTGTCGGCATCTACGGTCTTCTCCAGATAACCATCAATCGCAGTACTTTACAGGCCGAAGGTATTTTTAAAGGACTGGTAAAACTCCTTGGCGTGCGTCCCGCCTTGCAAGGCGGTCAGCGCATCGACGGCACCATCGGCAATCCAACCTATCTCGCCGCCTATCTCTTAATGTTGGTCTTCGTTAGTTTGAGTTTTTTCACGAAAGCTATCTCCAAAATCGGACGCTGGCTCTACGGCATCTCGGCTTTGTTTTTCGCCGTGCTGATCTTTTTGAGCGCCACCCGCGGCGCTTTGCTCGCCCTCGGTCTATCCGCTGTTCTGATGCCGATTTTCTATCTTGTTATTTCTCGGGGCGACAATAAGCCAGAAAAAAAGTGGCGAAAAATCGCCGTTGGCATCATCGTCCTTACGGCCCTCTCGGGTAGTAGCTTTTGGGCCTTCCGCGGAACGGCCTTAGTCAAAAACAATTATGTTCTCTCACGTCTTGCCAACATCTCGTTAACCGAAAAAACCACCCGTTCGCGTTTTATGGTTTGGAATATAAGCTTACAGGGATTTAAGGAGCATCCAATTTTGGGATGGGGACAGGAAAATTATACCGGCGTCTTTGCTAAATATTACAACCCCAAGCTCTTTGATCAAGAGCCGTGGTTTGATCGTTCACACAATATTGCCCTGGATTGGTTGGTGAGTGGCGGTATTCTTGGGCTCCTGGCCTATCTGGGATTGTTTGCTTCGGCTGTCTATGTTTTGTGGCGCCTCGTTCGAGCTAAAAAAATTGACGCCAAAGAAGGCGCGGTTTTAGCCGTCGGACTCATCGCCTACTTTTTCCAGAATTTTTTCGTTTTTGACAACCTAGCGACCTACATCACATTTTTCGGAATCTTAGCCTACATTAACACCTCCGGAGAATTGGCTACAGAAGAAGTCGCCATCTCTACGAGCAAAGACACCGCGTCATCGCGATCACTTTTGGTGGCTGGTGGCGCCTTACTGGTTTTGTCCTACGTTGCCTACGCTGGAAATATTAAACCAATTATGGAATCCCGCGATCTAATCGGCATTTTGGCGACCCTCGGGAGCAATTCACCGGATGCCGTCTCTGCCAAGTTTAAAAATGTTTTGAACTACAACACTTTTGGCAACGCCGAAGTTTTGGAGCAATTTGGACGTTTGGGTATTGATTTGATTCCAACCGACAAAATTCCGCCGGCTGCGAAGGTTGGCTATGTCAATACCGCGGTCGAAGCCATGGAACGTCACCTGGAGCGCTTCCCACTAGATATCAGAATGCGTATGGCCATTATCACTCTCTATAATCGCTCCGCGAGTCTTAATCCAAATTTTGTCGGCAAAGCGCGGAGGCATGCTGATGAAGCAATACGTCAAGGTCCCAATCGCCAGCAAGCCTACTTCGCCTCCGCGGAAAATTATCTTTTGATTGGCAATTTCGATGCCGCTATTAAAGACTTAAAAACAGCTATAAATCTTGAACCTCGCTACGCCGATGCCCATTTAAACCTGGCAATTATTGCCGCTAATATTGGACGCGAGGATCTGGCCGATGAAGCTCTTGCTAGCCTCCTTAAAATTAATCCGGGAAGTGGCAATGCCTATGTTCGCATCGGCACCATTTATCTTCGCACCGGAAAAAATGATCGGGCCTTCGCGATGTATAAAAAAGCCCTGGAGATAGAGCCAAACAATCCGGAGTTTCACGCCAACGCCGCCGCCTTCTACATCCAGCGCGGTGAAAAGCAAAAGGCCATTGCCGAGGCCAGAAAAGCCGCCGAGCTGGATCCGCTAAACTACGGCCCCAAAGCCGAAGAGTTTATCAAGTCTTTAAAATAGACCGGCTCAAAATTCGTCGTTATAGATCTCAAAAGCCGTAGCCCCAGAAGGCGCGGCAATTATCTTCAGCGCCGCGCCCCCCGCCGCGAAATCCCGCTTGAGCCGAAGCGTGGCTTCAGTATTCTGTCCATCGGCGTTAAGCAAGACTTGAGTTCCCGAAAATACTCCATAGATTTTTTTAAAGCCCAGTTTCTTAAAATAATTCTCGCCCTGTTTTTTGAGCAACTCGTCATAGTCGGCTGTGGAAATAATCGGCCAACCTTCGTAAAAGAAGTGTCGGTCCAAAACCCAGAGCCGCGCTAAATCAAACAGCGACTCGTCGTAGATAACCAGTATCGGGTAGGGAGTCGCCCCGCCTTTGCGCGCCGCCTCAAGTGACTCAACCTGCAACTTCCGCAAAAAGCCATAGTTTTTGGTGAAGCTCCACGCCGGAACCCTGCCCTTAAATTCGGCCGAAAAAAAATCATCCAGCTTCGCGTAACCCCACCGGTAATTTTCCGCCCGCACCGGCGACGCTAAGAAAATTTCCGAACCGATAGCTCTCGGCAACAACTGATTATTAATCGAATAAAAAAGTTCAAAACCCAAACCCAGCGCTACGCCAAATACGGCGATCTTTCCTCGATGCCTGATCAAAGAATCGGCCAGGACTCCGGCGCCAAGCGCCAAAAAAGGCGTTAGCATGGTCAAAAATCTAAACGACGGCCCGACGAGCAGGATTAATCCACAAAGCGCAACCAGAGAGATGATTAAGAAACCATAACTCCGCCAAACATCAGCCGGCTTTTTCAAAAAATTTCTTGCTGCGGCAAAAACCGCCAAGGCAAAAAAACTAAGCAATAACCAGGAGTTACTACTTAAAAGACGCGGTAAAAAATCGCTTAAACGCTGATTAAGTGTGCCAATATCTTTTCCCGGATAACTTTGCCAAATCTCCGGATGTTGGCCAAAAATGTAGGAGAACTGAAAATCAAAATGCCCCACGGCGCGATACAAGCCGATGTTGTAAAGAATGATCGGACTAAAAAGCAAAAGCGCGACTCCTCCTCCGGCCCACAACTTCCAATTGCGAAAAATCCTCCGTTCAAAACACAGCGCGTAAATTATCAAAATCGGCGCCACGATAAAACTGGTGTATTTCGCTAGCAACCCCAGACCCAATGCCACGCCGGAAATTAAATAATAAAAATCTTTTTCGCGCGCCTTCAAAAAACAATAAATAGTCAGCAAAACAAAAAAGATTACGTAAGACTCCTGCAACCCCACGCGCGAAATATAAACATGATTGAGCGTGAGTCCAAGTATTGCCGCCGCAAGCAACCCAGTTCGCCTCCCAAAAAGAATCTTGCCGATTCCATAAAGTACCAAGATGGAGCCAAGGCCAAAAATCGCCGACGGCAATCGAAAAGCCCACGGCCTTTCGCCAAGAATCCGCATAAAAAAATGCTGTATCCAGAAAACCAGCGGGGGATGGTCGTGAAACGAAAGCGGCAGCCACCAGGCATTTTTAACCGCGTTGTGCCTGATTAAGGCTTTCGTCTCGCAGATTGCTTCGGGTTTATCCGTGGCGCAAGATTCAAACGGCACCGGATCTGCCCACTCAACCGGCGTCGTCTGCTCGTCGGATTTCAAATAGTCCACCATCCCGATCGCCCGAAAGGCGATCGCCGCCTCATCGTTCACGGTGTCGCCTTGAGAAAGTCCGTATATCCGCAAAAAAACCACAACCGCGGTAACCAATACAATCCAGAAAAAATTGTTTTTTGTAAATAAGTTATGCACAGGGACAAAATTTTGATAGTGCTAGCATGAAAACATAATATAACTTCTTTTTAAAACGTCGCAATTTTTTGAGATTTCTTACTTGTTAAAAATTAGTATGAAAAGATTTTTTAGACTTCGACAATGGATTGGCTACCTTGCTTCGGTTTTGGTTTCGGTTTTCGTGGTTGCGGGCTTGGTTTTAGCGGCAACTACTATTAATAACAACATCAGTACCGATGGAACTCTAAGCGTTTCAAGCACCGCCAGCATTACCGGACTTGGCACTTTTTCCGGTGGAATTCTAGTAAATAATTCTACCTCAACTATAACTAATCTCGTTACGTTGAATTCTACTTCTACAGCCGCTACAACCACTTCTTTTTATATCTCGGGTGGCTTTCAGGCAAACGGCGCCTCCTCCACTATTGTTAACTTGATGACGTTCAATGCCTCTTCAACTAACGCTACCACTACACAGTTTGCCATGACTAATGGTGGAACCGCTATATTATCCATCACTCCAGATTCCGCCTCTACGACTGGCACCATTATTCGCCACGGCGGCGCGGCAACCTCAACCATTGTTAATAGCTATATTAACGCTTTTTCTATCGCCACCGGAACCGTGGCGACGCCGGTATTTACCATTGACAGTACGGCTGGGGGGCGCGTTGGTATTGGAACTTCATCGCCAACACAAACTCTTTCCATCAGCTCTCAATCATCAACGGCGACAACCAGTATCTCTCTTGATAGTTCTTCAAACAAATCCTGTATTCAATTAAAGAGCGCCACCGGAACACCCTATCGACTTTACATCAATGCCAGCAGTATTGGTAATACAGGCGGACTGGTCGTTGAACCAGGAACCTGCTTCTGAGGTTAATCCAAACACGTCATTGTTTTTATGTCGAAATATCTAGCCATCGTTTTTGTAGTCCTTGCGCCGCTTGCGGTTCACGCAGCCTATAACGATACCATCGTAGCCGACACCGTAAATGCCGTTTGGGACATCGGCGGCACTAATTTCACTTTTACGGTTCAAATTAACGCCCAACGGGAGATATTCGGACCATCTTCGGTGGAAATACAGCTCGCGGGCGGTGGTACCTCGCAAATTGAAATTAACTCAACCGACAAGAAAAATTTTAGCGTCCAAAGCAATGTTTCAAGCAACGATGCGAGCTACACCGAAACTTTTACCTGTGGTTCAGCCAGCTCAAATCTTTTCATCAAAAGAATATCTAGTAACACGAATGATCCAACCATAACCCTGACTATTACTCCACAATCAGCATCTTGTTCAAGTAGTAGTGGTGGAGGCGGTGGAGGAGGCGGTGGTGGTGGGGGTAGTTCGTCTTATGTTGCGCCTTCGCCGACACCAGTAGCAACGACACCGGCATCCTCTGTCTTGGCCACGATTTCTAATACTGTCTCATCTTATCACTTCACCTTCGATCTTTTTCGGGGAAGCGCCGGCAAAGACATTCAAGACCTTCAAACCCTGTTGAAGCAAAAAGGATTTTTAAGCAAAGACATCTTAGTCAATGGATTATTTGGCCCCGCCACGGAAAAAGCAGTCAAGGCGCTTCAAAAAGCTAATAACTTACCGGCAGTTGGACGCATTGGTCCGGCAACTCGAGTTCTGTTAAATAGTGGAGTCATTAACGGCTTAACGCTAGCCACTCAATCAGCCAATTCCTTATCTTTTATCAGCGATTTGGCTCGTGGCACCGAAAATGACGAGGTGAAAAAGTTGCAAGATTTTTTGAAAGATCAAGGTTTTATGTCCAAAACCATAACCACCAACGGCTTCTTTGGCCAACTAACAGAAGCCGCGGTTAAGTCCATGCAAAAAGCCAAGAATCTTCCCGTGGTTGGCCGAGTTGGACCAGCCACCCGAGCAATCTTGAATCAAATGGTAAAATAAAAAAGAAGCGGTGATTTAATAAGTATCTCTCGCGAGTCAAAACCCGAAAAAACAAAAGCCGCCCTAGCGGTTTTTGTTTTTCTCTGTCGGGCTGCTGGGAATCGAACCCAGACTACAAGACCCCCAGCCTTGCGTACTACCACTATACTACAGCCCGCTAAAATCTTTTGCTCTAAAAAATACTCGGGCAACCCGACCCACGTGTGCGGGTCTAGGGCTTAGCCCCTTCACTCAAGTGTATAGCCTATAGCAAATAATACCTCAGGTAAAGAAAAAAGCCCCAGCGGGCTTTTTGGAAAACTACTTTGCGACGACGACTCTGCTCTTCGCCGCGAGTCGCAAGCATTTTATACAAAGCAAGGCCCGCACTCCGCTGGCGAGCTTGGTCTTCTGCAGGTTGGGATATTTGCGGCTCCAGTTGGTGGGATTATAATGACCGCGAAGCAACTTGCGCGTGCCGGCCATCAGCGATCCCTTACCGCAATGTTCACACTGTTTCATAGGGGATGAGTATAAATGATCGGGCCTAAAACCGCAAGTCGCCAGCATTCCGGTATAAGGTATATAGTAATAACAAGAACCAATTCTCAATGACCAGCTCCTGCCTGCCGGTAGTCGGATCTAATCAATAAGTAATGACCAAAGATTCTGATCGGCAATATCTTTTTATTGAGGCATTCTTTTATTGTGATTTGATTAGTTATTAGAAATTGGTAATTTCCCAGTCTCAACCCCATTTCATGTCCGACAACATCCAACAGATCAAAGACAAATTGCCGGTTGTTGAATTTCTCCGCGGCTATCTTAAACTCACTCCCGCCGGAAAAAATTTTAAGGCCAACTGCCCTTTTCACCACGAAAAAACCCCGTCCTTTATCGTCTCGCCCGATCGGGGAAGCTGGCATTGTTTCGGTTGCAACATCGGCGGCGACATTTTTAGCTTCTTCATGAAGTATGAAAACGCCGAATTTTTTGAAGCCCTCAAAGCGCTGGCGGAAAAAGCCGGCGTCACCCTGGAACACACGAGTAACAGCGGCGAAAGAAAATTAACCGTCCTCTACGACATCAATCGGGCCGCCGCGGATTTTTTTGTCCGCTACTTAATCGATCGCAACCCCCACTCGGACGCGGCGCGGCAATATCTCGCGGAGCGAGGCCTGGAGCCGGCAACGATGAAAACTTTTGAAATCGGCTTGGCGCCCCCGCAATCCGACGCCGCCGTTCAATTTTTAGCCAAAGCCGGTTATACCGTATCCGACATTGAACGCGCCGGACTGGCCTTTAAAACCGAACGTGGCACCTATTGGGATCGCTTTCGTGGGCGGATTATGTTTCCTATCAAGAATCACTTTGGCAAACACGTCGCCTTCACCGGAAGACTGATGCCTAACGCCGACGCGACCAACACCGGCAAGTACGTCAATTCTCCGGAAACTCCGGTTTTCAGCAAGTCCAAAACCCTCTACGGTTTTTGGGAAACCAAAAACGCCATTCGCGAAGCGGGGAACGCGGTGCTCGTCGAAGGCCAGATGGATTTTCTGATGAGCTGGCAGGACGGAGTCAAAAATGTTGTCGCCACCTCGGGAACCGCTTTCACCGGAGAACACGCCAAAACCCTGGAGCGCCTCACCGACACCGTGATTTTAGGTTTTGACGCCGACTCTGCCGGCGAAGCCGCTTCGGAAAAAGTTATTGATTTGCTCTCGGCGATGGATTTGAATGTTCGGGTTATTGCCTTGGGTGAAGACGGCGCCAAAGATCCGGCGGACATCGTCAAAGATCATCCGGGGAAGTTTAAGAAGCTTATCGCCGAAGCTATTCCGGCCATGCAGTATTATTTTGCCAAATATTATCTGGCGGAAAATAAAGACCACGTGGTGCGCAAACGCGGTCTGCGGGTCATCTTAACCAAGTTAGCGACTATCAAGAGTCGAGTAGAGATAGCCGGTTGGTTGCGCGAATTATCTCGCCTCACCGGTCTCTCGGAGCGGGTGTTGGAAGAAGAAATGCGGCAATTGCCGACTCGCCCGATTATCACGGCCTCCGTGATTCCCCCCGCGGTTAAAAAAGAAAAAAACGCCGGCACTCGCCTGGAGTCAATTATTGAACGAGTCATAACTCTCGGGATTGGCAATCCAAATTTTCAAGAGATTCTCCTTAAAAGTCCGCATCTCTTCACCGAGCGCCAACTGGCCATGATTGGCGCGCCGGACAAACTTGATGAAAACGATCAGCGTGAACGCGAACTGACAATCCTCAAGCGAAGTCTGGAAAATCAGAGCGATAAAGACAACCAAGCCGAGTTTTTAGAACTGGTCAAAGAAATGAAACGCGAATACCTGCGACAAAAGAAGGATGTTCTGCAATACGAGATCCATCAAGCCGAGGTAAGCGGTGACAAGGAAAAAATGGCCTCTTTGCTTAAACAATTTGACGAAGCGGTTAAGGAAATGCACAATGTCTAGTACTACTGTCTCCCGAGCGGTTTCGACCCTGCGCCCCTATCCTTAACCCTATAAATCATTATTCTATGCCCAAGCAAAAAACATCCAGCAAGAAGGTTAAGAAAAACATTGCGGCCAAAGGAAAGAAAACCGCTCCTGCCGGCAAAAATCAGAAAAAAAGACTCACTAAGCAGGAAAAACTTCGTGGCGTAAATCTGGCCTCGCTCGGCGAATTGATTGATCGCGGCCGCAGTCGCGGTTTTGTAACCGACACCGAAGTTCTTCATTACTTTCCGCACATTGAAGACAACTTAAGCTTTTTGGAAGAAATCTACGAACGTCTGGAAACCGCCAGCGTTCGCGTGGTGGAAACCAGCCAGCTCATTGACGTTGGGGGCAAGGAAGAAATCAGCGAGAAAGAACTGCGCAACGTCGGCAAGTTCAGTTTTGGCGAAGAGCTTCCGGATGGCGTGCAAATGTATCTCAAAGAAATCGGCAAGACACCGCTTCTAACCACCGCCGAAGAAAAAGAGCTTGCCAAGCGGGTGGAAAAAGGCGACGAAGAAGCCCGTCAGCGATTCGTTAAAGCCAATCTGCGTCTCGTGGTCTCCATTGCCAAACGCTACGTCAACCGCACTCCCAATCTCGGCATTTTAGACTTGGTGCAAGAGGGCAACATCGGACTCTCGCGCGCCGTGGATAAGTTTGATTATCGCAAAGGGTTCAAATTTTCTACTTACGCCACTTGGTGGATTAGACAAGCCATCACCCGCGCCTTAGCCGACCAGTCGCGCACCATCCGCATTCCGGTTCACATGGTGGAAACCATTTCCAAATATACCCAGGCCAAACGCCGACTCTTGCAAGAGCTTGGCCGCGAACCCTTGGCCGAAGAAATTGCCATCGAAATGAACCTGCCGGTCGCCAAAATCCATCACATTCAAAAAATTTCGCAAGAAGTCGTTTCGCTGGAATCTCCGGTCGGCGACAGCGATGAAGATTCCACACTCTCCGAATTCATTCCCGACGAAAAAAATCTCTCTCCGGCCCAGCTCGCCTCCCGCGCGCTTCTGCGCGAACGGATTCAGGAGATTTTGGTTGATCTGCCGCCCCGCGAGCAAAAGATTTTAGAGCTTCGCTTTGGCTTGGAAGATGGCAACACTCACACCCTGGAAGAAGTCGGCAAGGAGTTCGGCGTTACCCGCGAACGCATTCGTCAAATCGAGGCCAAGGCGCTCGCCAAAATCCGCGAACACGGCAAATCCCAAATGTTGGAGGGGTCGTAAAATTAGGGCTTAGAACACAGCGTTTAGCGTTCTGATGCTTAAAAGTTATTTACCTCCTAAATAACTTTTCAAATACGGCCAGACCACAAACCCGCTCACTCGCTTCATCCTGCGCCAAATAAATATATTACTCGTCAGTTGCGCGATAATAGTGGCGAACGACGCCCCCACGATGCCAAACGGCGGAATCAAAAGCGCGTTCAAAAAAACATTGGACAGCGCCGCGGTCAGCACAAACGGAATGAAGTTTCTCTGCTCGTCAAAAGCAAAGGCCGCGTTGCCAACCATCATTGACGGATAAACGATTAAGACCGTCAGCATTAGCACTCGAAAGCTGCCGACACTGGCGGCGTATTGTGCTCCAAACAACAGCTGGATAATAAAGGGCGCGAACCAAACTCCAAAAACGGTAATCGGAATGGCCAAGAGTGTTACAAGAGCGATTGACTTACCTAAAACCTTGGCGGCGGCCTCTCGGTTCTGGCTGGTTAGTCGCGACATCATCGGAAAAATACTGGTGGCGAAAAAAGTCGGCAAAACATACAAGAGTTGGACGATTTTTTGGGCGACCGAATAATAGCCGACCTGGGCGGCGGAACTTAAGGCGCCGATCATAATCACGTCGGTGTTGAGCATTAGGGCTCCAAGCATGGCGAGCAATCCAAACGGCCAAGCGGTTACGATAATCGGTCGCAGCAAGTCTCGGCGGAAATTGGTGAACAAGTTGCCAAAATGACCGCGTAAAACATAAAACGAAGCCAGCATGCCGATTCCACTGCCCGCGGCATAGGCCAGGGCGAGCGCCATCGCTGTTGGATGCAAAAATAGCGCTCCCGCTCCTAAAATTACAATTGCCAGATTAGTCAGCACGTTGGTTGTCGCCTCCAAATGCATTTTTTCCAGAGACCGGCTGATGGTGGCGGCCAGATCCCGAATCGTGTCAAAGGCAAAAACAAAAATCAAAATCGGCATCAAGCGAGTTGCTTCTTCAAGATGCGAAAAGCGCGGGAAGAAGACAAAAATCAGCGCCAGAGTGGCTGTAATCAAGCCCAGCTTCAAAACAAATGCCGTGCTCACATATTGGTCCTTCAAATCCTTGTTGCGCGAAGCCTCTTTGGTGATTAGTCCATTAATGCCGATGTCCGAAAAAACCGTCAGAAAAGTCACAAAGCCCAAGGCGTAGGAAAAAGCTCCCCAGTGAGTGGCTCCCAAAAGCCGAGCGCCATAAATAACAATGCCGGCGCGAATCAATCGCCCAACCATTTGTCCCGAAAAAAGCCAAAAAGTATTTTTGATAATCGTGGCCTTGGCCGAAACCCCGTCCGAAAAAAATCGCGCCCATAGAGATTTCATCATAGGGAAAAAAAGTGGCCCGCGCCGATGCGAAAACAAGCTATTATTTTATTTCGCATCATTCGGATGAGCTTTATGAAATCTATTCGCATCGCTATAAATTAGTAAAAAAGAATTTCACCGTTTTAAGCAAAGTGATTAGATCCAGCATAAACGAACGATGTCGAATGTAATAGAGCTCGTACTGCAATTTTTCGTAGGCGTCGTTGACCGAAGCACCGTATCGATAATGGGTTTGCGCCCAGCCGGTAACGCCCGGCCGCACCAAATGGCGCAACTCGTAGTACAAGATTTCCCGGGCTAGCTTTTCAACAAATTCCGGCCGCTCCGGTCGCGGGCCGATAAGCGAAATCGTCCCGTTAAGAACATTTAGAAGTTGGGGGAATTCGTCCAAATGAGTTCGCCGCAAAAAGTGGCCAAAACGAGTGGAGCGGTCATCTTTTTGCGCCGCCCACTGCGGCCCATTTTTTTCGGCGTCCAAGCGCATGGTGCGGAACTTAAAAATCGTAAAAGGTCGGCCGCGATAGCCAATGCGAGTTTGGCGGAAAATCGCCGGCCCCGGCGAAGTCAATTTGATGATCAGAGCGATAAGCAGGGTTAACGGCAGTGTCGCGGCCGCGAGTCCCAGCACGAATAAAATTTCTACCGGCCGTTTGAGCGCGTCGTACACTCGGTGATTTTTAACCAAGTTTCCCAAAAACCAAGACTCCTCCAGTTCCGCCACCGGAATCTTGCGAAATATTTTCTCGTAAAGCGTCGCCAGATCGGTTACCTCCACTCCCAAAGCCAGCGTCCCGTAAGCCACGTGAGCGACGCGGGGATTTTTTTTCAGGTGAGCCGGCAAAACAACCACTTCTATCTTTTGTCGCTCAATAGTCTCGGCCAGCGCCTGCGGGTTCTTGTCCTCCAGCCCCTCCTTCATCCAAAAAGCGACGCCATATCCCAATTGCGGATTTCTCTCAAGTTGGCGGTATATCTCCTCCGTGGTGCGGTTGTAGCCGGTCAGCAAAATTCGAACCACGCTCAACTTGTTATTGAGCATGTAATTATAAAGTTGCCGCCAGGCATAGCCAATGACCGCGAAAATGGCGATGAAACTAAAAAGATTGGTCTTGGGGGCGATTATAAAGTCCGGAATAAAATAGAAAAACATCACCGCCACAATTCCGCTCAAAGCGACTATCGCGATAAAACGAATAAAAAATTCGCCGTTGTTTTTAAGCAGCCGCAAGTCGTACAAATCGCCGATATAAAAAAATACCAGCCAGATTGCGAAGATAATGCTGAATGGCGCGAAATGAAAACGGGCTACATCGCTCGAAAACTCGCCGTAGCGCAAAAAAAGCATCAAAAAAAGGGCGGCGTAGAGTACGGCCAAATCGCCCAAAAAAAGTCCGAAGCGCTTTAGTTTGACAATGGAATCCATGAAACCTATAGTAATTAAATATGTCTGAAATTCAAACGGGTAACGAGGGGCGAAGCAATACTTTTTTGGCGGTCAGCATTTTAGTTTCGGCAGTCATTATTGGCGGCTCGGTGGTCTACGGAATCGGTCTCCGCACCAACCAAGGACTTGCCGACGTTTCGGCCAATACACCTACAACCAACGGAAAGGCCAATAGTTTACCGCTAGACGCTGGCGGCAATGTGGTGCTTGGCGATCCCAAGGCCCCGGTAACCATTATCGTTTTTGGCGATTATCAATGCCCGTTTTGCGAAAAAATGTTCCAAGAGGCCGAACAATCCATTCGTAAAGAATATATAGAGACTGGTAAGGCTAATCTCGTCTATCGAGATTTCCCGCTCGAAGCCATTCACCCTTACGCGCGTCCCGCGGCCAATGCCGCCGAGTGCGCCCGCGACCAAAATAAATATTGGCTCTATCACGACACGCTTTTTAAACGACAGAGTCAGCTGCCGTCAATTGACTTTGTAAAGCTCGCCGGGGAATTGGGTCTGGACACCCAAGTCTTTGCCTCTTGTTTTAGCGCCTCCAAATACGACGCCGAGATTCAGAAAGACTACGACGCTGGTGTTGCCTCCGGCGTAAACGGGACTCCGGCAACCTTCATCAACGGCAAGTTAATATCCGGCGCCGTGCCTTTTAGCTACTTCAAACCCGAAATCGAAAAAGCCATCAAACAAGCCGGCAATCCGCCCACGGGCAATCAATAAATGCGCCTTTTGATGTGTTTGAGCGTTGTCGATAACAGGTTTTATTCATAAAGCATGAAATGGATCCACTGGAGCGGTATTGTTCTTGGACTTTGGGATCTAATGAGCCCGTGGATTCTGGGATTTGCAAGCGTCACTCCGGCGCTCTGGAGTGGCATCGCATCCGGCATCCTGACGATTCTTCTGGTCCTGTGGCTGGCATTTGGGGAAAATAAAAAACTGCTGTAAACTAAACAGAGAAGTATTAAAAAATATCCTTATTATGAAAAACATAAAAATCTACAGCACCCCCACCTGCGTGTATTGCAAAATGGCCAAGGAGTTTTTTAAAAAACACAACGTCGCCTATACCGAACACAATGTGGCCGAGGACGATGCCGCGAGAGAAGAAATGATTAATAAGACCCACCAGTTGGGAGTGCCGGTCATTGATGTTGATGGCGAAGTCTTTGTTGGGTTCAATCGCTCGGAATTGGAAAAAGCTATCGGAGTAAAATAATTTTAGCGCTTGGGACTTGGCGTGGAGTGATTGGGGTTAATCATAGGATTAAACTTGCATTCCAAACGCCCCAATCGCTATACGCCAAACGCTAACCACTAAACCCTAAACCCTAAAACCTAATCGCTAAACGCCCGATTCAATATGTACGATCTCATCATTATCGGCGGGGGACCCGCCGGAGTTGCCGCCGGCGTCTATGCCGCTCGTAAAAAAATCAAAGCCCTCGTCATCGCCGAAAATTTTGGCGGCCAATCGGTGGTCTCGGCCGGAATAGAAAACTGGATTGGCGCCAAGTCGCTTTCCGGTTTTGATTTTGCCCGTAATCTGGAAGAGCATCTTCGCGCCCAGGAAGATCTGGAAATTATGGACGGCGATCGAGTGGTGCGGATAGAAAAAAATGGAGATCATTTTATTGCCACTACCGCCCAGGGCAAAAATTTGGAAACCAAAACCATCTTTGTCGGCTCGGGAAGTCGTAGGCGCACGCTCGGCGTTCCGGGCGAAAAGGAATTCAACGGCAAGGGCGTGGCTTATTGCGCCACCTGCGACGCGCCGATTTTCAAAAACAAAGTCGTGGCGGTAGTCGGCGGCGGCAACGCCGGACTGGAATCCGTTCGCGACCTCATTCCCTACGCCAGCAAGATTTTTTTGCTCAACCGCTCCGCTGAACTCAAAGGCGACCCGATAACTCAAGAAAAAATCCGCGCCTCGGAAAAAGTTCAGATTATTCTTAATGCGACAACCAAAGAAATCTACGGACAAAACTCCGTAACCGGCATCAAATACGCCGATGCCAAAAGCGGCGAAATCAAAGACCTGTTAGTCTCCGGAGTTTTTGTGGAAATCGGCTCCATGCCCAACACCGATTTTTTACAAGGCCTGGTTGAGCTCAACCCCTTTGGTGAAATGGTAGTTGATCACAAAACCCAAAGCTCATCGCTTACGGGCATCTGGGGCGCTGGCGATGTAACCGACGTGATCTATAAGCAAAACAACATCTCCGCCGGCGACGCGATTAAGGCGGTGCTAAACATCAACGACTATCTCCACAAGAAAAAGTAATCGAAGGAACATCCCAAAGTCTGCTCGCCGCCCTAAACCCCGACCGCTAAACGCTACCCAATCCTCCGCCCAGCGAGGCCACATCTCTCTTCAAGAGGTTCTCGCAGGCGAAATGAGCTAGGTTTTCACGCTTCCAACCGCGAGGAATCTTCTTTCACAGGAAGCTCTCGGAGCTTCGGCAAGATTGGTTTCCAATATTTCCACCAACAGCGAGGACTCTTCTTTGTGCGGGGAGCTCTCGGAGCGCTTCGCAGCTTGGTATTCCGTTAGGAATTGCGAAGCGCGAGAGGAAGGCTTGATTTTTCGCTGGAAAAAAATCAAAGCCGGTCCCCGCAAAAGAAGAGTCCGAGCCATCTAGACGCTAACCGCCACTCGCTATACGCTAATATCGTGAACCAGAGTAATGGGAAGGCTTATCAAGTCATGGTCGCGGCCTTACTCGCGGTGATTCTATTCCTTGTCGCGGGGCGAGAAGTGATTAAACCCCCGCGAGAAACTCTACTCGCGCAAATCGACTCCTCTCGCGATTCTAAATCAAACTCATCGCCGACCATTCCCGATAAAGAAAGCTCTCAAAAAATCAGCAAAAAAAGACAAACCTCGACAGCTTCTATTTTAAACGAAAAATCAGACACCAAAAAAGCAACCGAAACCGAGAGTCAAAATCAGTCACCGAAAAACTACGCCCTAGAAATCAACTCACCACCAAAAGAAGAACCACCACCGAAGATAATCGAACCCTGTGACTTCGATGCCCCCGGCGAGCCAACCCGCGCCAATATCATAATCAACGAAGTGGCCTGGATGGGAACCACCGCGAATCACAACGGCGAGTGGCTGGAACTCAAAAATCGCGGCAGTGTTACCGTAGACATCTCCGGCTGGCAGATTTTGGACAGCCGCGGCAATATCAAAATTTTTTTCAACACCCCAACACAGATCCCGCTTGCGGGGTTTTTTCTTTTAGAGCGCAACAACGATGACGCCACTCCCGCCCGCGTCGCTGACCTCATTTACACCGGAGCCCTGGTCAATTCCAACGACGAACTCAAATTATTTAACGAAAAATGCGCGCTGATAGACGCGGTTCGCGCCGATTCTTCCTGGCCGGCGGGAGACAACACTACCAAGGCCACTATGGAACGGGGGAGCGATTTAAGCTGGCACACCTCGGCCTCTCCGGGCGGTACTCCGCGTCAGGAAAATTCCGAAATTACCAAAACATCTGGCATCACGGCAAATCCGCCCGCGCCGGCCAGTAGTCCAAACCCACCAAGCGGAAGCGCCAGCAACCCACCATCTCCGTCACCAACCCCGTCGGCCCCAGTCACAGTTTTAATCAGTGAAACTTTTATAGACATGGAAGGTAGCGATACCTCCGAATTTATTGAACTCTACAACGCCGGCGGCGAACCGGCCGACATCGGCTCGTGGTCTCTGCAGTATCTAAGCGGCAGCGCCGCCTCTTTTGAAAGTGTCGCCAAAAAGAATCTAACCGCCGGCTCAATCATTCCGGCCCACGGCTTCTTTTTGGTTGGTCTGGGGAATTATTCCGGAAGCGTCACGCCCAACATGACCTGGAGTCAGTCGCTCAATAATTCCGGAGCGACCGTCTTTCTGGTCCGCAATCAGGAAAAAATCTTAAGCGAAGTTGATCCCGATCTCGTAGACAAGCTTGGCTACGGCTCCGGGTCAAGTCTCTATCCGGAATCCGCTCCCGCGCCTCTGCCACCAACTGGTCAGAGTCTGGAGCGTAAAGCCATGGGTTGCGCCTCCCCGCAAGGATCGGGCGAAAACCAAGGTAACTCCTGTGACACCCAAAACAATGCCACCGACTTTGAAATCCGACCAAATCCAACCCCGCAAAACACCACCAGTCCGCCGGAGTTATAAACACCCCACAAGTTGGGGGGGGCGTGGTAAAATCAATTAGAAGTATTTCAAACCCTCCACCCTTTTTGATATGACCAACCACCCGCGCTTCTACGCCCTCTTCGGTCTCCTCATGCTCACCATCGTCATGATGGTCATGAATCTTAACTTCAAGACCGGCCAGATATCCACCGAAGTCAACAACCTTCTAGCCCAGGTTTATAATCCAAGCCAGCAACCGACTCAGCCGGCCACTACCGGTGAACCGATCGTAAAAAAATATTTTTGTCAGGAAGTTCCCGGCTCCAGCAGATACGCCGGTTGGCCAAGTAGCAGTAATCCAAACATCAACAACCTTATTGGCAATCAAGGCATCAAACCCAAGATAGACGAAAATCAGCCAGGGTGGGGAATTAGCTGGAAAGCCAAGCACCCTCCATTAGATGTTCTACGCGGAGGAGGGACGATTGTTTTTCTAAGTGGCAATGTTAATAGAATTCCAGATAAAACAGAAAATAAAAACGTTAATAAATATTTTTATGACGAATGTCAGAATCCCGAAGGAAGTGCCCCTGCAACCGAAGATCAGCAGTCCATCGAAAGTGGCTATTATAACTACAAAGGTAAAACCCATGAGTTTGAAGATCTGAAGGTAAAGAGAGATATCGGTAAAAACTGCTACTTTCCGCCAGCAATACCCGCGCAAGTAGGAGGGGGCAACACCGGCACCGGTGGTGCGACTGGTGGCGGGACTGGCGGGAACACGCCAAAATTTAATCCGCCCCTAGGCGGCACAACCGGTGGTGGCGGTAACCCACCGGTAGATGTCGGAGGCAACAACCCCGAGGGTGGCAATAACCAAAACCCAACCGACTCCAATAGTCAGATCTTTGACCACTCAATTCTGGCGGAAACCAATTGCACAGATCAGATTGAATATAAGTTTCTTACCTCAAAAAAGAAGGTGGGATATGTAAATTTAAGTGGCGACACAGCACCGGCTTTGGATCTTGTGGGGCCAACACAGCCCCGGAATAACCCTAATCCTTCTCGTTTCGGATTCATCAGTGCCCTTCCGATCTCATATCAAGGTGATTACAATGACAACCAACTACACATTATGTCCCAATGGAGACTTAAATCCGAAGTTTGGGGTTTTCTCCCATAGCAATAGAAAAAAATAGTCTCCGTATTTCACCAAACAACCCCGCGAATGCGGGATTGCTTTACCTTTTTCTATCTTTCACCTTGCGACCCACTCAACGGTAAATTGGAATTCACCCTCGCGTTCACTTGCACTCCTTGGTCTCTTTTTTCGGCAAAAACAAATCCACCGCCTTGCTCTTGATAAGCTCCGTCAGTGATAAACTCTCGTTTTTTATCGCCAAATCTTGCAAAGCCTTTTCGGAATCGCTAATCAATTGACCCTCCGCCGCTCCGGCCGGACTTTGCTTGAGCGCCTCCAAATTAGCAGTAAGCTTTTTAATCAGCTCCGCGCGCGCCTCAATCGGAGTTTTGAGTAAATTTTCCGCTTGCGTAGTCAGGCTCTGCGGCAAAAATTTTTCCGCCCCGCGCCAGATTTTGGTTTTAACACCGGCTGGCGCGAAGTAGATAAAGCCGAAGAAAACGGCTAAAATGGTAAGCGTCGAAAAAAGGAATCTAAACACAGCAGTAAATCCAGTATACTCTAAATCCCAAGAATTTGGATGCAGGTCACAACAAAAACCCGTCTCCCACAGGGAGAAATGCGCCAAATACTTAGGGACTGTATCAATATGGAACTAGTTGCCGTCCTGTGTGACATTCGCAGTCTCCACAACGTCGCCTCCATTTTTCGAACCGCCGACGGCGCCGGTGTTAATAAGATTTTTCTTTGCGGTATCACGCCGACTCCGCTGGATCGGTTCAAAAAAGTTCGCCAGCCGTTTGCCAAGGTCGCTCTCGGCGCCGAATCATTCTTGGCTTGGGAAAAGAAATCCTCGGTGACCGAGTGCGTTCATGAGCTCAAAAAAGATGGCTACGCCATTATAGCGGTTGAACAAACGCCCGCTTCAAAACCCTACGATCAAACTCTTTCAGCCATTGCCGCGGCTAATCCCAAACTAGCGCTAGTCATAGGTAACGAGGTCAATGGACTCAAACCTGCTATTATTAAACTTGCCGACCACGTGATTGAAATACCGATGCTTGGTCGCAAAGAATCCCTAAACGTCGCCGTGGCCTTTGGCGTTGTCGCCTTTGAGACGCGCAAAAATATAAAACCCACACCCCAATAATCTACCTAGCGTTCTTTGGTGCCGTCCCTATAAATTATTCGTTCATTCGCCCGCCCTTATTTAACCCTCGGCACTTTTTTGCAGTTATTCGTATATTCGTACTAATTCGTAAATTCGTAACCTTAGTAATTTCGTAATCTTATGAAAAACTCCATCACCCTCATAGCAGCTTGCGCGGTACTTTTAGTTGTTGTTGGCGTTTGGTTTGTGGTGACCAAACCGCGACCCCATCGGGCACTCTCAACCATTAAAATCGGTCAGGCGCAATACGAAGTGGAAGTCGCGCGTTCCGCAGCCCAACAGGCCCGTGGACTTTCTTTTCGCGAATCACTAGCCCAAGATCGGGGCATGCTTTTTGTTTTCAAAGAACCCTCCACCCAGCGCTTTTGGATGTTTGGCATGAAGATACCCCTGGATTTTGTGTGGATAAGAGATGGGGCAGTCGTCGCTCTTTCCGAAAACATCCCGCCGCCCAGAAAATCTCCGCCCGCCATCGTCTCGCCGGATGAACCGGCCGATCAAGTTTTGGAAATCAACGCCGGTGAAATCAAACGACGGGAAATTAAGATTGGCGATCCCGTGAGCTACGAATAGCACAAAATTTTCCTTCGTATCATTCCTGCCTGCCGCAGGTAGGCGCGTTCGATTAATTTCGCATCGGTTATGCCCAACGCTTAATCTGATATACTAATTGTATGAAAAAAATCCGCGTTGCTATTAACGGCTTCGGCAGAATCGGGCGACTTTTTTTGCGGCAGGTGATTGAATCTCCGGAAATAGAAGTTGTTGCCATTAACGACTTGGGTAGCGTGGAAAATCTGGCTTATCTTCTGGAATATGACTCCGTCTATCATCGCTTTCCAGCAACCATTAAAGCCAAGCTGGCGCTGGGCAAAAACCGTCTCGTTGTCGGCGGCAAAGATATAATAATGTTGCAGGAAAAAGACCCGGCCAAGCTCCCCTGGGGCGATTTGCGGATTGATGTGGCGATTGAATCAACCGGATTTTTTGAGGAATACGCCGCCGCTCGCGCCCATCGGACGGCTGGTGCCAAACACGTCGTGATCAGCGCTCCGGCCAAAGACAATGACGGCCCCTCCGGCAAAACGGTTTTGGTCGGCGTGAACGACGACGAATCTTTAGATGGAGTCAGTATCACTTCCAACGGTTCTTGCACCACCAACGCCGCCTCGCCGGTTATCACCATCATGTCGGAAAAATTAGGCATCAAAAAAGCCATTTTAAACACGGTTCACGGCTACACCGCGACGCAAAATTTAAATGACGGCCCAACCAAGGGCAAGGATTTTCGCCGCGGCCGCTCGGCCGGATTAAACATCGTGCCTTCAACCACCGGTGCCGCCATTTCCGTAACTCGCGCCCTGCCGAATCTCGCGGACAAGTTTGATGGTATTGCCTTTCGCGTTCCGGTTGCCGCGGGTTCCGTCGCCGACATTACCTTTATCGCCAAACGAAAAACCTCCGTCGCCGAAGTCAACGCCATTTTCAAAAAAGCCGCGACCGAAGCGCGTTGGAAAGGCATCCTCAAAGTCACCGAAGATCAAATCGTCTCCTCCGACATCATCGGCCAGCCCTACGGCGCGATTGTGGATCTTAACTTCACCAAAGTCGTGGACGGCGACTTGGTGAAAGTCATCTCCTGGTACGATAACGAATGGGGGTATGTGAGTACGTTGGTGCGACACGTTCAAGTCATAGGAAAGTTGCTTGGCTAAAAACATGAAAAACAAAAAGAGCAACAATGGAAAAATGACGATAGAGAAGTTGGCGAATATGAGCCAGCGTGAGTTCGTCGCCATTCGATCTGAAATAAAGGAAGGCTTTGATGGTGTGCACGAAGAAATGGGAACTATGAAAGAAGACATAGGCATTCTTCGTCGCGACATGGAAGCGGGTTTTCAAGGCGTGAGCGAAGGAATGAAAGCCATTATGGTCAAACTTAACTCAATTCAAGCCGATGTTATTGAAATTCACGATCTTCGTGGCCGCGTGGAGCGCCTAGAAAAGAAGGTTGGGCTGCAAAAATAAAAAAATCGCCACCAGTTGCCGTTTTCGCCAGTTTTGTTAGCGTGGTAGTGAATGACGCCACAAAAAGCTTTATCGGTAATGATGATTATGACAAGCGGACTCGCGCTTGGCATTTTTTTCCAAAATCGTCAGGAATATTTTGCAAATCTCCATAGCCAAATTCAGCGTCAAAATCTTGCTTCAGCCGTTACTTCTCATCAACTCACCCAAGCAATTCTTGAGGCCCCCTCCGGTTTTAGCCCTAAACCATACGTCCTACTCTTCGCCGGCGACATCATGCTCTCTCGCGCGGTGGGTAAAAAAATTCAAAAAGCCGGCGATCAAAATTTCCCCTTCCTCAAAATCGCGGATACGATTCGTTCCGCCGATTTTGCCTTTGCCAATTTGGAAAATCCCATCTCCAATCACGGATCAAATCAAGGAAGTATTTACTCCTTTCGCGCCGACCCAAAAACCGCTGAAGGGCTAACCTTTGCCGGCTTTGACGCCGCCTCTATTGCCAACAATCATATCTGGGACTGGGGGAGTGAAGCTCTGCTCGACACCATAAACATTCTCAAAGAACACCACATCATTCCTCTCGGCGCCGGAAAAGATTTTGCGTCAGCTAATGCTCCTCAATTTTTCACCCTGGGCAACACCCGTCTTGCCCTTCTGGCCTTTACCACTCTCTATCCCAAAAGTTTGGAGGCCACGGCCAAAACTTTCGGCGTGAGCAATCCCGACCTTGCAAACATCAAGAGCCAAATCGCCCTGGCCAGAAACGAAGCGGATCTCGTCATCGTCTCGCTTCACTGGGGCGACGAATATCAAACTCATTCCAACCGAAGCCAGCAACAACTGGCGCGCGCCATCATTGATTCCGGCGCCAACCTCGTGATCGGCCATCATCCCCATGTCTTGCAAGAGATGGAAGAATATCACGGCGGTTACATCTTCTACAGCCTCGGTAATTTTATCTTTGATCAAAATTTTTCCGAAGTCACTCGTCTGGGCGGACTGGCCAGGGTAATTATCCGCCATCAAAAAATCGAAAGCGTGGAAATCATTCCGATTCGGATCAATGACCAATTTCAACCCGAACCCGCCACCACCTCTTTACCCTAAAGGCCTTACCCTTTACCCTAATACTATGACCATCTTTATCGGCGCCGACCATCGCGGGTTTGATCTCAAAAAAATTCTCAAAGCCCACTTGGTTAAAAAGGAATATACCGTCATTGACCTGGGCAGTCACGAATTGGTTCCGGACGACGATTATCCCGATATTGCCTACGCTGTCGCCAAAAAAGTCAGTGAAAATCCGCAAGAAAATAGGGGGATCTTGCTCTGTGGTTCGGGCGTCGGCGTCTCTGTCGTTGCCAACCGCCTCACGGGCGTGCGCGCGGCGCTCGTCTCAAGCGTAGAGCAAGCTAAAGCTTCCCGCACCGACGACGATGCCAATATTCTAGCCATCGCCGCCGACTTCACCTCCACCGTAGCCGCCAAACGCCTCACGGATGCCTGGCTTAATACGCACTTTTCGCACGACGAACGCCACCATCGCCGCGTCAAAAAAACCGACTCGCTGTTTTTGAAAGACTAGAGTATAGAAAAGTTATAAACACCCCGCAAAAAAAGGTATACAATTAAGAGAAACTCCACATGACCAACCACCCGCGCTTCTACGCCCTCTTCGGTCTCCTCATGCTCACCATCGTCATGATGGTCATGAATCTTAACTTCAAGACCGGCCAGATATCCACCGAAGTCAACAACCTTCTAGCCCAGGTTTATAATCCAAGCCAGCAACCGACTCAGCCGGCCACTACCGGTGAACCGATCGTAAAAAAATATTTTTGTCAGGAAGTTCCCGGCTCCAGCAGATACGCCGGTTGGCCAAGTAGCAGTAATCCAAACATCAACAACCTTATTGGCAATCAAGGCATCAAACCCAAGATAGACGAAAATCAGCCAGGGTGGGGAATTAGCTGGAAAGCCAAGCACCCTCCATTAGATGTTCTACGCGGAGGAGGGACGATTGTTTTTCTAAATGCCAATGTCAATAGTCTTGGAGATAAAACAGAATATAAAAACATTGTTAAATATTTTTATGACGAATGTCAGAATCCCGAAGGAACTTCTCCTACGAGTGAAGATGGGGAGTTCATCAAAAGTGGCTATTATAACTACAAAGGGAAAACCCATGAGTTTGAAGATCTGAAGGTAAAGAGGGATATCGGCAAAAATTGCTACCTTCCGCCAGCAATACCCGCGCAAGTAGGAGGAGGCAACACCGGCACCGGTGGTGCGACTGGTGGCGGGACTGGCGGGAACACGCCAAAATTTAATCCGCCCCTAGGCGGCACAACCAGTGGTGGCGGTAACCCACCGGTAGATGTCGGAGGCAACAACCCCGAGGGTGGCAATAATCAAAACCAAACCGACGCTAATAGTGAGATCTTTGACCACTCAATTCTGGCGGAAACCAATTGCACAGATCAGATTGAATATAAGTTTCTTACCTCAAAAAAGAAGGTGGGGGAGGTTGTATTAAGTGGCGACACACCACCGGCTTTGGATCTTGTGGGGCCAACACGACCCCGGAATAACCCTAATCCTTCTCGCTTCGCATTCATCAGCGCCCTCCCGGTGGCATATCAAAATGATTACAATAAAGAAATGCTACACATTATGTCCCAATGGAGAACCAAATCCAGGGTTTGGGGTTTTCTCCCATGACAATAGAAAAAATAATCTCCGTATTTCACCAAACAACCCCGCATCCGCGGGGTTGTTTTTAGTTTCGCCTCTTAATCTAGACTTTGCGATTCACGCTTGGCGATTTATACTACCCTCATGCAAGTCATCCCCGCCATCAACGAAATTTCTTTCTCGGCCGTCAGGGAAAAAGTTCGTATCCTCGCCCAGTTTCTTGAAGCCGGATCTTTTATTCACATTGATGTCGTGGACGGCGTTTTTGCTCCCAATGTTACTTGGGACGACATTGAAGAGTTCAAGGAACTCCGGCGCGAATTTCCAAACTTCAAATTCGAAATCCACCTCATGGTGCAAAATCCCGAATCGGCAGTCGCCGCCTGGTGCATGGCCGGAGTCTCTCGCGTGGTTGTGCATTTGGAAACCATGACCGATCCCGCCTTAATCCGTAAACAAGCCGAACAATCCGGCAGTGAAGTCGTCCTCGCCATCACCGTCCCCACCGAAGCCGAAAGTCTCGTCGCTCACGCCGGGGATTTTAAAATGTTTCAGATTTTAGGGGTTTTTCCGGGTATGGCCGGACAAAAATTCAAACACGAAGCGCTGGCCAAAATTACCTATCTGCGCAAGAAAGTACCCCATGCTATAATTGAAGTCGACGGCGGCATGGATGAAGAAACCGTAAAGCTGGTCAAAAACGCCGGCGCCGACCTGGTTGTCGTTTCTTCGTATATTTTTAGCAGTGAGCATCCGGAACAAGCCTACAAGGTCCTCACCGAAATCTAACCTTCTTTGCGCTTATGATGTTCCACGCTAATCCATTCGTATACTTGCCCGTCCGTAGCCCTGCCGGCAGGCAGGTTTAGCGGAGGCGGGTTCGTAATAGATTCGTTATTCGTTGATTATCCATGATTGAACCTCTTCACGACCGCAAACTTAAATTTTTGGAAGAAAAAGCGGTGCACATTCGCGAAAGCATCATTAGTATGCTTCTCGAAGCCGGCTCCGGACATTCAGCCGGGCCGCTTGGCATGGCCGATGTTTTTACCGCCCTTTATTTCCACAGTCTCCAACATAATCCGCGCAAGCCGGATTGGGACGAACGCGATCGTGTTATTCTTTCAAACGGCCACATTTGTCCGGTTCTCTACGCCACTCTCGCGCACGCCGGCTACTTTCCGCTTCATGAATTAAAAACCCTGCGAAAGTTGGGAACGCGCCTGCAAGGACACCCGCACCGCGGTATCCTGCCCGGCATTGAAAACACCTCGGGGCCGTTGGGTTCCGGTCTCTCGCAGGCCTGCGGCATGAGTCTGGCCGCGAGACTGGATAAAAAACGCCATCATATTTACTGCTTAATGTCCGATGGCGAACACGATGCGGGCAACATTTGGGAGGCCGTCATGTTTGCCGGTAAGAATCGGCTTCATAACATTACCGCCATCATCGACCGCAATAATATTCAAATTGACGGCGTCACCGAAGACATCATGCCACTTGAGCCGTTGCGCGATAAATACGAAGCTTTCAATTGGCACGTTCTTGAGGTCGACGGCCACAACATCCCGCAAATTGTCTCGGCCGTAAACGAAGCCAAGGCCATTTACGAAAAGCCGACCGTGATTATCGCCCACACGATTCCCGGCAAAGGGGTCAGTTTTATGGAAAGCGATTTTCGCTGGCACGGCAAACCGCCCAATCGCGCCGAGGCCAAACAAGCACTCCACGAACTCCGTACTTTGCAGGAAAAAATAACCAGCGAACATCAATAAAAATAAAAAAATATGAAAGTCATCAATTTAATTCTGGGACTCGCGACCGCCATTATCATCGCCGCCTTGGCTCACTTGGGCATCAAGGCCTTTCACCCCGAGCCGATTCAACCACAACCGGATATTCTCTCCGCCAAGCCATTCCGCGAGTTTAACTGCGAGAAAGGGGACAAGGAATGTCTTGCCGAGCAAAACGCCTTCTATGCCGAGCAAGACAAGCAAAATCAGGTAGAGCAGTTGCGCTATCGCGCCTACGAAGCCGAATTAAAAGTCTATAATCGCGACTTCTTTATTCTGGCCAACATCATCGGTATTCTGGTTTTTGTCGGCGGTTTTCTCTTGATTTTCCAAGCTGGCATCGCCACTCACAGCGTTGGCCTCGGCGTGATGATTGCTGGTCTCTACAATATTATCAGCGGCTATGTGCGTGGTTGGGACAGTACCAACGATCAGTTAAAGTTTTTTGTCGGCCTCATAGTTGCCGGCTTGATTATCGGCGGCAGTATCTGGCTGATGCAACGTTACGCCGCGCGCAAGAAAAACTAGTTGAAAATAATTTTCCCCTCAACCTCTGTCCAAAATTTACCTCTGCTCTCTATGCTCAACCCCGAAGCCAAGCTCAACCCAAAGATTTTTGATGCCGATTTGGAGCAAAAGCCCATCCGCCACGGTTACGGCGAAGGGCTTTTGATTGCGGGTGAGACGGATAAAAACATCGTGGTTCTCTGCGCCGATCTTAGTGAATCAACTCGCTCTCTAGGTTTTCAGGAAAAATTTCCGGAGCGCTTCGTAGAAATCGGCGTTGCCGAACAAAACCTGGCGGCCGTTGCCGCCGGTCTTGGCGTTTCCGGCAAGATTCCCTTTATTTCTTCCTACGCCATGTTTTCTCCCGGCCGAAACTGGGAGCAGATTCGCACCACTTGTTGTTACAACAATTCCAACGTCAAAATCGCCGGCGCCCACGCCGGAGTCTCGGTTGGTCCCGATGGCGCCACTCATCAGGCCGTGGAAGACATCGCTATCATGCGCGTCATTCCCAATATGAAAGTCGTCGTTCCCTGCGATGCCATTGAAGCCAAAAAAGCCACCATTGCCGCCGCCAAAATCTGGGGTCCCGTCTACCTGCGATTCGCTCGCGAAAAAACTCCGGTGATTACCACCGAGGAGACGCCCTTTGCGCCCGGCAAGGCCATGATCTACTGGCAGTCCAAAAAACCCGAAGTGGCGCTTGTCGCCTGCGGTCAGCTCGTCTACCACGCCCTCGTCGCCGCTAGTGAACTGGAAAAAGAAAAAATCGGCAGCATCGTAGTCAATCTCAACACTATCAAACCGCTCGATGAGTCGGTGATTCATGAAGTCGCCAAAAAATGCGGAGCGGTAGTCGCCGTTGAAGAGCATCAAATCCACGGAGGAATGGGGAGCGCGGTCGCCGAATTTCTCGCTTCCAAATTTCCGGTGCCGATGGAATTTATCGGCATGCGCGACACCTTCGGCGAATCCGGCGAGCCCAATGAGCTGCTCATAAAATATGGCATGAGTGTTGGCCACATCAAATCCTCCGCCAAAAAAGCTATTAAGCGCAAGCACTAAGGGCACATCTCGAATTCCTTTTGTTTGTAAACTCGCCCGTCCGTAGCCCTGCCTGCCGGAAGGCAGGTCGAGCGGAGGCGGGTTCGTTGATTTGACTCACCTTGTATTTATTCGTACATTCGCCCGCCCGTAGCCTAGAGAGCAGGGGCTGATTGGTCTTCATTCGTACTAGATTCGTTATTCGTTGATGTTATACTTAAGTCATGAAATTCGACCTTCTCGGCATTGGCGACACCGTCACCGACGCCTTTATCCGTCTTGAAGAAGCCAAAGTCAAAGGCGAGGGGAATGATCGCGAACTTTGCCTGCGCTTTGCCGACAAGATTCCCTACGAGGAGGTCTATGTTGTCCCCGCGGTTGGCAATAGCGCCAACGCCGTGGTTGCCGCCTCTCGTCTCGGCCTCAAAAGCGCCTTAGTGACCAATATCGGCGATGACGCCGAAGGTCGCCAATGTCTCAAAAAGTTTCGCACCGAAGATGTGAGTGCCAGATTCGTCAAAAGTCATCGCGGCAAAAAGACCAACTACCACTACGTTCTTTGGTATGGCGATGAACGAACTATTTTAATTAAGCACTACCTTTACGACTACGCCCTGCCGCGCATTGATTCTCCTCGTTGGATTTATCTCTCTTCGCTTGGCGAAAATTCTCTGCCCCTCCACGACACGCTGGCCGAATATCTGGTCGCTCACCCCGAAATTAAATTGGCCTTTCAGCCGGGAACTTTTCAGATTAAATTTGGCAAGGAGCGCCTGCAAAAAATATATGAACGAAGCGAAATCTTTTTCTGCAACAAGGAAGAGGCGGAGCGAATTTTGGGCTTACCGCAGACCGAAATCAAAACCTTGCTCAAAGCCGTGAGCGCCCTTGGGCCCAAGATAGTGGTGATTACCGACGGCCCCGCCGGCGCCTACGCGCTCCACGAGGGCCAGGCCTGGAAGATGCCAAGTTATCCCGATCCCAAACCGCCCTACGAACGCACCGGCGCCGGCGATGCTTTTTCCGCCACGCTGACCTCCGCGCTCGCGCTCGGGTTATCTTTTCAAGACGCCCTGCGCTGGGGGCCGATTAACTCCATGGCAGTTGTGCAGGAAGTCGGCGCCCAAGCCGGCTTACTTTCCCGAGAAAAGCTGGAAGATTATTTACGCCAAGCCCCAACCGACTACATCCCACAAAAAATATAAAGCACATTCGTGTCTATAGATCGATGAGTCATTCGTAAATTCGCAAAAGATTCGTTATTCGTTGATAATTGATCCTATGAAATCCCTCCACGCCATCATTCAAGAAGCTGAAGAGCAAAAAATCGCCATCGGACATTTTAACATTTCCGACCTTGTGGCTCTGCGGGCGATCTTTGAATCAGCGCGCGGCCTGTCGGCTACCGAAAAAACGCCGGTCATCGTTGGTCTCTCCGAGGGCGAGCGTGATTTTGTGGGTACGAGAGAAGCGGCGCTTTTGGTAAAAAATCTGCGGGAAAGTTTTGACTATCCGATCTTTATCAATGCCGATCACACGCACTCCTTGGAAAAAATCAAAGAAGCGGTAGCCGCCGGCTACGACGCGGTTATTTTTGACGGCAGCAAACTGCCGCTTGCGGAAAATATCGCCCGCACCAAAGAAGCGGTTGCCTACGTCAAGAGCTCCTCGCCGGAAACCATTGTTGAGGGCGAACTGGGCTACATCGGCTCCTCTTCCACTATTCTTACCTCCGCTCCCGAAGGCGCGGGTTTTGATCTAGAGCACGCGACCAAGCCCGATGAGGCGCGAAGTTTTGTGGCCGAAACCGGAGTTGATCTTTTTTCTCCGTCGGTCGGCAATCTTCACGGCATGTTCGCGGATCAGCCGAATCCGCGCCTTCACATCAATCGCATTGCCGAAATTAAATCCGCCGCCAAAGTTCCGCTGGTTCTGCATGGCGGTTCGGGTATCAGCGATGCCGACTTCGCTTCGGCGATTAAAGCCGGAATTTCTATCATTCACATCAACACCGAAATTCGTCTCGCCTGGAAAAAAGGCGTCGCCGAAGGATTGGCCGCCTCGGGCAACGAAGTGGCGCCCTATAAAATTCTGGAGCCTTCTCTGCGTAAAATGAAAGAAGTCATTACCGCTCGTCTCAAACTTTTCGGCCGTTTATAAAAAATTCCCCGCTTAGCTTGAAGCGGGGAATGTGGAATAACAAGAGCCGGACGGGTAGGGGGCGGTCGCCTTAACACCAGCATCCCTGCGAACTTCCCAGTCCCATTGGAGAAAAAAACAGGACTCCATTCGCGCTTCAGTCAAGTTTCCGCAGTGGATTACCACTTGGGCCGCGTTAGAGTTGTTCTCGAAAAGGCGTTGCGCGACATCGCTGTCCCATGGAAAAAAGACAACTTGCCGCGATTAAGCCATCCTGCCCGTCCGGCTGAATTTGTAAGGAACTAAAAACAAGATAGCAGATATTGTAAGTTTGTCAAAAAAAAGCCGCCGCTGGTCATAACTAACCAAGCGGCGGCGGGAAAAGACCTGCACCCGAAAGACGATACCGCGGGAAAAAACGGCAGCGAGTTAAAGAGATAATTGTACCTGGAGTCCCCAGCCAACCATCTCATCTCCGGCAGGAAGGAAGAGGGAAAAGGGAGAATTGCGACGGAGATCTCGCCGTCTTTCGTGGTGCAGTTTGAAAGGGCTGTTGAGAAGCATATCAAAGCTTCTTATAAAAGTCAACTCAAAACCCACTGTAACCAAGGTTGATGCCCTTTCTTGTAATTTTCCACCGCCTACAGTATACTGACCCAACTATGGATTTAGTCGTGGAAAAACGAGAAAAGTTCGGCAAAGCCACTTCCGAAATGCGCCGCCGGGGCTTGGTTCCCGCGGAGCTTTATGGACCCGGGATTCCCAATATTCACTTGGCTATTCCGGTCAAAAACCTTACTAAAGTTCTCAAAACCGCCGGCGAAAGCTCTCTGGTGAACGTAGTTATTATGGGCGGATCCAAAGAGGATCGCCGCCAAGTTTTCGTTTACGACGTGCAAAACGATCCGGTCACCGACGAGATTGTCGCGGTGGATCTTTATCAGGCGAAGCTAGACCAGAAAATCATTATCAGCGTGCCCCTAACCTTTGTTGGTGAAGCTCCGGCGGTAAAAAGCGAAAGCGGAATTTTGGTAAAAGCCGTTCAAGAAATCAAGATCGAAGCCCTGCCGGCCGACATTCCTCATGAAATTATTGTCAACCTTGAATCGTTGACTAAGATAGGCCAGAGCATCGCCGTTAAAGACCTGGCCATAGGCGCCAAGGTCAAAGTTATGCTTGAAGCCGAGGCCGTAGTGGCAACCGTGACCGCTCAAATAGCGGAGGAGGAACAGCCCGTAGCCGAAGTTAAACTAGACGCGATTAAAGTTGAAGGCGAAGAAAAGCGTGCCGAAAAAGCCAAACAAGCCGCCGAGAAAACAGCCACCGAAAGTTCTGCCTCTTAAGCTCTTCAATCTAGTGGACGAAGGCGCGAGTCAATCGTCTCATGCGATTTAATATTAACCTAACCCCTAAACCAAACCGATTCCGGAAGTGGAGCGGCGCGTTTTTATTTATTGGCGTGCTCGCCGGTCTTTTTTTTGTTTTCAACCCAAGAGCCGAAGTTCTGGCTCAAACATTAAGCCCCGCCGAAGAGCGCGCCTCGCTGGAACGGCAGCTCGAAGAATTTGAAAGCCAAATTAGCGATTACGAAAAAACTTTGGCGGTTTATAAAAATCAGGGTAAAAGTCTCTCGTCGGAAATCACTAGGCTCAACGCCAAGGTCAGCAAATTAAATCTGCAAATTAAAGCCGTCAATCTTTCTCTAAAAAAACTTGATGGTGAGATCTCCGAGAAGGTGGCCAAAATCAACGATACCAAAGAAAAAATAGATTTCAACAAGGACGCCTTAAGCGATGCCCTGCAGTCCAACTACGAATCCAGCAACACCGGACTCGTGGAGGTCTTACTCCAAAATCCCAAACTGTCTGATTTTTTTGGCGGTATAAATCATCTCTTGCAAATCCAGCAGAGTCTCGCGATTACCATCAACCGGATTACCGACCTAAAAAATCAGCTCTCCGATGAAAAAGAAATTCTGGCTCTAAAACGGAGCGACACCGTCAAGCTCAAAGAATATCAAGACGCGCAAAAAAATGAGGTTGAGCAATCCAAAAAAGAAAAAGACAGTATCCTTAAAGTCACCAAGGGCAAGGAGTCCGAATATCAAAAGCTGATAAAAGAAACTCAAAAATCGGCGGCGCAAATCCGGAATCGTATCTTTGAACTTCTCGGCGGCGGCAAGCTGACTTTTGAAGAGGCCTATAAGTTCGCCAAGTTCGCCGGCGATGCCGCCGGTCTTCGGCCGTCAATGATTCTGGCGGTTTTGGATCGCGAATCTTCGCTGGGCGAAAATGTTGGCCGTTGCAAATATAATAAAAATCCCTACTACCCAGATCGGGCTCAAAACCCGACCGCCATGCATCCGACCCGCGACATTCCCAAATTTTTGGAATTAACAACAGCTCTGGGGCTTAATCCGGAAACAACCCTGGTCTCTTGTCCGATTCCGCAAGACGGCGCTTATGGCGGGGGAATGGGCCCGGCGCAATTCATTCCTTCAACCTGGTATATTTATAAGGAGAAGATTAAAGACATTACCGCCAGCAATCCGGCCTCGCCCTGGAAAAATTCCGACGCCTTTGCCGGAACCGGACTCTATCTAAAAGATGCCTACTCCTCGCGCGACTGCGTCAATTATGGCGCCAAAATTCCCGCCGAAGCGACTCGCCTCCAAGAGCGTTGCGCTGCCGCCAAATATTATGCCGGCGGACGCTGGTATTCTTATCGCTTCGCCTACGGCGAAGCGGTGGTGGATCGCGCCGATCGTTTTGACCGAGACATCCAGATTCTTAACTCCTAGTCTATGAAAAAAATCACTCAAATCCTAATCATACTGGCCATTGTCATCGTTGGCGGTTTAGTTGTTTACCGGCTAAAAAATACGACCGTAACCCTGCCGAAACCAAATCCCTTCCCGATAACCCCGGGAAATCTTCCTCCGCAACCGACACCCGCTCCTTCTCCGATTGAACCAACTCCGCCACCGCAACCAATTATCATTCCGCCGCCGACTCCCACTCCGCCACCCTCGGCCAATATCCCGCCGCCACTGCCGGAATTAAACTCCACCTTCAAAGTCGGCGACGCCGTTGATTACCTTAATTTTACCTACGAGCAGAACCAGTTAATCCTTCAATCTATCTCCAAAGGAGCCAAAGAACTCAAAGTCACTACCAAAAAAATCTGGCAACTAACCCTCCGCCGACCCGATGGCACCAAGAGCACGGTTGACGCCTCCAGTTTGCGCGTGCCGATTAGGCTCGCTCAATCCGAAATCGCCGGCAAAAAAATTTCCAAGTTTGCCTGGGATCGGGTTTTTATCGCTCCGGAAAAAGAATTAAAGGCCGCGGTCACGATTGAATATATCTCGGCGACCAAAAACTTTGAATGGTTTTTGGAAGTTGACCTGCCCGAAGGCTACGATCTGGTCTCGGTTCGTTTTCCCGAAGTCGCGGCCTACGCGATTAACAATCCGGAAAATGATATTTTCGTGGAGCCGCTCTACGCCGGCACCGCCATCAAAGATCCCTATCACACCATTCCGCTTGAAACAAAAATCCCAAGCCCGGGGGCCTTCACCATGCAGTTTTTCGCGCTTTACGATAAAGACTCCCAAGACGGAGTTTATCTGGCCACTCACGATCCGAGCCAAAACGAAAAGGAATTTCGCGTCAAACCAAACACCGGCAATATTGAATGGGAGCCGATTCACTACACGCCGGTTCCGACTCCGCGCCACTACCGCACTCCGTATCCGGTTGTCATAACCTTCCTGCGCGGCGATTGGTTTTCGGCGGCGCAGATTTATCGGGCTTGGGCCAAGACTTCGCCGATGTTCTCCCGCGGCCCGTGGGCGCTTTCGCCTTCGGTTTCTTCGCGGACCAAAAGCGTGCAGGCCATGTATCTGCAAGCCCCGCCAAACGGCTTTAACGAGCACCAAAAAATCGCCGACGAATTTCGCAAGGCGACGAATTTTCTGGGAACCGAAAACATCTTCGCCTACTGGTACCAGTGGCATGAGCATTGGTTTGACAGCAAGTGGCCCGATATTGAACCCAAGTCAACCTTCAAATCCGCCGCCGCTTCGCTCTCGGATCTGGGACTTACGATTATTCCCTACTATCTGCCGGGAAATTGGGATATTAACCTCCCGACCTACACCAACGAAGTTGCGAATGCCTCCTGCTGGGACGAAAACGGCGAACCGCGAATTTCAAAAAGCGTTGACCGCGAAGGCCTTAAAAAATGGGATTCGGTCCAGCTTGATCCGAACCTTCCTTTTAGCCGCAATCACGAAAAAAGCGTCGTTGGCCGATTTATCAACGACTTCGGCGCCGGCGGCATTTATCTGGATTTCTGGAGCGGCATCCCCATGCTTAATTGCTGGAACAAGCTCGCCAATCATCCGCAGAATGGCGGCAACTTTTGGAATCAGGGCAAGAAAAATCTTGGTCGTGAAATTCGCGAATATGCCCAAAGTCTCAAGCCCAATTTTGTTATGACCAGCGAACACTTGGAAGAAACCCTTATTCCGGTTTTAGATATGATGCACGAGGATCCGGTATTTTCCACCTTTGTTCCGCCCAATATGTTGCCGATTCCGCTCTGGGCGGCGGTCTATCACGACGCCATTTTGGCCTCTAATTTTGCCGGCATCCCGCCTTTCGCCGATCCAAATCCCGCCCCGCTCATTCGCGCCTACGTTACCTTGTCTTATATGTATGGCAACCTCTTGAGTTTTACCAACTGGTTTGCTAATTCAAGTCCGATCTTCAATCAAGATTTGCCAATCGACCACCCGATGCGACCGACTCTTGATTACGCCAAAATGCTGGTTACAACCTACAGCGCGACCCGGCCTTATGTTTTAGAGGGTAAAATGCTTCGCCCTCTGCCCGGAACTTTTTGGAACTCGCTGGAATACAACGAAGAAATTTTCTTAAAGCCCTGGTCCAGCGTCTGGAAATCCAACGCCGGCAAAATCGGCGTTCTCCTCGCGAACCCTCAAGATGGGGCCTCCTTCATTCACACCTACCTCAACTTTGCCGATTATGGCATTCCGGCCGGAAAGCAAATAAATGTTTATCAGACGATTAACGGCGGTGAGCGGACACTCGCGGCGCAAGTGCAGGATGCCTACTCCATTGATCGTGCCGTTCCGTCTTATAGCTTGGTTTTACTGGAACTTGAGTGGTAAACCGGTCCGTCTTCCAAACAAGAGCGACAACGCTTTTAGTCTAGCCGGCATCGCTTATTTGGCTGGCGAAGGATTCTTGGCAAAGGCGCTGACAATCGGCTCCAGGTCCCCGTCTAAAATTTTTTCAATATTGCCCCACTTTTTGTTGATTCGATGATCGGTAATTCTGTCCTGCGGAAAATTGTAAGTTCGGATTTTCTCCGAGCGGTCGGCGGTGCCGATAAGCTCGCGTCGTGTCGCCCCTAATTTTGCCGCTTCTTCGGCTACCTTTTTTTCGTAAAGTTTTGATCGGAGGATAGATAATGCTTGTTCGCGGTTTTGGGTCTGCGATCGTTCGCTCTGTGAGGCCACCGCGAGTCCGCTTGGCTTGTGTACTATGCGCACCGCGGTTTCCACCTTGTTAACGTTTTGCCCGCCGGGTCCGGAAGAGCGAAAAAAAGAAATTTCCAAATCCGTCGGGTTGAGGTTGAACGCCGTTGGTTCAACTTCCGGCATCACGGCCACCGAAGCGGTGGAAGTATGCACCCGTCCGGCGCGTTCGGTATTCGGCACCCTTTGAACTCGATGGACGCCAGACTCTTGTTTAAGCGTGTCATACGCGGCCTCACCGCGAATCCGCGCCACAAATGATTTATAGCCGTTCAAACTGTTTTGGCTGGAATCCAAAACCGCAAAATTCCAGGCTCGTTTCAAGGCGAACCGCTGGTACATTCGTACCAAATCGCCGGCAAAAAGCGCGGCCTCATCGCCGCCGGTTCCCGCTCGTATTTCCAAAATTACCTTTTGTGACATAATTTTTATTGACTTTAATACGGTGGGGCAACCCCCTTGCTCTTGCTCTGTAGAAGAGTATCATTATAAATGGTTAGGTTTCAAGGCGATTTTTTACAAACCTGCGTATGGCGGACAAAAAACTCATCCTAATCGTGGATGACGATGCGGATTATCGCGAGGTGCTAAAGACCAAGCTTTCGGCCAGCGGTTTTACCGTGGTTGAAGCGGAAAACGGGGAAGTCGGCGTTGCCCAAGCCAAAAGCGTCAATCCCGATCTGGTGCTGATGGACGTCAAGATGCCCAAGATGGATGGCGTGGAGGCCATGACGCAAATCCTAAAAATTAGGCCAGGCAAGAGCCCGCACGTGATTTTCTTGACCGCTTTCGGCGACCCGCATCCGGAAATCTACGCCACCGACCAGCGCTTTGCCCGCGAAATGGGCGCCTTTGATTATTTTGTAAAAACGGAAGATTTGGATAAGATTGTGGAGAAAATTCGTAAAATACTGTAGCGACCCATGAGAAATCCCCCCCTGATCCTGATCGCCGATGACGATCCGGCGTTCCGCGAAATCATATCCACTAAACTAAAAAGTTCCGGCTTTTGGGTTGCCGAAGCCGTGGACGGCAAAGAGGCCTTTGAGAAGGTTGGGTCGCTTTTGCCGGATTTACTGATTATTGATGTTCAAATGCCCAACGAAAACGGCACCGAGGCGGTGCTGGATATTAAGCGCAACCAAGAAACCGCGGCCACGAAAATAATTTTTCTGACCAGTATGGAAAAACCCTGGCCCGGGATCAAGGCCGATGCCGATAGCTTCGCCAAAGAGTTAGGCGCGTCGCGCTACATCAACAAGACCGAGGACTTAGACAAGGCGCTGGTCACCGTTAAAGAGGTCTTGGGCATTCCTGCGGTAGCAACTCCGAAGGCTAATTAATAAAACAATATGACAAATTCCAAAATCGTCTTAACCGGAGATCGACCAACCGGCCCGCTCCACCTCGGACACTATCTTGGCTCGCTTAAAACACGCCTCGAACTTCAAGACAAATATAAAGTCTATATTTTGATCGCCGACATCCAGGCGCTAACCGACAATTTTGATAATCCCAAAAAAGTTAGCGACAACGTCCTGGAAGTTTTGCTGGATTATTTAAGCATTGGACTGGATCCCCAAAAAACCACCTTCGTCCTGCAATCCGCCGTGCCGGAAATCGCCGAGCTCACGGTTTTCTTTATGAATCTGGTTACCCTGGGCCAGCTGGAGCAGAATCCGACGGTCAAAACCGAAATTGAGCAAAAGCGTTTCAAAGGGGGAATCCCGTTGGGCTTTCTGGCCTATCCGGTTAGCCAAGCCGCCGACATCGCAATCTTTAAAGCCAACCTGGTGCCGGTGGGCGAGGATCAACTGCCAATGATTGAACAAACCCGCGAAATCGTCCGGCGCTTTAATCGCTACTACGGAAATATTCTGGTGGAGCCGGAGGCGATGCTTTCAAAATTCCCGCGTCTTCCCGGCACCGATGGCAAAGACAAGATGAGCAAGTCTCTCGGCAACGTCATCAACTTGTCCGACGACGCGAAAACATTGGAGAAAAAAGTCCGCGGCATGTACACCGATCCGGCGCGCGTCCACGCCACGACCCCGGGCAATGTGGAGGGCAATCCCGTCTTCACTTATCTGGATGCCTTTGACCCCGACCCGAAAATCGTTGAAGAACTCAAAACCCGTTACCGCAAAGGCGCAGTAACCGACGCCGAAGTCAAAGAGCGCCTCATCAAAACCCTCAACGATTTTCTTGATCCCATCCGCTCCCGCCGCGCCGAATATATCGATAATAGAGAGGCTCTGATAGAAATTTTAAGAAGCGGCACCGAAAGGGCTCGAAAAATCACCGCCACTACAATTTCAGAAGTTAAAGCGGCTCTGAGTCTTAAAAACTTTTAAAACCGCGGAAAAATGACGGCTATTGACTATAAATATAAGATTGTTTATAATAGCCTCTATATAAAGCCTATATCTCGCTCATTAATTGAGATGAATATAGAAGAAATAAGGCCTCAAAAAAAAGAGCGCCTTTTATCTTGCTATTACGCGAGAAAATAAACTTACTACAACATGGTTGTCGAAGCGGTCAAAAACATCAAAGAGATAAAAGAATTCAACGATCACCGACTCGTCCTTAGATTTGAAGACAAAAAATTGAATTTGCGGGGTTTTGTGGCTATTCATAACGACAACCTTGGACCCGCGACCGGAGGCACGAGAATGTTTCCTTATCAAAACGAGAAAGAAGCTCTGGTAGACGTACTGCGCCTTTCTCGGGCCATGACTTATAAATGCGCTCTTGCCGGTGTCCGCCATGGTGGCGGCAAAGCGGTAATTATCGGAAATCCTGGAAAAATAAAAAACAAAGAGCTCCTAAAAAATTACGCTAGAGTAATTAATGAATTGAATGGAAGATTTCACACCGGCGAGGATGTCGGGATATCCGAAGATGACGTTCAGGTAATGCTAACCGAATCCAAATTTTTTATAGGCCGAAAAGGAATCGCCGGGGATCCTTCGCCTTACGCGGCTTTAAGTACCTTCTATGCCATTAAAACCGGAATCGCCGAAGTCTTTGGAAGTGAGAATCTGGAAAATCGAAGTGTCGCCATCAAAGGAATCGGTAAAGTTGGCAGTGAATTAATGAGGCTTACCCTCAATGAAGGCGCCAAGATTTGCATCGCGGATATCGAATCGGCAAGGGTAGACGCGACACAAAAAAAATTCCCAAAAATTAAAACGGTGGATACCAAAGACATACATCGCCAACTGGTTGATGTCTTATCTCCTTGCGCGCTTGGCAACGACATCTCCCAAGAAAACATTAAAGAAATTCACGCGCGCATTATTTGTGGCGGAGCCAACAACCAATTGACGAACAATGAAATCGGCGATGAACTTTTCCAGCGAAGAATACTCTATGTTCCGGATTATGTGGCAAACGCTGGTGGTTTAATCAATGTAGTCGACGAGCTGGAAAAAGATGGCTACAACCGCGACCGCGTCTTAAAAAGAATAGAAAATATCAAAAAAACCCTTTCAACCATTTATCTCTTGGCCAAGCAACGCAATCAACCGCCATTCCGCATTGCCGATAAACTCGCGGAAGAAATTTTTAATGGGAATTCCCATCGCCAAAGCTAGTCACCACTCCAAAAGGCATGAATATCAAAATAAGAAGGGAAAAAAGAATTTTAAATTTGCTTCATAAAAAGAGTTGGAATTTCTGGGCGAAAGAAAGAGAAAAAAGAGCCCTAAAGATTTTCCACGAAGCGGCCATACGGGTGCCAGCCTATAAAAATTTCTTGAAAAAAAATAGAATCAACTCAGAACACATTCGGACTTTCAAGGATTTTCAAAAAGTTCCCACAACCAGTAAGCAAAATTATTTAAAACATTATCCGATTGAGTCGTTGCCCTGGGATGGAACCCTAAAAAAACCGCTCGTCTTCACCTCAACCTCTGGTTCCACGGGAAAGCCGTTCTATTTTCCTCGCGGACATCGTTTGGATTGGGAATATTCCATTCTCGCCGAATTTTTTCTTAAAAATAGCTCATATAAATCAGGTGGGCCGGTTTTGGTTATTATTGGGTTTGGTATGGGTGTTTGGATTGGCGGTCTGATTACCTACCAAGCTTTTGAGATAGCTGGAAATCGCGGTTATCCGATATCAATCATTACTCCTGGCATCAATAAAAAGGAAATATTCAATGCCCTCAAAAATCTCTCCCCTCATTATAAAGAAACGATTTTTATCGGATATCCTCCATTTTTGAAAGATATTTTAGATGAGGCGCCCGATGAGGGAATTAATCTTAAAAAAATAAACTTCCGCGTTCTTTCTGCGGCCGAGGCTTATACTGAAAAATTTCGTGAGTACATAGTAAAAAAAGGAGGAATCAAAAATCTATATTTAGACACGCTCAATATCTACGGGACCGCCGACATCGGAGCGATGGCTTGGGAGACGCCAACCGCCATCTTAATTCGCCGCCTTGCCATGAAGGATCCGCATGTCTTTCAATCTATTTTTTCCAAGATTAACAAAACACCTACGCTCGCCCAGTACAATCCCTTATTCATCACCTTTGAAGAAAAAGATGGAGAAATTATATTAACTGGAAATAACACCATTCCTCTAATCCGGTACGCGGTTGGCGATCATGGCGGAATTACGACTTTTTCGGAAATAATCGAAAAACTAAAAAAGCACAAAATTGATTTTTACAAGGAAGCTAAAGCCGCGGGGATTGAAAATCACATCACGCAATTGCCCTTCGTCTACGTCTACGAGCGTAATGATTTTTCTACAACTTTGTATGGTCTGCAAATATACTCGGAAACAATTCGCGAAGTTTTAATCGACGAACCGCTAGATAGATTCCTTACCGGAAAGTTCTCTATGGCGACAAAGTTCAACAATAAACAGGATCAATATCTGGAAATCAATCTGGAACTAAGAAAAAACCGTCTGGCCAATAAACGCTTAGAAAAACTGGTTCTATCCAAAATTATGTCCAATTTGGAACTCAAAAATTCGGAGTTCAAAGAACTGCATCAATATCTTGGCGATCGGGCATTGCCTCGCCTCATATTCTGGCCTGCGGAACACGCCCTGCACTTCAAGCTTGGCGTTAAACAGAAATGGGTTAAAAAATAAAATTTATGGATAGTCAAAAACGAGATTGTGATTCATGGCAGCCAATCAAGATTTCTTCGGTTGAGAACGATTCGCTAATCGCCGCGCATCCGGAAATATCAATCATCGATGAAAGTAAAAAAAATCTAGAAGAATTATTCTTATTGCGCAACCCTAAATATCGCTTTGATAAAAATTATCAAACGGAATTTGAAAAGTTCTTCAATCAGCGCAACGCCGAAAATGCGGGGAACTGGTTTTATTTTCCCTGGCTAAACAGCTCGGTTCTTTATTTACCGGAAGACCTGCACCTCGAGCTTCGTACCGGAAGAAATAAATATCTCATCTCCGAAGAAGAACAATCGAGGTTTTATAATTCCACGATTGCTTGCTTGGGAATGAGTGTCGGCAGCCACGTCGCCGTGGTGATGGCAATGACTGGTGGGCCAAAGCATTTAAAACTTGCCGACCCAGACACGCTCTCCGGCGATAATCTAAACCGAGTCCGGAGCGGTTTTCAGAATGTCGGCCTGGCAAAAGCGATAGTGGTCGCTAGGCAAATTTATGAAATAAACCCCTACGCGGTCATTGAACTATACCCGCAAGGGATTACCCAAGACACCGCCGGAAAAATATTAGAAGGTGCCGATGTTGTTATCGAAGAAATGGACAATATGTATTGGAAACTAAAAGCCAGAGAATTGGCGCGGGAAAAGGGAATCCCCGTGTTAATGGGAACCGATAATGGCGATGGCGCGATTGTCGATGTTGAGCGCTTTGATCTAAATAAAAAACTACCTATTTTAAACGGCTATGCCAAAGGCTTGAGCGCCGAAAAATTAAAAAGCCTTCCGCCAAAGGATATTCCAAAAGTTGCCGGAAAAATTGCTGGTGCGAATTTGGTCGTTCCGCGTATGCTGCACTCCGTCTCCGAGGTAGGGAAGTCGCTTTATTCTTGGCCCCAACTGGGAACTGCCGCCAATATGTGCGGTTCATTGCTAGCCATGCTTGCCCGTCGGATTATCAACAAAGATAAGAACATCAAATCCGGCCGATATTCAGTTAATCCAGACGCGATTTTTGAATCCGGCTACCGCCGCCGATGGTTTTCCCGCAAAATCGCCTTCATAAAATTCATCCGAAAAATGCTGAAGCAGGGCAAGCAATAAATAGTATTAAGAAAATTAAAAACTAGTTTAGTGTTATCATAGAAGATATGATCTCTTGCGAAGAGATTGAAAAAAATAGTCGCTGCTTCCATCAACGCCCCATCAGGGAGCAACTCTCAACCCTGGAAATTCAGGGTTTTTAATAATCAATTAGAAATTTTGGGATTTCCTGAAAAGGACCACCCGATTCTAAATTTTCGAAATCGTGGAACTTGGATAGCTCACGGAGCTTTAATTGAGAATATCAATATCGCCGCAACGGCTTTCGGATATGAAGCCCAGATTCAGGTATTTCCAAATGGAGAGAATACCGGCATTACTGGACGAATTAACTTTAAGAAAACAGAAAAACCAAAAGACGAACTTTTTGATTCAATACTCTTAAGAGCAACGAATCGAAAGCCCTATAAAGACAAGATATTAACTGTGAAATAAAAAGAAGGCATAAATTTGAATATGCCCTCCGGACCTGTTTTAGGACGAATCTCTAGTTCCATTAATTAAATCGAGGGACTTTTTATGTCCACGACTTGCCTTTAAAAGTTCTTCTTGTCTAGCTACTACTTGGATTTTTGCAATACTCATTTGTTTTACATCGCAAAGACAGAACATAGAAAGATCTTCTAATACCGCAGGAAGGATATAAATACTCCTATCGCGCTTCTTTCCGCACATGGAACACATCATGATTAGTGATTCCTTATTTTAAAGAACAAAGCCTTCACGCCTAGACCACCAGACTCAACGGCCGAGTGTCGATCCATCTAAGGATATATATTTTTAATATAATGTCAAACACCTAGAGAATTTTGCTAATTATCCCTCTTTATTAAGAGGTAGTGTTCTCTGTCAAAATTCACTCTCAAAAAACATCCTTCGGGCCAAAAATCCCAATGAATCTCCTGTCTGGAGTGAGATATTTTCTGTTGGCATTTCTAATGTCATCCACTGTCAGGGCATTCATACTTTCAATTACTTCTTCAGGGGTTATGAGTCTATCGTAATCAATGAATTTATCTCCCAAAAAATTAAATTTCCCATTCGAAGTTTCAATGTTTCTTAAAAGAGTATTTTTTATCTGTATTTTTAAATCACCTAAAAGCTTCTCGTCTATCGCAGTAGGTATGTTCTCAAAAACTTCTTCTACTCCTCTTAAGACCTCGACTGGGTGAATAGTTTTCGTTTTAATCTCCAAATCTCCAGCATCAAGCTGATAAGGAAATCCTGCCCAAGCTCCATATATGAGTCCAAGCTTCACTCTTAATTTTTGGATCAATGCCGAAATAGATCCAGCGCCAAGATAGATCGCAATTAGCTCAAGGGATAAAATTTCTTTTTGACTTAGTTCACTCAACCCAGCATTTGCGAACCCATATATTATTTGGGTTTGATCGCTCTTACGATACTCGTAATATTTTAAGTCTTTGACTATGGGTGAAAAAGGAACCTTATCCATTATTATAGAATCTTGATTTTCCATCCATGTCGCAAAATACTTATGAGCCCAATCAACGATTTGAGAGTGACTATAACTACTAGCTACAACTAGCGCCGAACGATTTGGTACTAAAAACTTTTGACGATAAGCATCCAGGCTTTCTACGGTTGCCCGTAAAACATTCTTTGGATCATTCCATGTATGATAAGAAGCTGGATGTTGGAAAAAAACTTTATTTTTTAATTTTATACCGGAAAAAGCAAAAGCATCATTAGAATTTCCGGCATATTCTTCAAGTGTTGCTTGTTTCTCTTTTTCAAGCACTTCAGGGTCCATGAGGGGATTCAAAATTGTATCAGACATGAGATCTATCATGGCTTCGGTTTGATCTCTGCCAATAATAATTGGGAACCACATGCGGTGATTGTCTGTATGTCCGTTTTTATATCCACCAAGGCGTTCAACCTGGCCGGCAAGTTCAATGCGACTCGGCCATCTCTTAGTTCCCTCTAATAACATATGCTCTAGCAAATGAGAGAATCCCAAATTCTCTGATGATTCATGGCGGTATCCAGACTTAATCCATATACCCAAAGCTGCGACATCAGAATTGTCGCTTTCGGCAGAAATTATCGTCAAGCCATTTTCCATTCTTGATGATTTATATTTTGTGAGCATGCTCTTCATTGTAAACTCATTATTTAATCTTGTAAATTTAAAAAAATCACTCGCCTTATTTTTTATAAGGCGAGTGAAAACCGAGCGAAGTTCTCTACTTCGTACGGTTCGGACACGTCGTTGACGTGCAGTCGGGATCATCGCTGGTGTTGCATCCGGCGTCCCCGGGACCGCTGTAACTGGCAAGCATGGTACTTACCCCTTTTCGCTCATCGCGAAAACTCGCATCCTTTGATGGCTCCACATACAACACTTCCAAATCCTGAGTTAGGATTTGATGTGAAATGAGGTTATTAGGACAGACGCCTACTAACATCACCGAAGTTGTAAAAGAACCACCCCCAAACAGACTCAAGTTGGAGAGTCCAACGCGCAGTCTATCTGTATGAGAGTCATTATACGTTCTCAATAAAATAAGTCAAGGCCCAAAAAGCAGCCATCTTTTATAAAGGCACCAAAAAGGCTATAATCAAAGACACAAATACCCATCCATGACCCCAAACTACTCCGCCTGGATCTCTGGAATCTGATATACTTCTTAAGTGATCTCAAATCAAGAAATAGAGGAAATAGTTACCGCTTCCATCAACGCCCCATCAGGGAGCAACTCTCAACCCTGGAAATTCAGGGTTTTTAATAATCAATTAGAAATTTTGGGATTTCCTGAAAAGGACCACCCGATTCTAAATTTTCGAAATCGTGGAACTTGGATAGCTCACGGAGCTTTAATTGAGAATATCAATATCGCCGCAACGGCTTTCGGATATGAAGCCCAGATTCAGGTATTTCCAAATGGAGAGAATACCGGCATTACTGGACGAATTAACTTTAAGAAAACAGAAAAACCAAAAGACGAACTTTTTGATTCAATACTCTTAAGAGCAACGAATCGAAAGCCCTATAAAGACAAGATATTAACTGTGAAGCAAAAAAGAGAATTTCTTATATCCGCGCAAGAAATTAATCCAAATTGCGATATTCGTATCACTGAAGATAAATTAGCAAAAAATATTTTAGGCAGTGCAGTCAGTGTTAACGAGGTTGTAATGCTAGAAAACGAGAAACTGCACCAACTTTTTTTTGATGAAATTGTATGGACCAAAGAAGAGGAATCAAAAAAGCAGAAAGGGTTATATTTAAAAACAATGGAACTAGGTTTTCCGCAGCGCACTGCTCTCCGACTTTTTAAACACTGGTCAATAATGAAAATAGCAAATAAATTTGGTGTGGCAAAAAAAATCGCAAATGATAATGCAAAAACATATAGCGCCTCTTCAATTATGGGGATAATAATAGTTGATGATACAGATAAAGATTTTATAGATGCAGGCAGAATCATTGAGCGACTTTGGCTTAAGGCAACAAATGAAAAACTAGAATTCCATCTAATTACAGGAGTTATGTTTTTTTATCAAAGAGTCATGTCTGATCCCAAAGGATTTTCCCCGGTTCATATTGAACTAATCAAAAAAACATATAATCAAATTAAAGAAGTTTTCAAAGTGGAGAAAGGGGTCATCGCCGGACTTTTTAGAATCGGAGAAGACGGAAAGCCAACTGCAAGATCAATAAAATCCCCGCCAGAATTTATAAAAAAGTATGTCTAGTTTAGGAAATTTAGATCTGTTATCTGTAGGCGTCGCCATAGCGGCGAGTGCGATTCTTGGTTTCATTGTTTTTCTCTCAAATAAAAAAAGCGTAACGAATAGAACATTGTTTTTTTTCACGATAGAATCAATTTTCTGGAATATTTTTAACTATCTAATATTCCAATTCAGTACTCCAGAAAAAGCTTTAATAATTCTTCGGTTTCACGTTTTCTTTGTAGTTTGGTATTGCTTCTTACTTTTTCAGCTCTTTTACGTATTCCCAGAAGAGAAAAAAGCCTTCCCCAAGTGGTATAATTTCTTCCTTCTTCCGGTGGTGACGCTAGTTTCCATCCTAACCCTAACACCATTCACATTTGCCAAGGTTTTAGAATTTTCCAATGGACACATTCAAAAAGTTCTGAATGGATGGGGTATCTTCATATTTGGGGCAACGGTAGTTTCTTTGATTGTTGCTGGCCTATTAATTCTTTTAAGAAAGACAATGAGCGCAAATGCCACAGAAAAAAATCAATTCAGACTTATATTAATTGGAACATCAATCACATTCTCGTTACACATAGCTTTTAATTTGATCTTTCCGGCATTTCTAGATAATCCAAATTTGATTATCTATGGAGCGATTTTCACTTTTCCATTCATCATCTTTACAGCTTATGCCATCCTAAAACTCCGCTTGTTGGGAGTAAAGGTGATTGCGACTGAAATATTAACCTTTTTCATTACAGTTGTTTCGCTGGCGCAGCTTATTTTAGCGACAACGTTAACAGAAAGAATTTTCCGTTTTGGAATCTTTTTACTAGTTCTTGGTTTTGGAATTTTACTTATCCGCAGCGTCCGCAAGGAAGTCGAACAAAGGGAGAGATTAGAGATACTAACCAAAGATTTAGAAGCGGCCAATGCCAAGTTAAAAGAACTCGATGCCCAGCGCGCCGAGTGGTTGGGGTTCGCCTCGCATCAGGTTAAGTCGCCAATGGCTGTGGTCAAAGGCTACGCCCAGCTCATAATGGACGGCACCTACAATCCCGTCTCCGAAAAAGCCAAAGAAACCGCCGGCAAGATCAAAGAAAAAGTTGACGACTTGATAACCCTCGTCAGCAACTATATAAACGTAAGCAAAATTGATGAAGGCAAACTGGAAACGCCCAAGCTAAATCCGATAGACATCGTCAAACTTCTGCGCGATCTGGTGGAGGGCGAAAAAATCGTTGCCAAAAAACGCAACCTCGTCCTAACTTTCGAAAGCCTTGGCCCTTCGCTCATCATCAAAGCCGACGAAGAAAAAATTCGGCAAGTGGCGCAAAATCTCATCGACAACGCCCTCAAATATACCGAAAAAGGTTTTGTTAACGTTAAACTGGAAGACAAAGGCCCATCGGTGCTGATTTCCATAACCGACTCCGGCCGTGGCATGTCGCCAACTCTTATTGGCCGCCTGTTCAACCGCTACATTCGCGACGAAAAAACGAGCAAAGAAGTGCAAGGCACCGGTCTTGGTCTTTTTATCGCTAAACAAATTGTGCTCGCCCACAATGGAGAAATTTGGGCTGAGTCCGACGGCGAAGGCAAGGGTAGTAGGTTTTATTTCCGCCTACCAAAATAGTAAATATGGATTTAGAAAACATAGACCAAAGTCGAAAGAAAACAACCATAGCTATTCTAATTTCTATTATTTTAATAGAATCTTTTTTAATTTATCTATATTTAAATGCTATTTCTCCCAAGTTAAAACCAATTTTACGACAAGAATCATCAGACATAATTTCACCTCAAGCAGAGATATTAAAAAATCATTCTAATCAAAAACTCGAACCATTTGTAAATTTCTTTCAAAGTGAATTATTTAAATTCTCTTTTCGATATCCAGCATCTGGTAGGATATTTAGTTTGGAAGAATTTGCTGGCGCTGAGGGATCTTCAGCGCTTGGAGTGAGTATAGGTGACAACGCGTTAACGGTCTTTATTGCGCGGATAGATAGCGATCTAGAGCAATACGCAAATGCAATTGCCTCTGCAAATAAAAAAATAGACATGTTAGTGAAAACAAAAGTTGGAGAAGCTAACGCCTATACTTTTACAATAACAGGATCTGTTTTTACAACCTGCATCAATGGAGGGCCCAATGGCCATGAAGTCTGTGGTAGTTATGGTGGTCTTAATTCAGATCCAGGAGAGAAGAAAATAGCTGTTATAGACGGTGGTATTATAAAATTAATTTTTATATATCCAAAAAATATATCACCATTCGAGGAAGTGTTTAAAACAGTAAGCGTCGCCAACTTTGAAGTTTTTTCGTTCGAAAATATAGTTTGGAAAAATTTTGATGAGAATGAATTCGGAATTAGATTTGAGTATCCAGATGTTTACAACCTCACCCTAATATCTAATCCAAAATATCCAAATAATGTTTCAAAAGAATTTTCTTTAATCGATAGTAAATCTAAAAACTTCCTTCCGCTACCATGGGTAGTAATTGATATTTTACCGATAGCGGGATATTCCGTTGGTGGAAGTGTATTTGGTGTTTCTTGGACGTACAATAGCAATACTCAAACTTGGGATAAACATGAAACTACTTCAAGAGCTGGAGAATATCTTTTCCCAAAGGAAATAATTTCCGCTCAAGGATATAAAGGGTATTATTTTAACATCTCATATGAGGGTGGGGCGCATAATATAATCATATTGCCGTTCAAGGATAAGCTCATACAATTAGACTTCAAGATCCCGCCAGCTTTATTTGATCAAAGCCTCGTAGAGAAATTAGAAAGTAGTGTTTTTGATCATGTACTTCTAAAATAACATTAGTGTAGTCAAATCCTAGCTCAAGATTTGCTATACTAAACCCATATGAAAAAAACACTTATTTTAGTGGCGGTGGTTGTGGTGGCTTTTCTCGGTTATGCGGTAATTCAAAAATCAAGAAATACCGCCCAATCAACCGAGATTATTAGCGATAAAACTGAATGGAAAACTCACATCCACAGCGCTGGAGATTATTCATTTGAGTATCCAACAGGATGGTTCATTAACGACTCGCCTAAAAATGGGGATGCATACGTTCGAGTTAGTAATTACGACCCCGAGATTTTTGTGAATGACATACACGCGAAAGGAAGTTATTTTAAAATAGAAATATACACTTTGGAAAATAAAAAACAGCTTAGTATTAACGACTGGATTGCGGAAGCTAGATCACGAACAGGCGATAGCTCAAAAATAACAAAACAGGAAGAAATTATAATAAACGGAAAAACAGCAACTGCGATTACCCAAGAAAGCCCAGAAGGTGTGTATAAATCGCTGTATCTAAGCAATGAAGACAAAATAGTAACGATTTTATTGTTTGGTGCGATTGAAGAATTTCACAAAACAAGCGATGCGATCATACATAGCTTTGCATTTAGTAATTAAGCAAAACAGAAAAGCGAGATTTTTTTTAGCGAATCTCTTTGTTTTGCTTGCATGGTTGCTGGTTTTACCCGCAAGTGTTTTTGCCAGTCAATTGACTTCTCCACTGACCAATTATCAGGTTGTAAGCTGGTTTGATCATGATTATCCAGGAAGCTTACAAAACAATAATTTCACACGATATGATGGCCAACTATGGACTGATGGATCGGCGAATCTATCAAACGCCACAGCGACTAGTTGTACTAACGGAATTAATTGTTATGACAGACATAATGGGATAGATCTGTTTGCCGTTACTGGAACTCCCGTATTCGCAGCCGAGAATGGTGTAGTTCAGCTCAACACCACCATGGGTTGTAATGGTAAATATGTTACAGTTCTAGACTCAGAAGGAAATACCGCTTTTTACACGCATCTTGATTATGCAACCATAGGATCTGCCGGGACACCAGTTTTAAGATTTCAGCAAATAGGAGTAAGCGGAAGCACTGGTTGCACTACTGGTCCTCATCTTCATTTTGGGATCCATAACTCCGGTGACCTTGTCATTGACCCCTACGGCTGGTCTCCATCGCCAAACGCGCCAGTTCAGATAGACCCCTGGGTTCACAACCAAGGCTATCTTTGGACTACTAATCCGCCATCGCTGAACGTGAACCCCGCCACCTACGTCTCCGGAGTTATCTCGCAAAACACCATATGGACTGCCCAAGGCAGTCCATATGTCATTCAAAATAACCTCACTGTTTCCGCCAGCACCACACTCACCATTAATCCCGGAGTAGTGGTGAAGTTTGACTCCTCCGCCAGCCTCTATATATACGGAACTCTCCTCGCCCAAGGCGGAACTTCCAGCACCACCCGAGTCTACTTCACCTCCATCAAAGATGACTCAATCGGCGGCGACACCAACAACGACGGCGCCACCACTACTCCAGCCGTCGGAGATTACATGGGTATCTATTTCTATCCGAGTTCAATAGGAAATCTAACCCGCAACACCCTCCGCTATGGTGGAAACGATTTCTACCCATATCACTTTGGTGTGATCAAAAACCTTGGCGGCTCGGTAACACTTGCAAATAGTGAAATTAATTCTAACTATGGCAATGGCCTCAAACAAATTTCTGGAAACATATCACTAACCAGCAACTCAATTCACAACAACGGCGGCAGTGGATTTGAGCAAACTGGCGGCATGTCTACCACGACCAATTCAACATTTTCCGGAAACCAGACTTACGGGATCTTTCTCCAAAACGGAACCTCTACCATTACAAGTAATATTTTCAGCGATCACGGCAATGCGGATATAAATATCAACGCACAATCGTATTTTAATCAATCCGGAAACGTTAGCTCCGGAATTGGTAAACATGGCATAGAAATATATGGAAGTTTAACGCACGACCAAGTTTGGAATCCTGGCATTCCGTTTATTCCGCAAAATATGGCCGTTAATTCAGGAAAAAGCTTAACAATTCTCCCTGGATCGGTCATAAAATTCGATGGAATCAACGGTAATGGCGCCAACAATGGGGGGTTTATTACAGTTTATGGGCACCTCATCGCTCGTGAAAATCAACTCCAACCAAACTCACCGCAAATCTACTTCACCTCCTATGTTGACGATACCATCGGCGGCGACACTAATGGCAACGGTACGACAACGGTGCCATATTCAGGAATCTATCAAGGAATTTACTTCTATCCCGGTTCCACTGGTCTTTTTCAAAAAACTGCTTTGCGTTACGGAGGAGCCAGTTACTATCCATACTATGCTGGTGTGATTAAAAATTTCGGTGGCGAGATAAATATACAAAATAGCAACCTCTCATTAAACTCTCCAAGCGGTATCTATCAAGCATCCGGCACCACAACTATCAGCGGAACTTTAATAACAGACAACGTGAACGACGGATTTTCTCAAAATGCGGGCGTTTCCACGGTCACTAACTCAATTTTCAGCAACAATCAATTTTTTGGTCTGAATCTTACTGGTGGCACTAGTACTATAAATCAAACCATGTTTTCCAATCACTTGGGCGGGGACATTCAAATGTGGAATAATGGGGTCTTAATTCAATCCAATTTGCAAACCTCCGGAACCGGCAAACATGGTATTCGGGTTGCTGGCGGAATGACTAACAACCAAACCTGGACACCTGGACTACCTTATGTAATGAGTAGTTTTAATATTTTTGCCAATGCTAATTTATCAGTCGCGCCAGCGACTGTTATAAAATTTGAGCCAGGTGGATCACTCTATGTTTTTGGCACTCTACAAATTTCAACTACTAGTCCCAATGCGGCCCGGGTCTATTTAACTTCGGTTCGCGACGATACTCTCGGCGGTGATTCCGATGGAGATGGCCGAGTCATTCTGCCAGCTCCCGGTGATTACACGGGAATTTATGCCCAACCGGGATCTTTAGTGAATCTTTTTAAAGTTGAAATGCGTTATGGGGGAAGTGATTATTACCCATATCGCTTTGGTGCAATTAAAAACTTCGGTGGACTGGTAGCTGCGCGATATACTAATTTTCTCAATAACTATTATCAGGCTTTGTACCAAATGAGCGGCACCTCAACCATCGTCTCGTCTTTAATCGCAAGCAGTACCCAAAACGGTATTAACCAATTAGGCGGCGGTCTTACCGTGGCCAACACCATTTTTTCCGGAAATTCCGGTTATGGCTTAAATCTTTCAGACGGATTTGCGACCGTAACCAGTTCCTCATTTAATAACAATCAAAACGGCGATGCCTTCATTAATGGATTAGCTAACTTTACCCACGCTAATAATACTTTTCTTGGCGGCAAACACGGTTGGTATATGGGTGGCTATACAGATCATGACTGGACGTGGTCGCCGGAACAAGCCTATATTATTAATCCGGGTTTTCTTGTAGCTAGTGGCACTAGCTTAACAGTGCAACCAAATACCATCATCAAAGGCATTGCCTATGGAGAAATCGCAGTCGCGGGCACGGTCAACATGAATGGCATCGCTTCTACGAGTCGCATCTTCATCACCTCGCTAAAAGACGATTCCATCGGTGGCGATACAAACGCGGATAGCAACGCAACCACTCCGCAAAGCGCCGACTATAATGGACTAACAATTCTGCCTGGCGGGAGCGCGAACCTAAATCAGGTTTTAGTAAAATATGGCGGTGGAGGTTATTACCCCAATTATTGGGGTGCGATTAAAAATCTTGGCGGCAACCTCTTTTTGGCCAACGACATTCTCCAGCAAAACCAAGTTGGCATATATACAACAGACGGCACAACTTCGATAAGTCAAAGCTCCATTTACAGCAACACTGTCTATGGCATTTTGAATCAAAACTCAAATGCAACGGTAACCGCACAAAGCAACTGGTGGGGCGATGCCTCTGGCCCGCATAACTGGCTTACCAATACCGGTGGCTCCGGCAACGAAGTTCTCGGCAACGTCCTTTTTACCCCCTGGCTTGTAAGCGACCCGAATTAGGCGAAAAATTGACAAACTCCGGCAAAAAAACTAATCTACAAGCGTCCGTGTGATTGACTTTTCGTCACTTCTGATTGATCCTTGAAATAAACCAGGAGCAATAAATAGTATGACCATCAAACCAGAACTTGGAGCGGGTTTCAAAGATTATCTGCCCCAGGACGCCATTCCGCGCCAGCAAATGTTCGCCACTATCCAAAGAGTTTTTGAACTCTTTGGATACCAACCGCTTACGACGCCGGGCATTGAACGTGAAGAGATCTTGACCGGAGGCGACCCGAATTTTGACAAGCAGATCTTCCGCATCGCCGGTCAGTCCGGCGACAAGGATCTGGCTCTTCGTTTTGATTTGACCATACCTCTCGCTCGCGTCATCGCGGCCTACCCGCAAGAAATCAAGATGCCCTTCAAACGGTATCAAGTTGGTTCGGTTTGGCGGGCCGAAAAACCGCAAGCCGGACGCTTCCGCGAATTTACTCAGTTTGACGCCGATGTCGTTGGCGCACCCGGAATGATGGCGGACGCCGAAATCGTGGCCATTATGTATGCCGTCATGACCGAACTCGGTTTCGGTGATCGCTTCAAGATTCGCGTCAACAACCGCAAAATCTTGAACGGTCTCGCCGCCTACGTTGGCTTCGCTTCGGAATTGAGCCCGATGGTCCTGCGCGTCATTGATAAAATGGACAAGATTGGTTGGGAGGGCGTAGCTCGAGAGCTCTCTACAGCAACCGAAGAGTTCGCGGGATTTTCCCCGTCACAGATGACTGCCATTAAGAGCTTTTTGGAAATTAGAGCGGACGGCAACTCCGGCATTCTGGAAGCGGTCGCCACGCTGATGGCAAACTCCAAAGAAGCCATGCAGGGCGTGGCCGAACTTCGGGAAATTCTGGACAGCCTCAAGGCTTTGAAAGTTCCCGACTCCGCCTGGGTGATTGACTTGTCGGTCGCTCGCGGTCTTGGCTACTACACCGGTCCCGTGTTCGAAACCATCCTGACCGACATTCCCGAACTTGGCAGTGTTTTCTCCGGCGGTCGCTACGATGACTTGGTAATGCGCTTCAGCTCCAACAAGGTTCCGGCCACCGGAGCCTCGGTCGGTGTTGATCGTATCTTCGCGGCCATGGAAAAACTGGGGTTGGTAAGGCAGCAAAAGAGTGTCGCCAAAGTGGTGGTTTTGAATTTCGACCCGACCTGCTCGGCAACGGTGCAGGGGATTGTGTCGAACTTGCGCGCCGCAGGTTTGCCAAGCAATCTCTATCTTGGGCAAGAAAAGACGCTCAAAGGCCAACTCGCCTACGCCGTGAGTCAGGATGTTCCGGTCGTGGTGATTGTTGGCGCTACCGAAAATAGCTCCGGCGTGGCGCAGGTAAAAGATCTGAAGACCAGACAGCAAGTCGAAGTTCCGCAAAGCGAAATTGTCGCCGCGGTTCAAAAGATATTGACCTAAGGGATCGCTTCCGTTAGAATGGCTTCCGCCGGGTGTATAGCTCAATTGGTAGAGCGTCGGGTTGTGGTCCCGAAGGTTACGGGTTCAAAGCCCGTTACACCCCTCCCCCTCAACTGAAAAGTTGTGGGGGCTTTTTTTATTGATTACGAACCCGCCTTCGCTAAACTTGCCTGCCGGCAGGCAGGGCTACGGACGGGCAAGTTTACGACTAAAACAATGTACTCATTGTTCGTCCGGCCAAATGAGTACATTTGGCTTAGGAATTTTTTACGAATATACGAATTAAGAATCGCCTCACTCCTTGACTCCTTCGCGAAGACCTTTCTCCAGCAGGAATAAATGCAACTCAATGGCCTTGGCATATCGCAGTTGCATTTTATGCAAACTCCCTATACTATAGTGGCAAGTTTTATATGGAGAGCGCACCATTAATTCAAAGCCATTCGGTCGCGCCAGACCGGTCGCATCGCCCGGGGCAGTAATTACTGCCCTCTTTTTTTAGATAAAATATGAAACAAATCATCGAAATCGGCCCCGATCGTCGTCTCACCGCCGAGATTGTAAAACTGGTCGCCGAAGATCCAAAAGTTGAAGTCGCGCTCACCAAGCGCGCCAAAAATAAAATCACCGCCTCCCGCAAAGTGGTGGAAAAAATCGTCAAAGAAAAAATGGTGGTCTATGGAGTTTCCACCGGCTTCGGCAAGTTCAAAGACAAGGCGATTAACGAAAAAGACACCGCCGAATTGCAGAGCAACTTAATTCGCAGTCACGCGACCGGTGTCGGCGCCCCGCTGTCCGCGGAACTTGTCCGCGCTATTATGCTGGTGCGTCTCAACTCGCTCTCCCAAGGTTATTCCGGTGTTCGTCTGGAGCTGGTGGAGACCGGACTTAAAATACTCAACTCTGGTGTCATTCCCGTAGTGCCCGCGCAAGGATCGGTTGGCGCTTCGGGAGATTTGGCGCCGCTCTCGCACCTTGGTTTGGTGCTGATGGGCGAGGGCGAAGCTTGGTTTGGCGGCGAACGCTTGCCTGGCGGGGAGGCCATGTCTCGCGCCGGAATCAAGCCGATTATCTTCTCCTCTAAAGAAGGTCTGGCCTGGACCAACGGCACCGCTTTTATGACTGGCATCGCCTCGCTGGCGTTTGAAAAAGCCAAGCACCTGCTAGATGTTGCCGACATCGCTTGCGCCTTAACTTTAGAGGGAGTCGCCGGAATCCCAACCGCCTTTGACGAGCGCATTCACCAGCTCCGCGAGCATCCGGGGCAAATCAAGGTTGCCGAGCACATCCGTGCCCTAACCAAAAATTCCAAATTGGTTAACAAGTTTCCGCAAAGGATTCAGGACTCCTACACGCTCCGTTGCGCTCCCCAAGTTCACGGCGCGGTGCGCGACGCCGTCTCCTATGTTGAAAAAGTTTTGGAACGCGAACTGCGCGCCGTCACCGACAATCCGTTGATTTTTAACGAACCGCCCTATGCTCTTTCCGGTGGCAATTTTCACGGCCAGCCGCTTTCAATTTCTATGGATGTCCTCAAAATTGCCATCTCGGGATTGGGTAATATCTCCGAACGCCGAACCGCCAAACTGGTAGACTCGGCGACTAACGAAGGTTTGCCGCTCTTCCTGATTCCCAAAGAAAAAGCCGGACTGCACAACGGCTTTATGATTCCGCAATATACCGCCGCCGCCCTCGTCTCGGAAAATAAGATTCTTTCTCATCCCGCCTCGGTTGATTCCATTCCGACCTCCGCTAACCAAGAGGATCATGTAAGCATGGGTTCCATCGCCGCCCGCAAGGCGCTCGAAGTTGTGCAAAACGCGGAGAACATTCTGGCGATTGAACTTCTAACCGCCGCCCAAGCCGTGGAATTCCGCGACCCGCAAAAACTGGGGCAGGGAACTAAAAAAGCCTACAAAATTATCCGAGCTAAAGTTGCCCCGCTGACCCACGACCGCGTCTTGCATTATGATATAGTAGCCGTACAGCAAATAATCGCCGGCAAAAAGCTGGCCAAGATTTTGGAAAATCAAACCGCTAATGGAGCCAAAAAAAGCCGAAACTAAAACCGAAAAAATACTTCAGCAACTCATTTCCATTCCGAGCTATGTTGATCAAAAAACCGATGAAGGAAAAATCGGCGATTTTGTCTGCGACTATCTCGCCCGCTTTTCGCATCTTCGAATAGAAAGGCAAAACCTCGGCGGACAAAGAGCTAACATCATCGTTCGCACGCCGGGCATTCCCAATCTTCTCATCGCCGCCCACTTGGACACCGTGGAACCAAAAACCGGCTGGGCTAGTGATCAGTTTTTGCCGCAAATAAACAATGACAAGTTATACGGCCTGGGCGCGGTAGACACCAAGGGAGGCATTGCCGCCTTGCTTGTAGCGCTCGGCGAAGCCGAATCCGCCAGCGGAGTCACGGCTCTTTTTTACTGCGACGAAGAATATCACTTTGCCGGAATGAAGCATTTTTTGGCGAACGAACCAAAATCCTCTTACACTTTAGCTATCGTAACCGAACCGACCGATCTAAAAATCTGGAACGCGCACCGCGGTCTGATTCAAGTCCGCCTCATAGTTCGCGGAAAAACCGGTCACGCGGCCAATCCAGAGAGCGGTATCAACGCCATTAAAGGACTTGCGAATGTTCTGCGAGCGGTTGAGCACTCGCTCAAAAAATGGAAGACCAGAGAATTAAAACAATCAACCATGAATCTTGCTTTTATGCGAGGCGGTCTTGATCGTGGCGCGCGCGACGACCGGGGCGAAACCATCCTCGGTTCAATGGGCAATAACATCGCCGACTACGCCGAAGCGGTAGTCGAAGTCCGGTCAGCGAACTCAAAGCTCAACGGTCAAAAATTGAGCGAGTTGTTGCATCAAGCCTGCGCCAAAGAAAATCTAAAAATAGAAAAAATACAAATCGAACTAGATCTCCAAGCCCTGGTGACGGAAAAAAAGAAACTGCGCCCCCTGGAATTATTGCTGAAAAATTCCGGAATAAAAGTTTCCTATCTTGATCCGGCAAAAAAGGGCTACAGCGACGGCCAGCTGATTTCCGAAAAATGGAACCTGCCCGTGGCCTATCTTGGGCCAAGTGGTGGCAATATGCACGGAGTAAATGAATGGGTCAGTCTGGATTCTTTGCGCTTGCTGGGGGATTTCTACCGAGTCTTGCTCAAAAGACCGGAATAATCTAGAATCCCAAATGTTCGCTGTGTCCTTTAACAAAGGAGGCGGTTGTGTTGCAGAACTCGATTGAATTTGTCCGGTGCAACGGTTCCAAAAGTCTGGCTCCGGAGCTCATGGCGCAATTGTTTGATTGTTATCCGCCAATTTACGCCGAAGCTCCCTGGTTTGAATGGAAGAAGTGCTCGGTGTGCAAACGGCAATGGGGGACGGTTCATCAAGAAGAACTGGCCCTAACCGACTTCATGCATTGCGGTGAGCCGCTGGTTGAATTTTGGCCTAGAGCGACCGTTGAAAGCGACCTCAAAGAAGCGATGGATGCAAGCGGTGCTTCGTTCTGGCTCGCCCTTCAAGGGAATCGTTTGGTTGGCTTCTGCTATGGCTACGCCAAAACCCCCGAAAAACTGGAAGAGCAAATGGAGCGCCCCGGCTTGGCGCTAGCAGTCAAAGAAAAATTTGGCGCCTCGGTAAGATACGTGGCCTATCAAGCGGACATCGCGCTCATTCCCGAATTTCGCGGTCGACATTTGGCAAGCCAGATGTTTGAACTGCGCCGCAAGGATTTTCTCGCTCAAGGGATGCAGATCGGCGTAGTCCGGGTCAAGATGGATCCGCCGAGCGTTACCTATCTCTGGTATACCACCAAGCTCGGTTACGAAGTCATTAGCGAATACCATGATGCCGGCAAGCGCGTTCTCCTCGCTCGAAGTCTGTAGTTCTCAACCACGACGGCGCCCCTCGGCGCCGTTTTATATTTTAATCAAAGGAGTTAGTATCTAAATAGATTCCCCAGTAGTTTCATTTTCAATGACTAATTCGCTAAGTATCATGGGCGGCAAGCCTCTTCGGGGCCAAGTAATCGTTCGTGGCGCCAAAAACGCGGTTGCCAAAGAAATGGTGGCCGCGCTCTTAACCGCGGAGACCTGTCTGCTCAAAAATGTTTCAAACGTGCAAGATACCGAAATTGTCGCGAGTATGATTCAAGCCATGGGCGGAGAGGTGAGCCCGAAAGGGGACGGAGTTCTGGCGATCAAGGCCGCCAAACTCCATTCCGTCCACTACCGCGAGCTCAAACACATCGCCGGCAAAAGCCGGATTCCAATTCTTTTCGCCGGCCCGCTTCTCGCGCGTTTTGGCGAGGCCATGCTTCCCGAGTTGGGCGGTTGCGGCATCGGCGAACGGCCGATTAACTTTCATCTGGACGCTTTGCAAAAAATGGGCGCCACGATAGAAATGATCCCGAAAGGCGTGCATCTTAAGGCCAAAAAACTCATCGGCGCCAAAATTCATCTGCAGTTTTCAAGCGTCGGCGCGACCGAGCAGGTCTTGCTCGCCGGAGTTCTGGCCGAAGGAGTAACCACGCTCACTAACGCCGCTATTGAACCCGAGATTTTAGACTTAATCGCGGTTCTGCAAAAAATGGGCGCGATTATCTCGGTTGATACCGATCGAGTCATCACAATTACCGGCGTCAAAGAACTCAAAGCCTACGAGCACTCCACGATTCCCGATCGCAACGAAACCGTCTCCTGGGCCTGCGCCGCCGCCGCTACCAACGGAAAAATTAAGATCAAAAACGCCCGCCAAACCGACATCATGACTTTTTTAAACGTCTTCCGTCTGGTGGGTGGGGAATTCGAGGTCGCGGACGATGGCATAACCTTCTTCCGCGGAGCCGAAGGGTTAAAACCCATCACGCTCGAAACCGGCGTCCACCCGGGCTTTATGACCGACTGGCAACAGCCGATGACTATCTTGCTCACTCAAGCGAACGGCACTTCTATCATCCACGAGACGGTCTACGAAGAGCGCTTTGGCTATATTCACGCGCTCAACCAGATGGGCGCAAAAATTAAACTTCACACCGAATGTCTTGGTGGCAAACTTTGTCGCTACTCGCAAAGGGGCTACCAACATAGCGCCATCATCACCGGCCCGACACCCCTCCACTCGGCGAATATCGAAGTTCCCGACCTCCGCGCCGGATTTTCCTACGTGGTCGCCGCGCTCGTCGCCAACGGAACTTCAACCATCGGCAATATCGGCCTCATCAACCGCGGCTACGAAAACTTTGTGGAAAAATTATTGTTGCTTGGAGCGGAAGTCACGGAGTAGGGTAGAGCTGTCATCCCTGCGAAGGCAGGGATCTAGACCCAACCAATTTGCTTTTCTCTCGCGATTAGTATATACTGATTCCATATGAAAAAATCACTTTTAGTTGGAGCGACGGTCTTATTCACCGTTTTCGGTATTTTTTCTTTTGCCGGAGCGCAAGCGGTCAATGTACCAACCCTTGGTCAAATTTGGAGCGCGATTTTGCAATTAAGAAATGCCGTCGCCAATATTCAACTTACACCCGGGCCCCAAGGTGTCGCCGGCCCACAGGGCCCGCAAGGGATTCCAGGTCAGCAACTGCATTTATATGATGCGAACAACCAGGATTTGGGGGTGTTGGTGAATAGCGATCCGGATTATGTAGGAAGAAAATTTACTTCATACCTCAGTCAGGAAGAAATTTTTCTTAAATTTGAACATCAGTATTCCAATTCTTTGGGGTTCTCTGTTAATCTCCCTCCCTCGGGGGGATCAGTTAAATATTCTCAACTAAATTGCCAAGGTCAGGCTTTTACAAGCTTTCCCGGGTACGTTCGTGGTGCTTTCTTCGTAAACAGCAACGGAGCTCACCATTTATTTAAATATATTTATGTATCCAATGTTTCATATGCGTCAACGCTGTCAGAGCTAGCACCATCAGGATGTGTAAATAGTGCAAACACAGATACGTCCTATCCAATTCAAGAAGTTCCCTTACCCTTCACCGAACCCCTCGTATATCCGCTTCATATCCAGTAACTCTAAAAACTAAAAATATGAAAGACTATTCGCTCGAAGATTTAGCAGATATTCGTAAAATCCTAAATGAAAAATATTTTAAGAACACAAATTATTTTTGCCAAGAAGTTAGCATTAAAGAAAGTATTATTCGGTCAATAAAAACTAAGCATGGAAATTATATAACAAGTTGCAAATTAATTACTGCATCTAAAGAAAATTATTTAAATGATATTTTTCATTTTGTGAGTAAAATAAGCGTTGAATATGTTGCTCTACAACTCGCACATAAAATTTGGGCAAAAATTTATGGATCAAAGAAAAGTCAACTTTATAAAAATCTTTAGGAAGAATCGTCTTCAAAAAAGACACACTAAATTATGCAGATTTCATCTGGCAGTCCTGCCTCACCTGATAACGATGCCATTCGAGAACTTAGGGATGGCGTTAATAGATTGAACAAAACGATTGAGACCTCTAATAAGGTGAATGAAAAATTCACATTGATTCTTTTAACCGTTGCACTGTTTCAGCTTTTAGTACCTTTCTTTCTTGGGGGTGTAATCGATGCTTGGAAAGGAGTACTCGTTGAAGTTTTTTTATTCATTTTCCTGTATTTTGTAGTGGGCTTAAAACATAAAAATCGGAAAAGCGAAAAGTCATAATAAAATCATTCCATCGGTATTACATACAAGAGAACTTTTTATCATTATATTATTAGAATTTGATTAGAAATTGGTCATTGGATATTTCTCTTCTCATCCCCCTCCCATCCGCCTCCGTTTTTCAAACTCCGCAAGCGCCGCGGCAAACTGCTTCTCCTTAAAATCCGGCCACAAGTCACGGGTAAAATAAAACTCCGCGTCCGCCGTGTTCCACATCATAAACCCCGAACTCCAATGAGGTTCGCCTCCGGTGCGAATCACTAAATCCACCGGCGGAAGTTCTCCGGTCCACATCAATTTGCGCAAAACCTTTTCATTTACCGGTTGAGAAATTTTCCGCGCCTCGTTTATTGCGGCGAGCATTTCGCGCCGTCCGTCATAGGCCATCAGAAAAGTTAGGTGATGGCGGGAAAACTTTTTCGTTTTTTCCTGCAACTCATCAATCGTTTTTTTTAACTTGGCGGGAAAGTAGTCTCGCCACTCGCCGATAACCCGCACCCGCACCTGATTTTTAGTAATCGTTTCGCTGGTCAGCAAGTCGTTAAAATGCTCCAAAAAAAGTTTGAACAAAAAACGCACCTCGTTAACGCTCCGCTTCAAAACATTGTCTCGCGAAGTGCCCCAGGCCGAAAGATAAGTAACACCCTGGGCAATCGCCTCGTCTAAAATAGTCCGCAAAGACCTTACCCCCTCGGTGTGGCCATCCGAATTCTTTAGCCCCTTCTCCTGTGCCCAACGGCGGTTACCGTCGGGAATAATGGCGATATGATGTGGGTGCATAAGAAGTTAAACCGCCAGATATAAAAAAATGTTTACCCTCGACCCTCAACCCTAAACCTTGTACCCTAATTTTGTGCGCTACGAAAGACTAAGAATCTACGGCCGGGTGCAAATGGTGCTTTTTCGCGATTCTACCCGGACTCGCGCCCAAAAACTTGGGCTAAAAGGCTTTGTTCGCAACCGCAAAGACGGCTCGGTGGAAATCTATGCCGCCGGAAGAGGCGAAGCCATAGAAAAACTCTTCGCCTGGGCCATGTCGGGCCCGCCCTTGGCGTCGGTCAAAAAATACGAACGGGACTCCTGTGAGCTCCCGCTCGTCTGCGATCGCTTTTACTTGGTTCTCTGATTCCGCGATCCCGGAATACCGCCGGCTTTGACCACGGCGATCTTCTTGGCCTTGGCCGCTCGCCTACGTTCGGTCTTCTTTGGCGTTGCCACCACGGCAGCCGCTTTAACTCTTCGCGACTTGAACCGCTCCACCTTGCCGGCCGTATCAATCAGCTTTTCCGTTCCGGTATAGAAAGGATGGCACTGGGAGCAGATTTCCGTGCTTATCTTCTCCTTGGTAGAACCCACGACCAGCGTGGATCCGCAGGCGCAGATAACTTTGGCGTTCTCGTAATATGCTGGGTGGAGGTCTTTTTTCATAGAGTCCTCATTATAACTATTTTTAGGTGCGGGTCAATAACCCCCGGTAATTAGGTTTCGGCTCATGGCGATTGGCGTCTGGGGTCAAATCCATCACTAAACGCTAACCGCTTATCACTAGCCACTAACCGCTCAACGCTAGACGCTTTTATGTATGCTATACTGCTCTAAAATAAATCGTCGAAAATTGACTAAACTTAATCAAAATAAAAAAATGTTAAAAAAAATGTGGAGTTGCGAGTGCGGTTCAAAATGGAGTGGCGTGGGAATGATGATTTTGCGGGTCGTGGTCGGCTTGACCTTTGCCTTGCACGGCTGGCAAAAATTACAGGGAGGAGTTGAAGGTGTGGTCGGCTTTTTTAACCAGCTTGGAATTCCGGCCGCTGGTTTCTTTGGGCCATTTATCACTTGGCTGGAACTCCTGGGCGGTATCGCGCTTATCATCGGCGTCGGCGCTCATTGGGCCGCGAAATTGTTGGCCATTAATATGATTGTGGCGATTTTTACGGCGCACATCAGCAACGGATTTTTTGTGAACAAGGGGGGAGTGGAGTTGCCCTTGGTTCTGCTCGCGGCCCTTATCGCTATCATGTGCAATTCTTGGCATGGCAGTTTTTTCTGCTGTGGCAGTGCCTGCAAAAACGAGAAGCATAAGCACCAAGATCACGGTATGCCGGAAGGTGGAATGAATCACACCCACTAACGGAATCTGGTCTTAATCTTGAATTTAAAAATCCCCGCTTTTGCGGGGATTTTTATTAGGGGTTTTTATCCCAGGAAAACGTAGTCAGCCTCTTTTATTATTTAGAGCTAGAGCCTATTCATTTGAATGCAGTTTGAGGCGCGGGCGAGGAGCGGAATAAGCTGTACTTATTCAAGTACTGCGCCCGGCACCACAGCCCGCAACAAAAAAATGCGTCAAAGGATAGGCTCTATCGCCCCCTGTTGACACGCCAATACCTCTGCCCCTATAATGGTTTCTACCTGCCAGATACGGCCGGGCTGATTTCTTGGCCTTTGAAAAGTTAATCACCGATAATGAGTCAAAGATTTTATAGTTGTCCCAATGTTTAGAAGTTACTGATTTACGAATCGTGGCGAACTTGCGAATTTATTCGCATATTCGTACGCATTCGTATATTTGTAATTTCATTTTTGAGGATTTGATCCTGGTCCAGGATGAACGCTGGCGGTGTGGATAAGGCATGCAAGTCGAACGGAACTATTTTTGAAGAAGTTGAGATTATATCAAAGCGACAGATGGAATAGTTTAGTGGCGAACGAGTTAGTAATACCTTGGTAACGTACCCTGAAGTGGAAGATAGCCGGCCGAAAGGTCGGGTAATACTCCATAGTCTCCCGCGCTTTATTGCGCGTGAGTAAACTCGCAAGAGGCTTTAGGATCGGCCTAGGTCCGATCAGCTAGTTGGTGAGGTAAAGGCTCACCAAGGCTACGACCGGTAGGGGGGCTGAGAGGCTGTTCCCCAACGACGAGACTGAGACACGGCTCGTACTCCTACGGGAGGCAGCAGTCGAGAATATTCGACAATGGGCGAAAGCCTGATCGAGCGACGCCGCGTGTAGGAAGAAGATCTTCGGATTGTAAACTACTTTTCTTCGGGAGAAAGTCTAATCCGCAAGGGTTGGATTGATAGTACCGAGGGAATAAGGGGTTGCAAACCTCGTGCCAGCAGCCGCGGTAATACGAGGGCCCCAAGCGTTATCCGGATTTATTGGGCGTAAAGCGTCTGTAGGTGGTCCGCTTGCCGTATGAAGAAGATGCTGAAAGGCGTCATCGGATTCGGCAAATCGGCGTGCTCCGCAAGGAGCGCGCCTGAGCAAGTCATGTGTTAAATCTTGGAGCTTAACTTCAAGCCTGCGCGTGATACTGGCGGACTAGAGGAGGATAGAGGTTGCAGGAACGAACGGTGTAGGGGTGAAATCCGTTGATATCGTTCGGAACACCAAAGGCGAAGGCAAGCAACTGGATCCTGCCTGACACTGAGAGACGAAAGCGTGGGGAGCAAAAAGGATTAGATACCCTTGTAGTCCACGCTGTAAACGATGCAGATTAGCTGTTTCGAGTATCGACCCTCGGAGTGGCGTAGCTAACGCGTTAAATCTGCCGCCTGGGAAGTACGGTCGCAAGACTGAAACTCAAAGGAATAGACGGGGACTCGCACAAGCGGTGGAGCATGAGGTTTAATTCGACAATAAACGAGGAACCTTACCAGGGCTTGAAATGTGCAGGAAGTCTTGCCGAAAGGCAGGGCGTCTCTCAAGGACTTGCACACAGGTGTTGCATGGTTGTCGTCAGCTCGTGACTTGAGTTGTTCCCTTAAGTGGGGTAACGAGCGCAACCCCTATTCGATGTTAGATATGTCATCGAAGACTGCCCAGCTCTTTGAGCACAAGTTATACGTTAAAAGCGTATCGGCTTGCGAACAAAAAGCTGGGAGGAAGGTGGGGATGACGTCAAATCAGCATGGCCCTCTGATGCCCTGGGCTACACTCATGCTACAATGGTCCATACAATGGGTTGCCAAGCCGTAAGGCGGAGCTAATCCCACCAAAATGGGCCCCAGTTCAGATTGAGGGCTGCAACTCGCCCTCATGAAGTCGGAATCGCTAGTAATCGCGGATCAGCTATGCCGCGGTGAATACGTTCTCGAGTCCTGTACTCACCGCCCGTCACATCAAGGGAGCCGGGAATACCTGAAGATCGCCTTCGGTGATTCAGGGTAGATCCGGTAACATGGATGAAGTCGTAACAAGGCACGTGTAGCGGAAGCTGTGCGTGGATCAATTAAACTTACACTTTCTCACCTTGCTTCGGCAGGAGAAAAAGTGGAGTGTCGATCTATAAAAAAAGAAGGTGTTGACCGATGAACCTTAAGTCTCGGTCCGTCAGTCGCTTCGGCGACCGCGTAAGGTTTTAGATATTGAGATGGCGCAAGCCGTCGCGATTTATAAGACTATTGGGGCAACTATAAAGTGTTTGGACTCAAATTAACGGTAAGCAACAATCAAAAATCGGTACAAGAAAAACAGCCAAAACCACAGAGCTGTTTTTTTTGTTATAATAATATGGTAGACATAAAAGAGCGCGGACAATCCCGTGCCAGGTAGTCTTGTATATCAAATGGCCACTATTCTGTTAGTTGAAGACGATCAATTCCTTTCTTCATTGCTCAAAAATCGCCTCACCCGCGAGGGTTTCACCGTTGCTCACGCCGACAGCGGTCCGGCGGCTATAGAAATTTTAAAAACCACTCGGCCGGATTTGATGTTGTTGGATCTGATTCTTCCCGAAAAATCCGGTTTTGAAATTTTGGAAGAAATCAAAAGTGATCCTCGCCTCCAAGGTACAAAATTTCCGGTTATCATCACCTCTAATCTCGGTCAAGAAAGCGACATGGCCAAAGGCAAAGACTTGGGCGTGGTTGATTACTTTGTCAAAGCCCGCATCTCTATCGACGAAATTGTTTCCAAGATTAAAAACGTTCTGGCCAGCACATCCGCTAGATCCTAGTTTTTACTAGCTTTTTCCTAAGTGTTACCAGGGCAGCGACCGGCCATAAATATCCAAAAAGAGGATAAGAAGCAGTTATTAACAATACCTAGTTGCAATAAGTGCTATAATCAAACCAGCTTTTGTGAGCGCACCTTGGACTACGGAATGCGTTTTAGCCTATTTTTTAGGAGATTTTTATCAAGTCTTAATCAAGATTTGCCGAAAATCAAAAAACCGCATTCCGTAGTTCAAGGAAATGGTCGATGAAATAAAGATTAATGAAATAATTAATTGAAACTATGCAGACACGAAAAGGATTTACCCTGATTGAACTTCTGATTGTTATTGGCATTTTAGCGGTGCTCGCCACCACGGTGGTCTTAGTCTTAAACCCGGCGCAAATCTTGGCCGAAACTCGCGACACCCAGAGAATTTCTGATTTGGGATCGGTAAACAGCGCTATTGGTTTGTATTTGGCGACGGTTTCGAATCCAACGTTTGGAAGTGGTACGAGTTGCGGCACTTTGGCGCTTTGGCGATCGAGTGGCGCTGGCGCTACAATCGCAGCGGTTGCGGCGACCCTTAGCCCATTTGCCGGCACCTATACAGGGGCTTCTCTTCCGGCTTCTAATTTCCGGAACGTTGACGGCACTGGTTGGGTTTCAGCGAACCTCGGAGGTATTAGCGGTGGCTCTCCATTGTCTAATCTTCCTACCGATCCTTCCGCCGCCAATGCGGCATCGGCAGCTGCGCTTTCCGCGGCTGGACACTTCTATGCCTTCCAATGCGGTGCTGCCTCGGCGGCCCTAACCTACGAACTTGATGCCAACATGGAAAGCACTAAGTTCGGCAATACGGGAACTGCTGATGTTGAAAGTACCGATGGCGGAAATGTTGCCTCGGTTTACGAAGTCGGCAACGATCCAGGTCTTGATTTATAAAGTTTTACGGTAATCGTAAAAAAACAAGAAACAACTCGTCTGTCCGGATTCTTTGTGAGGAAGAATAAGGATAAGGGGTTGTTTTTTGTTTTTACGCCAAGCCCGATATGCTATAATTAAAATAATCGCAAAAGTCATTTCAATAAATCAATAAATTTAAAAACTCATGAAAAATATAAAAACAAAAGGATTTACCCTGATTGAACTTCTGATTGTTATCGGTATCTTGGCCGTTTTGGCCACAACAGTGGTGTTGGTCTTGAATCCGGCACAGATTTTAGCCGAAACCCGCGATACCCAGAGAATTTCTGACTTGGGATCGGTGAACAGCGCTATTGGTCTGTATCTGGCTACGGTTTCGAATCCAAATTTAGGTAGTATTCTAGGTGGTGTCAATGGAAGTTGTGGCGGAGGAAATTTTTACTCCTGGCGATCCAGTGGCGCCGGTAGTCCTCTGGCGGCGGTTCCAACCGCCAACAGCCCATTTGTAACCCCAAGTGGATTCACTGCCACCAGTGGTTCGGTTTCCATGCCAGCCTCAGGGTTTAGAAATGTTGACGGCACTGGCTGGATTTCCACGGATTTAAATAATATCTCCGGCGGCTCTCCTTTAGCCAATCTGCCCTCTGATCCTTCAGCGGCTACCGCCTCCGCCGTAGCTCCGCTTTCTGGCGACGGCTCTCTTGGTCATTTCTATGCGTTTCAATGTGGTGGAGGCGCGGCAACCAGCACCCAATTCGAACTTGATGCCAATATGGAAAGCGTAAAATTTAGCGGAGGTACGACCCCGGGCTCAGCCGATGTAGAAGGGAATGACGGTGGCAATCAAGCTACGGTTTACGAAGTGGGTAATGCCCCGGGACTCGCGCTGTAATAAATGGCAATGAGTGTCAGAAATTTTTTGGTGGCCAATATTTTCGACCTCCCGTTTTATTTTGGGTTGTCAATTTTAGCTCTAACCTTGGGCGTGCAAATTCTAAAACCACTACTTCTCAAAAAGTGGTCGCCTAAGGTTTTTGTCGTCGTGCTTGGGTTGTTCGGCTTATATCTCTTCCAAGTCTCCCTCTTGCAATATCACGCCTTTCTAAGCGGGTTGTTGTCGCCGTTGATTGCTTCTGGGCAAAGTCTAGATTGGTTTTTTGGCTATGTTCGTCTCCACTTCTGGGATCAATACCTTTTCAGTCTCATCGCCGCGCTATTGTTTTACCTCGCCGCCAAATATTTTAACGACAAAAAAGGGGAGCGTTTTTTTGAACGCGAAGAAGTCTGGCTGGGAATGCTCGGCATCTTTCTGGTTGGTTATCCAGGGTTGTTTTTCTACATCGCCTTGATGCTCTTATTGCCGGCGTTGCTTTCCGTGGCGTTTCTTCAGAAAAACGAACGTCTCCCGCTCTACTACTTCTGGTTGCCAACCGCCGTGTTTGTTATACTTATAGTGCATTTTGTTTTGGTTAATCAGGCCTGGTGGGTCAAGTTTATCTTCTAGCCAATAAGCGTTCAGCTTTTAGCGTAAAGCGTTTAGTAAGTTGCGCTTCTTGAGTTATGCCCACCTAAACCCTGACCGCTCAACGCTAGGCGCTTTTTCTGTATGCTAAAAGTTCCTCCAAATAAATTAAAAGAAATTCTGGTTGTTGACGGATTAATCACTCCGGAAGATTTTGATCGCGCCGCTTTGGAATCCAGTCGCATCGGACAAGACATCGCCGACACGCTTATTGGCCGCAACGTCATAACCAAAGAATATTACAACGGAGTCATTACTCGTTTTTATAAGATAGAAAAAGCAGATCTTGGAGCAAATATTGATGAGGCTGTCCTGGAACTTATTACCCAAGACATCGCTCGCGCCAAACGCGTCTTGCCTTTCAAACAAGAGCCAGATGGAACGATTGATCTGGCGATGGCCGACCCCACCGATTTAGTAACCATTGATTATTTAAGAAAATATCTCAAGCGCGAAGTTCGCCCATTTTTAGCCTCGGAAGACGATTTAAACAAGGGGTTGGCGCTCTATAGCAAAAAGTCAGCCGAGAATTTTCGGGAGCTAATCACCGCCAACATCGAAGAATCGCTCAAGGTCATCGGCAAAGAAGCTCGCGACGCGGCGGTAGATCTCCCTGTGGTGGCTATTATGGACAACATGTTGGCCTATGCCATTGCCGTCGGCGCCTCCGATATTCACCTTGAAGTCTTGGAGTCGGAAATAGTCGTTCGCTTTCGGATTGACGGGATTCTGCACGAAATTGTTCGCATGCGAAAAGAGATTCATCCGGCTCTCACGGCTCGCATAAAACTATTAGCCGGATTAAAACTGGACGAGCACTATAATCCGCAAGACGGCCGATTTCGCTTTGCCACCGGTCCCAATGGTACCGAATTTGTGGATGTCCGAGTTTCGGTCATGCCCACCTTCTACGGCGAAAAGGCGGAAATGCGCCTGCTAACCGCCTCCAAACAGCACTTGTCTTTTGAGGAGCTGGGTCTCTTGCCCGACATGATGAAGTCTTTAAGAGAAAACATCGTGAAGAGTTACGGCATGATCTTGGTAACTGGCCCGACCGGTTCCGGCAAAACAACTCTCATGTATTCCATTATGGGAGTTCTCAATCGTCCCGAGGTCAACATCGTAACCATTGAAGACCCGATTGAATACGACATGAAGTATGTCAACCAAACCCAGGTCAATGCTTTGGCCGGCATTACCTTTGCCAACGGCTTGCGAGCTCTTCTGCGTCAGGATCCCAACATCGTCATGATCGGCGAGATTCGCGACAATGAAACCGTAGACATAGCGGTCAACGCCGCCTTGACCGGACACTTGGTAATCTCCAGCTTGCATACCAACGATGCCATCGCCGCCATTCCTCGCCTGTTCGATATGAAAGTTCAGCCGTTTTTGATTGCGGCGGTCTTAAACGCCATCACCGCCCAGCGCCTGGTTCGTCGCATTTGCCTCCATTGCATCGTCTCCTACACCCCGACCGCCGAAGAGTCGGCCAACTTCGAACGGCAAATCAAACGCATGAATCCAAGTTTTGAATTCTTGGTTCCCAAGACCATGTTCAAAGGACAGGGCTGTGCCGCCTGCGGCCACACCGGCTATCGAGGTCGGATCGGCATCTACGAAATCTTGAATATCAGCGAAGATATTCGCAAGGCCATTACCGAACCCAACTTCAATACCAGCCGGATAACCGAAATCGCTCGCAAGGAAGGTTTTATATCTATGTCCGAAGACGGTCTGCGCAAAGTTCAACGAGGCATGACGACCCTGGAAGAAGTTCTTCGCGTAATCAACGAATAAATCTTCAAAATAATCCATTTATGAAATTTCACTACATCGCTTACGATAAAGACGGCCAAAAATTTGAAGATGACTTCATTGCCGAGGCGACCTCGGAAGTAATTCACTACTTGACCAACAAGGGTCTTAAGCCGGTCTCCATCGAAGCGCAAAAGTCCACGGCGGCAAGCCCCTCGCGGCAAGTTTTCGGCCAAAAAATAACCATTAACGACAAGATCTTCCTCACTAAATATTTGGCGCTAATGCTCAAAGTCGGCACCGATATTTTTAAAGCCATCGATATTTTGATTCACGATTTTAACAAGCCGGTTCTCAAAGCTCTGCTTCTCGAGGTCAGAACCAATCTGGAAAAGGGTCAGCCGCTCTACACTACTTTTGGCCACTACCCGCATTATTTTTCTCCGGTTTTCATCAATCTTATTAAAGCCGGAGAATCTTCCGGCAATCTGGAGCAGGCCTTCGCGGATCTGAACCTTTCCTTAGAAAAGGAAAAAGATTTAAAAGGCAAGATTAAAGCCGCGCTGATTTACCCGCTCCTCCTCTTGGGTTTGTCTTTTGTGATTTTGATTTTTCTCATCACCTTTGCCCTGCCGAAGATTGCCGCCGTATTTGAAGGCGGCGGTATCAAACCGCCGGCTTTTTCCCGAGTCGTTTTTGCCATCGGCCTCTATTTAGGCAATCACATTGTTGTTATTATCCCGGCCATTGTCGCAACCCTGACGGCGGTCGCCATTTTTTTCCTCAAAATGCCTCTTGGCAAGAAGGCTCTGGCTTATCTCGGAGCCCGTCTGCCGATTTTTAAGGGCGTCATCGAAAGAGTGGCTCTCCAGCGTTTTGCCACCACCTTGAGCTCGCTCATGAAGTCCGGTTTGCCGATTTTAAATTCGCTCGAAATCACCGCCGGAGCCGTCAGCCATGCCGGTATTCGCCAAGCGCTGGAGCGCATCGCCCGCGAACACATTCCCAAAGGCGTCACCCTCGGCGAATCTTTCCGGCGCGAACCGGCCTTTCCCTCGGTCGTTTCCAACCTCATCGCCATCTCGGAACGAACCGGTCACCTAGACGAGATTCTCCAGACTTTAAGCGGTTTTTACGAGGCCGAAGTTGACGCTTCGCTAAAAACCCTCGTCGCCTTCATCGAGCCGATGCTCCTGCTCGTCATCGCCGTCGTTGTCGGCACCATAGCGCTTTCCATTATCGTGCCCATTTATCAACTCGTTGGTCAATTCTAAAAAACATGGGCTCTCGTCGCGGATTTACTCTTATCGAAATTTTGCTCGTTGCCGGCATTATGGCTATTTTAGGCACCGGAATTTTTCTGGCTCTTGATCGCTATCAGTTTGGCAGAAATCTGGAGCTTGACGCCAAGACTCTGCTCTATGCGATTCGCGATGCTCAACAGCGATCCATCACTCAAGAAGTCAGCTCCGGCGACACACCGGCGCAATGGGGCGTGGTGATTACGCGCACTGCCGTGGCCCCATCATATTTTGAGCTGGTGGCTCAAGCAGTCGGTCGTACCAGCACGGTAACCAGCCCCATAACCCGCTTTCAATTGCGCAACGGCGTAGAGTTTGCCTCCGCTGTCGCGAGCACTAGTATTATTTTTTCCCGCGTGAGCGGTACGCCGCTTGTGGGCGGCACCACAACCGTCAGCTTGTACCTAATTAGCAATTCAGCCGAACGCAAAACCATCACCATCGATGCCCAGAATGGCCAAGCCAAACTCTTCTAATCAAAAGGGACAGTCGCTGATCGAAATGCTCCTCGGCTTAACGGTTGGGGCTATTATGATTATTGTCGCGGTTGGCGCCTTGTCGGTCAGCTTGCGCACCAATTATCGGGATAACTTTGCTCAAGACGCGAGTTTTATGAACGAGGCTCTTCTGCAGAATGTTATCAATGTCGCCGAGGGTTTTTGGGGCCAAGTAGCTGCCTTTGCCAATGGCTGTTCAACTATCTTTTGCGGCATTCAGTATCACTTTCCCGAAATCAGCAAATATGGCCAGCCGGAGTTCAATTTTAGTCAGGTGATTTTTACCATTGTTGATTGCGATAGCGCCAACTACTCGGTCAAAATTAACGACAATGACTATTATCCCTGCTTCCGTATTCGCCGAATGTCTCGCGACCAAAACGGGCTTATCGAGGCCGTTTATAACGTCGCCCACGACGACCCGTCAACGCTCGAGGCCAGCATCAAGACGCGTTGGGTTAACGGCGGCATTTCACAAGAAACTCCGACCTTGATTCGTACCGTTACCCGCAAGCAGGATGAGGTCTTTGTCCAGACTCGTTGGGAGGGCGGTCCCACGACTCCGGTTGATTCGTCTTATATCTTGCCTCCCACCACTTTTTATTCATCAAGCGCCATCAGCTATGGAACCGCGGGCGAAATCAAACTGCAATCGCCGGGATCGGGCGAAACCGGAATACTTTTCTCCAATGCTATTTTCGCGCAAAGACTGGTACTGTTGAACTCGGTTATGTGGCGGGGAATCTTGCCATCGGGAGCCAGTGTTCAGTTTCAAATCGCCTCCAGTAATTGCGTAAACGGCGCCACCGATGCCCAATGCCTTGTCGGCGCCTGGGGTACCAGCAACTGCTTCACGACCGGTGGTATAAATAGCTGTTATGTCGGACCCCTTGGTACGAGCGATGGCGCCGATGTCTACACCGCGACTGGCCCCAATATTCAAATGGCGGTCAATGGCGCGCACCACGGCGACAAATTATATTTCAGATATAAAATCATGCTGAAGCGCGGTAATGGCAACAGTACTCCGAATGTGACCGACGTTATTCTAAACTGGTCTCTTTAAGCTAAAAAAATATGCGCCAAAATAGATCAACATCCGGAGTCGCTTCCTTGCTTGTTACTCTCTTACTCGGCGGAATCATCGTCGAGATGAGTCTTATTGGCATGTTGCTTATCACCAAAACGCAAAATGCCAACAGCGGCATTCGCCAGAGTCAGGATACTTTATCCGCGGCGCAGTCGGGTCTTGATGACGGCATTCTGACCGTTATCCGAAATAAAAACGGCCCGTATGGTGATAAAAATTTCACCGTCGGCGTAGCGACGGTGGAAGTTGGTTTTTGCAAAAACGCCTACAGTAAAAATTCGGATTGCGACACGCCAGCCGTTGGAATCTACGAGGTGAGCGCCGTCGCGAGTACCGGCTTAAAACGGCGCAAAATGGCGGCTCAACTGCGAGTTGACGCCATTACCGGCCTGGTTGTAGTAGAATCAATCAAGGAGGTCGTCTTCTGATTAAGAGTTGCTCGATATGAACATTCTGGGAAAAATCAAACAAGCGCTCAATCTTATTAATCCGATACCGTCAGTCGGTGGGCTCGAAATTAACGACACCGATATCAAGTTTTTTTCGGTCAAGGGTTTGAGTTTTAAAAAAGTTGGCCTTCGCCTGCCGCCGGGTATTGTGGAAAACGGCAAGGTTAAAGATCTCCACAACCTAACTCGAGCTCTGGCATCGCTTCACGCCAAGATCACCAGCCCCAAAGATATACTTCCGGTAGTCTTCCTGATGCCGGCGGAAAACTTATATGTTCAAACTTTTTCCGTGCCCCAGGTTGATGATGCGCGCCTCGAGGAAACAGCCCGTCTAAATCTGGAAATCATATCCCCGCTTGAATTTTCTAAAGTCTATGCCAGTTGGCAAAAAATCGAAACTGCCGGAGAAGCGAGTAACGGCCTCGAACTGCTCGGGGCTTTTGTAGAAAAAAATATCGCCGATGAATTTTCTACCGCCGCCGCCGAAGCTGGATTTGCTTTTGTTGCCGTGGGTTTTGCCGCTCTCGCCCTCACTCGAGTCATTAGTCAGGAGGGGATTGGCATCGATAAAAATAAATCTTATTTGGTGTTATTTTTTGGCCCCAATGGCGTCGAAATTATCATTATCAAAAACAGCCATTTGCACTTCCACCACTTTACCTCCTGGCGCTCCTTGCAGTCGGAGACTAGAAGGGGTGAGATCGGTTTGCCGGAGGTGGAAAAATTTCTTATCGGAGAGCTTCAGCGAGTTATTAATTTCTACGCCAGCAAATGGGGCGGAGTGCTGGACTCGGCTATTTTACTAACTCCCGGCTTTACTCCGGAGGTTGCCGCGATTGTGCGTGACAAATTCGGACTCAAGATTCAAAACCTGACCTTGGGGCACTTTCCCGATCTTGGCGAAGGTTGGCTGCCAACTTTAGGCGCTGCTTTGCGCGGACTCATCCCGCGTTCTTCGGATAAGATAATCAGTCTGGCCAGCACCTCGGCGCAAATGCACTACATCCAAGCTCGTATCATAAAATTTGCCGGATTTTGGCGCCAGGTGCTTATCTCTGTTTTTAGCTTTTTCCTGATCGCCGAACTGGTGGTTTGTGTGATTGTCGCTCGGGAAGCCGCGAGCATAAATTCTTTGGCGGTGCCAAGTTTAAATTCTGAAAAAGTCGCGACCCTAAGCGATCTTCAGGAAAAATCCCGTGCGTTAAACGCCTTAACAAGCAAGGTCGTCGGTATCAAAAAAACCAGCGTGGATTGGATCAAGGTTCTTAAAAAAATACGGGAAACTGGCGCTGGCTTGGTTCGCCTTAGAACTATAGCTATGAACGGCGGCGGGGTTATTATTGGTGGAACCGCGATCAACCAAGAAGCTGCTATTGAATTCCGCGACGCTCTCGGTCGCGATCCAGAATTGCTGGAAGTCCGTCTGCCGCTGGCGAATTTAAAAATCGCGGAAGATGAAAGCGCCGAATTTATCGTCAATCTCAAAATTAATCAAGAGCAGAATTAACCGATATATTGTTCGTGAGCCGTGAGGTTGTTAATTATCTCATCGGCTAACTTTTTGAAAACCGTTTCAAAAATAGCCAGCTCTTCGGAGGGGATTGGCAGGAGCACGAATTCCAAAGCCTGCCTTTTCTCGGTGCCTGAACGGATTCCAATCCGCGCCCGCCAGAAGGCATTGCTATGAGCGCCGTCAAAAACACTTTGGACGCCGTTATGCCCCGCCGCCCCGCGATCATGATTTAGCTTATAACTTCCTAAAGTCAGATCGCTATCATCATGAGCCAAGAGAGTAGTCTCCGGCTTCGCTCCCAGTCTCGTCATCGCGGGCAGAATCCAGGAACCGCTCTCATTCATGAAGCCCGACGTAGGCAGCAAGGCAATCTTCTCTGCCAAAGAAGCAAACGGAGGGTATTTTTGCAGAAAATTAACAAAACGTGCCCCGATATTATGGTAGGTTCCGGTGTAGCGACCCTCGGAGTTGCCCAGCCCGGCAATTAATTTTAGTTGCATTGTTGTTCTTTAAAAATAAGTATAGTAGAATGGCTCACAATAGACCACCTCACCGGGATTCAAGACCTAAACCATGTCCGCTAAGATAAAAAAGTTCTTATTGTCAGTCTGGGAAGTGATGGAAGTGGTATTTGTGGCAACGGCGACCGTCTTTTTGATTCGTAGTTTTCTTATTCAGCCTTTTCTAGTCAGCGGCGCCAGCATGGAGCCCAATTTTTCTGATGGCAATTATCTTATCATCGACGAAATCACTTATCGTTTTCGCAGTCCCGAACGCGGCGAGGTGGTAGTTTTCCGTTTTCCCAAAGATCCCTCGGTATTTTTCATCAAACGCATCATTGGCCTTCCAGGGGAGCGCGTGGTTAGCAACGGCAACGGCCTCGTTGTCTACCAAGGCGTCAAAGACACCACAGGAACGCCTCTGGCCGAGAGCTATTTGCCGCACGGAAGCATTAAAGACCGGTTTGATATTTGGCTAAACAATGACGAGTATTTCGTTCTCGGTGATAATCGCAACTTTAGCTTTGACTCGCGGAGCTGGGGGCCGATCAAGCGCGACGCCATCATTGGCGTTGTGCGAGTTCGCGTCTTTCCGCTCCAGCAGTTTGATAGCTTCACCGCCCCGCGTTACACAACACCGGAAACCGCTCCAGTTCTCTAACTACGCCCATGGGATCCGCGAAAAAAAAGGCCAATATCATCAAAGCTCCCGAAGGGATGTACGACATTCTTCCGTCGGAGTACATGATGTGGGATCGAATGCGCAAAGTTGTTCGGGATTTCGCTGACTTCTACAATTTTTTTCGCATCGAAACATCGCTGATCGAGCGGGAAGAGCTCATGACACGATCTTTTGCGGTTGATGACGAGATGCGGGATCGGTCTTTTGTAATTCAAAAAGGCGGTGAACGCTTCGTTGTCCGCCGGGATCCGGCGCTTTCGGTTATTCGGGCCTATGTGGAGCACGGATTAAATTCCGCCAACCAGGCATTCAAAGTGTTTTACGAGGGCCAGATCTTCGATAAAAACGGTTTTAGCGATGCTCCTGAATTTCGGGAGGCTCATTGCGCCGGCTTTGAAGTTATTGACGGCGAATCCGATCCGGTTTACGACGCCCAAATTATTCTGACTCTCTGTCGGATACTGGAGGAACTGAAGGTAACGGGGATTACTATTGGATTAAATACCTTATGCTGTCGCCACTGCCGCATGGGCTATCGCAAGCAAATCAACGAATACATCAAAGGCAAAAAAAACGATCTCTGCGCGCAGTGCGAGAAGCACTTGACCGGAAAAATAGAAAAGATTCTCATCTGTGAAAACGAAAAAGACAAGTTGGTGCGTGATAGTTATCCGGCCTCCGTGGATTACCTCTGCACCTATTGTCGGAGCGGTTTCAAAATAGTGTTTGAATATCTGGAAGAGCTTGGGCTGCAATACGCGCTTTCTCCGCGTCTCTCAAGCGATTGCGGATATACCACCGGAACCTTGTTCGAAATCTACGGAGCCGACTTGCCGTATCCGCTCGCGAGCGGCGGTCGGCATGATTATCTGGTGGAATCCGTTGGCGGCAAGAATACTCCGGCGGTTGGCGGCCTGATCTATCTCGATCGAGTCGCTCGCTGGCTTAAGGCTAAAGGGGTGACCATCGCTCCTCACCGAGCCAAACCAAAAACATTTTTGATTCACATTGGAGCTCTGGCTCGCAAAAAAGCCCTCGGACTCATTGAGCAATTACGCGAGTCCAATATTAGCGTCTGGGAATCTTTGGGTCGGGACGCGCTCGATGTTCAGCTTAAACTGGCGGCCAAAATGGAATCGCCGCTGGCTCTGATTTTCGGACAAAAAGAAGCTTTTGAAGACAGTATTATTGTGCGGGATATGAAAAGCGGCATGCAGGAAACTGTTCCGCTAAAAAAAATAATTGAGGCCATCAAGAAAAGGCTGTGATTAAAATCGCCGAATCCCGTATTTTTTCTGGGATTGCTAAAAAACGAACTTCCAGCCCCGCCTCGCTCTAAATTGGGTGATCTAAAAAAATGGATCCTTGCCTCTAGACAAACAATAAGGAAAAAAGTTAGAATAAACGACCAATCTATGGGTATAGAAATACGCAAAAAAGAAGGGGAGTCGGTCAACGCGCTCATCTACCGCTTTACCAAAAAAACCCAACAAAGCGGTATTTTACGCGAATCAAAGAAGCGCTTTTATCATAAGCGAGAGGTAAGTCGCGTCAAACGAAAGGCTTCAGCCTTGCACCGAGCCAAGAAACGCGAAGAGTTTACTCGCGCCAGGAAGAACGGACTTGTATGAACACTCTCCAAGCCTTAACCGCCGATCTAAAAGAGGCCATGAAGGCTAAACGCGAAGGTGATTTGCAAACCGCGCGTCTTCTGATTTCCGCCATTAGAAATCGCGAAATTCAGAAAAGAACCGATGGCGGAACCTCGGAGCTTACCGAGGAAGAAGTCGTCCAAGTCATTCGCGCCGAAGCAAAAAAGCGCAAAGATTCCAGCGCTGTTTTTTCCGCGAATAATCGCGAAGACCTCGCCATGAAAGAGCTGACCGAATTAGCTTATATCGAAAAATACCTGCCTCAATTGCTAAGTCGCGAAGCGACCGAAGAACGCGTTAAAAGCATCATCCAACAGACTAAGCCGGCCGATGTCGGTTCAGCCATGAAAGAGGTAATGAAAGAGCTCAAAGGGAAAATAGACAACTCTCTTGCCGCCGAAATTATTAAGCGATTACTGCAAAAATAATTCTGTCGCCGCCAGAAAAGATTTTTGTGTCCAGAGATTATGGGAACTTTCCAAAAACGATCCAGATCGGTAAGTAATCGCGCTGTCGTAATCGCGCTCCAGAAAAAAATGTCGGCGCGTTTTCTTTCTGCTCTAAAAAAAGCCGCGGAGTTTGTCGCCAAAACCCAGGGCGCGAGCGGTGTTGAATTTGAAGTCTATCTGGTGGATAACGCGATTCTGCCCAAAAATGTCTTGGCCTATCCATGGCCCGCCGGTTTTCCGCGCCCAGAAACCGCCAATCAATTCATTGGAGAGATTTTTATCAACCCGCAATATATCCGCGCGGAGGGGCAAAGTGTTCTCTTTATGCTGGTCCACGGGTTTTTACATCTGCGGGGATATGACCACAAGAAAAAAAATGATACAATTGCCATGGAGAAGGAGGAACAGCGACTCCTTGAAGTAGTTAGTCGTCAAGCGCCCGCGAGCATCATCAAAACGCTCGCGTGATCGGCGCACCCGCCGCAATGCCATCTCATCACATTCTTGGATTAGATATCGGTACTCATACCATCAAAGCCGCCGTCGCCGAAGTTAAAAAAGGCGGCGAGTTAAATCTTGTCTATCTCGCGAAATCACCCTCGGCCGGCCTACGGCGCGGCGCGGTTCATGATATCACCGAAGCTACGCAAAAAATCGGCATCATCCTTTCGGAAATAAAAAAGAATTATAAAGACGCGCTGGATAACATTGTGCTTTCTGTCGGCACCGCGGATGTCAAAATCCAGCCATCAATCGGCGTGGTTGCGGTTTCTCGAGCCGACTACGAAATTTTTCAAGATGATATTCAGCGAGCCGTTCAAAGCTCTCAGGCCATCAACTTGCCGCCGAACCGCGTAGTCTTGCATCACCTAATCAGCGAATATATTGTTGACGGTGTTCGCGACATTCGTGACCCGCTTGGTATGATCGGCAACCGGCTTGAAGTCGGCAGCTTGATTATTGACGCCTTCGCGCCGATGGTAAAAAACCTTACCCGTTGCGTCGAAGTACTCGGAGGCAACCTAAATGGAATTATTTTGGGAACCATCGCCGCCGCGGAAGCCGTCGTTAGCCGCCGCCAAAAAGAGCTCGGAGTGGTAGTCGTGGATATCGGCTTCGGAACCACTGGTATGGTAGTTTACGAAGAGGGCAAGCTTCTTCATACCGCTATCTTGCCCTTTGGTTCTGGACACATCACTAACGACTTGGCAATCGGCCTTAAGGCCCCGATTGAAGCCGCCGAAGCCATCAAGCTTTCCTTTGGTTCGGCCATCGCGAAAGAAGGCGGCAGTCGCGATAGTATCGATGTGGCGAGAATTGATCCGCGCCTCAAAGGCCTTGTCTCCAAAAAGCTGGTTACCGAGATTATCGAGATGCGACTTGCGGAGATCTTCGAGTTTGTGAATAATGAGCTCAAAAGCATCGGTCGTGCCGGAAAGCTTCCCGCTGGCGTAGTGCTGGTTGGCGGCGGCGCCAAAATGCCTGGTATTGTGGAGCTGGCCAAGCAAGAACTGCGGCTTCCGGCCCAGGTTGGCATACCGGATGTTAGTAAGTTGAGTGTTTTGAACGGCGAGTTGGGGTTGCAGGTTGAAGACCCGGAATACGCCTCGGCAGTCGGCCTTCTCCTCTATAGCCGAGAAGCCAGTCCCTTGAGTCATCAGTTTAAGAGCGGTCTCGCGACTTTCTTCCGAAAAATATTTAGATACCTTATCCCTTAAGCTTTTCCCGACATGATTAAAAAAAATATGACTACCATAGCGGCGAAAAGATCCGCGCCATCAAGTTACAATGCCAGAATTAAAGTCGTCGGCATCGGCGGCGGGGGCGGACACGCCGTTTCCCGAATGTACGACAATCTAGGCGTTCGCGGCGTAGAGTTTATCGCTATCAATACCGATATCCAGGATTTGGAATATTGCCAGGCTAAGAGAAAAATCCAAATCGGAAAGAATCTCACCCGCGGCTTGGGAGCCGGCATGAATCCCGAAATTGGACGGCAAGCCGCGGAAGAAAATCGTGCCGAGATCGCCGAAACTCTAAAAGGCGCCGATCTGGTTTTTTTGACCGCCGGTTTGGGCGGCGGCTCCGGCTCGGGCGGAATTTTAACCGTTGCCGACACCGCCAGAGAGAATGGCATTTTAACCGTTGCCGTTGTTACCAAGCCGTTTGCTTTTGAGGGAGCTCAGCGGGCCAAGATTGCCCAAGAGGCTCTGGCCAAACTTAAAGATAAGGTGGACACCTTGATTGTGGTGCCAAACGACAAAATTTTTGACATCATAAAAAAAGACACTCCGCTACTCAAAGCCTTTGAGCATATTGATGATGTTTTACGGAGCGCCGTTCAGGGTATCGCCGAACTCATTGCCATGCCCGGTATTGTTAACGTGGATTTCGCCGACATTAAGGCCATTATGCAAAACTCCGGCCCGGCCCTGGTCGGCATTGGCATCGCAAGCGGCCAGGAGCGGGCCACGGCGGCCGCCAATCAGGCCATTCACTCGCCCCTTCTCGAAATATCCGTCGACGGCGCCAAAGGCGTGCTCTTTGGCATCTCCGGCGGCCGCGATATGCGAATGACCGAGATTAACGAAATCGCCAAAAGCATCTCCCAAACCATTGACCCATCGGCCAAAATAATTTTTGGCGCCTATCATGACCGCAAACTTAAACCCGGGCAAATTAAAGTAGTTTTGATTGCCACCGGATTCGGAGCCCACTTTGGTCGGGATAACGAATCGGTCGCGCCGTCGCTCTTCAATCCGGAATCCAATTTTGGTCTAAGTAAAGCCGAATATTCTAACCCAATTAACGCGCCGCTCAAAGAGATGCCGGCCTCGTCTAAAGAGACTAAAGAAAAAAGCGAAAAGCCACTCAAGGAAGCCAAGGATGATAACAAAAAGACCGGAGCTCAAATCCCGCCTAAAAAAGACGACGACCTTTGGGACATACCGGCGTTTTTAAGAAAACGCCGTCGGGAATAAACAGACCCGCCGAACTTGCGCTAAAAAATCGGCCACTAAGAATTGGCCTGAACCTGGCGTTGCTGATGCAGGCGATAAGTCTCCAAAAGCACCAGGAAGATTGCCGCGATCAGCGGTCCGTAGATAACTCCCAAAATTCCAAAGATTTTCAAGCCGCCGAGAATGGCAATAAAAATAAAAAGAGGATGGGCGTCTATTTTGTTGGCGATAATTTTTGGCCGGATGATGTTATCAATCGTGGAGACGATTAAAAAATTATAAAAGAAAAATCCCAAAGCGAGCGCCGGCGACTTGATGGTCAGCAAATAAATTGTTGCCGGAATATAGATGATATAAGGACCCAATAGCGGGATCAGGGAAAGAAAGGCCATAACGGCGCCCCATAGCACCGGAGTATCAAGACCAAAAATATAAAAACCCAAACCGGCCAGTATTCCCTGTGCGAGTGCCGTCAGAAAGATGCCATAAAGAATCGCCTTGCCGGTTTCGCGAAACGTCCGAAACAAGTGAGCCCCCTCATTGTTTTTAAAAAGCTGTAGGTTGCTAAAAAACTTTCCGAATAAATCGCCGTCTCGAAGCAAATAGAAGATTGTAAACAGCATGATGAAAAAAGAAACTAACAAGCTGAAAACTCCGGAAAGCAATGTGCCGGTCTTCTGATAAATCGAGAGGCTGAAGCTCTTAAGCCAAGGAGCCACTTGCTCCTGGATAAAATTCTCAACATTGACGTTAAGATTTAGTTTTTGTGAAGCAATCTCCAACTTGTTGGCCAGATTTTGATCCAGAGTTATGTCGTCCTTAGTACTTAAAAAAAGGTTAAACGCCTCGCTGCCCAAAAGCGTCGTTGTGCCGATAAATGGCAAAATAATGCCAACGACAATCACAAAAATCGTAACCAAAGCCGCCAGGTTTTTCTGGTCGCGGAAAAAAATGCGAAGCCGATTATAGAGCGGAAAGGTTAGCGTTGCGAGTAGTGCCCCCAAAATAACCGGAGCATGAAATCCGCTTATCAAAAGCAGAGTAAGTCCTAAGAAAACAATCAGCAACACAACTAGAATCCGTTCCGAGCCTTGAGGAGTCATCAAGCTAAAGTATAAAACATATCCAACTCACCGGCAACGCGAAACCCGGCGTCAAGGCAATTATTCAAAAACCTATCGCCAATAAACGCGCCACCAATCATAGCTACAACGAAGCAGAAGGCATTTTTGTTAGCTAAACCTCTGTCTAGTGCTGGATTTTGAGCAATTCAACGGTAAAGATGAGCGTCGCCGAAGGGGGAATTGGTCCTTGTCCGGAGGCTCCATATCCTAGATCAGGCGGAATGGTCAGGGTTCGCTTGCCGCCAACTTTCATACCGATAAAACCCTGGTCCCAGCCCTTGATTACCTGACCGGCCCCAACGGTGAACTCAAACGGCGTTCCCCGAGGAATTGAACTGTCAAAAACACTTCCATCAACCAGCTTGCCGGTATAGTGAACGGTCAGCTTGTCGCCGTTAACCACCGAATCGCCAGTCCCGACAACTTCATCCGTAATACCTAGTTTAGTTGGCATTGAGGAGTTTATATTAGCTTCTTGTGTTGAGTCTTTAGTTTCGACCTCGCTTACAGTCGCCGGAGTTTCGTTCTGGCCGCTTCTAAGAAAGGCCGTAACCAATAAAACCGCAACCACCGCCAAAATTGAATAAAAAATTTTTGAGCCCATAGATAAACTTGATTATATCAAACAGTGGCGAACGCGCAAGTTGATCAGTAAAAAATCGTCCTGGTTCTGTGATGCGGCATCGCCAAAGAAGTTTTTTGACTGGCCTGCCACAAGAGCCAATCAATCTGATAGCTCATCAAAGCAACACCTCGTCTCCGAAGCTCGCGGCGCATATATTCCACCGCCCAAACAGTATTGGCGCGAATCTCAAGTTCAGATTTTGCCCCGGAGGGGATTAAGGTCTTGTTCGCCAATGACTGGCGAAGTCGCGGCGAATAAACCAAAATGCCCAGCGCTTCCAAAATCTGCGGAACCCGATAATCGGCGAACGCGGTAAGATAACTTAAATCTTGAAATTCTCCTATGCCGCGATAGCCAAAAGCGCCGGCAATATCGCCGGCCAGAATTTGGGCCCGCTTCCAAAAATAAATCTTTTTCCCCCGGTCGGTAATTTCATCGGCAAATGAGGGTAATCGCGCGATTTTGGGAACCAATCGAGCCAGCTTGCCTTGAGCCGAACTTATAAAACTCAAAATTCCACCTTGATCTATAATCGCTCGAGCAACGCTTCGCGCCGCTAGGTAGCGCTCCGACATCATTTGCAGTCGCCGTCCGCCCTGAAAAATCTTCCTAAAATCAGTCAACCGCATTTCGGCAAAAGTGCTTAAAGTAGCCCCGGGGTTTTTCTTAAAAAAAGCCTTAAGAGCCAGCGCCAAGGCGTAGTAGCCGGTATGCGATTTACCGCGATCCAAAAACTCCCAACGCCCTCCCGAACGCGCCCAAAAGCAAAAATTAAGCGTGTCGAGCATCACCAAATAACTCAAACTTCGTTCCGGATTTTTTTTGTCAAAAAAATGCTTGGCAGTCTCCCATCTTGGTAGTCTTTTGCGCTGCCTAGCAAATCTATCCACCCAATCCCGCAGAGCCGCTCGATCAATCTTCACCGAGCGGGATTTAAGCATGATTTTTTTGGTAGTCGTGAGAACCGGATTCATAAAGTTCCTCGCTTAATTCGCTCTCGCATGGTCGCCACAAAATGATTGAAATAAAAGAGATTATGCTGGGTTAAAAGTACCAGACCCGTAATTTCCTTGGCTCTAATCAGGTGGGCGATGTAGGTTCTGCGATATCCCAAACAGGTTGGGCATTGGCATCGCGAATCGAGCGGCTCCTGGTCTTTTAAAAAAAGAGACGAGCCCAGATTTAATCGCCCGGCGCTGGTAAAGGCAATGCCGCGGCGGGCATAGTGCGTCGGAATGGTGCAATCAAAGGTATCAACTCCGGAGGCAATAATTCGCGGAATATCATCCAGCGCCCCGATGCCCAAAAGATGCCTCGGCTTGGTCTCGGGAAGCAGTGGCAAGGTCCAATTTAAAATTTTTTGCATTGTCGCCTTGCTGCTGCCAAGATCTCCGCCGATGCCGAAGCCGTCAAAACCAAGCCCGCCAATAAAACGGGCGCTCGCCTCCCGCAACGGCTTAAACCTAGAGCCCTGCACAATGCCGAACAGGGCTTGATTGCCTTGGCGCGCGCGGAGGGAAATTTTTGCCCAACGATGCGTGCGTGCCAAAGAAGTTTCAATGTAAGCCCGGGTGGCGGTCGGCGGCGTGCACTCATCAAAGGCGAACATAATATCCGCGCCAAGTTTTTCCTGGATGGCGATTGATTCTTGCGGTCCCATAAAAATTGTTCGGCCATCAAGCGGCGATTTAAAGAAAACGCCGGCCTCCAGAATTCGCAAAGAGTTCGGTTGGCGGCCTTCGTTAACCGCCAATTTTCCCGCTCCGCGTCCGTCAAAATATTTTAATATCTTGCCAAGGTTAAGATCTCGGCCAAAGCCCAAGCTAAAAATTTGAAAACCGCCCGAGTCGGTCATAAGCGGCCGCTTCCAGTTCATGAACTTGTGAAGTCCTTGGCTTTTGTTTACTACCGCCTCCCCCGGTTTTAGATGCAGATGAAAGGTATTGGCGATAGCAATTTGAGTACCGGTTTCAGCCAGCATTTCGCTGGTTAAGGTTTTCGCCACCGCTTGGGTCGCGACCGGTACCAAACTCGGAGTTTCCACCTCGCCATTTGGCGTGGTTATGATGCCAAGCCGCGCCCGACTCGCGCGTGAACGGCGAAGTATCTTGAAAGAAATCATAGTGTTGATATAAGAGTCACAATCTGTGAGCGGGGAAGGGGATAAAAAAAGCCCACTTTGGATATAACCCAAGTGGACTTTTTTCGCAAATAAAATCCTATAACGACTCAAATCCGATCCTACAAAGTTTTAAGAGCGTCATCCACCTCTTTCAAATCAGCTTCTATGTCTGGCAATCCCTGTTCGGCATCCTTGGAAAGCTTCTCCGGAGCATCATCCGGAGTTACTGCCGCCGGTTGTTCGTTGTTTACCGGAGTAGAAGCCGATGGCTCCTGATTTTGTCCGGCATAAAAGAAGATCAAGCCCAAGGCCACCACCACAACCAACGCCCCGATAATAATTCCTTTCTGAGATTTTTGTTCCATGGTTGGTAGTTGAATTAGTTAATGGGAGCCGGTTGCTCGGAGGTCTCGGCGGGAGTCGCCTCAACGATTGCTTTAATCAGCGTTCGTACAGCCTCTCTAGCGGAAGCAACAGACTGATGAACCGCTACCAAATCCTTACGCAGGCCGGCAATAGCCGCCCCAAGCTGTTTCTTCGCGGTTGATTCGGTAAAAGTGGCGTCATAAACCTTGGCAGATTGAGCTTCAATGGCCGTGTTGGCCGCCTCCACCGCTTGTACCGCCTTCTCACGAAGAGTCTTTAAAGAAGCGACGCTCGTGCCGCTGGCTTCTACTTTGGCGATTCTTGAATCGGCTCGTTCCAGAACCTTTTGCAGATTTAGGGTTGCCTCTTCAAATCGCTTGAGCAGATTTTGATTGATCTTGTTAAGATTATCGGCAATCTTCAAGCTCTTATCCGCCTTCATCTTGTCTTTAAAAGCCTCCACTCGGCCACGATTCATCTCCATCTTCTTATCAATTAGTTCTTGGGTTTTGAGCATCTTCTCTTCACGCGCTCGGCGCATGGCCGAAATCTTGTTGTCGTCCATCTTATTCTCCATCGCGTTTTCCTTCTTCTCCATCACATCAGAGACGCTATCAGCTTTTCTCTCCCCCAAAACAGCCCGCTTCAAAATCGGGGTATTAATCTTCTTGCCCTCTTCGGCGTGGGCAAAGCCGGTCATCGCTACCACAGAAAACACCGCCATTGCGGTCAAAAAAGCATTTTTCTTAGTCATCATATGTTAATAATTAAACTTTTAAATCAACGACCCGACGCGTGCATTATGGCACGCCACGGCAAAAAACACCAGACACAAGGTAAACGAAGCTAGGCTAGATGCCGTTTCTTGCGATATTCAAGCCACATCGGCCAAACGAAGATATATAGTATCTCCAAAACGCCAAGTGTATTGAGTAACAACAAGGCCACAAACCACGGCTTGCTTCCCAAACGAGCCGCCTTCCACAGAGCGACTCCTTTCCAGGGAAGCGTCCATAAAATCGCCAAAACAAAGCTGATTTCTTGGTTGGTCAATGAAGTGTTTTTGGGCCGAAATAGGCGACTATTGATTTGGCTAAAGAGCCACGAAAGATGACATTACTGGCAGTCCTTGAGCGTCCGTAAGCGGGGGATTTTTCTTGGTGTCAAAAACATGATCTTCACCGGCGACGTGGATCATAGCCGTATAGCGTCCTCCGGCTACCGTTCCGCGAAGCAATTCGACTACGCCCGAATAAGCGCCAACATCAAAAAGTTGCACTCCCAAAATTCTGCCGACCGTCGCGTCGGCATTCATCTCATGAACCACAACCCAGGCGGGGGCGGCCAGAGTTCCCGAAACCTGAACCTTTAGTCCAGCCGGTTGATCCTTGACCGCGACCGTTGACTGCCCGGGTTTTGCCATTGCCTGACCGGCTTCTTTTTTTACCAAAACCGAAGATTCCACATTCGCCTGACTGGCTATCGGCTTCTGCTCCATGTTTTTATCCGAATTGGCGGCCGTGGCATCCTTATCAACTCCCGTAACATCGCTGTCTTGAGTTGTGGTATCAACTTCATTTTGCGTTATGAGGCCATCACTCTGCACTCCAAGTCCCTTGCCCAAAAAGAAGCCGATTAATCCGGCTAGCAACGCTATAACTAATGTCGACCACATCGAACGACCCTCCGACTGTCCCGCACCCTGCTGATTGTTTGTATCCATGCGACTTATAAATTAAAAATTAGTTGATAAAAGTGGCAGTGCTAGTGCCAAGAACTGCCCCAATTATAAAGTTCCAAAAATAAAAAAGCAATCGCCAAATCACCAAGGCTTCGCATGGCGATTATTTCTGGTGTCGCGATAAAATAAACAAAGATCCGGCGGCCAAAGCCAAAGCTAAATCGCGAAAAACTATATCCAGCAAGACCAGGTTTGGCGCCACGATTCCAACTAGGGTCAACGCCGCCGCTAAAGCCGCTAAGCGCGATGTCCTCTGGTAGAGCAGTGCCCCGCCAAGCATTAACTCATAGATGGAAAAAATAGCGAGCAAGATATTTTGCGGAACCAATGCCTTCATGAATTGCGGAAAATAACCAATCCACGAATCCGGATCAATAAAAGAAGCAATTGCGGCATAGAAAAAAACGCCGGCCAAAGCAACGCGCAACAACCAGATCGCCAAAGCCAAGCGTTTTTCTTCGGGCATACTTAAGAACTATCGCACGACAACGACCCCGCCTCGGCTTGGTCGGAGATGGTCATGATACTTCCAAGTTCCGGGAGTCGTAAAAGTAAAGGCATAACTTTCGCCAGAACCAAAACCTCTATCCGCGTCAAATTCCTTTAAAGTCGTATGCGCCGGATGCGGATTGGAAGCCACCCACATCTTATCCGAAGTCTGATTGGTAAAGGTAACAGTTGTGCCCGGCGAAACGGTAACGGTATTCGGCAAAAAACCATCTTGAGTGTAATTTACGTTTACTGTGGTCGGCTTAACTTGATTCGGCGCCGGATTTTCGGCAACAACTTTTTCTTCTGTCGCTGGTTGTTGTGTCGCGGGCTGGGGTGTTGATGCTTCTGTCTCCGTGGTAGGAGCACTATTAACTTGCGCTCGGCGACGGACAAAACTACCGCCAAAAAACGAGGCCGCCGTCGACACTGCTACTATCAGTACCACAAAAACCGTAAAGAATTTTTTCATGTTAAAAGATTATTTATCAGTACTCTTTATTTATCCTACGCTTGAAGCAAAAATAGTCAATCAAACAAAGGAGGTGTTCTATCCGCGGCCGCGATAACTGGCGTCTTCATCCTCAATTGCGAGCGCGGCCCGTTTTTTCTTTAACAGCGCGTGGGAGCGAAAAGCAAAAAAAGAACCAATGCCCAGCGCCACCAAGGTCAGGCTTCCATAATAAGGCAATCCGCGCCGCAAGCGATCCCAGACCAAGGATTTGACGATGGTCACCCGAATCGGCGCTTGTAATTTTTCCCAGGTGCCCTTGTTTCGGTAGTAGGCGATTAAGTAGTAGTTTCCCGGGGCAAAGCCATCAAGTTGTATTTTTTGGCTTCCTTTGGGAACGATAATCTGTTTGGTTAGGCGAAAATTCTCGTCAAAGACATCAATTCGGTACTCCTCGGCCGATTTTGGAATTATCAGATCGTTAAAGGAGATAACAATACTGCCGGTGCCGTTGAATCCGGTCGCGGTAAACGCGACACTAATCGGTCCATCGATTGGCGCGCCTGGTTGGTCAGGAGTAGTCCCGGTATTATTCGGCGGTGGCGTAGCGCCCGGGGGCGGTGGAGGAGTCACGGTCCCCGAAGGCGGAATCTGCGGTGGCGGCGGTGTTGAGGAAGAAGATGAGGCCGTGAGCGTTGTAAAGATCAACGTTGAGGAAGCGGCGTTGCCCGCCGGATCGGCGGTTAACAAGGTTGCCGTATAAGTAGTTGCCGGAGCCAGGCCAGAGACACTAACCGAGTGCTCCAACTCATAAGTCGGATCAAAGGCATTCCCGCTGAAAGTGCCGGCTCGCGAAACCGTAACCCAGGAATTGGCCGCTTCATTGGTTGTCCAAACGAAATTAACGTTCGTGGCGCCAAGATTGCTAATCGTCGCGGAAATAATTTGGGGTGGGGTAATATCTCCCGAAGGCGGCGGTGGTGGTGGAGGCAAACCGCCAGTTGGCGGCGGAGGTGCTATGGCGGAAAAATCTTGTGGTGTTACAAACGATCCAGTCGTTGAAGCTTGATTTCCCCACGAATCATAAGCCGTCAGCGTAAAGTTATAATTTGCGCCGGGCAAAGTGTCGAGCGTTAAGCTACAGTTCGCGATTCCCGACGGACAGGTTGCGTATGAGCCGTAAGGTCCGGCAACTTGCGGTGCTTGTCCTGGTCGCGCGTAATTCACGTCAAAGTCAACCGGCTCGTTAGCGTTAAAAAACAAAGTGGTGGCGTAGGGAGAAGATGGCGAAGTGGTGGCGTTCGAAATTAAAGGCGGCGATGTCTCGGTGGTCTCATAAAGCGCGAACTTAAAACTAAAAGGTTGCTCCGACGCGCCCAAGTAAGCGGTTCCCAAAAGATATTCGGGATAAGCTTGAGAATTGTGCGGCAAAATTTGAAAGCGATTTACGTAGTGCAACCACAACTCCGGCGGAAAACTCAAAAGTTTCAAAGTATAAGTCGCTCCGGTGTTGACTGGAATTAACGAGGAGAAATCAAAATGAAAGCGAGTGCCGCCCCAAACCGGCGGAGCGACGGGAATCGTTACTGTTACTGCCGCAAGTTGCCCGCCGCTCGCGCCATAAAGTCCAAAAGTAGCCGCGCCCGACCCGCCCTCGTTGTCTATCCAAATATCCAGACCGCGCAAAAAATCGTTGTAAACCGGAAACTCCTGCGAGACGGTATCATACGCCGCCACCTTAAGTCTTTCATCGTAATTCTCCGGCGCGAATTCAAAAAAACGTGTTCCGTGCGCCAAGCTTTGAGCCGGCCAGAAGGCCAAACCAACTAAAACAAAAAGAAAAAAAGGTCGCAGTCTCATGCGCCATTAAGTATATCATCCGCAAGGCCGAACTCCGTGCACAGCCTATTTAGATTTCAGACCAAAAATTTCTACCAACTTTCGGCGCGACGTCCGTCCGGAAATAATCTGAACCTGATTCGGCGCGATTTTGAAATAATCGGCCAGCGCCCGAATAATTCCCATGTTGGCTTGCCCCTTGACCGGCGGCTCGGTAACCCAAACGCCAAAAGTATTTGGCGCTATCTCCGCAACCTTAACTTCTCGTGCCGCCGGGTGCGCCTGAACCAGAATTTTCATAGATTATTGCAAAGATTTTGCCGCCCTTAACTTACGGTGATAGCTGATGGCAAAGCGGTGCGCCTCATCGCGAACTCGGATCAGCGCCGAGGCTAATTCCTCCGGAGGTTTCATTCCTATAAACTCATTCTTGTCCCGCCACGGCCCTTTGGCAATGCCGACTACGGGAATACTTATCCCAAAATCGTTTAACACGCCCTTCGCTGCGTTGACTTGAGGAGTTCCGCCATCGATCAGTATCAAGTCTGGCAAGGTCCACTTATTTTCAAAACGCCGGGTAAGAACCTCGCGCAACATGCCGGTGTCGTCCGGCGTGGTCAGACTTTGAATTCTAAACTTTCGGTACTCATTTTTGTCCGGCTGACCGCTCCTAAAAACCACCATTGATCCCGTCGCCGAAGTTCCGGAAATATTGGAAATGTCGTACCCTTCAATGCGCTGGGGTATCGTGGAAGTTGCCGGCGGTATTAATGGATCATCGGAGAGCACCGCTACGTCGCGAATATGTTGTAGGGCAAAAATCCGGCGTTTTATGACCTCCGCTTTTTCATAGTCAAGTTTTCGGCTGGCCGCAAGCATCTCTCTCTCGCTCTGCTTGATTAAAAAAGCCTTCTTGCCTTCAAAAAAACGGCAGATATTTTTAATGGTCAACAAGTACTCGGCACGGCTTACTGAACCGACGCACGTTCCCGGGCATAAGCCAATTTCGTAATTAAAACAAGGCCGCCCCTTCTCCGCTGTTTGGTGTCGGGTCAACTCTTCGGATGTGTGAGTGGAATAGGGGAAGATCCGCCGGACTATTTTCAGCGCCTCGCGAAGGCTGGTAGCCGAGGTAAAAGGTCCGAAGCGCCGCCTCGCCGTCCCACCGGTGCCTCGCGCCAAAATTACTCGCGGCCAATTATCTTTGGTAATTTCCACGTATAAAAAACTCTTGTCGTCTTTTTCCCGAATGTTGAACGGCGGACGATAAAGCTTAATCAGCGCCGCCTCGCGAATCAGAGCCTCAATCGCGGTCTCGGTTAGTTCATAGTCTATCTTTACGATTTCCCGGACCAGCTTTTCAATTCTGGCTTCATGGGCCCGCGCAAAATAACTGGCGACTCGTCGCCGCAGATTCACCGCCTTGCCGACATAAAGCACCGCGCCCCGCGCTCCGCGCATAATATAAACCCCGGGCGTCTCGGGAAAAGACTGAGTCTGTTTAAAGTTATTTTCTTTATTCATATCACTGCCCAAATCAGTCCAACACTTTCCGCAAATACTCTCCGGTAAAGCTTCCTTTTTTGCGGGCGATTTCCTCCGGCGTGCCAACGGCCACAATCGTCCCGCCCTTATTGCCGCCCTCGGGTCCCAAATCAATCACCCAATCGGCGGTTTTAATCACATCCAGGTTGTGCTCAATGACCACAATCGTATTCCCTCGATCCACCAAACGTTGGAGCACGATCAACAAGTTCTCAATATCGGCAAAATGAAGCCCCGTCGTCGGTTCGTCTAGTAGATAAAGCGTCTTCCGCGTGTCCCGCTTGCCAAGCTCCGCCGAAAGTTTAATGCGCTGGGCCTCGCCGCCCGAAAGTGTCGTTGCCGATTGTCCCAGCTCCAGATAACCCAAACCAACCTCGTTGAGGATTTTAAGCCGATCCGCGAGCCACGGAATATCGGCAAAAAAGGGCAAGGCCTCTTCCACCGTCATCCGCAAAACGTCGTAAATATTTTTTCCCTTATACTCCACCGCCAAAGTTTCTCGATCAAAACGCTTGCCCTTGCACACGTCGCAAACCACGTAAACCGTCGGCAAAAAGTGCATCTCGATGGCGATTGTACCGTGTCCCTCGCAGTGTTCGCATCGCCCGCCCGGCACGTTAAAACTAAACCGGCCAACCTTGTAGCCCCGCACTCGCGCGTCCTCGGTGGAGCTAAAAAGCTCGCGGATAAAAGTCCAGGCGCCGACATAAGTCGCCGGATTGGATCGCGGTGTCCGCCCGATAGGCGATTGATCGATGTTGATTACGCGATTGATATATTCCAAACCCGTAATTGATTTCACCGCCCCTGGTTTATAATCCGAAAAATTAAACTTGTTGGAAACGGTCTTGTAGAGCACATCATAGACCAAGGTGCTCTTGCCCGAGCCGGAAACTCCGGTTACCGCCGTAAATCGCCTCAAGGGAATGTCTACATTTAATCCTTTCAGATTGTTTTCGGTCGCTCCACGGATTTTTATATGCTCGTGGTCTTTTTTAATTTGTCGCCGTTTCTCCGGCACCGCGACTTTTTTGGCGCCGTTCAAAAAATCTATCGTCAATGATCGAGACGCGTTCTTTTGGCTGGTTTTGGCCAGAATCTGCGGAATCGGTCCCGCCGCTACGATCTGTCCGCCATGAATACCCGCGCCCGGACCCACATCAACCAAATAATCCGAGGCGCGAATCGTCTCTTCGTCGTGCTCAACTACCAGCACCGTGTTTCCCAAATCGCGAAGCTCATGCAGGGTTTTGATGAGTTTGGCGTTATCTCGTTGGTGCAGGCCAATCGTCGGCTCGTCTAAAATATAAAGCGTGCCGACCAGTCGCGAACCTATCTGCGAAGCCAGCCTGATTCGCTGTGATTCACCGCCAGAAAGCGTTCCCGAAGCGCGCCCCAAGGTCAAATACTCCAAGCCGACATTCATCAAAAAAGCCAGCCGATTTTTTATTTCTTTAAGCGGCGCCTCAAGCACTCCGCCGAGATTTTTGTTCTCCATCGTCAATCCGCCAAAAAACTTCACCGCCTCCTCAATGGAAAAAGCGGTCACCGTGGCGATGTTTTTATTTTTGATTAAAATACTCAAACTCTCTCTCTTAAGCCGCGCCCCGTTGCAGGCTGGACAGATCTTTTCCGACCAAGCCTCCTCGGTGCCGAGGCCGTGGCATTGTTCGCAGGCGCCAAACGGACTGTTAAAAGAAAACAGCCGCGGCTCAATTTCCGGAAAAGAAAATCCATCGCGCGGACAGGTGAATTTTGCCGACAGCGAAACTTCGCGGCCATCGTGAACAATGGTCACCACATCGTTTCCATATTTAAGCGCGGTCTCAATGGCTTCGGCCAAGCGTAGCCGGTTTTCCGCCTCCTTAAAATTCAACAGCGACGGAATTCTATCCACTACCAGATCAATGGTGTGAGTTTTATAACGCGACAACTCCACCCGGCTTCGCAGTGAACACATGATGCCGTCAATGCGCGCCTCGCTGAAACCGGCATTCAAAAAATCGTAGAGCATCTGGTAGTATTCGCCCTTGCGTCCGCGCACTACCGGCGCCAGCACTAATAAATTTTTATCCGAGGCGTCCTGCGCCAACAACTGCAAAACCGTATCCACAATCTCCTCCTTGGTCAGTTTACGAATTTCCTGTCCGCAGTCCGGACAAAACGGAGTTCCCAGTCTGGCAAACAAAACCCGCAGATAGTCATAGATTTCGGTAATGGTCGCCACGGTTGAACGGGGATTGCCCGAGCGGCTTTTCTGGTCAATGGAAATGGCGGGAGAGAGTCCTTCAATCTCATCCACGTCCGGCTTGTCTAGTTTGTCCAAAAATTGGCGGGCGTAGGCGGAAAGCGACTCCATATATCTCCGCTGGCCCTCGGCAAAAATAGTGTCAAAAGCCAGCGAGGATTTACCGGAACCAGAAAGTCCGGTAAAAACCACCATCTTGTCGCGGGGAATTTCCAAGCTGATGTTTTTGAGGTTATGCTCCCGCGCGCCTTTGATTTTTATCTTGTCGTGCATATAGGATGGTTTTTAGCTTGTAAGTTTGACCTGCTTCTGAAGCTCCTTAATCTCATCCCGCAACAGAGTCGCCAGCTCAAAGTCCAACTCATCGGCCGCTCGCCGCATTTCGGCTTGTTTCTCGCGGATTAGCGATTGTCGGGCGGTTCTTGATTTGGGAATCGGCATCAGTTCCAATTTTAAAATCTTGTCCGCCGGCAAAATATCCCTGATTTCCTTGATAATTGTTGTCGGCGTGATGTCGTGCTCGATATTATACGCCAATTGCAAAACTCGTCGGCGATTGGTCTCTTTAACCGCGCGATCAATTGAGCCGGTAATCTGATCGGCGTAAAGCAAAACCTCGCCGCGCACGTTGCGCGCCGCCCGTCCGATGGTTTGAATCAGCGAAGTCTCGCTCCGCAAAAAACCCTCCTTGTCCGCGTCCAGAATCGCTACCAATGAAACCTCCGGCAAATCCAATCCTTCGCGCAAAAGGTTAACCCCGATCAAGACGTCAAAAGTTCCCTTGCGCAGATTGGTCAAAATCTTAATCCGTTCCAGAGTTTTTACGTCGCTGTGAAGATAATTGACCTTCATTCCCAAGCTCTCAAGGTGAGCGCTCAAATCCTCGGCCATGCGCTTGGTGAGCGTGGTGACCAGTACTCGCTCTTTTTTACTCACTCGCTCCTGAAGTCGGGGAATCAAATCATGCACCTGTCCGGTAGCCGGTAAAATTGTGATGACCGGATCAACCAATCCAGTTGGACGGATTATCTGCTCCACGATTGCAGAGCTTATCTTGCGCTCGTGGGCGCTTGGAGTCGCCGAGACATATACCACCTGGCCGACTCCGGAGTTGAATTCGTCGGCGGTCAGGGGTCGATTATCGGCGGCCGAGGGCAGGCGGAAGCCATACTCAATCAAAGTCTTTTTTCTGGCGGCATCTCCCGCGTACATCCCGCCGATTTGTGGAATCGTCACGTGCGACTCATCAATCACCGTCAAAAAATCGGCCTGCCCTGAGCTTGTCGAGTGGGGAAAATAATCCAGTAGTGTCTCGGGCGGGGCTCCAGCCTCGCGTCCCGAAAGATGGCGGGAATAATTTTCAATGCCGTGGCAGTAGCCGATTTCTTCCATCATCGCCAAATCAAACTTGGTTCGGCGTTCCAAACGTTCCGCTTCCAGCAATTTGCCAGCTTTTTCAAAATAATTGAGCTGTTCCTTAAGTTCGGCGCGAATGCCGGCTATGGCCCGCTCTCGAGCCTGAGGAGTGGTAATAAAGTGCTTGGCCGGAGCAATAAAGATTTCTGACACCATCGGAGTCTTACCGGGAATAAAACCGGATACCGGATCAACTTCATAAAGGGCCGTGATTTTTTTTGACTCCGGATCATCCGGAATACTCGCGAGCTCAAAGCGATAGATTATCTCGCGATCCGGCGGCATAATCTCCCAATTATCTCCCCGCACCCTGAATGTTCCGCGTTTCACGTCGGCGTTGGTTCTCGTAAAGTGCAATGTAACCAATTTCCGCATTAAGTCCGCGCGTCTAATAATTGTTCCCGCTCGAAAGTGAAAGATATTTTGTCGATACTCATCCGGCGCCCCCAAGCCATAAATACAAGAAACCGACGCGACCACAATCACATCGCGCCGCGTCAGCAAGGCCGCGGTCGCCGCGTGGCGCAGTTTATCAATTTCTTCGTTGATTAGAGCCTCCTTATCTATATAGGTATCGCTTGCCGGCATATACGCCTCCGGTTGGTAGTAATCGTAATAAGACACGAAATAATGCACGGCGTTGTGGGGAAATAACTCGCGAAACTCATTGCACAATTGAGCGGCGAGCGTCTTATTGTGGGCAATAACCAAGGTTGGTTTCCCGATTTTTTCTATCACATTGGCGATGGTAAAAGTCTTGCCCGAACCGGTCACGCCAAGCAAAGTTTGCCGACTCATTCCGGATTCAAGTCCACGAGTCAAATCCGCGATGGCTTGCGGCTGATCACCGGCGGGCTTATTTTTTGATTCCAACTGAAAGACGGACATATTGTGAATTGTGAATAAGGAAAATTCCCCTCGGGTTCTCTTGCGAGGGGGTCTGGCTTCAAGTATAGGGCCTAAAAACCAGAGATGTCAATTCCGTCTACTAATCCGCCAAATCAAAAAAAGTTTTCCACCGTTGACACGCCTTGCGTGAGGCGTAATGTTGAATGAAGCGCATAATTCAGCAGCTTGTAAGACTCGCGACGGACAGAAGTGCGCCAAAGGCAAGAATCCCGCGCTCTTTGAAAAAAAGGAGGTGACTTGATGACGATTATCGATACGCTCAAATCGGCGATCAGCGCCGAGCGGAAAAAAAAGGAGAAGTTGCGTGAAGTTTTGACTGGTGTCGCGACGTTGGAAGACGCGGAAATGTGCACCGGCTTTGTGGTTCTGCACAATCACGTCACGCGCGCCGTTCGTCACGAGATGCTGAGGTTTTTTCTGAAGGATACCCTCCGCGACAATCCCGCGCGTTGGCAGGAATCGCTGGGCTTTTATATGGAGCGACTCTGGCACGATGGTCACATCAAGCTTGCCCAGCGTTGCGCTAAAGCCCTGATCGAAGAAGACGCAGGGTGCGGCAGATGTGACGGCACCAAAAAAGTGGTTTCCTTGTTCGCGATTTTTGGGCGCTGGAACGACCAGCCGGAAGATTTCGGCATCGTTAAATCCGACCTCCGAAAAGCTCCTTGGGTTAAAGCCTCGGTCTATCGAACTGCCGCCGCCTTGGTTCTAAAGGCGCCTTTCAAGTCAAAAAAAGATTACATCGCCTGGTGTCTCAAAAAACGCCATCAAGCGAACGACTCTTAAACCTCCCCGCGGAGGTTTTTTTATATGCGCAACATAAGAAAACCCCGGCCGTTTTAGGCCGGGGATGAAGCGCATATAACCCCGAGCGTAGTCGAGGGGTATTCCAAAGAGGCCACGGCCGTAAGGCCGTGAAGGTTCACTCAGCTATTTTGCCAAGCCCGCAAGATCTCGCAAAACCTCGGCGGCATGTTCTATCGGCTTCACGTTATTATAAATCTTGGCAATTTTTCCTTTTGGATTAATTAAAAAAGAAGTGCGAACCGTTCCCATATATTCCCGTCCCATCATTTTTTTCTTTTGCCAAACATTGTAAAGTGCCACAACTTTTTTGTCGGTATCGGCAAGCAGGGGAAAGGGAAGCTGGTATTTTTCGGCAAACGAAGCATGGCTTTTAACCGAATCAACGCTAACACCCAAAACCGTGGCCTTGATTTTCTTGAAGCCGTGAAAATCATCGCGAATCGCGCAGGCCTCCGTCGTGCACCCCGGCGTGTTGTCTTTGGGGTAAAAATAAAGCAAAACCCAACTTCCTAAAAAATCCTTCAGCGATCTATTGACGCCATTCTGGTCCGGCAGAGAAAAATCTGGAGCAACTTCGCTAACTTCTATTTTTGTTCTCATGACCAGATTTTAGCATATTATCAAGTTTTCATCCGTCGCTTCTAGCCAGGCCACAAAGTCAGCTTATTGACAAATTAGAAGAATCTGTGCTATACTGCCCGCAGTTCCTTACGGCGTGCGCTAGTTTTCAGACTTCTATAGGAGAAGCATCTTGAAGCCAATGCTCCCTTATCCCGTGTTGGCCACGAAAGTGGCCGACCGGATGCGCGGTTCTCGGGGCCTGCTCTTTAAACCGGCAGTCTTCGCGGTGTTGAAAGACGAGAACATCGAACCCGACCGCCAGCATCTGTCCGAGATCGGCAAGCTTCTGGGTCGTCGGCGCAAAACCCAGCGTCCCAGAATCAGGCAAGTTCGGCAGGAAGTGCTCAAGCCCATGGCCTTCAGTCGCTTCATTCGCGACGCCGAACGTGTCTGCCGTCTCCGCCGCGACCACCTTCTGCGCGATCCCTAGCGCGGAACATCCCCCAGCACCATGTTGGGGGATTTTTTTTCGAACCGCATTACTTGAAACAAGATTTCAAAATATCCACATTCTTCTTATCCGGCCCCAGATCGTCAAATCCCGGCACCTCTAAAATCCAATCGGCTTTTTGCAGCTCCTTGGTCTTCGCCAAGGCGCGGAAGGCCTCCAAGCCGATAAATCCCTCGCCCAAATTTTCGTGCGCGTCATGCCGCGAGTCAAACTTTGTCTTGGAATCGTTAACATGCAAAGCAACCAGGCGATCCAAACCAATTGCCTCATCCAATCGCGCGATTAATTTTTCAATACCGGCACGGTCATAATGCTCAACCAGCCCCGCCTCAAAAGCGTGCGCGGTATCAAAACAAGTCGCCACTCTCGGCGAACGCAAGGCGCTAATAATCTCGCCGATATCTTCCGGTTTAGAGCCGATTTTCTCTCCGCCTCCGGCGGCATTTTCAATAATCAACTTTGAGCTCCCAGGTATCGTTTCCAAAATAGTAGCCAGCGACTTTATGGTTTGTTGCAGGGCTTGGCCGCTATTGCCCTTAGCCGAACCGGCGTGAAAAATTAAACCGCGAGCGCCAAGTTGTTCGGCGATTACAAGGTGGGCGCTCAAGTTAGCAATGGATTTAGTCAGCAGTTCCGGATCCGGCGTCCCTAAATTAACCAGGTAACTGGCATGAAGATAGGCTGATTTTACATCGCTCGGCGCCATTGCTCCTTTAAACAAGGCGACATCTTCCCTGGTGGGAACTCGGGCGCTCCAAGCTCGCGGTGAAGCGCCAAAAAACTGAATTGTCTCGGCGCCGATTCGCGTCGCGTTTTCTATTGCCTTATGCAGGCCGCCCGCGGTAGATACATGTGCTCCTAGATTCGGTCTAATCATATCGAAATGTTTAATGCTTCAACAATAACACGCCGCAACTCTTCAAGTGTAGAGGCGCCAAGTAGCCGCATTCGCAATTCTTTAGCTCCAATACTTCCCGCCACATAGGCCGCCGCGTGTTTGCGCATGTTTAAAAAATTCTTTTTCCCGCGAAATAATCGATCAAATAATTCAGCGTGAAAAAGCAAAGCTTCTAACTTTTCTTTAAGCGCCGGCGCCTGGCTTTGTTCCGAAAAAAACCAGGGATTTCCCAGTGCCGCTCGGCCGATCATCGCGCCATCCAATCCATAGGTTTCCGATTTTTGTTTGGCATCAGAGAGCGTTGCCACGTCTCCGTTGCCTATAACCGCGATTGTCGGATCATTTTTTTTAATCAATTCCCGCGCTCGGGCGATCTCCTCCCAACGCGCCGGAACCTTAGACATCTCCTCGCGGGTCCGCCCGTGAATCGTCACCGCCGCCGGCCTTGCTTCCAATATTTTTGGCAACCATTTTTCAAAATCCACGTTTTTGTAGCCCAACCGAGTTTTAATAGAGATTGGCAATTCCGGCGCTCCCTCGCGCGCCGCTAAAATCAAATCCCGCGCGAGTAGAGGATTTTTCATCAGCGCCGCGCCGGCGCCTTGTTTTTCCACCGCCCGATCCGGACAGCCCATGTTGATATCCACTCCGTCAAAACCAAGCTGAGCGACCAGTTTTGCCGCCTGGCGCATAGTCTCTAAATTAGCGCCAAAAATTTGGGCCACTATCGGCCGCTCACTTTCAGAAAAATAAAAATCCGGCAGGAGTTTGTCTTTGCCCGCCGAACAAAGTCCGTCCGCCGACACAAACTCGGTAAAAAACAAGCTTGGCTTTCCGTAGCGGATAACCGTCTGCCGAAAGGCGGAGTCGGTCACGTTCGCCATCGGCGCCAAAATCAAAATCGGCCGGGGCAGTGCTTTCCAGATATTCTTCATTGGCACTGAATCTATCCTCAAAAACAGTCCGCGTCAAAGTAAGTAGTCGGGCAAAATTCAGCTTCGTCCGAGCAATCTTAAAACCTCTTCTCGCGTCATAAGTCCCCGCCGCTTTACCTCCTGCTCCACCAGCTCCCGAACTTGGTCCTCCAAAATCTTCTTGCTGTCTTTGGCCTGTTCCATTAACACCTTTAATTGATCGGGGGACATGCCCTTCATCATCTCGGAGGCCGCCTTAAATTGATCAAACATTCCCATAAGGATAAGTTGCGCGATGAGTAAAAAACCAAAAATCTTTCTAATATATTCTACCAAGCCGTGTCCGCGTGGTGCACCTCGCCGTCGGGAAAGCTTACCACAATACCGCCGGTAGCCGGAGCGGACAAAGTTACGGTATCCTCCAGATGAACATCAGTGTCTAAATTATGCGTACTCCCGCGGAATTTCATCCTGGAAAGATGGCCATAGCGCGAAGCCTTGGTCGTCGGCGCGTGAACCACGCTAGTCCCGCCATGCACATCCGTGCTCTTAAAATGCTGGTTAGTGGTTGAAAGATGGTCGGTTGTATCTCTTCCGTGGGTATCAGTATTCACCAAATGATCATCAGTTTCATAAGTATGAGAATCAGTGTTCGGCTGATGTTCGTCGCTGTCCAGGAGATGAGTCACCGTGCTTGGTTGGTGGACGGTGGTTATTTCGGAATGACTGTTAGTATTCCCATAGTGGGAATCAGTGCTTAAAGTGTGTTCCTCGGTAGTTCCCAAATGACTTCCGGTGTCCGGAGCATGGGTATTGGTATTGAACAAGTGTTCATCGGTATTTTGCGCGTGCTCATCGCTGTCATCAGAATGCGCGTTGGTTGAAGATTGATGGCTGTCGGTATTTGCCAAATGATCGCTTGTATCGCTGTAATGCAAGTTGCTGTCTCCCGTGTGCTCAATGCTGTCGGAAAAATGACTGTCAGTATCCGTGGCATGAGTGCTAGTGTTGACCAAGTGACTATTCGTATTAGCTTCGTGTTCGTCGGTATTTATCCAATGCTGAGCGCTATCTGAATAATGATCATCTGTGTTTAAAAAATGCTCGCTAGTAGTTAGTAAATGAGTTCCGGTATCAGCCCCATGCGTATCGGTATTGGCCAAATGTTCGCCAGTGTCATTCAAATGAACATCGGTTTCACTAGAGTGGCTGTTAGTGTTCGCCTCATGTGAATCGGTATTCGGGGTATGACTATCGGTGCTCGAATTATGAATATCCGTAAGCAGAGTGTGTTCTAACGTTGTCGCAATGTGGCTTCCGGTATCAACTGCGTGGGTGCCGGTATCGGGTGAGTGCTGATCAGTATTTTGATAATGGTCAACCGTACTTACTAAATGATCGCTCGTTGATTGATAATGCGCATCTGTATCTTGTGTGTGGCCACTAGTATCTTGCCAATGATTATCCGTGTTCTGTGCGTGAGATGTCGTGTCCTGCCAATGATCATCTGTGTTCTGCATATGAGAACTTGTCCCTGGATAATGCTCATCCGTTAGGAACGAATGAACATTGGAATCCGGACTATGATCATCGGTACTTAGTGTGTGAGAGTCTACCATGCTATCCGGATGGTGAACGACAGTATCAGAATAGTGAGTAAAGCTGTTAAAAGTATGATCAGATGAAGTATAGGCGTGATCATTTGAAGCTGGATCGTGGGTGGATTGCGCGAAGATGAAACTCGGATTCAATAAGTGCCCGGAAGCTAAAATCGAAAGGAAAATAACAAAAAACAGGATCGCGAAAGAAGTTTTAAGAAAAAAATTCATAAATAATTCTTAACTATAATCCTACCTTGATTTATCCCAATCCGGAAACGCCTCTTCGTAAGGAATTAAATCTTCAACGATAAAAAGCTTCCCGTCTCGCTCCAATATCTTGCCCTCGTCGCGGAGTCTGTCGGCAATCTGCTTGCGCCACGAGGCGTTATTCCACCACTCCTTGCCGAGGCAAGTATAGAGCTCGGTTTTTGAAGTGAGTTTTCTGCAGGGTTCGGCGCGCGCCAGAAGCTCGTCATAAGAGCGGTAATGATGGAATGGAGCGACCACAAACCTCGCCCATTCATCCTTGCCTCGCCAAACCCCGTGAAGATCAACTCCCTCATGAGTTAGGGTGCTTGGATACACGCGGTGGAGTAGCGGACTTAATGTAATTCTAATTGGCACCTGATCGCCAGGGCCGTCAAAGAAATTATTTGCCTCGCCATTTTTTGAATCAACTCCTATTAGAATTTTTCGACCGCTACTCTTGTCGGAAAAATAGACAAAACCGCTATGAGTTCCAATCAAATATGAGTCTTTAAGTTTTTTAAAACGATCCGTCACACCCTCTTCCTCGTTTAAGACCTCGTAAAAAGAATTAGTCGCGCGATTTCGGAGCAGGAAGAAGCGAATACCCGACTCGTCGTGGATTTGCGCCACAAAATCCTCCTCGGGCAATAAGGCCATTTTTTTGGGGAAAGTGATGTCGGTTTGGGGAATCTTAAAATGCACCGTTTTACCCTTGTAAGTCAGATCGTACGAATAAGGCGAATATTCTTTGATTTGTAGTCCATCCGCCGGGGTAAATTCATGAATAACCGTATTTTTGTCCGGAACGGTAAAATAGGCGAGACTCATTTTCTTGTCCGCGAGCCCGGCAACCCGAACATTGCCATAAAGCGGACCGATACCGCTTATCGTGCCTCGGTAATAATAAAAACCCTCGGTCGGATAGACTACGGCGTATGGTGGAATCCAGGAAAAGACATAATCAAAAAAAGCGTGCGGATCGTCAAAAGCCGGTGCCTGAAACTTAGCTCGGCCGAGCAAAATGTTCCAACCCGAGGTATAAGCCGAACGCAGGTTGTCGGACAACATTTCCAAAGAGGTCCCGCCATAGACCAAGGAATCTTTGGTGATAATAAACTGGTTAAATTCAAAAGGATTCAAAGCCACATGAGTCGCCAACGGCAAGAAAACCACCAAAGCCAAAACACCGCCGACTATGGAACTGCGAGGATGGGAAGAAAAAAAGCCAAAACAACGATTTTTTAGTAAATGAAGTTTTTTAGTAAATTGCATAATTTAGAAAATACCAATATTTGTTAAGCCAACAAGAAGTGTTTCCCCAAAACCCATTGAAACTTTAAGTCGGATCCGGAGGATCCGGAGCCGGCCTTGGCCGTCGCAGATTGTGGTTACACCACCAATCAGTATTTGCCCTGTGCACCTCCGTATCCAGAAAGTGAAAATCTAGGGTATTGTTCTC
>JAHFLD010000002.1 GCA_023245035.1 Candidatus Harrisonbacteria bacterium
AACGCCTCCTCAACTCTGGCCGTAGGCGGACTTGCGACCTTGACCGGTCTGCAGTCAACCGCCTCGAGCACGCTGCTCAATGTGACCAACTTCAGCGGAACGAACGGCACCACGAGCAATTTATATCTATCGGACAATCTTCAAGTTGTTGGCGCATCAAGTACTATTTTGGCTTTAAATAGCCGAGCTATTAATATAACCGCGACCTCTTCCAATGATCGTCCCTTTGTTTTGCAGGGCGCTTCTTCGCAGGCGGTGGCGCTCTTCGCGGCACAGACCAGCGGGGGAGTTAGTCTGTTTTCTTTGACGCCCGATACCTCATCAACAACTTCGGCAGTGCTGGGTCTGGGTGGTTTTACTACGACGACTGTCGTAGGTGGTGTTCCTAACGTGTGGAGTGTTGCCACCTCAACGGCTAGTGTGCCGATCTTGGCGATTAATTCCAATAACAATGGCTTGGTTTTATTGCGGGGAAATAATGCTACTTCAACACCGGATTTGACGACCAACTTTGCCGGAGCGACTTCAACCTCTCTAACCATTGGAACTCTTTCAAATGGTGGCGCGGCTCAAAACAGCGGGACGACGACAATCTTAACCGGATATGGTGGTGCCGGTACTTCGGGATTTCCGGCTGGAGGCAATGCTGGTGCTATTGTTTTGCAGGCCGGTGTTGGTGGGGCCGGTAATGTTAATGTTGCCAATGGAAGCAATGGCGGGGTTGGTGGATATTTGCGATTTACGACTGGAACGGGTGGCGCGGGAGGTGCTGCTGTCGGACTGGGGAGTGGTGGTGTCGGCGGTGTTGGCGGCTCTTATGTGGTTACCGCTGGCAATGGAGGAACCGGTGGCACTAGTGGGACGGGTGATGATGGCTTCGGGGGAGTTGGTGGTGGATTTATATTTACTGGTGGTACTGGTGGTACTGGTGGAGCCGGAAATATTAGCGGTAATGGGGGAGCTGGCGGTGGCTTTGCTTTGACTTTGGGTTCTGGCGGGACGGCCGGGAGTGGATCCGCGGGAACCGACGGATCGTTTACGATTAAGGCCGGAAGTCAGGGTAACGCGGCGCCATTATTCGCGATTCAAAACAGCAACGCTACTGCCTTGTGGAATTTGACCCAGGCGAGCGCTTCGAGTACCGCGTCGATCTTTAGGATTGGCGGTGGAGCAACAACAACGATCATTGATAGCTATATTAACGCTTGGAGTATCGCCACTTCTTCAGCGGTGACGCCGATTTTAACTATCAATACTTCGGCGGGGCCAAAAATCGGTGTTGGCACGACTTCGCCTGGCGCAACCTTGGCAGTTAATGGAGGATTCTACGCGACCGGCAAAACCTCGCTAACCACTCTTAACGTGACCGATGCCACCTCGACCTCACTCTATGTTTCCGGCCCAGTTATTTTGAACGGCGCCTCAACAACAATCAGCAATCTTAACGCCTCTTTCTCTTCACTGGTGACTTCTGGAGGTATTTTTGCCTCGGGCACTGGCGCGGTTTCGGGACTCCTCACGCTCTACTCGGGATTTATCTCGAGTGCCTCTTCGAGCGTCTCATCAAACCTTAATGTCTCGGGGGCCTTGAACGCCTCCTCGACCTTGGCTGTTGGCGGCATCGCGACCTTAACCGGACTCGTCTCAACCGCCTCGAGCACGCTGCTCAACGTCAGCAACTTGAGCGGAACGAACGCGACTACGACCAATCTTTATGTTACAGATGTAGCCTCGCTCAACGGCGCTTCAACCACAATTACCAATCTGGTGACCGTCAATGCCTCAAGCACTAATTCAACAACGACTAATTTTTATATTGGAAATGGATTCGTATCCAATGGCAGCACGTCGGCCTCGTCCACGATTTTGGGCCGATTGAACATTCCTCAATCCGGTTCGGCGGTTGGAGTTAGTATTTCCGGAGTGAGTACCGGCAGTGGTTTGCTTTTGGGGGCGCCGACAACCGGGAAGAGCATTGATGTTACGGCGGGATCTCTCACTTCAGGAAGCGTTCTTAGTTATAGCGGAAATACTAATGGCACTTTCGGAACGAGAAGTGGTAACTATATTAATATTGTGCCAACAAGAAATTTGACTTCCAGTGATTCAACCAATTCTGGAAGCTTTATCAACTTGGAGGAGCGTTTACAAAATACCGGAACCGGTATAATGAGTATTACCGGGACGCTGATTACCGCCTCTTCAACTTGTTTTGGTTCCGGACAATGCTATGACGGCGGCGGTTTGATTCTTTTGCGACAAAACAACGCGAACGCGACCGGAACGGTGGCGCGTCTTATCAGTAACGCATCATCAACGGTGCTCTTGTCGCTTGAGAATGCGGCGAATGTTCTTTATTCAATTGCTCCAACAACCAGTTCGTCCACGTCAATCACTATTAGAACCGGTGGGGCGGCGACGACGACGATTCCGGATCTCTACACTAATATTTGGTCAATCGCAACCAACACCGCTTCCACTCCAGTCTTTACGATTTCAACGCTTTCCGGTCCGCGGATTGGAATTGGTACGACGACGCCAAGCGCCGCGCTCGCGGTCAATGGCAGTTTTTACGTAACTGGAAGAAGCATAGCCGATGTTTTGCTCGCAACCTCAATTGGTATCGGCACCTCTTCACCGGCAGCGACATTTTCTATTCATGGTAATGAGTTGATTTCCGGCACGACGACAGTTGGCGGAATTGTGGCGACATCATCAATCGATACCAGCAACAAGTCCGGCTTTACCTGGCTGACTGCCAGCGGTTTGAATGCCCTAGTTTTTGCCACCAATACGCAGGGAACCTCGGGACAGTATCCAATCTTTTCGATTGGAGCGACGACGACGTCTAACGGTGGTTTGGACTACGCGCGCGTGGCCGTTGGTACGACTACCGATGCTTTAAACAATGGATTGCGAGAGCAATTTACGGTTGCCGGTCGTCTGCGGCAGACGTGGGCGGTTTACGATAACGACTTCATGTCGGTTGGTGGAGGCAACCCGGGCGCGGCAATCGCGAACTCGGATACGGCCAACGTTATTAACGGGGCCTTCCACTTTGATTCCGAAGGTCAGTGTCAATTGACTCAAATCCCGTCAACAAATACAGTTGGTAATTCCAAAGGTATTATCGGGCTTCGGGCGTCTTCCGGAACGGGTACCACGGCTCCGGGAAATGGCTGTATTCTTTCGGCCGCCGCCAATACCGGGGCGACATCAAGTCCGGTTTTTGAGACCAAAGTGGCGATGAGTGCTACCAATAATTCACACGCTTTTGTTGGTTTGGGCTATGTTTCTGCGGTTGGCGGCGATGCCAATGCCAGTTCTACATTTGAGGTTGGTTTCAAATATGGAACTTCCAGTAACTGGTTTGCCGAGGCGAACGACAATGGCACGGCGACGATGGTGGATACCGGAGTTGTGCCGTCAACTTCAGCTTTTCAGACTTTGAGGTTTGAGTTTGATTCCAATAGCAAGGTTTCTTTCTTTATTGATGGAGTTTTACGGGGTGTTATTACAACCAATATTCCTTCAGGAAGTATGGGGATGCTGTTTAAGTTGGAGCAGACGATTGATACATCTAACCCCGGTATGAGCATTGATTATGTTAAGTTGTGGGCGGACGATCCACCAGGCGGCAACGGACCCAATAGCGGTGGCGGCGGTAACGATCCGAACTTTAACTTACCACCAAACTTGTCATCGCTGGACATGATTTATCAGAGCGCGGTAGTTGAGCGTTACAACACCGCGGTGAATGCCCTTAACTATCCGCTTGGCACAGTGATGGCTTTTGATGCCACTAGTTCGCCGGTCTATGCCGGAGTTTATGTGAAACCAGCGGCTACGACTTATGGCGATTTGGTGATGGGGGTGGTAGCGCATAACGAGGCGGCCAAAATTGAACTTGGTTTCGGTAACTTGCCACTGGTTAAAAGTGGTCGAGGGTATGTTCGAGTTCAGGGTCAAGTTAATGCCGGCGATTTGTTGACGATCTCTACCACGCCAGGTGTTGCCGAAAAGGCGAATAATTCAAATCTTTTGCTGGGTCGCGCTTTGACTGCCGTGGGTAATAGCGGGTTAGTTTTGGCCGATATAGAGATTAAACATGAGTCGTCCACAACGACATATTCCAATGCGGTTTTCACGCAATCGAGCTTTACAAGTGCCACGACAACTAATGCCACCTCGACCTCCTTGTATGTTTCGGGTGCTTTGCGAGTAGCGACCACAACCGCCGGACTTGGTTCAGTTTTTGCCTTGCAGGGCAACGCGCTTTTCTCCGGCGATCTCTCTTTGGCTAACTTGATTGCGACCGGTACGACCAGATTTGGCGGAATTACATATACCTGGCCGACGACGCAGTCGGCGGCGTGTTTGAAAAATGACGGCGCCGGAGTTTTGAGCTGGGGCTCGTGCGGTGGAGCCTCCGGATCACAGACGCCGTGGGCGCAAAACATTGATGCCTCCGGCTTCAGCCTTTCCAATGTAACCAACATTACCGCAACCGGAAGTTTGTTGGTTGCGAACGCGACTTCCACCATCACTAATCTGACGACGGTCAATGCCACTTCCACCAACGCGACCTCGACGACTCTTTACGTTTCCGGTTCGGCGATATTTGCCGGCGCCTCGACCACGATCACCAACCTCAATGCCACCTTCGCCTCGCTTGTCTCCACAGGCGGCGTCTTCGCTTCGGGCACTGGCGCGGTTTCGGGACTCCTCACGCTCTACTCGGGCTTTATATCCTCGGCCTCCTCGAGTATCTCTTCGAACCTGAACGTCTCGGGGGCGCTCAACGCCTCCTCAACTCTGGCCGTAGGCGGACTTGCGACCTTGACCGGTCTGCAGTCAACCGCCTCGAGCACGCTGCTCAATGTGACCAACTTCAGCGGAACGAACGGCACCACGAGCAATGAGGCGATTACCGGTTCGCTGGCCGTGACCGGAGCCTCCTCGAGCATCGCCAATCTCAATTTGGTGAACGCGACCTCGACGACGCTCTACACCTCCGGACAGTTCCTCGCCGGGGGCGCCAGCAACACGATCTTGGGGACGCTCTACGGCTCAACCTTCAATCCGCAGACCTTGACCTCGACTGGGAGTGTCAACGCCTCGGGCACCTTGGCCGTCTCGGGACTGGCCTCGCTCTACTCGGGCTTTATATCCTCGGCCTCCTCGAGCGTCTCCTCGAACCTGAACGTCTCGGGGGCGCTCAATGCCTCCTCAACTCTGGCCGTAGGCGGACTTGCGACCTTGACCGGTCTGCAGTCAACCGCCTCGAGCACGCTGCTCAATGTCAGCAACTTTACCGCGACCAACGGCACCACGACCTCGGCCACCTCGACCTCCTTGTATGTTTCGGGCTCCTTGGGTGTCAACGGCGCCTCGACCACTATCACGAACCTTGTAACCGTGAACGCCACGACAACTAATGCCACCTCGACCTCCTTGTATGTTTCGGGTGCTTTGCGAGTAGCGACCACAACCGCCGGACTTGGTTCAGTTTTTGCCTTGCAGGGCAACGCGCTTTTCTCCGGCGATCTCTCTTTGGCTAACTTGATTGCGACCGGTACGACCAGATTTGGCGGAATTACATATACCTGGCCGACGACGCAGTCGGCGGCGTGTTTGAAAAATGACGGCGCCGGAGTTTTGAGCTGGGGCTCGTGCGGTGGAGCCTCCGGATCACAGACGCCGTGGGCGCAAAACATTGATGCCTCCGGCTTCAGCCTTTCCAATGTAACCAACATTACCGCGACGAATAGCATTCTAATCGCGGCTTCTGGTGGGAATATTGGAGGACAACTCTCGGTAGTGGCGACTTCGACCGATAGCATGTTATTCATGGGCAGAGCCGCCTCTGGGCAAACGGGGCATTTGTTTGCTTTGCAAGATTCAAGCGGGGTTAATTTGTTCAGTGTGAGCGCTACCGGCAATACCTTTGCTTCATCGTCATTGCAAGTTTCGGCGACGACGACCTTGTATGGCGATATTGTTTTGGACTACACGACGACCGACAGACCGCGTGTTTTGAAGATTGGCGCGCCTAACGGAAATCCCCGAGGTTTGTGGATTGCCACTACGACTGGTGCGGCCTTAAATACTCCAGGAACTTGGCCATTACTTGTGGTGCAGTCAACTACGACTGGGATGTTGGATTACGCACGAGTTGGGATCGGTACTTCTACAACCTGGGGTGAGGCGGGCTTGCGGGATCAGTTGACTGTTGCCGGAAGAGCCTACACAACTTGGCAGTACGCGTCGTGTGACTTTGCGGGAGCGTCGCTTACAGCCGCCGTCGCCGCGGCAACGAGCAATGTTTGCGGTCCCTTTGGATTCTTTATCCATCAAGCCGGTTCGTTGAGTCCTGGTACCACGACACCAACATATGTGAAGCTCAATTCTACGGGAGGCAGTATTGGTCAGGGGGCGATGCTTGGTACCGTGCCAAACTTTATTTCGGCGACCACCAGTCCGGTACTTGAGGCCTGGGTTTCGGTGACGAGTATTACAAACGGACATTATCAAGTTGGTTTCTTCGGTGCCACGAGCACGACTTGGGATCCGGCTTGGCAGATGAATAACGGCATCTTCTTTGTGGCGGAACAAAACTTGAATGGTGGTAACTGGACGGCGGTTAACAAGCGGACGAATATTGATGGCACGGTGGCGAGTACCACAATCGATACCGGCATTCCCGGGGCGAGTGGTTTTTCGGCGAGTGGCGTGGCCCAGTATCGGCGCCTTAGAATTGAGGTTAGTACCAGCACAATTTATTACCTGATCAATGGGAGAATTGTGGCACAGTTGAGTACCACAACTCCGTCCAGGAATTTAACCCCGGCGGTAACGGTGGCCAGTGTTTACGCCGCTGCTAGAAAGGATCTCAACTTAAGATTGTTGCGCCTATGGAATGACGATCCGGTTGGGGGCGAGGTTGTCGGGGCTCCAGCTTTGGACGACTCAACTCCGGAAGTTTCCGATTTGGATCGCAATCATACCGCCGGCAAGTTCTTCTTTACCGGAACTACGACGCCACCCGAGGGCAGTCTGGTTTCCTATGATTACGGGGCATCGACTCATAAGAGTGGATTGTGGGTAGGTTACGCCACAACAACTTACGAATCCGGTTTGGCTGGCGTCGTGGCCAGTGAGGGTAATTCGGCTCTGCGCTTTGGTTCGGGCGATATTGATGTGGCTTTGAGTGGCAAGGCGATGGTGCGAGTAAGCGCTGTGAACGGTGAAATTCATGCCGGGGATTATCTGACTTCGAGCGAGGTTCCAGGTGTGGCGGTTAAGGCGACGCAATCGGGCTGGATTATTGGTCAGGCCTTTGAGAGTTATTCCGGAGGCGGCGAAGGGGCGGTCTTGGCGAATATCGCCCCCGAATTTATGACGGTTGATAAACAGTCAGCTTCCGGCGTGATTGATTCTATTACCGAGACGGTTTCGGAATTGGCGGATTTTGTGGCGCAGAATAGCGCGAAGCTAGTGAAGGTTTTTTACGGTAAAATTGTGGCCGCGATCGCGGTGGTTAATAACCTTTTTGTGCACACGGTTACCATCTTGCCGGATGGCGAGCTTGCGGTGCCCGAGGGCGCGAATCAGATTTCCGGAACTGCGACTATTCAGTCCGGCGCTTCGGAGGTGACGATTTACAACACCAAGGTTACTTCTACTAGCAAGATATTTATTACTCCGACAACATTGACCAGTTTGCCGCTTTCGGTGACCAATAAGACGTCGGGGCAGAGCTTTACGGTTAGCGTTCAGGGTACCTTGGTTAATTCGATAGACTTTGATTGGCTGATAATCGGAGCCTATCCTGCTGGTTTGGGAAATCCGCAGACGCAGCAGAATCAGGCGCCCAATAATTCGGGTGGACAGAGCGGTAATTCCGGAGGCCTGGCTCCAGATCAGAATCTTGGCAATGGTTCAGGCGGGGATTCTACCGGTGGAACCGGGGCGGTGATTGTTCCGCCGCCGGATTCGCCCTTAACGCCACCGGATAGTGGATTAAATAATTCTTCGGGAGACGGTTCTTTGCCGATAATTCCGCCTCCAGATGCCGGACAAGTTAATTCACCGCCAGATGCGGGAGTTTCAGCGCCGCCCCCAGATAATGGTTCGGGGCAAGTAACTCCACCACCGGACGCGGGAGTGAATAGCGGTGGCGCTGGCAGCGGGGAGCCGCCGGATGCCGGTTCGGCGCCGAATCCGTAAGTCTTGCCGATGGGGATGGCTTGGCTTGAACTCTGTTTCCGATCTGTTAAACTTTATCCATTGAAGCTATTTTGGTTCACATAAATTATTTAATAAACTTATGAAAAAAGATAAAATTATTTTTTCGCTGGTTCTTTTAGTGGTCGTGATTATGCTTGGTATTTTTTGGAAGACAGGTTCAATCTCTTTGACCGGGGATGAGGCGGTGAAGGCGGTTTTTTTGGCGAACGGGCAGGTTTATTTCGGCAAGGTCAGCGCCCAGAACAGCCAGTTTCTTCGCTTGACCGATATTTTTTATTTACAGGTTAGTCAGACGTTGCAGCCGCCGCAATCCGGCGTTCAGCCCCAGCAGAAAATTGATCTGGTGAAGTTGGGCAATGAGTTGCATGGGCCGCAGGATTTGATGGAGATTAACCGCGACCAGATATTATTTATTGAGAAGCTTCGCGATGATTCTAAAATTCTTAAGGCCATCCATGATTTTAAGAATCCTGGTACAAGTGGCCAGCCGGCTAATTAGTGTTTTTCGCCGATCAGTTTTCGGAACAGGGGGGTTGTGGTTAATCCCTCTGTTTCTTGTTTTTTGGTTGGTGACACCGGTTTTGGCCACGGACTTTTCGGGAACGAATTTTATTATCAAGGATCCCGTGTTGAACGGTTCTTCCGGCTCGGCCACTTCCAGCAGTTTTGGTTTGCGGGGAACAATCGGGGAGCTTGGCGTGGGGCTTGGAACTTCAACTAACTTTGGTCTTCGCTCCGGTTCGCTTTATTTTCCGACACCGCCAAGCCCAAGCCCATCACCAACGCCGAGCCCATCGCCATCGCCAAGTACCGGCGGCAGTCCGTTTATTCCCCAGGTAGGAGTCGTGCCGCCGCTTTCGGCTAATATTTTGGTGAACTTGGCGAATATTATTCCGGTTTCCAATTGCAAGAATCCGGCTTTGAGGCGTTCGGATTATAATTGCGACGGCAAGGTAAATTTGAGAGATTTAAGCATTCTTTTTTCGGCTTCAGTTAAAAACGTGGCGCGCAATTTGAGCTTCTTGTTCTCTGACTGGACCGAGATTTTGCCGCGCTTTGCCACGCCGGAGACCTCCTCGCCAAAACAAATTGCCACGACACCGACGAATTTTGGCCGCGGGGTTTCGCCGACATCCCAGTTGGCGCAAGTGGGCGGAGCCGCTCAACGACCGGTTGATCTTCCTTCCTCTGGTGTGCAGTCTTTTTTTGGTAAGGTTAAGCAGTTGGTTAAGGATGTCTTATCTTTAGTATTAACTGTTTTTCGCCTGTTGCCATTTCGGTTTTAGTCTTTTTCTCACAGGCCGAGATCGGCAGATACTATATACTAGTGGGGTGGCTATTCGTCGGATTGTTTTGGTTGGGTGTTGTTCTTTAATGTTTTTTGCCGCGCCCTTAGCTTTGGCGGCTACTATGCGGCTGACTCCGGCTACGGGAAGCTTTATTTTGGGCAGCACTTTTGACTTAGCGGTCGTAATGAATACCGGCGGAGTAGCGGTTAACACCATTGAGGCCGACTTGCGTTTTCCTCCGGATAAACTTCAACTGGTTAATCCATCGCTCGGAAAATCAATCGTACAGATTTGGGCCAGTCCGCCGACCTATTCCAATCAAGAGGGGCGAATTTATTTTATCGGCGGGATTCCGTCGCCGGGAATTACGACCTCGGAGGGCATTGTTCAGTCGTTTACCTTTCGGGTAACGGCTCCCGGAGCGGCACAGATTGATTTCGGCAAAAATAATTCTATTTTGGCGAACGATGGGTTGGGGACTAATGTTCTACAGCAAACTTCGCCAGCTTCGTTTCGGCTGTTGTTGCCACCGGCGCAGGGTCCGAAGATTTTTTCGCCATCGCATCCGGAGCAGGGCAAGTGGTACAAGGATCCCAATCCAATTTTTCAATGGGAGGCTTCGCCGGGAACCAATGGTTTTAGCTATGCTTTGGATCATGATCCCAATGGCGCGCCGGATAACGTGGTGGAGACTGCCGAGGCGCAGGCATCGTTTACCGCCATCGAAAGCGGGGTTTGGTATTTTCATGTCAAAGAGCGGGCGGGTAACAGCTGGAGCGGGGTCAGCCATTTTTTTGTTAATCTGGACACATTGCCTCCGGCAGAGTTTGGCGTTAAGGCTTCGCCGGGATTGCGGACTTCCAACAAGAGTCCGATTCTGCGATTTTTTACCACGGATTCGTTGTCGGGATTTGATCATTTTGAGTTGAAGTCGGTGGCGCTAAAAGACGGCCCGAGCCAGTCTTCGTTTTTCTTTGAGGCATCCAGTCCATATCAACTTTCCGGTTTAAAAAGCGGGCGTTATGAAATTGTGGTCCGGGCTTACGACAAGGCCGGCAACTTTCGCGATGAATCGGTGACAATGAATATTCTTTCTTCGCTTGTCCAATTTGTGAGTCCGGAGGGAGTGGATTTTGTCTTGTTCTTTGTGCCCTGGGCCAGATTCATCCCGACGCTCTTGGTGTTTTTGGTTTTCTTAGTCGGTTTTGTGATTTTTGTGTTGCACCGGCATCATCACCACCTACGGCATATTATTCGCGAGGATTTGCAGATTAAAAAACCTCGCCCCGGAAGGCGATAAAATTATGCGACGATTTTCAATCATCTTATTCTTGGTGTTGCTATTGTCCGCTCGTGACGTTCCGTTTGTTTTGGCGGAGGATCGAGAGATTCCGCAGCCGTCGGTGACGGTAGTGCCGGATTACTACTATCCCTTTGAGGAATTTTTGCATTTAGAGGGACGAGCGGAGCCACGAGCGATTGTGAGCGTGGAGCTCGAGAGACAGGCCGAAAAGCCGGTTAAGTTTACGGTTTCCGCCGATTCAGCCGGGGAATGGGTAGTGTGGCCGACCAGCCGAGTTTACCTCTCCGCCGGTTCCTGGGTGGTTCGGGCGCGCCAGCAAGTAGGGACTTCAACCGGTTTTTCTGATTGGTCTAATCCGCAAGTTATTCAATCGGTGATCACCGGATTTACGATTTTTGGAATCAACGTGCGCTATGCCTTGATCGGGGTTATCTTATTCGTCTTTGTTCTTATTTTGGCTTTTGTTTTCTTTTACTTCGCGAGAAAGATTCGCCGTTTAAAGCGCCAGGTTTTTGAGAAGCGCTTGCGGGAGACGACGGATCAAGTGCGGCGAGGTTTTTCGGAAATTCATAAAGATTTGATGCAGGAGCTTTTAATGCTGACCACGAAGGCGCAGACTCAGCCATTGTCCCCGGAAGAAATTCAACGCAAAGATCATGTGTTGCGCGAGCTGGAAGAGTTGGAAAAAAATGTCAGTGACGGCATGGCGAACATGAATCGCGATATTGATTGATTTCGGTTAATCGGGTATGGTTTTTTTAGTAGTGTTTTTTTTGGTGGAGTAGCGGAATGGTTTGAGACGACAGTTTTGCTTTTCTGTAGTGGTCTCCTACAGGAGAAACTTACCGATCAGCGCGGAGGGGTGGCAGAGCGGTCTAACGCGCCGCACTTGAAATGCGGTATACCCGAAACGGTATCGTGAGTTCGAATCTCACCCCCTCCGCGCTGGGCAGTAAACTAATACATTTTGGGTTGATCTCGTTATGTCGTTGAGTTTTTTTCCGACTTTATATCCACGGCATCTTGCAAAATACCTTCCAATACATTGGCGGTGGCGGCAGTAACGAAAGAGATAAAAATTATCAAAAGACCAATAAAAACACCGCCTGCGATGTCATCGCCAGGCCGAACTATAAATAGATAAGCTTCTGTCGTCGCATCAAAACCGATAATAGTCATCGCGCAGTATTTTATGGTGCGCAGGGCTTTTACGGAGTTTTGGGAAAATACTTTATTTTTTGCTACGTATCCCAAAAGCTTGAGCGCCTGATAAATCGCTATGAAAAAGGCGATAGAGGCAGCGTAGGCGTAGGCCAAAAATGGATCGTTGAAGTAAATTTCAAAAAGCGTGGCTTGGGCGTTTCTGCCTTCGATGTGCGGTTCCCAAAGCATAAAAGCCAGAGCGCCGATGCCGATGAGAACTATGACTATTCGAAGAAATATAATAGAACTTCGTTTTGTAAATCCCGATTTTAGGATGATCATAATTTAATCTTAATTTAGTGCTTGTCGTTTATCAATTTAGAGGTGGTTTGCTTAAGAGCTGGTTTGATGTTACGATTCGGGCGTCTACGGTTTTTGATTTTTGGGGGAGTCGAATGACCAAGGAACAAATCGGTGCCTTGTTGCGTCTTTATCTCGAAAAGTTGCAGGGGATGCATATCCCGCGGAGAAGTCTTTCGCTCACCGCGGTGCTGGGTCCAGATTCAGCAGGGGCGGCGCTGGCTCATTGCCACCAGATGCTTACCGAAATGCAAGTTTTTCTGGCCGAAGATCGGATGGATAAGCTTTTTCGCTGGTTGGGTTTTGTGCAGGGATGTTTTTGGTCAGCCGGACTTTTTACGATTGATGAGATGAGAGAACACAACCGCTCTTAGGAGCGGTTCTTTTTAATGACTACGAATTTACGAATTTTTACGAATATACGAATAGGATTGCATCAACGAACCCGCCTCCGCTTGACCTGCCTTCCGGCAGGCAGGGCTACGGGCGGGCAAGTTTACGACTAAAACAATATACTCATTGTTCGTCCGGCCAAATGAGTACATTTTTGGCCAAAAAACTTGCTTTTCGTGAGGTTTTCCTCATATACTGCGCTTGGTTCGTTGACATATCAGCGGTTTTTAATTTGGAGATACCATGTTCTTGGATAAGGCGTTTCTGGATCGGGCAATACCGATTGCTCGACAGTTCGTAAGAGCCCCAGTTCCGTATCAGTTTTCGGTTCGCGAGACTGAAGCCCTGAAATTGTTTTTTACCAGTGCGACTTCGAGAGTTTTTTTCTTCCGGAATATGCCGCCGAATTTTTCGGCGGCGCTGCTCGCGATGTATTCGCGGCTCAAGAATCAGCGAGGGATTCGCGGTCATTTTGTTGATACGCTCTTGCCGCTTTTGCTAACGGGGCTTTTGGAGAATTTCTCCGAAGTTTCGCCAAGCGGAGCGATTCATGCCTATCAGGCTTATCTGACCGGATTGGGCATTAGGTCGCTTGATCAGTTCTGCGAAGCCAAGATAGAGCATCTGGCGGTATTTAAGGATTTCGTGGCGAATGCCACGGGCGATCCACGACTTGAAAAACAGTTGGCGGATTCACCGAAGATGAAGGCGTTGCTTGATGTGTTTTTGGACAAGTACGGGCACAATTCCATCGCGCGCGGAGCGGCTCTCACGTTCGCAGTGGAAGACATTTCCATTCTCGCGGCCAAGTCCATTGAGTGGAATCGTCCGGGTTCGGGGTTTATTGAGTTGAGCACGCGGTTTGTGGATATTTCGCGCGCCAGACAGTATCCAATCTGGGACGAGATTGCCTTAGTTTGCGAAGAGGCGGCGTGCGCGGCCAGAGAGGCGATTGTTCAGGCGAGCGCGGCTTATCGAACCTTGATTGGTGTGGCGTTTGACGGAATCTTGCCGAAGTTTTTTGAGCAACACTTCGCCCCGCTTTTGCCGGTCAAGGACTTGAAGTCCGCGGTTCAGGGCGAGGCGTGCGACGTGGCGGGCAATGTTTTGCCGTGCGCGACTTTGACTTCGGTTGGGGTGGCGATTTCCGGCGAGGCTTTTGACTCTCTGCTTAAGCATCTGTTGCTTGACGCGACTCCGGAGAACTTTGCTCTGGTTGAATTGATTTTGGCCGAAGCCGCGAAGGTTGGCGGGGATCAGTTTGCCCGACACTACGAGCCGTCGCCGTGGGAAGTTGAGGGGTGGAGATACTTATCCTCGCAGAATATCATCCAAGGTTTCGGCACGACTTCGCTCTTGATTGCCGAGGATGTTTTGTGGAATTATTTTCGTTCCGATGGCACGTCCAACGGTTCCGCGGTGTTTGAAGATGTGCTGAGAAAGTTGCCGTTTGAAGAGAGGGGAGAACACGATCGCTTGCCCTATCATTTTGAAACGGTTTTTGGCACTAGCTTTGGAAAGATGTCTTTTCGTGGTTGGCGAGATTTGCAGAGGCATGTGCTCGCGACTCACGCGCGGACATTGGTTGATCCGAGTCTCGGTTTTTACCATTACGACAAGCCGGCACCCACCGAATTGGCCGACGTGTTTGACGAGATTCACCTGATGAATCGAGCCACGTGGACGGCACTCTGCGGTCGCGGAGTCGCTCCGCTTATCGCGCAGTATGCCATGGCGATGGGTAATCTGGTTGGATTCCTGTGCGGTGCCAATTTGCGCGAATGGGAGTTCATCCTGTGGCAGAGAAGCGACTTTCAAGTGAATCACGAGGTGCGACAGGTGGCGCTGGGGATTGATCGCGCCCTGCAGATTCAGTTTCCGTGGTGGCGAAAAATTTCCCGTACCGATCTGACTCCGGCTTATGTGGCCGCTCGTAGTGAAGTTGGCGTGCCGTTGCCGACAAGTGTTGGTTGATAGCAGAGCCCTGATTTACACTCGGGGCTTTTTTATATGATTACGAATTTACGAATTTTTACGAATATACGAATGGGTACAGGGTGGATTACATCAACGAATAACGAATCCTTTGCGAATGTACGAATGGGGAAAAAGATAAGGGTTACGAGGTACTGCTTGCTCCTAGCCCACGCCTTGAACTACGCCTAAATACGGAGGTTTTCTAGCAGACCCACATGTTTATTAAAAGACGCATTTTGGTTTTTTAAGCTCTGGCGGCGACGAGAGCGATAATGTTTTTTCCGCCGGCGCGTTTGATGGTGAGCGCGGCTTCGCGCAGAGTGGCGCCGGAGGTCGTGACGTCATCTACAAGAATTATATTTTTTCCGCGAACTTGTTCCGGTTTTTTTATGAGAAAGCTGTGCTGAATGTTTAGGACGCGTTCGGCGCGACTTACGCATTCGGCTTGGGGCTTGATGTAGCGAACTCGCCGGAGGGTGGAAGAGTTTATCGGCAAGCCGGTTTTCTGCGCAAAGCGGCGGGCCAAAAGTTCCGCCTGGTTGAAGCCCCGGATCTTGAGGCGGCGGCGATGCAGGGGGAGTGGGATGACTAGCGGGTTTTTTGTTTGATTAGCGACTTCCTTCCAGTAGCGGGACATCAGGTGCGCCAAAGGGCGGGCCGCGACTGTCTGGCCCCGATATTTTAATTGCCAGATTAGTCTTTGAACAGTCTCGTTTTCATATTTAGCGGCGGCGGCGAGCAGGTAGGGGCTTTCGGGGTGGCAGATTTTTTTACCGTCGGGGAGGCGGGCGCCGCAGATGGCGCATTCAAGCGCGTCGCCAAGTTTAATGTTTTCTTCGCAGGCCGCGCAAAGATTGTAGGTTTTGCGAAGATCCGCGACGACGGTTTCGCAGACTACGCAAAGTGGCGGGAAGATCAGATCAACGGCTGTTGCGGCGAGGCGCCGGAAGACGCTCATGGTATACTTTGAATATATCATTTTGAGCTATGTCATTTTTGGAATCGCTAATTCACCACAAGCAGTTTTTTAGTTTGGATATCGGCACCACTTCCATGAAGGCGGTTGAGATGACCCGCCAGGGAGAGACGTTTGCTTTGAAAAATTACGCGATTCTGGAAACTTTCGGTTATTTGGAGCGTTCCAACAACGCTTTGCAAACCAGCAATCTGAAACTTTTGGAAAATGAAGTGGCTTTGTATTTGTCGCTGCTTTTAAAGCGCTTGAATCCGACTTCCGGCGCGGCGGTGCTGTCGGTGCCGACTTTTTCCACTTTTTCCACTTTGGTAGAATTGCCGGCGGTGCAGGAGCATGAGATCGCTAAGATTATGCAGTACCAAGCGCAGCAATATATTCCGTTGCCGATTGCTTCAGTGACGGTGGACTGGATTAAGGTCGGGGAGCGAGTTGATGATTCGGGGGCGCGCAAGTTGCAGATTTTGCTAATGTCGATTGTTAACGATCACATTGAGAAGTATCGCAAGATTTTGCAGTCAGTTGGGATTAGGATGTTGGGAGTGGAGGTTGAGGGTTTGAGCTTGGCAAGAGCGCTGACATCCGGATCTAAAGAGCCGACCTTGATTTTGGACATTGGCGGGCGTTCTACCGGTATTTTTGTGGCCCAGGAGGGTTTTTTGAAGTTTGCCGGACAGACTGATTTTTCCGGCGGATCGCTCACGCAGACCATTTCCACCGGGCTCACGATCTCACCGCGCCGTTCCGAGGATCTGAAGCGAGAGCGCGGTTTGCTGGGTTCCGGCGGGGAGCAGGAGTTATCCACACTAATTGAGCCGATTTTGGATGTTATAATTGCCGAAGGAGTGCGGGTTCGGACGAATTACGAAAAGGCCTATCAGCAAACCGTAACCAGGGCGATTCTTTCCGGCGGCGCTTCCAATCTTTTGGGTATTGAGGAATATTTTACCCGAGAGCTTGGGTTGCCGACGACCAAGGCCGATCCTTTTAAATTCGTGACTTATAACCAGGCACTGGCTCCGGTGGTCAAAGATCTGGGTCCGCATCTTTCGGTAGCCGTGGGTCTTGGCATGAAGGATCTCCGTTAGCTTTTCACATGCCCCTTCCACAAAATAATTTTAATATTAATTCCGGCGTCGCGCCGGCCGCGAGTGGCGGAACCTGGCGGCTTTTTTTGTTTTTTTTCTCCATCCTGATGCTTTTGGTGCTGGGTTATGTCGGCTTACTGTTCGGTTACAAGCCATATTTGAAGCGCGAGATCGTGGCGCGGGAGCAATCGCTGGCCGATTTGGCGGCCCAGGTTTCGCAAGCCGAACAGGAAGATTTTTTGAGTTTTTATTTTCAGCTGGTTGATATCAAAAATTTGCTTGCTTCGCATGTGATGTCTTCGCGGGCGCTTGGTCTGTTGCAGGCCAGGGTCGTACCGAGGGTTTATTTTTCCAATCTCACTTTTAGCTCGCTTGAAAGCAAGTTGACGATTGAGGCCTTTGCCGATTCTTACGATTCTTTCACCGAACAGTTGCAGGCTTTTGCCACCACTAAGGAGATTGCTTCATACGCGGTCAGCAACGCGGTGCAAGACAAGGGGTTGGTTAAGTTTCAAGCGGTGCTAACACTTAAGCCGGAGGCCTATAAAAATAAGAATTGATATATGCGCGCTTCAACCCAACGGATCTACGTTTTTCTTTTAAGCCTGTTTTGCTTCGTGGCCTCGTTTGTGGTCTACGCTCTTTTGCTCAAGCCGGCTTATGCCGATTTGAATATGTTGCGCGGTATTTTGAGTTCCAAAACCGAGGCGCTGGACGTACATGGACAGATCGCCCTAAAAGTTAAGGATCTCATCGCCAACTACAAGGGAGTCCAAAATCTGCAGGAAAATATTTCGCTCGCTCTGCCCAAAGAGCAGTCCCTCGCGACGCTTTATAATCAGTTTTATGCCTTGGCCAGCGATACCAATCTAAATTTGAAGTCACTTTCCGCTGGCGCGGGAACTTTGCGGGCGACCTCCGAGGATCGCAGTACTTCACAGACTCCGGCCAAGGTCGGAACCGTGCAGGTGACTCTGACTCTTGCCGGAACTTACGAAGCTTTTAGAAATTTTTTGGAGAAACTGGAGACTAATATTCGCATTTTGGATGTGGCCAGTTTTACCGTGGCGGCGCCACAGGGGCAATCAAGGAGCGCTAATTCATTCGATTTTACAGCGATCGTCGTTGCTTATTACCAATCGAGATAAATATTATGGCCATTGTCTTTGAAAAAGAAAAAAAGAGATTTAACTGGTTCGCGATTCTGCTGACGCTGGTGGTTTTGGTTTTTGTCGGCGCCGCGGCTTATTATCTTTTTTTCGCCCCGTCCCCGAAAATTGAGGCGATTATTCCCAAGGAGTTGCAGCGCGCGGGCGAGGTGTCGCAGATTGATTTTACCGACCCGTCGTTTGTGATTAACAGCCAGGCTTATCGCAATCTTCGGCTTTATGTCGGTACGCCGGTTTTGGGGAGTCTAGGACGGAATAATCCATTTTTGCCGTTATGATCAGTCCCTGGTATTTGCCACATTTTTGCCTACGCCGGACAGGTCTTTATTCATAACTTATTCATGGACGACAAGGCACTTTTTGACGCGTTGGTTTCGCAAGGGTCGCTCAAGCGGGAGGCGGCCGATTTATTATTGCGGGAGGCGCAGTCTATCAAACGGCGGCCGGAGGATTTGCTTTATAGCCGCCGGCTGGTAGATGACGGTGAAGTGGCTCGACTGAAGAGCGCTTTGCTAAAAATCCCGTATAAAAAAGTTGATCTTGACGCGGTTACGCCCGAGGTTTTGAAATCAATTCCGGGAGAAACCGCGCGAACTTATCGGATTGTTCCGATTGCCCGAAGCCAGGATTTGCTGGTGGCGGGGATGTTGAATCCCGACGACAACGCGGCGCGAGAGGCGTTGCGTTTTTTGGCCAAACAACAGCGAATCAATTTGGGCGTTTATGTTGTCTCCGCGTCGGATGTTGAATCGGTCCTCAAAAAATACTTCTTGTTTGGCGAAGATATCGCGGCGGCCCTTCAGTCAATGAACCTGAAGCCGGGAGAGGGTCTGACGGATATTCAAAGAATCGTAAAATTAGAGGAGGGAATGACCGAAAACGACAAGGCGCCGGTTATCCGCATCGTAAGCTCATTGCTCAAAGAGGCGGTAAATATCGGAGCGTCTGATATTCATATTGAACCGGGGCGATCCAAACTGCGAGTGCGTTTTAGGATTGATGGCAGTTTGCGTGAAGTCTCGGCCTTGCCGGTGGAATTGCAGCAGCCAGTTATTTCCAGGGTAAAAGTTTTATCCAGCTTGAAATTGGACGAGAATCGAATGCCCCAGGACGGACGTTTTCGCAGTATTATTTTTGACCGCGAGATTGATTTTCGCGTGGCGACTTTTCCGACGCCGAATGGCGAGAAGGTGGCCTTGCGCGTGCTCGATCCCACGACCGGACTTAAGAGTCTGGATGATTTGGGCGTGGCCGGCAGGAATTTGGAAATTTTAAAGGCGGGGCTAGCCAAGCCTTATGGCGCGGTTTTGCTGACCGGTCCGACCGGTTCGGGAAAGACCACAACGCTTTATGCTTTGATGCAGATTCTAAACAAGCAGGAGGTTAACATTGTGAGCTTGGAGGATCCGGTGGAGTACACGCTCGACGGAGTTAACCAATCACAGGTTAAGCCGGAGATTGGTTATGATTTTGCTTCGGGTTTGAGGGAGATCTTGCGCCAAGATCCGGATATTATCATGGTTGGTGAAATCCGAGACAAGGAGACCGCCGAGCTTTCGGTGCACGCCGCTTTAACCGGACACATTGTGCTGGCCACCTTGCACACTAACAGCGCGGCCGGAGTCATTCCGCGTTTGGTGGACATGGGCGTGGAGCCGTTCTTGTTGCCGTCGGCGCTCAACCTGATGGCCGCTCAGCGTTTGGTTGGTCGATTGTGTTCCAAATGCCGCAAGGCCGAAGACCCATCGCCGCAGCTTTTGGAAATAATCAAAACAGAGCTCAAGCTAATACCGCCAGAGGCGGTGTCTAGCTTGGCAACGCCATATAAGATTTATCACGCGCCGGGTTGCAGCGCGTGCGGTGGCAAGGGAATCGTGGGACGCGTCGCGATCTTTGAAGTTTTCCAGATGACGCCCCAACTGGCCGATGTTCTGAATTCTGGAATCAATGAAAATAAGATTTTGGAAGAGATGCGCCGCCAGAAGACGGTTTTTCTGCGATCCGATGGAATTCTTAAGGCTTTGCAGGGTTTGGTGCCGATTGAAGATGTGCTCAAGGAAACCAAGGAGTCTTAAGGCGCGCCCATGTGGTTGACGAGTGGCGCGGGTGTGAAGAACGTCTTTGGCCAGTCTGATATATACTTTAACTATGGATGCAATACAACAAAAATTAAGCGACTTGCTTTTGACCACGGCGCGGCAGAACGCTTCCGATTTGCATATTTCCGTTGGGCGCAAGCCGACCTTGCGGATTGATGGAGTTTTGATTCCGCTCCAGAAGGAGCCGGCGATTACGCCCGAGGTTGCCGAGGGGCTGATTATGGCGCTTTTGACGCCGGAACAAAAGGAGCTTTTTTTGCAAAACAAGGAGTTTGATTTTTCTTTTGCTTTTGAAGATAAGGCCAGGTTTCGGGTGAATGTTTATAACCAGCGCGGATTTAAGGCGGCGGCTTTGCGTTTAATTCCGGCGGAGGTGCGAACCGTTGAGGCCTTGGGTTTGCCGCCGGTATTGCATGATTTTACCAAGTTATCGCAGGGCTTTATCTTGGTTGTCGGTCCGGCCGGACACGGAAAATCAACCACGCTCGCGGCTTTGCTTGACGAAATAAATCATAACCGGATGGATCATATTATTACCATTGAGGATCCGATTGAGTATTTATTCGTTCAGGATCGGGCGATTATTTCGCAACGCGAAGTAGGGGCGGACACGATGTCTTTTACGGCCGGGCTGCGATCTATTCTGCGACAGGATCCAGACGTGATTATGGTGGGCGAGATGCGCGATCCGTCTTCAATCGCGACGGCGATGACGGCGGCGGAGACCGGGCATTTGGTTTTTTCCACTCTGCATACTAATTCGGCGGCGCAGACGATTGACCGGATTATTGATACTTTTCCAGCGGATCAACAAAGCCAGGTGACCTCGCAGTTGGCGGCGACCTTGGTAGCCATTGTTTCCGAGCGGTTGGTGCCGAGAGTAAACGGCGGACGGGTTCCGGCGTGCGAGATTATGATCGTCAATTCGGCGATTCGCAACTTAATTCGCGAGCGCAAGGCGTATCAGATTGATTTGGTGATTGAGACTTCTTTGCAAGAGGGCATGGTGACACTCAACCGCTCGCTTGCGACGCTCGTCAAGCGCAAAGAGATATCGCTGGAGAACGGGGAGCTTTACTCGATGAATCCATCCGAGCTTAAAATCTTGCTGGATAGAGTATAAATATAAGTTACTAATGTGCGAATAATTAAGAATATACGAATGTACTTTTTTCGCATCATTCGCATTATCAATTTTCGCATCGGTCTTCTATGAAATTCCGTTACAGCGCCAGAACTAAATCAGGTGAGCTCCAAGTGGGTTATGTGGAGGCGCTCCATCAAGACGCGGCCTCCAATATTTTGACCGGCCACGGCCTATACGTGCTGTCACTCGAGAGCATTCGCGAGCATCGCACCTTTAGGGCGTTTTTCAACTTTTTGAATCGGGTTAAGGCCAAGGATTTGGTGATTTTTACCCGCCAGTTTGCCACCATGTTGGAGGCGAAGGTGCGGATTGACGAGGGTTTGCGGACGCTCTTTTCTCAGACCAAAAATCCCATTCTTAAAGAGGCGATTTTTGAGGTTTCCGCGGATATTGACGCCGGTTTGTCGCTGTCGCAGGCAATGGAGCGGCAGAGCGCCGTGTTTTCCGAATTCTACGTTAATTTAATTCGCTCGGCGGAGGTGACAGGTAGAATTGAGGAGGCGATGCAATTTTTGGCGGATCACTTGGAAAAAGAATTTGTCCTGACGACCAAGGTCAAAAACGCCATGATTTATCCGGTATTCGTCATCTTGCTGTTTTTTGTGGTCGGCGGAATTCTTATCGGTTTGGTTTTTCCTCAAATCACCCCAATTTTTACCGAATCGCAGGTAGAGCTGCCCTTTTTGACCAAGATATTACTTAATTCCGGTATATTTTTGAGCCATTGGTGGGTAGCGGTTGTAGCTACGGCTGGTTTTTTGGGGGCGGGGCTCTATGCCTACATTAAGACCGCCGAGGGCCGGGCGCTGGTTGATCAGTTTTCGCTCCAGGCGCCGGTTATGGGCAATTTGTTTAAAAAATTGTATTTGGCCAGATTTTCGGAGACGGCGAGCGTTTTGATCAAGGGTGGAATTCCAATCGCGCAGGCGATGGAGATTACCAGCCGGACAATCGGGAGCACTTTTTATGGCGAGATGCTTCACGATGTGGCCGAGGGGGTTCGGCGGGGCGAGCTGCTGTCGCAGGCTCTCGAAAAAAATCCACGTTATTTTTTGCCGCTCTTGACGCAGATGGTGGCGGTGGGGGAGAAGACCGGTAAGTTGGAGGAGATGTTTATTCGGGTTTTTAGATTTTATTCCCGCGAGGTGGATACGGTGATTGATAACCTAGTGGAGTTTATTCAACCGGCTTTGATTGTGGTAATCGGCGGGGCGGTGGGGGCGCTGTTTGCGTCGGTGTTGTATCCCCTCTACTCCCTCATCCAGAAGTTCTAGGTTAAAACATCCGCATTCGGCGCATTTTTTTGTTGCGAGCTGTGGTGCTCAACGCAGTACTTGAATAAAGTACAGCTTATTCCGCTCCTCGCCTGCGCCTCAAACTGCGCACGAATGCGGATGTTTCAAGTCACGATTGTCGTTCGCGCCTCGTATTTGTTCTTTTTAAATTAAGATACAGTATGCGAAAACTTTTTAGCCTGCCAAGCTTTCCATTCATTCTCCTCGCCCGCGCCTCAAACTGCATGCCCGAACGATTATATTTAGTCGGGCGGGCGCACGAACGCGGATGTTTCGAGACAACTCTTATTTTTCGCGAATTATTTTGTTGTTCGTTCCGTTACTCAGTCGGCGCACTTGGTTAAAGCGCGCCTTCCTCCTTACTCGCTCACTCCTTGTACTTCGCGAAAAATCTAGAAAATTCTTTGCTGTGTGTGTGTCGATTAGTAGATTATCTTTGCTTCTTGTCTTGTGTTTTATATTACAAACATAGGATTTGTTCATTATCTAAACCCTGTACCCTTCACCCTAGACCCTACCCAATGCCCTGTGAATATCTTAATTGCGGTGTTGGGTTTTTAGCGTGCTATAATTGGGTCAAATCTTTGAAAGGTCGGTTTCTCTTGTTTTGAGAAAGTTTAATTTCCAAAGATATAAAGATATTTTGATTATTCCGGTAAAAATTACTTAACTTACAATGAATACAACATCCAAGAAAGGTTTTACGATTATTGAGCTTTTGGTGGTTATCGCCATCATTGGCCTTTTGGCTTCGGTGGTTTTGGTTGGTTTGGGTGGCGCGCGCCGATCAGGAAGAGATGCGAAAAGAATTGCTGATTTGAGGCAATTGCAGGTTGGTTTGGAGGCTTATTTTACCAAGAATGGAGTCTACCCAGCGACGCTTAGCGCTTTGACCACTGCTGGTGTCGGCGTGACTGTAGTTCCTACTGATCCTGCTGGTGCGGCCTATGGCTATGGAGTAGCTAGCCCGGCAACTACCTATACTCTTAGTGCTCAACTTGAAGATGCGGGAAACCAGGCGTTAAATAACGACATCGATGGTACTTCGAATGGTCTTAGCTGTGGAACGGCTGGTCCGACCGATCTCACGTATTGTGTTTCTCTCTAAGTTTTTACTTGATTCCTTGGTCTGATGTCTCTAATTTCTTACAGACGAGGTTTTACACTCATAGAACTACTGGTTGCCATTGCTATTGTTGGGCTTTTGGCTTCGGTAGTTCTTTTGGGTTTGGGAGGTGCGCGTCTCAAGGGTCGGGATGCGCGACGAATTGCCGATTTGCGGACGGTGCAAAATGCTTTGGAGTTTTATATCAACCGGAATGGAGTCTATCCCAACAATACCGGCAACTGGATTGCGCTAACTACGGCTCTAAATAACGCCGGCGCGGGTCGTATTCCAACCGATCCGCTAAATAGCGGTGTTAATGTTTATAGTTATTACACGAATTCAGGAACGCAGGATTTTTATGTCTTAAAGGCGATGCTGGAGGATATTTCTAATCCGGCTTTGCAAAATGACACTGATGGAACTTTTGGTTCTCTAACTTGTGACGATACGGTGACCGCTGCCTATTGTGTTCGTGGTGGCTTATGAGCTTTTTTATTTTATTATTGCTTTTTTTTATCGGCTTGGCGGTTGGCAGTTTTTTAAACGTACTGGCGGTTCGATATGATCCCGAGCGGCCTATTTTTTCCGGGCCATCGCTCCTAGGTCGCTCTCACTGTCCGCATTGCGGTAAGACGCTTTCGGCTTTTGAACTTATTCCACTGGTCAGCTTTTTGTGGCAGAGGGGAAGATGTCGCGGTTGTCGGCATTCAATTTCCAGTCAATATTTTTTGGTGGAGTTGTTTACGGGCATTTACTTTGTTGCGGTGCCTTTGTTTTTGACTTCTTTTTACGCGCTCACGCCAAAACTGGCGCTTCATGGAGGTCCGTTTGTTTTTGCCGCTGGTTTATGGATTTTAGTCGGCCTGACCCTGCTTTTAATGTCGCTAATTGATTTGCGTCTGATGCTGATTCCGGATCAGCTGACGGTGTTTATCGGCCTTGTTGGTTTAGTTCAGGTTTTCTTTCTTAGACGTTACGGACTTTTTGGCTCGTTCGACGGGTCCTTTTTGGGAAGCGCCGCCGGTATATTTGCTTTTCGCGAGAATATTTTTTGGAATCATATTTTGGCGGCATTGGTTGGAGGAGGGGTATTCGGTTTGGTTTGGGCCTTGTCGCGGGGTCGCGGCATGGGTTTTGGCGACGTCAAGCTGGCGGCGGCGCTCGGTTTTCTTTTTGGCTGGCCGGATGTCTTATTGATCTTGATGCTGGCGGTCGTCATCGGCGCGGGTTTCGGGTTGGGACTTATTTTTTCTCGCAAAAAGGGTTTTAGGGATGGGATCCCGTTCGGGCCATTTTTGGCCCTCGGCGCGATGTTGGTGTTTTTCTGGGGTGAGACGATTTTTACCGGCTACCTGAAATTTTTCGGACTTTGATCTAGAGTTTGCGAACCAGCCTTTGTTCTGGGAGCTGTGGCGGGCAGGTTTAAAAAATAGAAATGGCAAGACGGATGGGTGCAGACTTGTACGATGCTGTGTTTTGGTCTTTTGACCGGCGAGGATTATACTTAAGCTATGCGTTTTTTGCCAAATAAATCCAGTTTTGGATTTTCTACAGTTGAGATTTTAGTGGTGGCGGCGGTTTTGGGAATGTTGATTACGATTTCCATCCAATATTCGCGGCGAAGCGAACAGCAAATCGTCTTGTCCACCGCTCGGGCGGCTTTGGTGCAGACGATTTTACGCAGTAAGGCGCTGACGATTCAAACTTTTCGAGACGGCTTGCCGGTATGTGGTTACGGAGTGCGTTTTACTTCTACCGGCTACACGCTTTTTCGCGATTTTCCCGCTCCGCAACCGCCGCTCTCAAGCGGAGCGCCGCCGCCGATTGACTGCAGTGGTTCATTGGCTTTTGGGCCAAAGTATTCCGGTTCCGATGAGGATTTTTCGGTAACCGTGCTTGATCCAAGATTGCAGATTCAGGTTTGTTTTCCGCCGGATGTGAGCGGTGGTTTTACCACTAATATCTTGTCGTGCCCCGGTGTTGAAGGCGAGGTGCTTTTTGTGCCGCCAGATCCAACGGTGTTTTTTGACCCCGGTTTGTCAGGGGATTACATGTCGTTGGTTCTTTCGCTGGTTGATGGAAGCGCGTCATCGCAAATCGATATCGGTTCCGGCGGTCAAGTTTCTATCCAGTAGGCAGATATGACATTTTTCAAAAACAAATTAGGCGATCGGCGGGGGCAATTAATTGTGGAGTCTATGGTGGCTATCGCGGTTATGGTGACTGGCATCTTGGGTCTTTTTGTCTTGCTTTCTAAATCACTGGCCGCGACGAAGCTGGTTTCCAGCCAATATGTCGCCGTTCATTTAGCCGGAGAGGGAATTGAATTGGTTAAAAATTTGCTGGATAAAAACGCCATTACGCGCCGAGCGACCGGCGGGGCTAATTCACTCACTCCCTGGAATCAAAATATGGGACCGGGAACTTTTGAGATGGATTTTAACGATGGGGCGCTGACGCCGGTTGTGCCCGGGCAGGCTCATTTGCTGTCGTTTGATGAACAAAGCGGCCACTATTTTTATGCTTCAAGCGCCGGTGGCACTGGTATTGATGAAGGGCAATCACTCACAACACCGTCAATCTACAAGCGAGAAATCGCCATTACTTGGTTGCCGGCGGCGAGCCCTAATTCTATGAGTGTTGTTTCCACGGTGTGGTGGTCAATTCGCGGTACTGATTATTCGGTGGTGTTGGAAGATGTCTTTACCAATTGGCGTCCTTAAATTAAGACCATGATTCTTTTTGCTAAAAATTCAGAGGCGCGTCGAGGATTTACCCTGGTTGAACTGATTGTGGCAGTCGGTATTTTTGGCATGGTGATGGCTTTGGCAGTCGGTATTTTTGTGAAGCTGTTGCGAACTCAGCGGGCGGTAGTGGCCTTGATTGCCATGAATGATAACGCGAGCTTGGCGTTGGAGCAGGTGGCGCGCGAGATTCGTACTGGTTCTGGTTTTTCTTTGACGCAGGGAGGATTGAATTTTTTTAACGCGAAGGGGGAGGCGGTGAGATATGCGTTGGATCAAAATGCCATAGGACGATCCGTGGCTCAGGGTCCGATACGTCATATTACCGGCAACAATGTTATGGTTGATCGGCTGGATTTTACCTTGACCGGATCCGCGCCGAATGGTTTGCCCGACGGGTTGCAACCCAGAATCGTCATCGTGCTTAGCGTGAGCGCGGTGGCTTCGGAGGCTGCTGGCGTCGTCAATCATTATCAAACCGCGGTCAGTCCGCGTTTACTGGATTCTTAGTTTTTATTATGAGACGACTTATTTTTAATAAATTTTTTAGACGCTCGGCGGAAAGCCGGGTCTCGGGGCAAAGTGGCCAGGTGCTTTTGTTCTCGGTTTTGATTCTCTCCGGAGCGCTTTTAAGCGTTACCGTTATCGCCGGATTGTTGACGCTTTATCAGTTGAGGCAGGCGGGGGACGTGGCGCGTTCGGCGCAGGCGATTTATGCCGCGGATGCCGGACTCGAGATGGAGTTTTATCGCTGGTTTAAAGATTTTGATAATTGCCATGCTCCTTCGGCGGATCTTTTTGTGGTTCCCGGCTCTTATCCCACGACGCCGGCTTGCTTTACGATTGCGAATCCGCTAATAAACGGCGCCCAGTTTGTGACTTTGATAGAGTATCGACCAGGCTCCGGTTCGTTGCCGGTTACGCTTGGGGTGATTCGCTCCACCGGACAATCAGCCAGATCATTCCGCGCTTTTCGGGCGGATTTTTAGATGATATTTAGCGCAAGGTTTTTGGCGTTTAGAATGGCCAAAGATGAGGCTTGTTGCTGAATTCGGCGTTTACGGCATCCAGGCAGGGCCGTTTTTCGGCGTGGCTTTTGCTGATATACTTTCCCTATGTCGTTTTCGACCACAAAAAAAGCCGCCGCGGAGCGAATCGCTGTTTTGCGCGAGGCCATCAATAAGTTTCGCTATCATTATCATGTTTTGAACGAATCGCTGATTTCCGATGAGGCTTTGGATACGCTCAAAAAAGAACTGTTTGATTTGGAGGGGCGTTTTCCAGAGCTCGTGACGCCGGATTCGCCGACTCAAAGAGTGGCGGGCGAGCCGCTCCAGAAGTTTAATAAGGTGAGCCACGAGGTGAGAATGATTTCGTTAAACGACGCTTTTTCGGAGGCCGATCTTCGCGCCTGGTTTGAGCGTCTGGCTAATTTTTTGGGACGCGAGCCAAAGCCTGAATTTTATTGCGAGCTTAAAATTGACGGCTTAGCGATTGAATTAATATATGAAAATGGCGTTTTGGCGCGGGCTTCCACTCGGGGCGATGGGCTGGTCGGCGAGGAGGTGACGCAAAACTTAAAAACGGTGGAGGCGATTCCACTCCGTTTGCGCGGTAATTATCCAAAAAAATTAACGGTTCGCGGAGAAGTTTTTTTGACCAGGCAGGAGTTTGAGCGCATTAACCGAGAACAAGTTGCTCGTGGTGAAAAGCCGTATGCCAATCCGCGAAATGTGGCGGCGGGGGCGGTGCGCCAGCTTGATCCGAGGATTACCGCCTCGCGCCGTTTGGATTCTTTCGCTTATTCCATAGTAACCGACTTAGGGCAAGCGACACATGAAGAAGAGCATCGCTTATTGCATTCGTTTGGTTTTAAGACAAACCAGCACAACGCGTTAGCCGGCTCGCTGGAGAAGGTGATTGCTTTTCGCAACCACTGGGAATCGCATCGGGAAAAATTGGCTTATGAGATTGACGGGGTGGTGGTTATTTTGAACGACAACGAACTTTTCGCGCGAGCGGGGATTATCGGCAAGTCGCCGCGAGCAGCCATGGCTTATAAGTTTGCTTCACGGGAAGCGACGACGATAGTTCGGGAAATTGTCGTTCAGGTTGGAAGAACCGGAGTTTTGACGCCAGTCGCGATTTTGGATCCGGTGAATGTTGGCGGAGTTACCATTACTCATGCCACTTTGCATAATGCCGATGAGATTGAGCGATTAGGGTTGAAGCTTGGAGATACGGTGGTAGTAAGCCGAGCCGGAGATGTGATTCCGAAAATTATTAAGGTTTTGCCGGAATTGCGAACCGGCAAGGAGCATGGTTTTAAGATGCCGCAAGTTTGTCCGGTTGACGAGTCTCCGGTTTTGCGCGACGGGGCTTTATATCGTTGCGGTAATCCGGTTTGCGGAGGGCGACATCGCGAGGCTCTTTATCATTTTGTGGGACGATCCGCTTTTAATATTGAAGGCATGGGGCCGAAGATTATTGACCGTTTTCTGGATGAGGGCTTGGTGGCCGATGCCGCTGATATTTTTTCGTTGCGTGAGGGTGATATCGCGGCCTTGCCGAGATTTGGCGAGAAGTCCGCGGCTAATTTGATTAATGAAATCGCCGGACGCAAGCAGATCACCCTGACCCGTTTTTTGTTCGCGTTGGGCATTCTTCATGTGGGCGAAGAAACGGCTAGGGTTTTGGCCGAATGGCTGGTATCCCGTTTGCCGAAGCGAGGCACGACTTTTAATCCGGAGGTCTTAGGGTCCTTGATGAAGGAAATCAGCGTGGATGATTTGCAAATGATTCCCGATGTTGGTCCGGCGGTGGCGCAGAGCATTGCTTTGTGGTTTACGCAGTCGCGAAACCAAACCCTGCTGAAGCGACTGGGAGGGGTTGGCGTGGTGTTTCAAGTTTCCTCGCCCAAAGAAAAAGGAGCGCTTACTGGGAAGTCATTTGTGATTACCGGTACCTTGTCTCAAATGAGCCGTCAAGAAGCCAAAGAGCGAATTCGGAATTTGGGAGGAGTGGTTCACGAGTCGGTTTCAAAGGCGACGAGCTATGTGGTTGTTGGCGCGGATCCAGGTTCAAAGGCTCGCAAGGCCGGGGAGTTGGGACTTACGATACTTTCCGAGGAGGAGCTGGGATCATTGCTTAACGTTGCCCAAAAGAAGAACGCGTCGTAAGATGTTAGAGTATGTTGCGCGAAGGAGGTTTTTTATTGCCAGAGAAAAAATACAGTGGCCATGAACTGGAGTGGGATTTATTGGGTTATGGCGTGCCACGCGAGGCTCGCTATGATGGGCGCTATCTTAATTTTAGGGAGGCGATGAGGCTTGTTCGCGAGCATCAGCCGGAGGGTTGGGATCCGGCTGATCCGCCGGCGCATCCGACTTCGTTTCCTAATGATTTACACTTTGCTGTGGGCGAGGAGATCACTCAACGGCTCGCGGAGCGATCGGATGACTTGTCGCCGGAGGTCGCGGCAACGTTAAGCGAGGCTTTAGAACGTCACGGCCTGCAACTTTTTAACGCGCTTGGCAGCCACTTAGACCGGCTTCACGGAGTTGACGCGTTTTTTGACTTTACTATCCCCGTGGCGCGTGGCGCCGGTTTGGCGGGTGAAAAGCGAATCACCATCACTCTGGATTTAACGCAAAATCCGGAAAAGGCGGAGCGAGGCGCCAAGGCTAACGCGGTTTTGTATATTCCTTCGTTTGAAGATTATACCGCGATGAATCCGGAGGAGCGGACTAATTTTATGAAACGCCAGGCGGAAGGCGTTGTCAGCAGTTTGATATTTGAGTTAAAATATTCACACGCCGCTTAGTTCTTATGGCCGAAATAACCGCTCAATCTTTGGCGCACTTGGCGAAGCTTGCCCGCCTACATCTTAATCCGGAGGAATCCGGAGTTTTGTTGCGTGATCTAAAAAAGATTCTAGATCATTTCGCGGAGCTGACGGCCATACCCACCGAAGGCGTGATTCCGGTTGCGGGCGGCACTGATTTGAAAAACGTGTTTCGGGAAGATGTCGCGGCTGATGCGCCGTTTTCGTCCGAGATTTTAAGACAAGCTTTTTCGGAAAGGCGTGATGATTTTTTGGCGGTTCCGCCGGTTTTTGAGTAAGCTACGGATTTACGAACAGAGCGAGTGTAAAAAAATAGGGATTCTATGACTACTCTCCACAATTTAACCATTAAAAAATTTCATGAAGGGCTTAGACTTAAGGACTTTAGCGCGCTAGAAATTACCAAGGCTTATTTGGACCATATTGACGCTCGCGATTCGGAGATTGGCGCCTATCTTTCGCTTAGCGCGAAAGAGGCATTACTACAGGCGGAGCAGGCAGATCTTGTTTTGGCGCGCGGAGAGAATCTAGCTCCGCTGGCCGGAGTGCCGTTTGGAATTAAGGACGCGATCTTGGTTCAAGGTGAGCCGGCGACATCAGGTTCAAAAATTTTGGCTGATTATCGCGCGGCATATGACGCGACGGTGACTTCCAAGATGCGTTTGAGCGGGGCTGTTTTTTTGGGTAAGACCAATATGGATGAATTTGCCATGGGATCTTCTACCGAAAATTCGGCTTTTAAGAAGACCAAAAATCCTCATGACACATCGCGAGTTCCGGGCGGTTCTTCCGGTGGTTCGGCGGCGGCGGTGGCCGCGCACATGGCGCTCGCGGCTTTGGGATCGGATACCGGCGGATCAATTCGCCAGCCGGCGGCTTTTTGCGGAGTGGTCGGATTGAAACCGACTTACGGCGCGGTTTCTCGTTACGGTCTGACAGCGATGGCCTCCAGCTTGGATCAGATTGGTCCTATTACGCGGACGGTGGCCGATGCCGGTATTGTTTTTCGCGCCATAGCAGGACGAGATGTTAAGGACGCTACTACTGCCGACGTTTCGTATTCGGCCGAGGACTTTGAGCCAAATTTTGAAAAGTTGCGGAACATGACTTTTGGTCTTCCCGATGAGTATTTTATTGATGGTCTCGCGACTTCGGTTCGGGAGGCGATTGATCGAGTTGTCCAAATCTATAACAGTTTTGGCGTGAAGTTTAAAAAGATTTCTTTGCCACATACCAGGTACGCGCTTTCGGATTATTACATCATTATGCCGGCGGAGGTTAGCGCCAATTTGGCTCGGTTTGATGGCTTGCGTTACGCGCCGGTCTCGGGTGTCGATCGCCATTCAAAACTGGAGGAGCTTTACGTGGCGAATCGCAGTCAGGGATTTGGGCGCGAGGCCAAGCGGAGAATTATTTTGGGAACTTTTGTGCTGTCATCGGGATATTACGACGCTTATTACGGCAAGGCGCAAAAAGTTCGCCGGTTGATTAAAAATGATTTTCTGGAGGCTTTTCGCGGGGTTGATTTGATTTTGGCGCCAACTACACCCACGCCGGCCTTTAAGCTTGGCGAGAAGGTTGAGGATCCGCTCGCGATGTATCTTTCCGATGTTTTTACCATTCCGGCTAGTTTGGCCGGGATTCCGGCAATTTCCATTCCGGCCGCTTTGTCGCCTGGAGATTTGCCAATTGCTTTTCAGTTAATGGCGCCGCATTTTGGCGAGGCGAAACTGATTAACGCCGGCAATTATTATGAGCAGGCGGTTAGCGGTCAAGCCATATGATTCTTCTAAATTTTTTAATCAGGATTCGTGTTTTTTTTGAGCTGATTCTCGGTCCGGCTTTGCCGACGTTGAAATTAATTTCGATTTTGCTGTCGCTGGCTTTTTTGATCGCGATTATCTGGATTAGCGTTAAAGCAAAATATGTTTTCGATCTATATGATGTCTATACTCAAATTTTTCGCGGTGGGAATCTGCATCGCAAGGATTCAATTCGCGGTTGGAAAAAGGTTTTGCGTTTGATCCGCTCAAATGATTCCGCAGAATGGCGAAAGGCCTTAGAGTTGTCGGTTAGGATTTTTGACGAGGTGTTGAAATTGGCCGGTTACCGCGGAACCAGTTTGTACGAACGTTTGGAGCAAGTCACCCCAGAGGTGGTTAAAAACATTGAGGCGCTACGGCAAGCGCATGCTTTTGCCGAGCGGGTTAGCGCCGATCCGGCAGTAGTGATTACCAAAAAGGAGGTGGTAGGCGCGTTGCGGTCTTATCGCGAGGCCTTTCGCGATTTGCAATTACTGGATTAAATTCCGGCGAGTTTAATGGCGATATAGAGGACGGCAACTCCCAAAATAGTCATGAAGGTGGTCAGATGGCGCGGGTGATTGTGATAGCTTTCGGGGAGCAGGTCGCTGGTTCCAATATAAAGAAAGAAGCCACAAAAAATAGCCAGAATGACGCCCAAGATTTCCGCCGGGACACTCCAAAAAAGAGTGGAGACGGCGCCAACAACCGGAGTTACGGCATCAATCATTAGCCAGCGAATCGCCTTGGCGCGACTACCTTGATTTTTGAGCACCAGATTTACGGTGTTGAGGCCGTCCGAAAAATCATGGACTAAAACCGCGGTGGCGATGACCGCGCCGACGGCGTTTGAAACCTGAAAAGCAAGACCGATCGCGATACCATCTAGCAGGCTGTGAATAGAGAGGCTACCGGCGCCGAGAGTTCCGCGGTGGCTGTGGTGTTTTTCTCCCTCTTCGTCGTGATGGGCATAGAGCATCACGACGCGATCCAAGACCATGAAGACCAAATAGCCCAGGGCGATGATGGAGGTGATGGCGCTGACACCAAATCGTTCGCCACCCAATTCTATGGCTTCGGGCAGGAGGTCAAAAAAAGTAACGCCGATAATGGCGCCGGCGCTGAATCCAAGAACCAAGTGAAGCTTGTCTTTAAATTTTAGGGCAAACAGGCCGCCTAAAAAGGTGGTGACGACCGTGGCTAAGCCGAGAATAATAACCATGGGTTTTGTCTTTAGCTTCTAAATATTTTGCCTTTTTTGGGCGCGGACGACCGGATTTTCACCTCACTTCGTTCTTTAAGAACCCACGGTTCTTAATCTTTTCCTTCACGGAGGGGACGCAGTTGCTTCCCCTCCGACCCACCCCTCTTTCAAATTCGGTCGACTTTTGCTTTGTGATTTTGTCTTTTTTGGCGCGGACGACCGGATTTGAACCGGCGATCTCTACCGTGACAGGGTAGCGCTTTGGACCAGCTAAGCTACGTCCGCATAGATGATAGTATTGCAGTATTGGAATATTTTTTCAATTCTTGGCATTGCGTATCAGAATATCGTAGCTATAAGTCCATGGATTGGTTGCCTTCAACTGAGATTTTTTACCAGTTTTTTGAAATAAAGGCCGCGTTCTTTAGCGTTGTGAAATTCGTCAAAACTGGCCGAGGCGGGGGAGAGCAGGACGACAATGTTAGAATTTTTGGGGTTTAGGGCGATTTCTTTTTTAGCCAGGGCATAACCAGAGACGAGGGCGGCGGCTAGATTTTTGCGCGAGCTGATTTTTTGCGACAACCTGGCGGCGGTGAGTTCTTTTAAGATTTTTTGCTGATTTTCTCCATAGAGTATGATTTTTGAGACTGAGCTTTTTTTAATCACTCGCGCCAATTCTAGGTAGCTAAGATTTTTGTCTTTGCCGCCGAGAAGTAGAATCGTCGACTGATTTTGAGCGCGGATGGCGGCCATGGTACTACCCGGGTTGGTGGCGGCCGAGTCGTTGATGAATTTTATCGCGCTGTTTTTGGTTTTGATTTGACGGACAAGTTCCAGCCGGTGCTCCAGTCCTTTGAAGTTTTCAACGACCCTTTGAATCGTGGTTTCCGGAACATTTAAATAACGGCAGACTGCCGCGGCAAGAGTCAGATTTTTTCGCGGAGTGTTTTCATCGGGTGTTATCGGATGGCGTTCGGCCGGACTTTGCTTCAAAACCCGGATGACATTTTTATTGTCGGCGAAGAAAAAGACCGGCTGATTGGTGGATTGAAAGGCGGTGAGGTTTGATTTGGCTTTAAAATATTCCCCAAGGCTTCGGTGATTGTCTAGGTGATCGGGAAATATATCCACGAAGACCGCGATATCGGGCGAGGTTTGGAGATCCTGAAGTTGAAAGCTAGAGAGTTCCAAGACGATGATTTTTGGAACTGGCTTGGCTTGCAGGAGATCCAGCATGGGGATTCCGATGTTGCCGGCGAGCGCGGATTTTTTGCCGGCGCTCCGCAGTATTTGGTGAATAACAGTGCTTGTGGTGCTCTTGCCCTTGGTGCCGCTCACGCCAATTAAAAGCGGTTGGGGATTTTTCCGGCGAATTTCCTCAAAAAATATTTTGGTGGCGCTGGTCAGGGTCGCGCCGTTTTTTGCGGCCGCTTGAAGCTCCGGCGTGTTGAACGGAAGACCAGGCGAGCGGATGATTAGGTTATAGTTAGCGATGTCGGAGAGATAGTCTTTGCCGACGCGCAGTTTTATTTTTTTGGCCAGGGCCGGCGGAATTGCTTTGGATATTTTGGGGTCTCGGTCAAGAATAAAAATTTCGGCCGGGCGGTAGATCGGATGAGACAAGAGAAAACGCAGAGCTGATTTTCCTTCGGCGCCGAAGCCGGCGATAGCTATTTTCATGGGTTTAGTATAGGTGCTCCACACTCAAGGTTTCAAGGTTTGGGATTATCTTGCATGGGTATTTTGGAATACCCCTCGACTACGCTCGGGGTTATATGCGCTTCATCCCCGGCCTAAAACGGCCGGAGTTTGCTGATGTTGCGCATATAAAAAAACCCGGCTTAAAGCCGGGTTGAGCGACGACTGAGTCGTACTCTTTCTAACCAACCTTCAATTTCTCGCAGAGCGACGAACTCCGGCGTGTTCGGGTTGACGCCATCTTCGTGAGTTCCAAAAATGCTCTTGTGGGTGAAGTTTTGAGCCGTGATCAGAGTTCTTCCTTGCGCCTTAGTGGCGGCATCAAAATACATTTGCGGTATTTCGCGCGGAACCACTTCATCGGCGCCCCACTGGAGAACGAGCAATTTTCCATTGAACCCGGCCATGTTGTCCCAGGCATCAGAATCTTGCCAGCTTCCTTCTCGCCGAATGGCTTCGGTGAACTTGGAGCCGAACGGAATTTTCTCCGCCACAACTTTTTTGTCGTAGGCGGCCGGCGCCACCAGAATCAGGGTGTCGTCTTTTCCCAGAAGATCAACTAAGTGACTCGCGATATAGCCGCCCATGCTTTCGGCCACGATTACGACTTCGGGGGGATCGTATTCGTCTTGGAGTTTGGTCAAGTTGGCGCGGGCATCATCAACCCGCGTGTGCAGTCCGCTAACCGAGAAATCTTCGCCTTGGTTCATGCCTCGAAAATCAAAGGCCGCGATTAAGCCGCCCTTGGTTAACCTTGCGATCTCCATCATGGTCGGCAGAGTCTTGCCACGCCGATTATTGCGCGATCCACCGTAAAGCGGTACCAGCAAACGAGTGACCTTCTTCGGACTGACGTTGTCAAACATGAGCAACAACTGACCGTTCTTTTCCACTCCCTGGATTTGCATGCGTTAGCTCCCGATGAGGACGGCGCGCATTCATTTTGAAAGAGCCACGTGCATTCTTCCATATCGTTTACACGATGTCAAAATTAAGATATACTCCTGGCTGTCGCCAAGCTTAGTTTTTGGCGGCGCTTTTATCCCGGGGTAGAGCAGCCCGGTAGCTCGTCTGGCTCATAACCAGAAGGTCGCAGGTTCAAATCCTGCCCCCGGAACAAGGGATAAGTTTTCGCACAGGCGGTTTTTTGGATCGGCGCTATGCTGGGCGTAGGACTTTAAAATTTTTATGAAGGAGTTTTGGAATGAGACTTTTTAAAACTCGCGCCGCGAAGTGGCTTTTGGTTTTTTTTATTGGTTTGGGGTTTGTTGCTTTGTGCGGAGTTCGTTTTTTTACGGTTGATGCTCGGACTCCGGTGAGCGTGGCCGCGGGTTATATTCAAGCCAAGCGCGGGGACAGTTGGTGGCTTACTTTGGCTCCAACGCTTTTCTCTGACGAGGATATTTTAAGGTTGCGGTCACGGCATCAGGGAATTGTGGACGCCATGCATAAATTTCGAGATCTTTCGCCGCAGACGCGAGAGTTGGCGGGGCTTTTACCGCGAGTTGTGCCGATGGTGGCGTTAGCCGGTGGTTCGGCCGAATGCTTGCTTCGCGGGGAGAAGGATGGCTTGTTGCCGGCTGGAGCGATTGAGTTTTGCTATATTCCGCGAGATTTTGTTGGGGAACATGCCTATCGGTTTTATTGCCGACATGATTGGCCGGCGGTTATAGCTGTCGCACTGGACTATCCGCAATTAGTGGCCGCGGCGCTTTTTTTCCACGAATTGGGACATTTGGCTTCGAAGTTCGATTGGCATATTTCCAGTTTGGAAGCGGAGCTCAATCCCAAGGTATTAAGCGAGGAGGTTCGGCTCTACGAGTTGGAGACATTAATTTTTGACGCGGGGACTGGCGGATCTTTTAGCCGTTTTTTGGATGAGGTGCTGGCGCGAGAGCCGATAAGTAGCAAGCGCGAAGCAGTTCTCGCGCTGACTGCTTCCGACATGAAGCATCTGGATCAATTGTTGGCCGCGGGTGATTCGGGTTACTTGATGGGAGCGATACTGGCGTTTCGTTATCAGATGGCGATTGGTTTGCGTTATTTGCGAGTAGCAGGAGTGGGGGATTTTGATAGCGAAGCGCTGGCTCTTTACCGCTGGATCGCGGGTGCAGTTGAGCAGAAATAAACCGGTCTTAATGGGCCGGTTTTTTGCGCGTTTTCCAAAAATCTAATATGCTGTTCTGGTGCTTAATTTGCCGACGTAGCTCAGTGGTAGAGCGGACGTTTCATAAGCGTTAGGTCGCAGGTTCGATCCCTGCCGTCGGCACAAAAAGAAAATTGGGTAGCTTGTCTACCCGGTTTTCTTTTTAATGTTTTGAGGCAGGGATCGAACGGGAAAGGGGTCGGGAAACGGTAGTTTCCCGTGGTGGAAATATTAAAACCGCATGGTTTTAAAAGCGAAGCGCGTGAGATTCCCTGCCGTCGGCACCACGTAGGGAAGATTGATGCCTCGCGCGGGCTTTGCCTTGTATAGCGCACTGAAGTTGTGTGTATTCTTCAAGCTTTGCGTACATTCTTCAAGCGTTGTTGACAATCAGGCATTTATTTGCTATCCTACAAAAGGATAAGCCATAGTGGCTTATTCGCTTCACTTAGCGATCTTGGGACCACTCAAGACGCAAAGAAGAAAGGAGCAGAGTCGTGTCAAGTCTAGTTCTTTTGAATCGCGACGGAAACGTTGCCCGCAAGCTCCAGCTGGTCTCTCTGCCGAACGATTACGTCGTTCCGGAGGGGATGATTGTAAGCTGGAAAACGGAGCTTCGCGCTTCTTCCACGGATCCGTTTGCTCGATGGCGCGCTCCTTCTGAGCCGATTGAGGCTTTTTTCTATCTTGGCAACGCGCAAGGGCAAGTGTCTCGGAGCGGATTCAGGGAGGTTGAGCGTGGTGCGGAAAACCGTCCCACGAGATTCTGTGTTCGGGATCTGGTCGTCACCGTGCAGGGCGTTTCCGCGAAGAACGTGATGGAGTTGCGTGACCGCGTCATGGACATCATCAATTCGGGAATCGGCTGGAATGTCAGCAACGACCTGAATCCCAAGCCGAAGCTTGGAATTTTGTCGAGGTTCAAGAAGTTGTTGGGGCATTAGACCGCCACTCCCAACCGGGCCGCTTAGTAGCGAAAGCGAACAGCGGCCTTTTTTTGAATTTCAAGAAAATTGGCACAATTCTGGACAAGTTCCTTTCTTGACTTTTTTACTATCTATAACGTACTATCGTTCTTAGTTCCTTTTTTCAATGGAGGTTTCTATGTGGCAGATGACTTACCTCGTTGCGAAAACTCGGGAAGGATTCAAGAAGGATTGGCCGAGCAAGTTTTTTGTTGCCGTGCTTTTAGTCGCCTACTATTTTCCGGTTTTCAAGCTGATTGACGCCGGGGTTCTGGCCAAGGACTCGCTTTTGCAACTAGGCCTAACCTTTAGCATCATGGTTGGCTTTGTAGCCTACTTGGCCCTCGCCTACATCCTAGGGATCGGTTTTCCGCGGTCGCTGAAGACTTTGCGTAATCATCTTGTGACCTTAGTCTACGGCGTTATTTCTCCGGTTGCTCTTTTCGCCTGGCTTGTGTTTTTTTGCCGCGATGGTTATTACGTGAACAGAGTTTAGTCGGTGGTTCGCGTGTGCCCGCTTTCGTAGCGGGCGCTTTTTTTGCTTTTTTATGATAGTCTTTTCCTGCGGATTAGAATGAAAATACTTATTAATTCATCGGCGCAGAAGCCGAAAAATATCAATCTGATTTTGCGCCAAGCCGGTTATCATCCGGAAGTTAAACAGCGCACCGGCGAGTTGTCTTTTGTGCGGAGCGCCACCGGACGGCCGTTTCCCAGATTCCATGTTTATGTGGACGAGGTGCCCGAAGGCTGGATGGTGAATTTGCATTTGGATCAAAAACAGCCGACTTACGAGGGAAGTTCGGCGCATAATGGCGAATATGAGGGGGTGATTATAGAGGAGGAGGCGAGGCGCATTAAATGGGCGGGGAGGTAGTCTTTTTGGTTTGGTGCTCGGCTTTGTCTCGAATCTCAACTCGCGCAATTCAAAGGCAAAATCTGGTTTGCCAAGCTTTCGCTTTGGCCGATTTTTTGCTAGGTTTTATGGATAGAGTTTTATGGCACAGATTATGAAAGACAATTCGGCGGAAAATTACCCTTTCAAGATTGAAGTTGATTCAAAACCAGCTCTGACCGGTGGGGAATTGATTTCTTATAGCGATCCGGCGGAGCAGGAAGTTCTGGCCAAGCTAAAGGGGCGCGATGATTTTGAGGCGCAAAGATTGCAGCGCATTTTGGCCTTGCCGGATTTGACGCGGACTAAAAACTCGCCGGTCAAGTTGGTTATAGACAAGATTCTGACTGTGCCGGATTTGCGCGGTTTTGACGTGGTGAGCATTCCCGAGACTATTAGTCCGGCGAATAATTTTGATCTTTTTGATTTTCCGGCTGATCATCCAACGCGGAGACCGACCGATAGTTATTTTTTGACTCCGGAGCGAATGTTGCGCACACAGACAACTTCCATGTGGATGTATCACCTAAAAAATCCGGCGACGGTTAAAAAAATGGAGTCGCGGGGTTTTATGGGCCTTCTTTCCTACGGCAAGGTTTATCGCAAGGACGAGATTGATCGCAAGCACTTTCCGGTTTTTCATCAGATTGACGGCTTGTATCTCGTCAAAAAAAGCCAGAAGGTTTTGACTTTGCAAGATTTGCATAATGTTCTGACTTCAATAGTCGGGGCGGTTTTTGGCCAGGCGGCGGTGACCAGGTTTTTGCCGGACGCCTTTCCCTATACCGATCCGAGCACGCAAATGGAGGTGAAGTTCGGCGAAGACTGGCTGGAGATTTTGGGGGCGGGAATGGCGCGGGGAAGCACCTTGGCCAAACTCGGAATTGATCCTTCGGTTTATGGGGGTTGGGCTTTTGGTTTTGGGGTGGAGAGGTTAGCTATGCAAAAAATGCAAATTCCGGACATTCGAATCCTATGGTCAACCGATCCGCGAATCACCGGGCAATTTACAAGCATTGATAGTGTTTACGCGCAGGTTAGCCGCTATCCGGAAATTATTCGCGATATTTCTTTTATTGTTCCTCGAGATGTTGTGCCAAATCGGTTTTATGAAATTGTCCGCGAGCTTGGCGGCGACTTGGTGGAGGAGGTGAAGTTGATTGATGAGTACGAAAATGAGGCGAAGCTGGGGCCACAGAATAAGAGTTACACCTTCCGCACGATTTATCGTTCTTTTGAACGGACTTTGACCGGAGAAGAGGTAAGCAAGATTCACGCGGCGGTGGAGGATTTTTTGAGGCGGGAACTGGGGGCGGGGATTAGGTGAGCGCCTTTGCTTTTGAGGCGGCTTTTTGCTATAATTTGGGTGTAATCGAGTGATGATTTTTAGGCACGAGGTCTTTATTTTTTTATGCCCAAAGACGAAATCAAAGAGACAAAATCAACAAAAGAAAACGAGAAAAAACCTTCTTATACCGCTAAGGATATTTACGTGCTTGAAGGTCTAGAGCCGGTGCGGAAGAGGCCCGGAATGTATATTGGTTCTACCGGCGTGAGCGGTTTGCATCACTTGATTTGGGAGGTGGTGGACAATTCCATTGACGAGGCGATGGGCGGGCATGCCTCGCGGATTCGGGTGGAGCTGTTGCCGAATAACCGCGTGGCGGTTTCGGATGACGGCCGAGGTATTCCGGTGGAGACGCACGCGCAAACCAAAAAGTCGGCATTGGAAACGGTTATGACCACGCTTCATGCCGGTGGAAAATTTGGCGGGGATTCTTACAAGGTTTCCGGCGGTTTGCACGGCGTCGGTGTTTCCGTAGTCTGCGCCTTATCGACCTGGATGAAGGCGGAAATTTCCCGTGATGGCGGACTTTACGTTCAAGAATACAAGCGGGGCGTGCCGCAGGCAAAGGTCAAGAATATCGGCAAGAGTTCGCAGACCGGGACCAAGATTACCTTTGAGCCGGATCCGGAAATTTTCAAAGAAATTAAGTTTGATTTAAAACAAATTTTGACTCACTTGCGACAGCAGGCGTTTTTGACCAAGGGAGTCAAGGTTGAGGTGATTGATTCTCGCGAGACGGCGCCGCTCTATTCCGCTTTCTATTTTGAGGGCGGGCTACTTTCTTTCTTGCGCCATTTGAGCGATGGTTTTCAACCTTTGCAAGAGGTGCCTTTTTACGTGAGTCGAGAACAGGAAAACGTGGGTGTTGAGGTGGCTTTTGCTTACAGTAACGATATTGAAATTCGCGAGTTGAGTTTTGCCAACAACATTTATACGCCAGATGGCGGAATGCATTTGACCGGATTTCGCTCGGCGCTTACCCGCGGGCTCAATGATTATCTAAAAGCCAATATTTCCAAACAAGACGAAGGTTTGACCGGCGATGACGTGCGCGAGGGGTTGGTGGTGGTAGTGTCGGTAAAAATTCGCGAGCCGCAGTTTGAGGGACAGACCAAGGCGCGCTTGGGCAATCCCGAGGCCCGAACGGCGACCGAGAGCGTGGTCGGCGAGGCGTTGAAGGATTTTTTGGAGCGTAATCCACAGGATGCCCGCAGAGTGGTGGAAAAGGGAATGCTGGCCGCCAAAGCTCGCAAAGCCGCCAAGGCCGCGAAAGAGATGGTTTTGCGCAAAGGGGTGCTTGAGGGATTGACCTTGCCCGGCAAGCTTGCCGATTGCACTTCCAAAGACCCGGCGGATTCGGAGATCTTTATTGTTGAGGGTGATTCGGCCGGCGGTTCGGCGAAGGCCGGACGAGATCGCAGAACCCAGGCTATTTTGCCGTTGCGCGGTAAGCTTTTGAATGTGGAGAAGGCGCGAATTGATAAGATGTTGGCGAACAAGGAAATCCGGTCTTTGGTGGTGGCGATGGGAACCGCGATTGCCGAGTCGTTTGATCTCTCCAAGATTCGTTATCACAAGATAATTTTGATGACCGATGCCGATGTTGATGGCGCGCACATTCGAACCTTGCTTCTGACGCTTTTTTATCGCTATTTCCCCCAGGTAATCAATCAGGGCTATTTGTATATCGCCCAGCCGCCGCTTTATCGCTTGCAACTCGGCAAGGATGTGCGTTATGCCTACGATGACGCGGCGCGACAGGTTTTGACTGCTGAAATGCTAAAGGTTCGCGGTGAGGCCAAATCGGCTAAAGTCGCGAAAAAAGAAGTTAAAAAAAGCGAGGAGAAGGCAGCGGATGCTTCCGAAGCGGCTACCACGCCCGAAGGTCGGGGAGTCGGTGTTCAACGCTACAAAGGTTTGGGCGAGATGAATCCCGGCCAGTTGTGGGAGACGACCATGGATCCGGCGACCAGATTTATGAAGGGAGTGACGATCGCCGATGCCGAAGCGGCGGACCATTTGTTTGATGTGTTGATGGGCGAATTGGTTGAACCTCGCAAACAGTTTATCCAAACCCACGCGCTAGCGGTGAAGAATTTGGATGTTTAAGCTTGGGGTATGAGCGATTGCGTTTTTTGCTTTTTATTGACCGGATATTATTTTACTGATATACTCCAATCCATTAAAGATTCAGCCCATGACTATTCGGTTAAAAAACTTTTGGGAGTCGGCTAAGCAGGAGTTTCGGCGGGTTAATTGGCCGAACTGGAATGAGACGCGATCACTAACACTGGTAGTGATTGTTTTTTCCGTTGGAACGGCCTTGTTTTTGGGCGTGTTAGATTTTGTGTTTACCTACTTATTGCAGGTTTTCTTTTTGAGTTAACAGCTCGCTTTTATGGATTCATCCTCAAAACAAAAACTTTCCGCAGGAAACAACGAGCGCCATTGGTACGCGATTCATACCTATTCCGGCTACGAGGACGCGGTGGTGCGTTACTTGCGCCAGCGCGTGGATTCGCTGGGCATGAACGACAAGATTTTTAACATCATTGTGCCTTTGGAGAAAAAGGTAAAGATTAAAAACGGCAAGCGTCGCGAGGTTTCCGAGAAAATTTATCCCGGATATGTTTTAGTAGACATGGCCTTGACCGACGATTCTTGGTACGTGGTGCGCAATACGCCAAGGGTGACCGGTTTTGTTGGGTCTGATAGCACGACACCAGTTCCGCTTTCCAAGTCGGAGATAGACCTTCTGATGTCTCGCATGGGCAATCAAGAGACGAAGTTTAAGATTGATCTTCAGGTTGGCGAGTCGGTTAAGATTACCGATGGGCCGTTTAAGGATTATGACGCCAAGGTTTCGGAAGTTGACGAGGAGAAGGGCAAGGTGAAGGTGTTGGTGCCGATTTTTGGGCGCGACACGGTGGTGGAGTTAGACTCACTTCAAGTCCAGAAGCTCTAAGGCGCCCTATCTTTTCTTCGCATTTCGTTGTCGTAACCTGCGTCAGTCGGTCGCGGTACTGTGACTTAAGTACCGCTTCCTCCTTTACTCGGTTACTCCTAGAACTGCAAAGAAAATACACGGGCGGTGTGGGGCGTTGCAAGTTCATTAGTTCTGTCACATATTTTGTTTAGCGAGTTGGAAATTGTAGCTGTCTTGTTTTTTGCTCGTATTTGTTGGAGTTTGCATTTTTACCCTAAACCCTATAAGCTAATCGCTAAACGCTATTTATATGGCCAAACCAATCAAAACCGTATTAAAACTTCAGCTGGATGCGGGCAAGGCGAATCCCGCGCCGCCAGTCGGAACAGCTTTGGGACCTCACGGCATTAATATCGCCGATTTTTGCAAGAAATTTAACGAAGCTACCAAGGACATGATGGGGGATGTGGTTCCGGCGGAAATCACGATTTTCGAGGACCGCACTTTTACTTTTAAGCTCAAAACTCCTCCGGCGTCTTCGCTTTTAAAAAAGGCGGCGGGAATCGAGAAGGGATCTGGTGAGCCAAACAAGAAAAAAGTGGGAACAGTGACTAAGGCTCAAGTTCGGGAGATTGCGGAGAAAAAAATGATAGATTTGAATACGACCAACTTGGAGGCGGCGGAGAAGATTATCGCCGGCACGGCGAGAAACATGGGGATCGAAGTTAAATAGACCCCCATGTTTCTGTGAAGGGGTCGGGAAACGGTAGTTTCCCGTGGCGGAATTATTCAAACCGAGGGGTTTGAAGGAGGAGTGAAGCGACGACGAAACATGGGTCTAAACGTTACCGAGTAACGTCGCCCGATCTTTGCTAGGCAAAGATTTAGGGATCGAAGTTAAATAGGCTCGGACTCTTCTTTTGCGGGGACCGGCTTTGATTTTTTTCCAGCGAAAAATCAAGCCTTCCTCTCGCGCTTCGCAATTCCTGACGGAATACCAAGCTGCGAAGCGCTCCGAGAGCTCCCCGCACAAAGAAGAGTCCTCGCTGGTTAGGGGAGAGAACTAGCGTTTAGGGTTCAGGGTCAAGCGTTTAGGCTTCAAAGCACAAAAGTCCTCGCTGGTGGGGGAATGAATAGCGTTTGGCGGTTAGCGTTTAGGTGAATAGCATTAAGCGATTAGTGAGTAGGTCTTAAAATATGAAAGTCCTTGCGGTTCGAGGGTTGGGCTAGCGTTGAGCGTTTACGGTAAGAAGTGTTTTTTAAATTTTTTGTACACAGCTTGGTTGGGCTTGGTTTATGATATAGTTTGGCTATGATCCATAAAAACTTTTGGCATTATTTTGGGGTTTTGATGGCGATTATTGTGGTTAATGTGGGGTTTCTTAATTTTTCAACCAGTAAGATTGCCAGCGAGGTTGATACCTTGTCGAGTGTAATTACATCTACCGGTTCTTCGCCAACAGCGGCGGCTCCGGCCGAAGAAGTCGGTGGAACTTCGGGTGGCGGGTCTTCTCTAACTCAAAGAATTTGCGTTGACGATCCAAGTCCGGAAAATGACGGAATGAAGCCGGAGTTCGGTAAGGATGGCAAGATAGCCGGCGCCACTTATTCTTTAGAGTTCCAAAATGGAATACCAGCCGATCATCGCAATCCAAATGGGACTCCTTTTACAATTGGTCAATATATTGCCGGGGTTAGTGTGTTTGGCGTTGACAGAAGTGAAGCGGGGGGTCTGGCCGATAGTGATTATAGCTATGACAACAACGATTCGGCTAAATGTGATGGAGTGCAATTAGATAAGGGTCGTCTCTTTAGTCCATCTTCCTACTATGGTGGTGTCGCTGGCAAGGTAAATGGCAAACCTTTTAGAGCTACCCTTTCCGTTGGTGTTGACCAGGGCAGAGATTGCAAAGAGTTAGGGCCCATTACAGCGGCAGAAAGCAAGCCGGTAAATACGAGTGGGAGTGCGAATCCAGTACTTAATCCAAATTCTTCGGCGGTAGTAGTTACCGAACAGGGTGGATCTTCCGGACAGCAGGGTGCGGTTATTAGCTCTGAATCCGGGGCGGTGGTATTGGAATATTTCTGCGGTTCAGATAATCACATCAAGGCGAAATACGTGGCCAAGGTAAATAAGAGCGTTAATAAGAGAAAATATGCCCCAACTTTTCCCGCGAGTTCGGGCTTGAACAATCTGCTTAGTGATTTTGGATGGGGTCGGTTATTGGGTAGTTATGCTTTTGGTTTTAAGGATTAAATTCTTTTTGTTCGGTTTTTTTTATGATCCATTCCAGATTTTTAATCTTTTTTAGTATTTTGCTGGGAATTGTGGTTTTGAATGTTGTTAGTCTTAACATTTTGGTTGATAAAGTGGCGATGCGAGTGAGTGAGGTTAAAAGCGAAGTTTCTTTGGCAAGTGCCAGTTCGGCAGTGTCTGGACAGGTAGTTAGATTTTGTGCCGATACGGATCATGCGATTGATTACGCGGTGTCGGGGGCGACGATGGAGGTCAGCATTCCGAGTCAAGGAATTTTTGGCGGGGCGAGTTATCCAAGAAATCCAACTCGGGTAACCGATGCCTTATCGTTGATTCGCGCCGGTCAGCCGACGGTTAGCAATCCCACCAATATTGGCCCTTGTACGCAGGCTGGCGGCTATTTTACCGATTCAGCCGGGAGGAGGCAGAGTTTTTATTTTCAGCTGTGCCGAGATCAGGGAATTAATACCGGATCTGGTTCGGTTAAACCCGGCGAGCCGCCGATTCAGGGTTCTGGAATTAAACGCCTTACGGAATTTTATTGCAGTCGTAATTCTTTGACTTCCGTTGATAAAACGGTGCCAAACTTCGCGAGCGCAAAAGTGCCTTTGTTCTTTGGTTTTTTTGGGCGATTGGCTGATGCTTTGGGAATTACCTATGCCAATCCGCCGGTGGCTTCCGGCAATTTGACGACGCAGTGGTTTGTGAATGCCGATCACGAGACGCAGTAGATTTTTTGCCAGACTTGCGTGGTTGGAATTAGTGGAGGAATTGGATAATTGCTTAGGAGCTTTTGGCTTGGTAAGATTGCAATATAGTTATGCCTTATATCCCAACAATCGGGCTGGAGATTCATGCCGAGCTTAAGACCAAGACTAAGATGTTTTGTGATTCGTTGAACGATCCGCTGGAGCGGCGTCCGAACGTAAACATTTGCCCGATTTGTACCGGCCATCCGGGAACTTTGCCGGTCATTAACCGTGTGGCGGTGGAATCCATTATTCGCGTTGGTATGGCACTGGGCGGGGATTTGCCGGTGATTTCCAAGTTTGACCGGAAGAATTATTTTTATCCGGATATTCCCAAGGCCTATCAAATTTCTCAATATGATCTGCCTTTGGTTTTCGGCGGGATTTTGAATGGCGTTCGGCTGACGAGAGTTCATCTGGAAGAAGACACGGCGAGATTACAGCACGCGGATGGAGGTGATTCTGCTAAAAAATCAGAGCGGCGAGTTTCACTGGTTGATTTTAACCGGGCGGGAGTTCCGCTGATGGAGCTGGTAACCGAGCCGGATATCAAAAATGCCGACGAGGCCGTGTCTTTTGCCAAGGAATTGCAGTTGCTTTTGCGTTATCTTGGCGTATCGGACGCCGATATGGAAAAAGGGCAGATGAGGGTGGAGGCCAATGTTTCCATTCATCCTGATTTTCCCGGGAGTCCTTTGGGAACCAAAGTGGAGGTTAAAAATATCAATTCTTTTAAGGCGGTGCATGGAGCGATTCAATACGAGCTTAAACGGCAGGCAGAGGTTTTGGATTCCGGAAAAAAGGTAGTCCAAGAAACGCGCGGTTGGGACGATGTTGACCAGGTGACCGTGAGTCAACGCGTTAAGGAGTCGGCTCACGATTATCGTTATTTTCCCGAGCCGGATTTGCCGCCGCTTGATTTGGGCAAGATAGACTTGAAGGCCTTAAAGATTTCTTTGCCGGAGTTGCCGTGGGAGAAGCGGGCGCGATTTTTGAAGGAGTTTGGACTTTCGGCTGTTGAGACCGAGTCTTTGATTCAAGATCGCCGGGCGGCGCAATTTTTTGAGGAGGCTTTTTCGGAATTTAAATTAGAACACCGAACTCCGGGGTCGCGCGAAATTAAGCTGCTGATTAATTATTTGAACACCGATTTGCGGGGGCTTTTGGCGGAGAAGGAATCCAACTGGGATGATTCAAAAATAAGCCCCGAGCACTTCGCGGATTTAATAGTTCTCATCTCGGAAAATAAAATCACCAGCCGATCGGCGAAGGATATTTTGCGCCGGATGAGTGAAACCGGACTTGATCCGCACGCCATCTTGGCTACGGAGGGATTGGAACAAGTTTCGGACGCGGAGGTGCTTCGGGGAATGGCGATGGGGATTATTGCCGCTCATCCACAGCCGGTCGCGGATTTTAAAAAAGGCAAGGAGAATGCCCTGCAGTTTTTAGTTGGCAAGGCGATGGCGGAGTTAAAAGGCAAGGGAAATCCGGCGGTTTTGCAAAAGGTGTTTAGGGAGTTGCTTGGGTAAAGGGTTTTGATTTGTATTTGACGTTTTAAGCTTTAATCTGTTATGGTGTTTAAAGTTCTTTGATCTATCTGGAGAGTTTTTTTAGGAGATTCAGATGACCGAAGAGGTAAAGAAGCTGGCTTGCCGGGTTTGCGAACGCGCAACCGACGAGGCGGGCTATTGCGATGTTTGCGATATTACCACCGTGGAGGCGTGGGATTGTGTTCGGTGCGGTTTTAGCAACAACGCTCTGGCTTGCGAAAATTGCGGTTTAGCCAAGGCGCCGGAAGATACCACAGCTGGCGTCAAAGAAGAGCTGCTTTTTGAAGAGGACGATGGCACGCCGACTTCCGGTTTCGGCTGGAAGTGCCCCGAGTGCGGCAGAATGAACTTTGAGAACTATGAAAGCAGGGTTTGCATATATCCTCACGGGGAAGATTTTAGAGGCGAGGGAATTTTCAAGAAAGACCGCTTTTTGGGTATGAATATTCAGGCTTTGTTCTGGGGTTTGTTTGCAGTCGGCATGTTCATCCTTTGGTTCGTGATGGCGTCGGTCTAGGATCTTCTGGCTTAAGTAGTTTTCGGCTTGCCTTTGGCAGGCCGTTTTTTTAACTGACGGAGAGAGACGGATTAGAACCTAAGAGGTTTTAGCTTCAATTTCTGATTTTATTTTGGTGATAAATTCTTCTAGCGCAAGCGGTTCCAGATTTTTTCCGTCTTTGCGCGGGGTAGCGGTCTTATTGGCCATTTCTTTTTCACCGACAACGAGAATGTAGGGGATTTTTTGAAGCTCGGCGTTGCGAACTCTTTTACCGAGAGTTTCGCTCGCAAGATTGACTTCAACGCGAATGTTTTTTTGGTTGAGCAGATTTTGAATTTCTTTCGCGTAGTCGGCCTGTTTTTCACTGACCGGAACTATGGCGACTTGCACCGGAGCGAGCCAGACCGGGAAGCGCCCGGCGTAGTGTTCGATAAGAAAGCCAAAGACGCGTTCAAGGCTTCCTATGGTTGAGCGATGAATCATCACCGGGCGCTTTTTTTGACCTTCGGCATCTATGTATTCAACGCCAAATTTTTCCGGCAGTAGAAAGTCGATTTGAGCGGTGAACAAGGTGTCCTCTTTGCCGTTGACATTTTTTGCTTGGACATCTAGTTTTGGTCCGTAAAACGCCGCTTCATCTTCGGCTTCGACATATTGCAGATCTAGTTCGTCGAGGGCTTTTTCCATCAGACTTTCGGCGTTGTTCCAAAGAGTGTCGTCGGGATAATATTTGCTCTTGTTTTTTGGATCACGCTTAGAAAAGCGATAAGAAACGATGTCGAGTAATCCGAGACCTTTCATGCCCTCAACAATCATCTGGCAAGTTTTTTTAAACTCGTCTTTGAGTCCTTCCGGTGCCACAAAAAGATGGCCATCGGTGAGTTGAAACTTTCGTACCCGCATCATGCCCATAAGCTCTCCTGATTTTTCGTAACGATTATAGTCGGCAATCTCGGCGTACCGCGCCGGAAGTTCTTTGTAACTCCACTGACGTCGCTGATACATGCGAATATGGTGCGGGCAGGCCATTGGGCGGAGATAAAATTTATCACCGTCCATGTTTATTGGCGCATACATGTTTTGCGAGTAATGTTCGAGATGACCAGAGGTGCGATAAAGTTCTTCGCCACCAAGATAAGGTGTTGTAACATGCTCGTAGCCATATTTCTTTTCGAGCGAGCGAGTGAATTCTTCCAGGGCGAATTTAACCGCGGTGCCTTTTGGTGTCCACATCGGCAATCCTTTACCAACTTTTTCGTCAATGAAAAACAAATCCAATTCCGGGCCGAGTTTTTTGTGATCGCGTTTTTTGGCTTCTTCTAGTTGCGCGAGCCGGGCCATAAGTTCTTCCTTGGTATTGAAGGCAAGGGCGTAGATGCGGGTCAGCATTGGATTTTTTTCACTGCCTCGCCAATAGGCGCCGGCCAGTCGAGTCAACTTGAAGGCGTTCGGATTTATTTCTTGAGTGTTCTCCACATGACCGCCGCGACAGAGATCTATAAAATTTGCACCGGTTTGGTAGGTGGTCAGTTCTTTGCTTTCTTTGGAAAACTCGTCAACGAGTTCCAGCTTGAATGGTTGGTCTTGGAATAGTTTAATGGCTTCGTTCGAGGTAATCTTTTTTCCGGAGAAGGGGAGGTTTTGCTTGATGAGATTTTTCATCTCCGCTTCGAGTTCCGGCAAGATCTCTTCGGAGATCTGTTCCGAAAACTTAAAGTCATAGTAAAACCCGTCATCAATAACTGGACCAATGCCGAGTTTGACGTCGGGAAACTTTTTTTGGACAACGGCGGCTAGGACGTGGGCTAGTGAATGGCGGATGTGGTCTAGGTTTGGCATGTAATTATATTCCGCTCTCTAACAGTCATCTGCTTTGTTGCGTCCTTCGATCCTCCCTCACAGTACCAAAATGGTACAGCTCGGTTCGGTACTTGGACGCGCCTCGCATCTGAATTGTTATAGAGCGGAATTATTTTTAATTGCTTATTTCATTTATCACACTTCGCGGACGCTGTCGCAGATCAGCTTGGTTTCGCCGTCGCGGGTAGACATCTTGCCGGCGACCAGGATGACCTTGTTTTCTTCCCAAACTTTTCGGGTTTCATCCAATTTTTCGGGGAAGACGATGACCTCCATAGTATTCCAAAAATCTTGGATTTTCGCAAAGGCCATGGCTTTGCCAGTTTTGGTGACGATATGCTGAACGCTGGTAATAATTCCGCCGGTAATGACGCTTCGCCGGTTGGGAGTTAACAAGGCATCCTTGATTGGTTTGGCTTTGATCTTTTCAAACTTTTCGCGATGCTGGTTGAGCGGATGGTCGCTTACATAGAGGCCGAGCAGTTCTTTTTCCCAAATTAGCTTTTGGGCCGAGGGTGCCGGTTCGGCTGGCTTTAATTGCAGAGCCTGCTTGGAAGTACTGGCGCCGAAGAGTCCCATCTGATTTTGATTGGCTTGTTTTTTGTAGGCGCTGGCGAATTTGAGGATGTCATCCATATTGGCCAGGGCCGCGGCGCGCTCCACGCCCAAAGAATCAAGAGCGCCACATTTAATCAAACTTTCCAGCGATTTTTTGTTGAGGTCTTTGTGTTGAACACGGCTTAAGAATGATGGCAAATCCACAAAGTCGCCGGCGCGGTTTCGTTCTTCTATCATGGCTTCCACGATTTTTTGACCCACGTTTTTGATAGCCGCCAGACCAAAGCGAATTTTGTCGCCTTCCGGCGTAAAATCGGCGTCGCTGCGGTTGATGTCCGGCGCCAAGATTTCGATGTGTTGTTTTTTGGCTTCGGCGACGAGATAGGTGATTCGGTCAATGTCTTTGGATTCGGCGTTCAAGAGACTCGTCATAAATTCCACCGGATAGTGGGCGCGAAGATAGGCGGTCTGATAGGCGATCATGGCATAGCAGGCGGCGTGCGAGCGATTGAAGCCATAACGGTCAAACGGTTCCACCAACGCCCAGAACTCATTGGCGGTTGATTCGGGTATGCCGTTTTTAATACAGCCGTTAATCAGCTTTTCTTTTTGCTCCAGCAGGAGCTTGCGAATTTTTTTACCAACCGCTTTGCGCAGAACGTCGGCTTCCGAGAGGGTGAAGTTGGCCAGGGTTCTAGCTCCATTCATCAGCTGCTCCTGATAAATCATGATGCCGTAGGTTTTGTTGAGTACCGGCTCCAGCTTGGGGTGCAGATAAGTTATGGTTTTCTTGCCGTGCTTGCGAGCGATGTATTCGGGGATGAGTTCCATCGGTCCGGGGCGATAGAGGGCGACCATGGCGATTAAGTCTTCAATTTCCGTCGGCTTAAGCTCTTTTAGGTAGCGCGTCATGCCGGAGGATTCAAATTGAAAGACGCCGCTGGTTTCGCCGCGCTGGAGCATCAGGAAGGTCGGCTTGTCGCCCAGCGGAATTCTATTAATATCGATTTCTTCTCCCTTAACGCTACGGACGAGACGCAGAGTGTTTTCGATAATAGTCAGGTTGCGCAGACCCAGGAGATCGATTTTAAGCAGTCCCAAGCTTTCCACCGCGTGCATCTCAAATTGCGAGACGATGACGTTGTCGTCTTGCGGAGCGCGCTGGAGCGGGAGAAAGTTGACCAGCGGTTCGCTCGAGATAACCGTGCCGCAGGCGTGCACCGAGGCGTGGCGAGCGACGCCTTCCAGATGCATGGCCGCATCCAGGATTTTTTTGGCGTCGGGATTGTTTTCGTAGAGTTCGTGCAGTTCGCGAACTTCTTTAATCGCGCCTTCAAGTCCGGTTTTAACCGATTGGACGAAGGGAATTAGTTTGGCGATTTGATCGCAGAAGCTGTAGCTGATACCCAAGGCGCGGCCAACGTCGCGAACCGCGGCGCGCGCCGCCATGGTTCCAAAGGTAATAATGTTGGCGACGTGATCCTCGCCGTAGGTTTCTTTGAGATAGCCCATGACTTCGTCGCGGCGCGCGTCGGTGATGTCGACATCGATATCCGGCATTTGAATTCGGTCGGGATTTAAGAAGCGTTCAAAGATTAAGTCATAGGCAATCGGATCCAAGTTGGTGATGCCCAAAATGTAAGAGACGATACTACCGGCGGCCGAGCCGCGGCCGGGACCGACGACGATTCCGCGATTTTTGGCCCAGTTGATGAAGTCTTGAACGATCAAGAAGTAATCGGCAAAGCCCATGCGCTCAATGACACCTTTTTCAAACTCAATGCGAGAGATGACTTCGGCCGATGGATCCGGGTACCGCCATTTGAGCCGATCTTCCAGTAATTTTTTTAGATAAGTGGTGGCGGTGTAACCTTCGGGGGTGTTGAATTTTGGAATGCGAATCTTATCCAGTTCCAGCTTAACCGAGCAGGCCTCGGCGATTTTGGCCGTGTTTGAGACGGCTTCGGGGGTTTCTTTAAAAAGTTCCGCCATTTCCTCCGGACTGCGCATGGAGAAGTCGTCGTTTTTCAAGGTGAGGCGATCGGGATCGTCTAACTTGTTGCCGGTTTGAACCGCGAGCAAGATGTCGTGGTAGTAGGCGTCATCTTTTTTGAGGTAGTGAATGTCTTGGGTGGCGACCAAGGGAATGCCGGTTTGGCGAGAGAGAGCGATTAGGTCTTCTTTTACTTGAATGGTTTCTTTAATGCCCGGATGATGGCCGATTTCAAGGTAAAAGTTTTCAGGGCCGAAAATTGATTGATACTCCAGCGCGGATTTGGCGGCTTCGTCTTTACGGTTGGCCATGAGGTGGCGCGAAACTTCACCGGCAAGACATGCGGAGAGGGCAATCAAGCCTTCGTGATGGGCGCGAAGCAACTCCTTGTCCATCCGTGGCTTGTAGTAGAAGCCTTCAAGATAGGAGGCGGTTATAAGCTTGAGCAGATTTTTCCAGCCGGTCTCGTTTTTGGCGAGCAGAATCAGGTGATAATATTTTTCACCGCCGTTTAAACTTTTTTCGAAACGACTGCCGGGGGCGATATAGGCCTCCACGCCAAGTATGGGTTTGATGCCGCTCGCGCTGGCTTTTTTGTAGAACTCAACGGCGGCGTAAAGATTGCCGTGATCGGTGACGGCGAGCGAGGTCATGCCGAGTTCTTTGGCTCGCTCCACCAGTTCCGGAATTTTTGGCAGGCCGTCGAGTAGAGAATAATGACTATGTGTATGAAGATGAACAAAATTTTCCATGGTATTTCCTCGAATTAGACGAGCGATCTACGGCGTTGCCGCCTCCGTTCCTGGTCACTGTATCTTGCTAGATACAGCTTCGGCGGATACTCGGCGGCGCCTTGTATCTCATCCCGCCTAATTCGAGGAGTGCTTAAAATTATTTTTTTATTATTCTTTGCCGGTTAATTATCTTGCCTTATTATACTTCGTAGCTAGCGGAAAAGACATCAGTTGACACTATTTATATTTCGTGTATAATTGGGTTAATCCATCTTTGGTGGAGGCTGGCTTCTCGGCAGTTCCGGGAAGGTGTTCTTTGAAAAGCGAGGAGATTGTCATGGCGGGAATACCTGTCGCTGGCGATCTGTACCACCGTCTCGACGGCAAGCTTTTTGAGATCAAGCGACAACTTCGTCAACCTGGCGGGTATCCGTTTGATCCTCGGGATCTTGATGTGGCGCTTCAGCGGGTGATTGAGGGAATGTTTGGAGTAGCCGGAGCAGATGGATTTTATCCAGTTACTCTCAACTACGATCTTCCATTTGGCGAGATGGTTCAGGCGGGAAGATTTGACTGGGTGTCTGATCTTGTGAACAGGAGAAGCTTTCCGATTATTGGCCGTGGAACGGAGGAGGTTCGCCTTGAACTTTTTCATTGCAACTCCGCTCTCTCCATCCGAGGTGCTAGGAGTAAGATTGCGGAACGTGGCTTGATTTGCGCGCGGATTGAACACCTGCTGGCTTTTGCCGCCGCCTATCCAGATGTTCAGTCTAGGTTTCCGGTGATCGCTCTAGATTCCATCTCGCCGGAAGTTGATGCGTGGCATGTGCCTCTTCTTGGCAGGGATCATCAAGGGCGTACCTTGAGCACGCAAACCTACCTCACTGATTCTGATGAGCTTTGCCCCGGAAGGTTCCGTTTTCTGGCCTACCAAATGCCGGCTGTTGCCAAGGGATGGTATTGACCGATAGTTTAGTTCGCTCGCCCCCGACTTGTCTGTCTCTGGCAGATTGCATCGGGGGTGTTTTTTTATCTTTATAATCGCGAGTGTAGGTGGTTGACCATTTTTTGGGCCTGCGTTAGTATGGAGAAACTAAATTATGGGAGGCGTACCAGTAAAACATCATTCAAAATCCAAGGTTGGCCGGCGGCGGTCGCATTTGGCGTTGAAGCCACTCAAACTCATGGTTTGTCCAAAGTGCAAGGCTCCGCGGGTTCCGCATCGAGCCTGTGCCAGTTGTGGCGTTTATAAGTAACAGGAGTTTTTGGTCGGATTGTGGTATTATTTTTCTGATGGTTGATTTGTCGGCACGTTCGTTTTTTTAGTCGCTTGTATGGCAACTCGACAACTCGCTCGCTCGGTCGTTTTACAGTCCCTCTACGAATGGGATTTTTATGGTCGCAAAAGCGATTTAGTTTCTTTTTTAGAGAGAAATCTGGCCGAGTTTGCCCCGGGTCTCGACGAGCCGCAGTTTGCCCGAGATTTGGCTAATGGGGTTGTGGCCAGACAGGAAGAAATTGACATCATTATCAGCCGAGCCGCGCCCGACTGGCCGCTTCAACAAATTTCCATCGTTGATCGCAACGCCTTGCGCATCGGTCTTTACGAGTTGCTGTTCGCCAATCCCGAAGAGGTTCCACCCAAGGTGGCGATTAACGAGGCGATTGAATTGGCTAAAAATTATGGCGGACCGAATTCGGGGAAGTTTATTAACGGGGTTTTGGGCACTGTTTATAAAGAAGTGGCCAAGGCCAAAGCCGATCAGTTTCCGACGAATAATCAAGATACCAAAGAAACATCCTGATATTTATGCCCGACTTGGCTTTGTTTCAACGCAGTATCGGTTTTTCTTTTTCGAATAACGCGCTGTTGCGCGAGGCGTTGACACACCGCTCGTATTTGAATGAGCGTCCGGACTGGGATGTTCCGAACAATGAGCGATTGGAATTTTTGGGCGACGCCGTGCTGGAGCTTGCGGTTACTGAGGAGCTGTTTCATCGCTTTCCGGATCAGCAAGAGGGGATTTTGACGAGCTATCGCGCCGCGCTGGTCAATTATCAAATTTTGGCGAAAATTGCCGGCGAGATTCAACTGGAGGCATTTATTTTTTTGTCGCGCGGTGAGGCCAAGGATACCGGCAAGGCGCGAGAAGTTATTTTGGCCAATGCTTTTGAGGCTTTGGTTGGGGGGCTGTATTTGGATCGCGGTTATGCCGAGGTAAAAAAGTTTATTTTGACGAGAGTAATGGTTCACTTGGCGGAAATTATCGCCGAGGGAAGTTTTAAAGACGCCAAAAGTCTATTACAAGAGAAGGCGCAGAGTGTTTTTAAATTGACTCCGAAGTACAAGGTTTTGCGGGAAACCGGTCCGGATCACGACCGGATTTTTACCATGGGAGTTTATTTCGGCGAGAAGTTGATTGCTGAAGGATTTGGTCCTTCCAAACAGGACGCGGAACTTGAGGCGGCCAAGAGGGCGCTTGAAGGAATGAATTGAAGCGCAGGGAAGTCGGTCGTTTTTCCGGCGGAGAAGCGACATGATTCTCTTTGTCGTATATTATTTAAGAGATTACATGAAACTTAAACGACTGGAGCTCGCGGGTTTTAAATCTTTTGCCAACAAGACCGTTTTGGATTTTACCGGCGGGATTACCGCGGTTGTGGGTCCCAACGGTTCCGGCAAGTCCAACATCATTGACGCTTTTCGCTGGATTTTGGGCGCGCGCGAGGCTAAAAATGCCCGCAGTTTGCGAGCCGAGGATGTAATTTTTGCCGGTACTCAAACGGCCTCGCGGATGAGCTTGGCGCAAGTCGCCGTGACTTTTGATAATGCCGACCATTTTTTTCCCGTGGATTTCGCGGAGGTTACGGTTCGGCGCAAGATCAGCCGTGACGGCGAGGCGCGCTTTTATTTAAATGACGCCGAAGTTCGGCTAAAGGATGTTTTGGATTTTTTTGCCAAGTCGCGTCTGGGTTCCAAGGGTTTTTCCATCATTAACCAAGGAGAGAGCGATCTTTTTGTGAGGTCTCTGCCCAGAGAGCGGCGGATGATGCTGGAGGAAATATTGGGTTTGCGCCAGTTTCATATTAAAAAACACGATGCGGAGTTAAAGCTTGCGACGACGCGCGCTAATTTGGATAAGGCCAAAGCTCTGATTGAAGAGATGTTGCCTCACGTGCGTTTGTTGCGGCGCCAGACGGCGAAGCTCGCGCGGTTGGATGAGCTTAAAAGCGAGCTCGACGAAGTCAGCAAGCAATATTTTGGCAAGCGGTTGTCGGCGGCCTTGCACGAGGTCGCGCAGTTTGAACCGCGTTTTAAGATTTTGGATGAAAAAATGGCCGAGGCCAGGATTGTTTTCAAGGAGGCCGAGGGAGTTTTGCGCAAAGCCGAGGGCTTGGCTTCGCCGCGCGCCGTCTCCGGCGTTGATCACTCGCGCGATAGAAAATTTTTAGATGAAAAACTTTTGGCGATGGAGAAGGAACTGAGCCGGATTGAGGCGCAAATTGAGTTTGCCGGAGTCCAAAAATCCGGAAGGCTTGATGCCGATGAGCTGGCCGATTTTTTGCGTGATTTTAAGATGAACGCGGAAGAGATTTTGGCCGCGGAAGATTTGGATGACTTGCACGCCTATATCTTGCAGGTAGTGAAGGAGGTGGAGGCTTTGCTGGAGGCGGAGCAGGAAGTTCGGGGAAGCAACACCGGCGAGCTTAAATCAAAACGGGATAAGATCGCTATTTCGATTGAGGAGCTAAAGCGGCAGATCGCGCGTTTGGCCGTGGAAGATGAGTCGCGAACAGAGCAACTTCAGACATTTCAAAAAACTTTCAAGGAGGCTTTTACTTCTTTTGAGGTGGCGAAGGACCGGACGATAGTTTTAGAGAGAGAGCGGCGCGAGTTGGAATTTGCCCGCGAGAGGGTGCTTGGCAAGATGCGGGATATTGAGTCCGAGATTGAAACTTTTGGCGGGCGGATAGATGAGTTTAAAACTTTTGCTTTTGATCCGCATTTTGATTTGGTTTCTGGCGAGCGACGATTGGCCAAGCTTCGGATGGAGCTTGCGGCGGCGGGCGAGGTTGATCCCAGCTTGGTTCGGGAGGCGGAAGAGGCGGAGAAGCGCTACTCTTTTTTGGAGCGCGAGTTTGGCGACTTGGAAAAGGCGGCGGGGGATTTGCAGGCCTTGATCGCCGAGCTGGACGCGCGGATTCAGACGCAATTTAACGATTCGCTTACGGCGATAAATCGGGAGTTGCAACAATATTTTCACCTGTTGTTTGGCGGCGGCAAGGCGCGTTTGGTGCTGACCAATCGCGAGGCTTTATCGAGCGATGGCGAGTCCGCCGAAGGTTCGGCTGATTCCGCGGGATCCGCGGATTTGGGCGGACTGGAAGTTGAGCTTTCGATTCCGCGTAAAAAAATTCATGGCTTGGAGATGCTTTCCGGCGGGGAGCGCAGTTTGGTTTCGCTCGCCGTTTTATTTGCTTTGATTTCGGTCAGCCCGCCGCCGTTTATAGTTTTGGACGAAGCCGATGCGGCGCTTGATGAGCAAAACAGCCGCAAGTTTGGCCAGCTAGTTAAAAATTTTTCGGCGGGAACGCAATTTTTGGTGGTAACTCACAATCGCGCGACGATGGAGTCGGCGGATGCGTTGTATGGGGTTACTATGAGAGAAGATGGAACGTCCCGAATCCTATCGCTGAAGCTCAACTAAGCAACTGGTCTTTTTTGAATATTTCTTTGTCGTAATCTCCGTCACTTGTCGCCGTACTTAGTAAAGTACGCCTTCGGCGTTTACTCGCTTACTCCTCGAACTATTCAAAAAATCTTGCGTTGCCGAAGATTTTCGTTCTATAATCTGCCGCGAATTTGACTCCGAAATAAACCGAGGAGAGATTGCTGTATGAACTCTTCATTTTAATTACTCGTAGTGCGATGTTGACGAAACTATTCTTGATTTTGGATTCCTTGCCTTTTTTTGGGTCTTTGCTATACTCTTTCTCTATGTTACGGATTAAGTTCAGCCGAATAGGACGTAAGCGCCAGCCGAATTATCGGCTAGTTGTGGCCGAACGGAAGAGCAAGCTTAATGGCCAGCCGGTGGAGGATATTGGTTGGTACAATCCTAAGGATGACAGTAACTTGGTGCAAAAGGATCGTTTGGCTCACTGGATGCAGAAGGGCGCTTTGCCAACCGATACGGTGCACAACTTTTTGGTGCGAGTCGGTATAATCGCGGGACCGAAGCGTTCCGTGCATTCGGTCAAGAAAGCATCGGCCGAAGCCAAAGCCTAGCTTTGACATTTATTGATTTGTCGTGCTATTGTTTTTAGACAAAGGTCGTTTTCTGCCGTGATATTATTTTTCTGATGTCGAATTCTGGACCGGATAAGGATTTTTTGGAATTTTTGGTAAAGGCGATCGTTGATCATCCGGATGACGTAGTGACTAAGCGCACCGTTGATGAGATGGGTGTTTTGCTCTCCTTGAGAGTGAATCCCAAAGATATGGGTCAAGTTGTCGGAAGGCAGGGCGCGACGGCGAAGGCGATTCGCTCGCTATTGCGGATTGTTGGCATTAAAAACAATGCCCGAGTCAATTTGAAGATTGAGGAGCCCGAAGGATCAACTCGCGAGCCAAGGTTGGAGACGCCTAACGATGGGGCGATGCAACAGTAGACGGCCAGCTGTTCTAGTGTTCGTATCTTTTGCTTCTATCTTTGAAGTTTTTTTGTAGTATTAATTTCTTCTTTCCCTAATTAGCGCGAATAGTGATATGGGCAATAGGCAATAGATGTGGGGTATGGGGTTTGGAATGCTGCTTTTTTGATGGTGGGTTTATTGTTTAAATTTTATGCAATTTCATATTATTTCTCTTTTCACCAAACCGCTCAAAGCCTACTTTGGTGAGAGTATTTTAAAACGCGCCCAGGATAAAGGTTTGATTTCGGTGGTTTTGCATAATTTGCGGGATTTTTCTCCGGATTTGAAGCATCACAAGGTTGACGCGCCGCCTTATGGCGGGGGGCCGGGCATGGTTTTGCAATTTGAGCCAATGGCAAAAGCCGTTGCTTTCGCGATGGGCGGGGTGGCTGGAGCCGAGGGTAGAAAAAAGGAAAAATCAAAAGTGAGAGTGATTCTATTTTCCACCCGTGGAAAAAAATTGGACGCCAAAATGGCGCAGCGATTGGCTAAATACGACTCGCTTGTTTTGCTTTGTGGGCGCTATGAGGGTGTGGACGAGCGAGTGGCGAAATATTTAGCCGACGAAGAGGTTTCGCTTGGCGATTTCGTGCTTTCCGGGGGAGAGATTCCGGCTATGGCTTTAGTTGACGCGGTGGCTAGATTTCTGCCCGAAGTTTTGGGCAAAAGAGAGTCTTTGGAGGAGGTTAAGGGCTCGTATCCAACCTACACCCGACCGGAGGTTGTTGAGTATCTGATTGGCGCGAGAAGTAAAAAACTTAAGGTTCCAGCAGAACTTTTAACTGGCAACCACGCCAAGATTGCCGAGTGGCGGAAGAGGCACAAAATGTCTTTTTAAATTGGAATATTGACCTTTAAAACCGTCTTGTGCTAATGTTTCCGTAGCTCTTATTAACGGTACGAGGGATGGGTAGGGCCCTCGGCACTGCAAGTGTATCGACAAAAGGAACTCTCGAAGTTCTCCTGGCGTTACGCGTTGTACTGCACACCTTTTTGGTACTTACTCGATTTGTAGGGGAGGCGATCGGTTTTGGCTTGGCTCTTCGGGTCCTTCTTGAGAACACGGTCTTTCGCTGGTCATGTGGCTCTGCTTCCTTCGGGTCATTCACGACCGTCGCCTTCCCTGCATTTTCTTCCAATGACCACGGGTTCCGTTGAGGAATAAATCCCGTCGAGGAATTATCTGCGAGATTTTTAGAAGTCTCGCGCTATTTCTGTGGCTCATTGGTGAGCCACTTTTTTTTGCTTCTGGAACGCCCGCGGTCGAGCGGCGCGAGAAAATTTGATTTTTACCATGCTTACAAAACAACAAAAGAAAGAGGAAGTTTCCGCGGATAGAACTTTGATTGCCGGAAGCGCCAATCTGATTTTTGCGGATTTTACCGGCGTGCCGACGCTTGCCATTCATAAGTTGAAGACGGCGCTTAAAGCGTCCGGAGCCAAGTATCGAGTAATTCGCAAGCGACTTTTTGCCGTGGCGCTAAAAGAACAGGGGATTGAGTTTGATCCTTTGCAATTTTCCGCTCAGTTCGGAGTGGTGTTCGTGCCAAGCGAACTTGGCCCGGCGGCTTCGGCGGTTTATAAGTTTAGCAAGGAGTTGTTAAAAGACGCCAAGAAGGAGTTCAAAGTTTTGGGCGCGTATGACACTGTGTCGCGTGCGTTTGTGCCGGTCGCGCAGTTTAACGTGATTGCCCAGTTGCCGTCGCGCGAGGTATTGCTTGGTCAGGTGGTTGGTACGATGATTGCTCCGCTTAAGGCCTTCATGAATATTGTCGATCAGCTGGCGAAACGCGAGGTCGCGCCACAGAATTAAAAGCAAAATTAGAAAATAATAATAAAAATATGGATCAAAAAATGCAGGACATTATAGGGATGGTGGAGAAATTGACCGTGACGGAATTAGCGGCCCTAGTTAAGGCCATGGAGGAGAAGTTCGGTGTTTCGGCGGCGATGCCGATGGCGGCCGCGGGAGCGGCGGTGGCGGCCGAGGCCGAAGAGAAGACTGCTTGGGATGTGATGCTTAAGGAGGGAGGCGGGCAAAAAATTCAGGTCATTAAGGTTTTGCGCGAGGTGACCGGCTTGGGCCTTAAAGAGGCCAAGGATTTGGTGGATGCCGCGCCAAAAGTGGTGAAGACCGGACTCAAGAAAGACGAGGCCGAGGACTTGAAGAAGAAGTTGGAAGCGGCTGGCGCGACGGTGGAATTGAAATAAAATTTTGCCGGCCGAGTTGATAAAAACACCCCGATTTGCTTCGGGGTGTTTTTATTTGTATGCTCAAGATTATCTTCCAGCGCTTTTAGCTCAGTGGTAGAGCGTTCCGTTCACATCGGAAAGGTCGCAGGTTCGATCCCTGCAAAGCGCACAATTTCTAATTTTTCTCGCTTTCAAAGGAATTCAAGATAATGTCTCGGATTTTTTGGCCGGAAAATTCCGAGTTTGCAACTTTTTTGGGGATTGATATTTCAATCGCGCCGTTTGATATTCGGAAGTTGATAATTTCACCACCAGCTGTGTTTTTTTCGGTGAAATAGGGAACACCTTGAGGATTGATTGGTTGAGATGGCCAAAATTCCGGAGTTACTTTCATCAGCTTTTCGCGAATGGTTATTTGGCGTGATTCCAATTTTTGGGTGTAGGTGATGCTGTTGGAGTCCGTGGTAATCGACCAGTTGTCAAAAAGCGGATAATCAAAAGAGAAGGAATTATCTTCACTCACAAAGTGAACAATCTGATTTTGCATAAATAGGTTTTGTTTTGTGATTAGGCGCTCTATTCCATAAACCAGCGATATGCTGATAGCTAGGATAAAAACTCCTTTTAATGTTTTTAGCCGGACATTCATATTCTGTTCATCTGTTCTTTATTGTAACACGCGCGTTTTTTGTGCTATTTTCTAAATAGCACTTCTTGATCCACTCATCGACCGGATTTTTCCAAGCGAAAGGAGTTTGGCGTGGCATCAGAAAGTTTTGGTTTTTTTGCTTGGCTGGTGGCGAAGCGAGCGCAACTTTTTTGCCTTGGAGCTTTTTTGTTTTTGATTCTGGTTGTCGGTTGGGTTGTGGATTCTGATTTGACCGCCAGACGAGAGCGGATGAGCGCCGACATTATCGCTTTGGAGGAGCGAGTTAAAAAACTTGATCTACGGATTTTTTCTTTGAAGTTAGCTTTAGATGAGGCGCGGGCCAAGTCGATCACAGCTATTGATGAGACTTACAGCCGAGGATTTGATGAGCTTCAGAGGCGAATAGCGAAGATGGATTTTGAGCCAAGATTGCCCGAAAGCCGTTGAGTTGGTGATTGGTCCGCCGGATTGGTTTTCCCGGCGGCTTTTTTTGGCCAAGAGTTTTTGGTTTGCATTTTTTGGCCAATTTGCTATCCTGGGCTGGCGTTCTAAAAGGGCTCGTTGACATTATGTATAGGTCGCGGTGCTTGAGTTGGTTTAGTCGGATCGCGGTTTTAGGTTAAGCGTGTCGTTTTCGGAGAAGGTTTACTCATTGAGGGAAGCTCTTTCTAAGGAGGAGGTCTATGAGAAACGACTCGTCTGTTGAGGATGGGGTGGATACACTTCATCACAAACGCTACGCGGTTCAGATTTCGGCCAAGGGTACGTTGAAGGTGAATTCGGTTCCGGATGCGAGCAATAGTCAGAATTCCGATTCGCGGGGTCGGTTGTTCGCCATCAAGGCAAGCAATGTGGATGAACTGGCTCGGCCGAATGGGAAAGATTCCAAGTTTGGCCCGGGGGATGTTCTGGACGTGGAGTTGGATCGCGCTCAGGTTAGGATTGTGGGTTCGGGCTATGCGATACGCGCTTTGAGCGGTGTTGGCGTTGTGATCTACGAAGGCGCTCGTCCTCGTATCCCTCGCCAGCTTGAGGATGCGTGTCCGCGAATCGCGCTTCTGCCTCGTTCTCCGTTTTAGGGAGTTTAGTACTTTTTGCCACAGGTTTTTAACCTGTGGCTTTTTGTATTTAGGGGTAAGAGAGTAATCTTGGGTGTGTATAACTTTTTATTTTCTTCTATTTCTGCTTATTTAGAGCCATTTTTTTGTTGATTTGCCTTGCTTGCTTGATGTTTTTGACCCAATGGGGAGCGGGGTATATACTTGGTGAAGAGTGGTGGGTTGTGGATAAGGGTGGGGATAAGTCCGGAATCTGGGGATAAGTGGGCGCTCGGACACATCTCTCTCAAGAGACGGGATAACATCTTTTCCAACGAAGCTGTTTCCCTGTCTCTCGGCGAAATGATTTTGTTATTCAGCAAAAACCCAGCTCATTTCGCCTGCGAGAACCTCTTGAGGAGAGATGTGTCCTCGCTGGGTGGTTGAGCGGAAAACCGATCTTTTTAAGTTTCCGAGAGTTGCCCGCCTGTTCGGCGGGCAAGTCCCAAAATACAAGAATCCTCGCTGGGTGGAAGCCAATCCTTATTTTTTAAAAAATCAAAATGTTCATCGGGGAATATCAACACAATATAGACGACAAGGGGAGAATGGCGTTGCCGGTAAAGTTTCGCAAGGATTTGACCGATGGCGCGATTATCACCAAGGGATTGGATGCTTGTCTTTTTGTTTTTACCAAAGCCGAATGGGCCACTTTGGCGGCAAAATTGGCGCAGATGCCTTTGGCCAACGCTCCGGCCAGAGCTTTTGCCCGTTTAATGCTGGCCGGCGCGATGGATGTTGATATTGACGCGCAAGGCCGAGTGTTGGTGCCGGATTATCTTCGTAAATACGCGGGACTCAAGAAAGCCACGGTGATTGCCGGTGTGTATAGCCGACTGGAGATTTGGGACGAGGAAGCTTGGAATCGCTACAAGGGCAAGACGGAGTCGGCGTCGGATGAGATTGCCGAACAGCTTGGCGGTCTTGGTATCTAAAAAAATATGCACACTCCAGTTTTAACCAATGAAGTTCTTGGTTTGCTTGATCCGAGGCCGGGACAATTTGTACTGGATGGAACCGTCGGTTCCGGCGGACACGCGCTTGAGTTGCTAAAAAAAATTCTTCCGGATGGAAAACTTTTGGCAATTGACGCGGATCGATATTCTATTTTAGCGGCGGAACGGACGCTGGTCGCCGCCTTCGGGCGCGAGATTGTCGGCAGTCATGTGATTTTTGAACACGACACTTACGCGCGGGCGGCGCAGGCCGTTAGCCGTCATGGGTTTCCTTTGGTGCACGCCGCCTTGTTGGATCTGGGTTTTTCTTCCGATCAGATTGATTCGGCTGATCGTCCGCCACGCGGTTTTTCTTTTTTGTCTGATGAGCCATTGCTGATGACTTACAATGACGAGACGGTGGCGGTGCGGGATTTTTTACCGGAGTTGAGCGTTGCCGACCTGGTAAAAATTCTTCGCGAATTTGGCGAAGAGAGGTACGCGATGAAAATCGCGACAGCGATCAAAGAACGCGAGCGAGTGCGCCCCTTTTTAACCACGCGCGATTTGTCGGAAACCATTACCGCCGCGATTCCTCCGCGTTACGCGCGTGGCCGGATTCATCCGGCGACGCGAACTTTTATGGCTTTGCGGATTTACGCCAACCAGGAGCTTAATCAGTTAAAACTTTTCTTGGCCGACATTTCTTTGATTGTGGCCACCGGAGGCCGGGTCGGAGTCATCTCCTTTCATTCATTGGAAGATCGCCTTGTAAAGCGCGACTTTTTGGCATTGGCAAAGGAAAATCGCGGGCGAATTATTACTAAAAAACCGGTAACCGCTTCGGCTAACGAGATCAGACAAAATGCTCGCGCCCGTTCGGCAAAATTCCGCGTCTTGGAACTTGGTTCAAACACTTTATGACCATCATGGCTTCAACTAAAAATCGATTTTGGCATTCGCCATTTATTCTTGGGCTTTTTGGCTTACTTATCCTCATCCTGATTACGGGAATTTCCTTGTATAATAGCAATGTTGATCTTAAACATCGGATCGCGGTGGCGGAAAAATCAACCGAACGCTTGCGAGTCGACAATGCCGATCTTAAGAATCAACTTTATCGTCTTCTCGATGCCTCCCATCTTTCCGCGGTGGCAGCCGATTCCGGTTTAGTGATTGAATCTTATCCCAGATATCTTACCGCTTTTCCAAAGCAGACTGCTTCGATTGGGCTATGAAGTGGCGATTTTCTCTTATTTATTTTGTTTTCTTTGCCTCGTTTGCGTTTCTGGCGTTTCATATATACAACCTGCAGATTGAGCAGGGTTCTTATTATCGCGCCAAGGCCGCGCAAAGAAACATTCCGGGTTTTCGTGACGACAGTCGCGGAACTATTTTTTTTAGGGATAAGTTTGATAATTTAATTCCGGTGGCGCTAACTAAAGAGTATCCGGTGGTGTACGCCGTGCCAAAAGAAGTTGTGAATCCAAAAGCGACCGCCAAGAATTTGGCCCCGATTCTTGACATTGACGCGGAGCGACTGGCCGTGATGCTTGGCAAACCCAATGATCAATATGAACTGCTTAGAGCCAAGGTCTCCGCGGAAACAGTTCAGAGTGTCCAATCACTCAAACTGCCGGGCATTTACGTGCGCGAACAAAATTTTCGTTTTTATCCTTTTGCCGATCTGGCCGCGCATTTGTTGGGATTTGTCGGCGCTAAAAGCGATGAGGTCGGACTTAAGGGAAGGTATGGAGTAGAACTTTCATATAATGATCAGCTGACCAAGTCCGATCTTGAGGATCGGGATTTATTATTAACCGTTGATCGAAATGTTCAGACTAGAGCGGAGGATATTCTCTCGCGCCTGATGACGGCCTACGAGGCGACTGGCGGAACGGTAATCGTGCAGGAGCCGATCACCGGCAAGATTGTGGCCATGGCTAGCGCGCCAACATTTGACCCTAATGATTATGGCAGTTCGCCGGTTGGTGTGTTTTTGAATCCGGCAGTTCAGGCGGTTTATGAGCCGGGTTCGATTTTTAAAGTGTTGACCATGGCGGCTGGTTTGGATAGCGGCAAAATTACACCCGAGACAACTTTTGTTGATTCCGGTTCGCTGACGTTGAATCAAAAAACAATCAGAAATTGGGATTTGAAGGCTCACGGAAAAGTAGTAATGTCGGAAATCATTGAGCAGTCAATTAATACCGGCGCGGCATTTGTTGAGCGTCAAATCGGGCAAGCGCTTTTTAAAAAATATCTAGAGAGCTTTGATATCACCAGTCTTTCGGGAGTTGAACTCCCGGGAGAGTTAAGTGGAAGTCTACGTTCGCTAAAGCCGGGGGCCAGCGAAATTAACTATGCCACCGCGGCTTTTGGCCAGGGCGTGGCCTTAACTCCATTACGTCTTACAACTCTTATTTCCGCCATTGCCAACAAGGGGATCTTAATGAAGCCGTTAATCAATGCCAGGGAATCGCCGGCGGAGGTTAAGCGGATTTTTTCCGAAACTGCCGCTTTGGAAGTTACCAAGATGATGGTTAGCGCGGTGCGCAAGGCGCATGTGGCGGACATTCCTCATTACGCGATCGCGGGCAAGACCGGAACAGCCCAGGTTCCCGATTTTAAGAAGGGCGGTTATAGCGGCGATTATATTCATTCCTATGCCGGGTTTTTCCCGGCGAATAACCCGCGGTTTACCATTTTGGTTAAACTTGATAAGCCCAAGGGCGCGACGCTCGCGGGCGCGACGGTGGTGCCGGCTTTTAAAGAACTCGCGGATTTTCTTTTAAACTATTACACTATTCCTCCTGACGACCTGGCGTATGAGGGAACTCGTTAAGATTTATGAAAACATTGCTTAAACATCTGATAAAATTTTTGGCGGCGGCCACGATTCGGAAGTACTCCCCAGGAGTTATCGGGATTACCGGAAGCGTCGGCAAAACTTCCACTAAGGACGCGATTTACGCCGTCTTGCGTTCGGCGAGGCGAGTGCGGGCGACGCCGGGAAATTATAACAACGAGTTTGGAGTCGCGTTAACGGTATTGGGAGATTGGAACGAGTCCGGAGGATTCTTTTTTTGGACAAAGGTTATGTTGGTCGCCTGCCTGCGGTTGCTGTTTAGGGTTAATTATCCCGAAGTGTTGATTATTGAATATGCCGCCGATCGACCAGGAGACATCAAGTATTTATTGGATATCGTGCGGCCGCAGATTTCCGTAGTTTCGGCTATCGGCGAAATACCGGTTCATTTGGAATTTTATAGCAGTCCCGAGGCGGTGGCCCGGGAAAAATCAAAACTTATTGAGTGTTTGCCGGCGACCGGCTTTGCCTTGCTTAATACCGATGACGCGGTGATTAATGGAATTCGCGAGCGAACACGGGCTCATCTGATTACTTATGGATTCGAGTCCGAGGCCGATTTACGAATTGCTAATTTTGAAACGCGGATTGAAAACCAGTTACCGGTGGGAATTTCTTTCAAACTGCAATATGCCGGAAGTTTTGTTCCCGTCCGGTTGGATGGCTGTTTTGGTCGCGGTGCCGCTTATGCCGCCGCGGCCGCCGCCGGCGTGGGTATTGTTTTCGGCCTACACCTAGTGCAGATATCCGACGCGCTCTTGAGTTATCGTTCACCAGAGCATCGGATGCGCTTGCTCTCGGGAATCAAGGGCACGCGAATAATTGACGATGCTTATAACGCCTCGCCGCTTTCTGTTCTGGAGGCGATCCGAACGGTTAAGGAGTTGCCGGCTAAGAGAAGGGTGGCCATTTTGGGGGATATGTTGGAGCTGGGCAAATATTCCCTGGAGGCACACGAAGCCGTTGGCCGCGCCGCGGCTAAGGCGTTTGATTTTTTGATAACCGTCGGGCCGCGGGCAAAATTTATCGCCGAATCCGCGGCGGCGACCCGATATCCCGCAAAGAGCGTGCTGACTTTTGATACCGCGCGCGAGGCGGCGAAAATCGCGCCCGCTCATTTGCGCCGCGGCGACTTGGTGCTTATCAAGGCTTCGCGCGGAATCCATTTGGAAGAGGTGGTTGAGGCTTTAAGCGAATCGCGATAAAGTTTGCCCTTTCGGGTTTTTTTGCGCTATCATTTAATCCTAATTATGGCCCTATCGTCTAATGGCTAGGACGATTGGTTCTCAGCCAATAAATCGGGGTTCGATCCCCCGTGGGGCCGCCATTAAAAAGGTGATGTTTCGCGGATAAATTTCGACCTCATGACTTATCTTAAACGACTGGCGAACTTTCCCTTGTGGCGCGATCCGTTTTTGCGAGGCGTGAATATTTTTTCTCTGCTGATCGTTGGTTTGCTTTATGTGTTGACTCGGATAAAAATCGGCGGTTTGGATCATTTATTGATTCTTCATTTCGACAGTTTTCGGGGCATCGATTCTTTGGGGACGCCGCTTCAGGCGCGGGGCTTTTTGTTTTTGGGCGTTCTCTTTTTTTGCTTGCAATGTTTGTTGGTTCCACCGCTCTATCGCCGCTACCGACTTTTCGCTTATCTGGAATCATTTTGTACCGCTTTTTGCCTGTTCTTGCTTTTGGCCGGGCTTTTAGTTATCATTACGGTCAATCAATTATGACGTTCGCAATTATAGCTACCGGAGGTAAACAATATCGAGTCGCCGAGGGCGACACGCTGGAGATTGAGAAGCTGGATCTGCCCGAGGGCGGGGAGGTGGTTTTTGATCGGGTTTTGCTGACTTCGCATGGAGATAACGTAAATGTTGGCAAGCCGACGGTGGCAAGCGCGGTGGTGCGGGGCAAGGTTTTGGCTCAATTCCGCGGAGAAAAGAAGATTGTTTTTAAGTATCATTCCAAGACCCGACGCCGTAAGATGAAGGGGCATAGGCAGTCGCTGACAAGAGTACAAATAACCAAGATATAAAGCGCCTTGTTTTTTTCTTGTATTGCTTCGTTGCGGACTGCGCGACTTGGTCGCTGTACTCGATTGAGTACAGCTCGGTCGTCTGCTCGCTCGCGCCTCGCACTCCAAGAAAAATCCTGCGGCGTGTTTTTCTAGTTTGCCTTAAAAAATCCTGCGCTGATGTAGTCTTGCATCATTTTGTTGTGACTGCGCGCTCGCACTCCAAGAAAAATTCTGCGGGGTGGGTTTTCTATCTTATATTTTTCTGGAACTTCGGGTAAAGTTTTGCCGATTTTTTTAGCTAAGTCATTTTTCGAACTATCTCAAAAATCCGGTGGCGGTTTTTCTTTTTCTTTTTGCGGGGTGTATACTTATTTTAGTCCTTTTTTTGGAGCTCCTAATGCCAGCGATTAGAATCGTTAAGACGCCCAAAGGCGAAGCGCCTCTTTGGGTTCGCCAAGCTTGGATTGGCTGTGAAATACCGCTACTGGGAATATCTACCGACGCGAGAGGTCTTTGGACTCGCGCCCGGGCTAAACAAGGATATGCCGTCAGAGCTTTGGATGCGTTTTCGGCTCTAGTGGATATTAATCCCGAAGCGAATAAGTGGTGGATGAAAAATTTCCCCAATTTCTATCGGGAAATTCTAGTGTTCCAGTGCTCCGCCTGTGTTCGTGTGTAGTCGAAGTCCAGACAGAAGCGCCATGAGGCGCTTCTTTTATTAGTTTCGGCTGGCTAAGGCACCGCCCAGGGTTTCTTCGTCGGCGAATTCAACTTCACCGCCGGTTGGGAGTCCTCGGCCGAGGCGGGTTATTTTTTTGGCGAAGGGTTTCATCTCTTGAATCAGACTAATCGCTCCAAGTTCGCCATAGGCGGTGTGATTGAGAGCGATAATTAATTCGTTGAACTTTCCCTCGGGTTTAATTTCTCGCGCCCGTTCCTGCAGTTTTTTAAGGCGTCTTTTTTCTTCCGGTTCCAAAAGGCCGTCTTTGGCAAGCTCGCCCAAGACGCAATAGCGCCCGCTGAACTTTCCGGTTTTTTCGAGCGAGAGCAGATCGGTCTCTTTCTCAACAACCGCGACTATGGTCGGATTTCTTTGGGGATTTCGGCAGATGGCGCACTGCTTGCCCTCGGATACGGGCATGATGTTGTGGCAAAGCTCGCATTGCGTAAGTCCGCTTAGACCGGTTAGCGCCGAGGCGAGGCTGGCGATTTTTTTGTTACCCTCGCGCGCCAGATAAAAAGCGATTCGAGTTGCTTGGCGGGGGCCGATACCGGGAAGCTTAGCCGCCTCAGCGGCAAATTTTTTAATGGAGTCCGGAGTCATGTGATTGGAGCGAGTTTTAGAGTTCGCCGTGCATGGTGTCGATGGACAGGAAGGAGGTGCGTTCGGCGTCAAATTTTAATTTAACATTGCCGAGCGGTCCGTTGCGGTGTTTGGCAACGTGGATTTCCGCCAGATTTTCTTCTTCCTGGCTGACGCTCAACTTATCGCGGTCTTTGCGGTAGATGAACATAACCACGTCGCTGTCTTGCTCGATGGAACCGCTTTCGCGCAAGTCAGAGAGGCGGGGCACTTTGACTTCGCGTTGATCAACGGCGCGCGAGAGCTGGGAGAGGGCGAGGACCGGGATTTTGAGTTCGCGGGCAATGCCTTTGAGGCCGCGGGAAATTTCGGTAATCTGCTGAACAATGTTGTCGGAGGTGGTCCGTGGTTGAATTAGCTGGAGATAGTCAACGATTAACATCGAAAGTCCGTGTTCCATTTGCAGGCGGCGCGCCATGGAGCGAATTTGCAGGACGTTGGGCGAGGAGGAGTCGTCAATAAAGAGCGGAGCTTCGGAGAGGGTATTAAGGGCGTTTTGAATCATGGCGAAGTCGTTTTCGTCGCTGATTTTTCCGGTGCGCAATTTCCAGAGCGGCACTTGGGATTCGGCTGAGATGATGCGGTCAATGACCTGTTCGCGCGACATCTCCAGCGAAAAGATGCCCACCGGTTTTTTTTCTTTAACGGCAATGTGGCGGGCGATATCGAGAGCCAGGGAGGTTTTACCCAGCGAGGGGCGGGCGCCGAGTACGATCATGTCGGACGGCTGGAAGCCGGAGAGGATGTTATCAATTCCCGGGAAGCCGCTGCCTAGGCCGCGAATTCCGCCTTCCCCGCGGTGGAGGCGTTCAATCCGTTCGTAGGCGCCCGCGAGTTCGTCTTTGATGGCGACAAATTTTTGACTGACCGAGTTTTGCGATATGGCAAAAATTTTCTGCTCGATGTTGTCCAGAGTGTCTTCAATTGGGTCGCCTTCGCGAAAGGCGCTTTCGGCTATTTCGGTTGAGGCGTTAATCAGGTCGCGGAGAATTTTTTTCTCGCGAACGATGCGAGCGTAGTGAACTACGTGCGAAGCGGTGGGGACGGCGTTTAGAAGACTGCTAAGAGTGGCCGCGCCGCCAATGTCTTCTAGCATGCGTTCATCTTTCAATTGGGCGGTGACGGTCAAAATGTCTATCGGCTGATGTTTTTCAAATAACTTGAGCATCGCCTCGTAGATCCGGCTGTGGGTCGGCTTATAAAAATCTTCGGGGCGCAGGACGTCGGCAACTTTAATAAAGGCGTCCTTGTCCATCATAAGAGCGCCTAAAACTGACTCCTCCGCGTCAATATTTTGCGGCGGGATTTTTGGATTGATGGCTAACATAAAGAGAATCTAGCTCGTTGCTTTGGAGATAAAACTTCCGAGGGGCGTGTCTTCTATGGTGTATCCTAATCCTTCCAGTTCTTTTCTTAAAGCGTCGGAGTGCATAAACTGTTGATGATTTCGCAGTGTGTCACGGCGGGCGGCGATTTTAAGCACGGCGCGGGGGATTTTGTCGCCGGTTGGTTCAAATCCGAGCCAGGCCAGTTTTTCGTTTAGCATTTTTTTGACTTCACGGGCTTCGCTTTTATTCAGCCGCCAAATAATCGGCTCGTAAGAACCGATCAACTTGAAGACGCTCGCGATGGCGGCCGGAGTTTGAAAGCCGTTTTCCAGATGGCGCAGGTATTCTTCGGCGAAGTTTTCTTTGATTCTTGCGGTGTCCGGAGGGGTGGTTGTGTTTTTGGCGACGCTCGCGACAAAATCAAGTTTGCGGAGAAAGTTTTTAATTCCCAAAATAGCTTTTTCGGCATCCGTGAAACTGCCGGCCGTCAGGTTGATTGTGTGGCGGTAGTCGTGCTGGAGAAATAACAGGCGCAGAGCGTCGGCGGAGTTTTTCCCCAGATATTCGTTAATGGTGATGAAGTTCTTGAGACTTTTGGACATTTTTTTGCCGTCAACATTAACGAGGCCAATATGCGCCCAGTGGCGAACGAAGGGTTTTTTGCCGGAGGCAGATTCTTGCTGGGCAATCTCAGCTTCGTGATGGGGAAAGGTTAAATCAACGCCACCGCCGTGCAGATCGTATTGCTGGCCAAGGTGATGTTCGGAAATGGCGGTGTCTTCGATGTGCCAGCCGGGCCGGCCGTCGCCGAAGTTTGCTCGCCAGCTTGGCTCGCCATCGCGCTTAAACTTCCACAGACAGAAGTCGCCCCGGTTTCTTTTTTGGTCGCTTGCATCTATGCGAGAGGTGCCGTCTTCGGCTTGCTCCACCGTGCGTCCGGCCAGTTGTCCGTAGTCCGAAAAAGTTTTCAAGTCAAAATACCAGCCGTCATTTTCTATCTTGTAGGCGTGGCCTTTGGCGATGAGGGTTTCGATCTGGCGTTTGATATCTTTGATATATTTGGTCGCGAGGGCGTAGCGGTCTACGGAAATAACGCCCAGCGAACGCATATTTTTTTGGTAGGCGCGGAGGTATCTTTGAGCGATGGCCTTGGGGGTGGCGTTTTCTTCGCGGGCCTTGGCGATAATTTTGTCGTCAATGTCGGTGATGTTTTGGAGGTAGAAGATTTTTTTGCCTTGCGAGCGCCAGAAGCGAACAAGGGTGTCGAAGGTAAGATAGACGCGGGCGTTGCCGAGGTGAGGGTCGTCGTAGACGGTTGGGCCGCAGACAAAAAGGTTGAGGTTCTTTTTCGTGGGGAAGACGATCTCGGATTCGGTTTTGGTTAGTGTGTTATAGAGGCGCATGCTATTTTTCATTATATGGGAAATTGAGTAGCTTCGCTACGGTACCGTTTCGGTGATTTTTTGTGATAAGATTATTTACATGCAGACGATTTTGGTTATTTTGGGCGTGGTGGTTTTGGCGGGCTTTTGGTTGATTTATCGGGAAGTCAAAAAATCCAGAGAGGTAAAGCCCGACGGTACGCCGATGGTGCTGTTGCAGAATCAGCTTACGGAATTAAGCCGGGTTTTGGATATGAAGCTTGGCGAGTCAACGAAGACACTGGATACCAAACTCTCGGAGTCCACGCAGGCGATGCAGAGGCAGTTTGGCGAAAGCGCCCGGATCGTGCGCGATGTAACCGAGCGTCTGACCAAGCTTGATGAAACCAATCGACAGGTGGTGGGTTTTGCCGATCAGCTTAAAAATCTGCAGGATATTTTGAAGAATCCGAAACAGCGGGGAATTTTGGGCGAATATTATCTGGAAACGGTTTTGAAAAATGTCTTGCCGCCGGGTTCGTATGAGATGCAATACAAGTTCAAGAACGGAGTGATTGTGGATGCGGTGGTTTTTTTGGCGGCGCGCATTGTTCCGGTGGATTCCAAATTTAGTTTGGAAAATTACAATCGGATTTTGGAGGCGCGGGAGCCGTTGCAAAAGAAGCAGTATGAGAGCGCTTTTTTGTCGGATATCAAAACAAGAATTGACGAAACTTCTAAATATGTGAAGCCGGAGGAAAATACGATGGACTTTGCGTTTATGTTTATTCCATCCGAGGCGGTTTATTACGACTTGTTGATTAATAAGGTTGGGGCGGTGGAGAGCGATACCAATAGCTTAATTGGCTACGCCGCCAAGAAAAAAGTCATTATTGTTTCGCCGACATCTTTTTTGGCCTATCTGCAAACGGTTTTGCAGGGGCTTAAAAATCAAAAAATATCCGAGGAGGCGCAGGGGATCGTGAAACACGTGGAGAATTTGGGGCGGCACCTCGCCGCTTTTGAGGATTTTTTGCAGAAAATGGGGAAGAACTTGGGAACGACGGTGGGAATGTATAACAGCGCCTACAAGGAGTTTGGCAAGATTGATAAGGATGTTTTGAAAATTACCGGAACGGCGACGGGGGTTTTGCCGACCTTGGTGGAGAAGCCGAGCGCGCAGGAGGAGATGTTTTAACAGAACACACATCCGGCGCATTTCTCCCTTCGGGAGACAGGTTTTTGTTGCGGGCTGTGCTGCTCAACGCTGTACTTGCATAAGTACAGCTCATTCCGTGGCGCAAACTGCCCGCCCGAACGTAATGAAGTTCGGTACGGGCGGGCATCCGGATGTGTTTGTTCTGTCGATGCCTTCTGAATGATTATCGAACTAGGTCTTGAAAATATGAATGCAGAATCTAGGACAAGAAAAAAGCCGCTTGGGGAAGCGGCTTGTGTGAATTTTTGTCTTGTCGGGGGTGGCTTTTCATTTGTGATTGCGAAAGATCAGGTACCACGCAATAGCGATACGGGCGAAGTTGTCATTGCCGCCGCCGTTTCGGGGAATCATGATGTCTTTGTCAATAATGCAAGCCACGAAAGCAAAGATCGCTGCTGTAATAAGTAGAATCTCTGTGGGTCTGTCTAGGCGGTTGGAATGATTACGATATTTCCTTGCTAGCTCGTATTGACCGCGATCGCACGCTTCTGAATCTTTACTGTCACAATAAAACTTTCTAAACACCAAAAGCATCCCCAGCGTAAGCGAACCGACACTCGCAAGGGCTAGAATCAAGCCTAATAGATTCATTTACTTTCTCCTTAAGGGCGGAAGGCGTATCTGCTTGCCGTGAAAGTGCTCCACGGGTATTTCGATCAGTTTTCGCTTCAAGTCCTCTTGAGCTTTGGTCTTGGCAAAAAACGATTCAACCAGCTCCTCTTTTCTCGCCCGAGGAAGATCGGTGAGCAGATGATGGGGTAGGGTATTTTTTGCTTCGCTGATAGCCAAAAGTATGAGTCGCAGAGACAAATCTTCTTCGGTGATTTTGCGGAGATCAATGTTGGTTGTGTTGGGGTCTATCTTGCGGTCACTGTTCTGACCAAAAAGGCGCATGGTCGAACCGTAGTCGGTAATGTATTTCATGGCGATCAACAATCCTTCAACGCGCAATTCATCAATTTCCGGAGTTCGGTCTGGCGCTTCAAACATGTCTCTGGCCAGGTGTTCGGCCAGCATCAGCATGCCGCGGAAGGTTGGATCCATGAGTCGTCCTTTCAGTTTCCGGTTTGGGTTTGGTGGCGAAGTTTTAAGATCAAGATCTTGTCGGCAGTGTCTTCAATGAGCTTTTCCATTTCGACTTGAGTCATCTCGGTAACGTCGCGGGGCGATTCTCCTAGCGATTCCAGAATTTCCGCTCCCATCAACGCCTTGACGAGCATCATTTCCGGGCGGTGCCAATTGGAGCCGTGCTTGTTCTTGAGATAGGCCTGCAATTCAAACTTGAGCTCGTTACTGAGGACTAGTTTCTTCTGAAGGCGAAGGCGCTCAATTACAAGCGCGAAGGCGATTGTAATCTTGTCGGTAATGTCTTCCACGGCGATTCCTTTCTTGTGAGTGGTTGTCAACGAACCGCAATCAGATTATTTGTTTGTGATGATTTTGTCAAATTGGGCGCGGAGTCTTGGACCAAGGTACAATGGGTAAATGAACCGCTTGATTGAGCGTCGCCGAGCTCAAGTTCTCTACGACTTAAAGTGGAAGAAGTTTTTACGGCGGGCGCGATTTTTTCGACTGGCGCCGTTTTTGGATTTTGTGATTGGCGCCGGCTCCATGGCGTTGGGGGAGGTGAGTCCGGATTCGGATTTTGACGTGATTGTGGGCGCAAGACGGGGAAGGATTTTTACGGTGCGCTTTTTTTGCGCCGTTATTTTTGGTTTTTTGGGCTGGCGCCGTTCGCGATTGGATCACAAGATTCTGGCTTCGGACAAGCTTTGTTTTAATCATTTTGTAACCGAAAATTCTTATCGTTTGGCGCCACCATACAATAATTACTGGCGAGAACTTTATCCAAAGCTGATTCCGGTTTGGGGAGCGCTAGAGATAATTTCCCGTTTTTTGGCGGCGAACGGAGAGTGGGTCAAGATGCCGGATTTTTTGCCGGTTGATTTGCGCTATATTTCCGGTTCGGCTTCGCGGCCGGCGATTTTTCTGGAGCGAATACTTTCCGGACGATTTGGAGATTTTGTGGAAGGTGTTTTGCGCGCGGTTCAAGTCTGGAAAATTAAACGGGGCTTAGCGCATCATCCGCAGGCCGATAAGTTGCGAATGGCTTATAGCGACGATTTGCTGGAGTTTCATACGAAAAATAAGTTGGTACGGCGCGATGGGAATAGAGATTGCATCAGCGAATAACGGATCTTTTACGAACCCGCCTCCGCTCGACCTGCCTTCCGGCAGGCAGGGCTACTGACGGGCAAGTGTACGAATAAAAGAGCGGACAAGACAAAGCGGGTTTGACAAATAATGGCTTTATTTGCTATGTTTGGTTGGCTCGGAGATGGGGAGACTTTGGGAGATCTGTTGGAAAACTATGATTTCGATGTTTTCTCGTTTCCGGGCGTACTTTGAAAACCAAATTAGGGCGGGATAGAACTTAGATTAGCTTGTTTTTTAAAGACTAATATGCAGGTGTTCCTTCTCGCTCTTCCCGAGGCGGTACTTTCGCCAAATTGTTTCTTCGGAGACTAGTGTCAGAATGTGCCGTCTTGGGATTCTTACTTGTGGAGCGCACTACGATCGATTTGTTTTTCCTCCTAGGAGGAGAGACTTAGCGTGTGATGTGCGCTCCGCTTATTCCGCACTGCGGTGCTGTGGCTGGTATTAGAGGTGGTGGAGACTTGGGTGAGAGTGTTTTTTTCTAGAACTATCGTTCCGCTGTTTTCACCACCTCTTCAAATTCCTGGAGTGCCGGAAGACTTGGAATCGGTTGTTTTCAAGAGAAACTTCTCTGGTGCTGTTTTTCGGCATTCCAGCTTCTTACTCTGAACGTCGGGAGACGATTTTGCGAGTGTTCTTTTGGGACTAAATTTGAAGTGTTTTCCGACGTTCAGCTTCTTACCTTGGGCGCGGGGAGACTTCTATAAGGTTGTCCTTGTAGGACTATCACGAACGTGTTTTCCCGCGCTCGATCTTAAATGTTCCTTCGGGAACGAAAGCGAGGTTTGCGATGCGTTTGATTGGCGTGCGACATCGAGTCAAGCAGACTGCCAAGGGCGAGGCGCGGCCGACGATGGTGGCCATCAAGGATGGCGACCACTTGGTTACGCATGAGCTTGCCGACGATCAGGCGGAGTTGGACTTTTTGCTCCACCTCTTTCCGATCGCCTGGCGACCGGCTGAGGAGGGCGATAATCCCTCTTCTTACCAAGCGCGACACTGCAAGTGGACGAAGGACGAGGTGAGTGGGGCGCAGGTTCTGGCAAAGGTTCCGGTTGAGTTTGAAGGGTTGCACCGCGATGATGTTGTGCTGATGTCGCTTGGCGGATCCGGCGACCGTTTTGCCGCCGCTCTTTCTCGCAGAGGCGAGGAGGTTGGGGCCAAGGTTTGTCGCGTTCCGTCGTTTCATCTGAAGGATTTGCGAGGTGAGGCCGTCAAGGAAGATGATCACCTGAATCTGATTCGAATCTTTGAGGCAAGTGCCGATGTTTTCCGCGAGATGACGCCACGCGATCGGGCGCTCATCCGAGTGCGCGAGGCTTATTTTGCCAGACAAGAGGCTCAACGAGCGCGAATCGGGTGCGAGCAGAGATTGCGTCAGCAGTTCATTGGCAAGATCTTTCTTTCGGAAGAAGGTCGCTATCCCGAAGGTGAAGTTGAGGCGCTCTTTGACGAAGCCAAGGCAAACGACAAGGTTTTTCAGGGTCTGCTTACGGAAGAGAGGCAACGCGATCGCGATCTGAAGAAGGTTGTGCACGCGCTTCCGGTTTGGAAGATTTTTGAAGATATCGAAGGCGCCGGAGAAACCATCGCCGCTGGTATCGTGTCGGTGATTGGGGATATTCGCCGTTTTGCTAATAAGAAGAAGCTCAAGGCTTTCTGCGGGGCGCATGTGATGTCTGACGGAAGGATGCCCCGCCGTCGAGCCGGTCAAGTTGCCAACTGGGTTCCGAATGCGCGACAGGCGCTTCACTTGCTGACCGATCAGTTCAATCGGCGCCCCGATAGCGTGTGGGGTCAGAAGTTGCGCGAATACAAGGTGAAGCTTCGCGAGAGGCATCCGGAGCCGATTCTGGTTCCCTCCGATCCGACTGATCCGAAGTCCAAAATGGTGAAGCGTTACACCAATGGCCATATCCACAAGATGGCGTTACGGCGTACCGCGACCAAGTTTGTGGAGTGGCTCTACCGCGAGTGGACGAAGCTCGAGACCGAGGTGCCCGCGCCGGTTCTGAATTAGCTCAAGTTTGAAGTGAAAGTTCTTGGCCTTGTATTACCTTCGGGTAGTGCGAGGCCATTTTTATAATCTAGAACCTCAAAATCTGACACATTTCTGCCTACGGCAGACAGGTCTTTGTTGCGGGCTGCGGTGCTCAACGCAGTACTTGTCTAAGTACAGCTTATTCCGCGCCTCGCTCGCGCCTCAAACTGCCTGCCCGAACGACTACGTTCAGTCGGGCGGGCGCTCAAATCCGTAGGTTTAAAATGGGATTAAGAAACGCACGGGCAAAAAAAGTTGACATTGGCTTTTTTTTGGCTATAATCAGACCTCTAGAAGGTGCCTTAATTTAAATAGTGTCGGAGGCGCTTTCGTGATTTATTTACAAGGTCAAAAAATAAAAGCAAAAATATGAATTTTAAACCACTGGCTCATCGGGTTTTTTTGGAGCCGATGACTGACGATAAAACCACCAAATCGGGAATTGTGATTCCGGATACCGCCGAGAAAGAACGGCCGATGAAGGGCAAAGTTCTCGCGACCGGTCCGGGAAAGCTTAGCGAAAGGGGCGAGCGAATTCCAATGTCGGTGAAAGTCGGCGATGTTGTTCTGTTTAAAAAATACGGTCCGGATGAGATTGAAATAGATCGAAAGAAATATTTGGTGTGCGAGGAGGATGACATTTTGGCGGTCATTGAGTAGACCGGCGCAAATCAAATCAAGGCGAATGATGGGAGGCGTTTATTCTTCTATTAGTAAAAATTAGCAAATTAGTAATACTATGGCTAAACAAATTTTATTCAACGAAAAGGCGCGACAGGCGCTGAAGCGCGGAGTGGATAAGCTGGCGAACGCGGTTAAAGTTACCTTGGGGCCGAGGGGTCGGGCAGTGGTTTTGGAAAAGAGTTATGGTTCGCCGATTATCACGCATGATGGCGTGACGATTGCCAAGGAAATTGAACTGGAAGACAAGATAGAAAATATCGGCGCGGAACTGGTAAAGCAAGTGGCTTCCAAGACTAACGACATTGCCGGCGATGGTACTACGACCGCAACTCTTTTGACACAGGTTTTTGTGGAGGAGGGATTAAAGAGTGTGGCCTCCGGCGTGGATCCGGTTGGTTTGCGGCGCGGAATGGAAAAGGCGCATCAAGCTGTTTTGGCTTCGCTTAAAAAAATCTCCAAGAAACTTACCGGTTCGGAAGAGATCGCCCAAGTGGCGACAATTTCGGCGCGGGAGGCGGAAATCGGAGCGCTGATCGCCGAGGTGATTGAGAAAATCGGCAAGGACGGCGTGGTGACTGTGGAGGAGTCGCAGACGATGGGATTATCTAAAGAAGTTGTGGAGGGTTTGCAATTTGATCGCGGTTATCTTTCGGCTTACATGGTAACCAACTCCGAAAGAATGGAGGCGGTTTTGGAAAGTCCGTATATTTTGGTAACCGACAGAAAAATCGGAGCGATTAACGACCTGTTGCCACTTTTGGAAAAATTGGTTCAATCCGGCAAGAAGGAGCTTTTGATTGTGGCGGAGGATGTGGAGGGCGAGGCGCTCGCGACGCTTTTGGTCAACAAGTTGCGCGGAATCTTTACCGTTTTAGCGGTGAAGGCGCCGGGCTTTGGCGATCGCAAGAAGGAGATGTTGCAGGATATAGCGACTGTTACCGGAGCCGAGTTTATTTCGGAAGAAGTTGGGCGCAAGCTGGAAGCGGTTGAGGTGGCGCACTTGGGTCAGGCGCATCGGGTGGTTGCTACCAAAGACATCACGACGATTGTTGGTGGTAAGGGAGATAAGTCGGGAATTGCCGACCGAATCGCGCAGATAAAAAATCAGATTGCCAAATCGACTTCCGATTTTGATAAGGAAAAATTACAGGAGCGCTTGAGCAAACTTTCGGGCGGAGTCGCCGTGATTAAAGTTGGCGCGGCTACCGAGGTGGAGCAAAAAGAAAAGCGATATCGGATTGAAGACGCGGTGGCGGCAACCAAGGCGGCCATTGAGGAGGGCATCGTTCCGGGCGGTGGTGTGGCGTTGGTGCGCGCTTCGCACGCGGTGCAGGAGTTGATTGACGGTTACGGCAAGGAGCAGCTGCCGGAAATAGTTGGCGCGAAAATCGTGCTGGCCGGCATTCGAGCGCCGTTGCAGCAGATCGCGGAGAACGCCGGACATGACGGAGCCGTGGTGTTGGACAAGGTTTTGCAAGGCAAGGACGATTTTGGATTTAACGCCGCGACCGGAGTTTACGAAGCGTTATATTCGGCTGGAATTATTGATCCGACGCGCGTGGTGCGGACGGCGTTGCAAAACGCGATTTCCGTGGCTTCGCTATTTTTGGTGACGGAGGCGGTGGTGGCGGATATCCCGGAAAAGAAAAAGAAGTCTTCGGGTCAGGGGGAGGAGATGATGGGAGGCGGCATGGGCGGGGATTATTAGTTTTTTCAGCTGGTCTTTTTGAGATATTTCTTTGTCGTGCGCTCCGTTGCTCTTTCGTTGTACTAAGTAAGTACAGCTCAATCGCTACTCGCGCACTCCTCGAGCTATCTCAAAAATCCTGCGCTGATGGAGTCTTGCATCGTTTTCTCGACCACGCCTAGCACTGCTTAAAAAATTCTGCGCTGGGGAGGTCTCGTCAGCAAAGAAGTTGATTAAGTTAGGGAAAAGTGGCTTTTTGTGCTATTCTTTGGGTATATGTCATTACTTAATGTAGTGTTGGTTGTCTTGGGGATCGTTCTTTTATGGGTGGTGACCGTGTATAACGGTTTTATTCGCTCGCGCTTTCGGATTCGGGAGGCCTTGTCGGATATTGACGTGCAGACCAAGCGTCGGTACGACTTGATTCCGAACTTAATGGAAACGGTCAAGGGTTATATGGCGCACGAAAAAGGAGTGCTGGAGAGCGTGACCTCTGCTCGTACGGCGGTTATGGGCGCCGGTGGAAATCCGCTCGAAAAGGCCAAGGCCGAAAATGCCTTGTCGGGAACTTTAAAGACCTTGTTCGCGGTGGCGGAGAATTATCCGGAGCTAAAAGCCAATACCAATTTTTTGTCTTTTCAGACCGAGTTGTCGGACACCGAAAACAAGATTCAGGCGGCGCGCCGGTTTTATAACGACACGGTGCAGGACATGAATACCAAGGTTCATTCATTTCCCGGCAACGTCATCGCCGGCGTGTTTGGTTTTCATGAGGAGAAATTTTTTGAGGTTATCTCCGCAGGCGAGAAGGAAGTTGTTAATGTAAAATTTTAACATGGTTTAGTATAAAATAATGAAAATTATCCATACAACTCTGCTAGTTTTCTTTTCAGCCGTTTTTATTTTTAGTTTTTACTGGTTTTCATATAGGGAAGGCATTATTAGAGAGGAGTGTGTACAATTTGCAAAAACTAGCATAAGTGAACTTAATAACCCCAAAATAGATTCACGAGAAGGTATAGATATTTTTGAATTTTTTTATCAAAACTGTTTAAGAAAAAATGGCCTGGAAAAATAATCCTGAGTCTTTGCGAAGTCTAGATAGACTAAAGTCTAGTTGTTGCAAAGAGTCTGTTGTCGTAAAAGAAAAGGATCAAACAAATCTTCGCATAAGATATGTATGTTCTAGGTGTGACAAATCATTTTTCATTGATTCTTCTAACGACACAGATAGTTTCGCTTTTAATGGTTAATTTTAAAGAGGCGGTGACTTTTACTTTCATTTAATGTCTTCTTTATATGAAAATAAGGATAGAAACGTCCGGAAAACGTGGCTGATTTTTGCCATTTTTTTGGCGGTGGTTATTGGCATTGGTTGGGTTTTTTCGCGGGCTTACGGAAATCCGGCGATTCTTTATTTTGCCGTTATATTTAGCGTGGTGATGAACGTGACGGCGTACTGGCATTCAGACAAACTTGCTTTGCGAATGGCCAAGGCGGATCCGGTTAAGAGAGAGGACGCGCGGGAACTTTATAACATCGTGGAGAATCTTTGCATTACGGCCGGGTTGCCGGTGCCGAAAATTTATTTAATGCAGGAGCCGGTGCCGAATGCTTTTGCGACCGGCAGGAATCCGGAGCACGCCGCGCTTGCGGTTACAAGCGGACTTTTGGAACGGCTTAATCGCGCCGAACTTGAGGGTGTGATTGCTCACGAGCTGTCGCATATCGACAATCGAGACATGCTGGTTTCGACCATGGTTATTGTGTTGGTTGGTTTTATTTCTATTCTTTCCGATTTGTTTATGAGATCGCTGTGGTTTACCCCGAGCGGCGTTGAGGGGTTTGGCGGATCTAGACGGCGAAGCAACAATGATTCCGGCGGCGGGCTTATTATGTTTTTGGCTTTGGCGGCCATGATTCTGGCGCCGATTGCCGCGGTTTTAATGCAGTTGGCTATTTCGCGGCGACGGGAATTTTTGGCGGATGCTTCGGGGGCGCTTTTGACCCGTTATCCCGAGGGATTGGCAAGCGCTCTCCAGAAAATTTCTCAGGATCCGCGGCCGATGCGGGCGGCGACCAACACCAATGCTCACCTGTGGTTTGATGATCCGTTTGACGGCAAACAGCGCAAGCCGTGGCTCTATAAACTTTTTATGACTCACCCGCCGGTTGAGGAGAGGATTAAGGCCTTGCGGGGAATGGAAATTTAAAGTTTATCTTTACCATTTTATCTAAAACCTTTACCCTATAAGTATGCCTCGCAAAAAAGCCGTACCCGAAGGTTTGCCCGATTTTACCGATGCCTTCCAAGACTTGCCGGCGAAGCCTTTGCCGGTTAGCGACCAGCCGGTGGTTACGCTCACGGATAAGTTTCTTAAGGTTTTTTTTCTGTGGATGTTTCCGCTGAAGGTGGTGCCGAATCATTTGACCATCGCGCGTTTTTTTATGACGCCATTTGTGCTGTTTTTGCTTTACACCCAGCATTACGCGATTGGGATTCCGCTTTTTATCATCGCCGCTTTTACCGACGCCTTGGATGGCGCTTTGGCGAGGACGCGCAATCAAGTAACCGAATGGGGCAAGGTTTACGATCCGATGGCCGACAAGCTTTTGATCGGGCTCACCGCGCTCGTCATCGTTCCTCGATATCTGGGTTTTGACATCACTTTTTTTATTATCTTTATTGAAATGGTTTTGATCGGCACGGCGTATTATTTAAAAAATAACAGCAATCGTGAAATCAGCGCCAACCGATGGGGAAAATTAAAAATGATTCTGCAGTCGGTTGGGTTGAGCTTATTGTTGCTCTATGCCGTAACCGGCATTCCATTTTTGCTCACCGCGGCGGAGATTGTTTTGTATCTAGGCATTCTTTTCGCGCTGGTCAGCTTGGTGACCTATGGAATTTAAACCAGCGGGTTTATTTTGAGTTGAAAGTTTAGCCCCCAGCAGTTAGAGTGAGGTGGTCACAAGATAGCGGAGACGTTGTATTGTATTTTCGGTCTCGTCGGCCAACGAAGGAGGTGTCGCATAGTGGTCTAGTGCACCATCTTGGAAAGATGGCATGCCGCAAGGCATCAGAGGTTCGAATCCTCTCACCTCCGCCGTAGCAAAAATTGATACTCCTTGCGGGTATCAATTTTTGATATAGTGATGTGAAGGATTCGAACTATTTATGAAAATAAATGTAAAAGGCAAAACTCTATATCACGGATCAACTAGAGCTGGAATAAAAGTCCTTATGCCTTTTCCGCATAATGCCATTGACGGCGAATTTGTCGTTTTCGCTACTTCCGATAGAAGGTTTGCTTTGGCGATGATCCATGGAACTGGGAATGAACTTGCTGTTGGTTATTTTGTAGACCAAGAGACACATAAAGAAGAAATGTATATTGATGAATTACAAGAAGGTAAACTCGCGCTTCTCAATGCGCCTGGTATCTTATATGAAGTCGCGGGGGATAATTTTATTTCTGACCCTCGTCTGAGTCATGTTGAATTTGTCTCGAAAATTGAAAACCCGGTTATAAAAGAAATCCATGTGGAGAATATTTTAGAGGAGCTTAAGAAAGATGCCTCACTGACCCTAGTTCCATATGAGAAAGTTCTAGAAGCAATGAAAAAGCGTGGCAAGAATCCAGCAGAACCGAAAATTAAATACGAAGCAAATCGCTTCGGATAGAATTTACTATCATTTAGTAGCTCGGCTTCGGCGCAAAACGTTCTAAATAGAAAATCTAAAGTGAGAAAATAATTTTTTATGGCCAATTTTCTTGCGCATAAAACTTTAAACAGGCGAAGAAGAGAAGCGGTTCCACTAAATACCAAAATGATCGCCGGTGGCGTGGCTCACAAAATGCCGGCGGATTTACAAAAGGCTATATTGTCTAATTCTAAAATGTTGGCGGTCTGGGAAGATATTACACCGCTCGCGCGCAATGAGTGGATTTGTTGGATTCTATCCGCGAAGAAAAAAGAAACTAGAGAACGCCGGATTGAGGTGGGGCGTTCAAAACTTGCTTCCGGTATGCGCCGACCTTGTTGTTGGGCCGGCTGTGTTCATCGCTCTAAATAATCGGAATTGGCCTGTCGGCAGGAGTTTTTTTTGGGGAGTTTTAATGGTCGATTTGCTATACTGTTTTTGATAATATGGAATTTCTTTCACTCATTAAATTTATATTGGTTCAAGTTTTTGGCCTGGTAATTTCTATTTTGGCCTTTGGGTTTTTTACTTTCTGGATTATTCGCAAGTTCCATTCGTGGAAGATCGCCGCTATTTTTTCGGTGATTCTTGTCGGAATATCTTTTTTTGCCTTCATACCATATGCCCTTCCGGAGCGATTGGAGTATCCCTTCTTCTTGAGGACATTCGGACCGGCGGATGGACCCGGCCTCCCCTTTAAGAACATTTTAAAATTCTTTGCGAAATCGGGAAGTGTGGAGCGAATCGCCTCTATCGTTCGCGACCCCAACGATATTCCAACTCCGATTAATAGAAATCATCCAGAAAACATAAAAATAGAATTGGAGACCAAAGAGGTTATTGCTGAAATGGCGCCCGGCATATCTTTTAACTATTGGACATTTAACGGCACAGTGCCGGGGCCATTCATTCGCGTTCGCGAGGGCGACACGATTGAGCTGACTTTAAAAAATAATCCATCCAGCATTAATCATCACAATATAGATCTTCACGCGGTTACCGGTCCTGGCGGGGGAGCGGTACTTACCAATGTCGCGCCCGGAGAATCTAAGACGATGACTTTTAAGGCTCTGAATCCCGGTTTGTATGTTTACCATTGCGCCCATCCCAACGTAGCCACCCACGACGCTCATGGGATGTATGGTTTGATTTTGGTTGAACCGAAAGAAGGCCTGCCCAAAGTAGATCGAGAATTTTACGTAATGCAAGGAGAATTTTATAGTACCGGTGGTTTGGGTAAAAAGGGTTTGCAAATTTTTGATGCCCAAAAAATGCTGGATGGCCATCCAGAATATATTGTTTTCAATGGCAAGACCAAGGGGTTGGTTGGCAACATGAAAGCGAATGTCGGCGAATCCGTAAGAATTTTTATCGGCAATGGTGGGGTCAATCTTATTTCATCGTTCCACGTCATCGGCGAAATTTTTGATACGGTTTACCCCGAAGCTTCAATTGGAGGCGCTTTGTTTAAAAATGTTCAAACTACCTTGGTGCCGGCGGGCGGAGCGGCGATAACTGATTTTAAGCTAGAGGTACCGGGGAAATATATTCTTGTAGATCACGCTCTTTCCAGATTGGATCGTGGCGCGTGGGGAGTAATTGAGGTGGCTGGAGACAAGAACCCGACGGTGTTCGATGGCGATACGGAGGGCGGTCAACATGGACATTAAACCTACTGCCCGATAACTCTTCTGAATCATTTTATGAAAAAGAAGGGCTTAATTAAAAAGCAAAAAATTTGCAGTCGCGGGCATTTGTATCGCGGAAGCGGCGCGTGCTTGGTGTGCTGGCCCGGGCGCGGGAAGAAAGAGAAGAAGTTTTCTTTTTAATAAGGAAGGTTGTTTTGTTTTTTTATTGGATTGGTGGTATTTTGTTGTCTTGTTAGGTGGGAGATTTGGATTTTGTGCGATTGGCACTTTTACAAGGAGTTTCCATGAGACTGCTGAAGCGGTTGGCAAACTGGTTGCGAAGACGAGGCTGGCTGGCGAAAAAGTACGATACCAAGGGGATGCTGAAAGATAATCCGGTGAGTTTCGGAGAAAAGATTTCTTGTTCACATGGCGTAACCGAGATGGAGGTGGAATATATCGTTCTCGGTCGACCGCTTAGTTTGATGTCTTCCCCGATGTGTAACGCCTGTACCACGCAATATTTGAACCGATTTTGCACGCTCTGCGCGACTTGTCTGGAGCCGATCTTGCCGGCAACTGCGGTGGGGCTCGCGTGGCAAGGCGCGCAACATCGTTTTACGCATCTAACGTTTGGTTGCTGTGAGACCGCCGGTCTTTATTGCGGATTTTGGGGCGAGGGTAGATTGTTTTCGCTTCACGAAATCAATCCGCAGAAATATGCCAAGGGCGCCACGACCGCGATCGGACAGGCCTTCTCTAGCGGCAGCGTGGTTTCGGATGTCATTCCCTAGTTCTTTTGGATACAGAGTCGCGTCTTCTTGGCGCGGCTCTTTTTATATGCGCAACATAAGAAAACCCCGGCCATTTTAGGCCGGGGATGAAGCGCATATACCCCGAGCGTAGTCGAGGGGTATTCCAAGGAGGCCACGGCCGTAAGGCCGTGGAGGTTCACATTGGTATGCTATAATTTTTTAGTATGAACTATCTATCTTTTGGGTGGTGGCCGCTTTTGCTGGCCGGGGTGCTTAATATGGTGGTTGGTTTCTTGTGGTATTCGCCGTGGGTTTTTGGTCCGCTTTGGATAAAAGCCAGCGGTGTTTCCAAGGAGGGGATGAAGATGTCAAAAAATGGAATGGGTGGGATTTATGCCACGAGTTTTGGATTGGGATTGCTTTTGGCGGCAATGCTCTACCTGCTGCTGGTCAATTTAAATCTGACCGAAGTTTTTCCGGCTTTGAAACTCACCTTCGCTTTGTGGCTGGGTTTTGTGTTTAGCGTGAAGGCCAACGATATGCTCTATAGCCAGCAAAAGTCACCAACTTTGTTTTGGATCGGGTCGCTGTATTATTTGGCTTCAATGGCGGTGATGGCGCTGGTCTTTACCCTTTGGTATTGAATATGTTTGGATTTTTGTGGTCATTGGTTCGCTTGGTTTTTCGAGTAGCTATTTTATTGCTGGCGCTTGGATTTATTTTGAATTGGTGGACGGGGCGAAGTTTGAGACACGCTGAATTTTTAAAAGGTAGCGTACCGAATCCCGCGCTGGATGGTTTTTACAAAGGGTCGGCGAGTTTTTATACCGGATCGTGGCGCGGTAAAAAATTTGACGCGACTAATTTATCCGGAATAAATGTTTTTGGAAGCAACGATACTACCAAAGAGCGTTTTCCGTTTAAAACTTCAACCGGAAGGAGCGTGGGCGATTCGGAGCTTACGGTGCTCAAGATTGACTATGACATTCAGCAAAATCCATTTTGGTTGCGACCGATATTGGACGAGTTGGTGCAGGTTTCTCCCGGGAGGTATTTGGGGACGATGAATTTGCGCTTGATCCCGGGTTTTCCGTTTCGGGTGGTGTATTTTGAGCTGAATAAATAGGGTAGAGGGTGAAGGGGAAGGGTTGGGATTATATAGGGAGGGGAAGACAAAAAACCGGCAGTCTTGCGACTACCGGAGGCGGTGAAACGCCGTTCTTCAAGTGTCAAAAGCACACTGGATCAATAGTTTCACCGGATACTTGCAGAGGAACAGAGAGACAATAGTTTTACTAAAAAACAAAGTACGAGAAGTTCCTTCGCAAGATTTTTATAGATTATATAGCTTTTTTATGAGTGTCAAACTTCACGCTTCAGGCTCTGCGGAGTATAGTTGTTTTATATGGCGAAACGGAAGGTGGCGGTGTTTGATATTGATGGGACGATTTTTCGCTCCAGTCTGTTAATCGAGCTTACCGAGGGGCTGATTCAGGCGGGGATTTTTCCGCGAAAAGTGGAGAAGGTTTATGCCACGGCGTATCGTGCTTGGCTGTCGCGGACCGGAAGCTACGAAGATTACATAGCGGGAGTGATTAAGGGATTTGAAAAATATATTCGCGGGGTGCCGATGGCTGACTTTCGGCGGGTGTCGCGAAGCGTGGCGATGTTTCATCGCGGACGGGTTTATCGTTACACGCGCGACTTGGTCGCCAAGCTGAAGAAAAAAGGTTATTTTTTGCTGGCGATTTCCCATTCGCCAAAAACCGTGGTTGATTTTTTTGCCGAGCATTTGGGATTTGATAAGATTTATGCCCGTTTACACGAGTTGGACGCCCGTGGACGGCTTTTGCCCGGAACACTCTATCCCGATCTTATTTTTGATAAGGCTAAAGTTTTACGAAGAGCGATGGAGAAGGAGGGGCTGGCCTTGCGGGGGTCGGTGGGCGTGGGAGATACGAGTAGTGATATTTCTTTTTTGAAGCTGGTGGATCGACCGATTTGTTTTAATCCAAATGCTGGCTTGTATCGTTACGCGAAGCGACATGGCTGGAAAATAGTGGTGGAGAGAAAGGATGTGGTTTATGAAGTTGGTGGTGGAGGTTAACCCCGCCATGGCTCCGTTTTTGCTCTGGTAATGCTCGGTTTTTTTTGGAGTCTGCGGATTTTTTACGCTACTTTGTCTATTTGCTTCTAGCTTTGGCTAGGTAAAAAATAGATGCATTGTTGACGCCTTGGTGTTGTCGATACACCACCTCCAGCACACCCCCTTGCTTTTTTTGAGGGTCTCGTGTATACTGCCTGGGTTGTAAGTTTTTCTCATTTTAGTTTCCAAGGCCTAGCGCGTTTATACGTGTGAGGATAAGTCGGAGACGAAAGTCTTTCGTGAAGTAGGAACAAGAGAGAAGGTCGGCTTACACCAAAGAAAAAGACAAACACACACGTACCGATGGCTAAGAAATTATACGTTGGTGGATTGCCCTACAGCACGAATGACGAGGCTTTGAAAGAAGCTTTCGCTCAAGCGGGAACTGTAGCTTCGGCGACCATCATCATGGACAAGATGTCCGGCCGCTCCAAGGGTTTCGGTTTCGTTGAAATGGCCTCCGATGAGGAAGCTATGAAAGCGATCGAAATGTGGAATGGCAAGGAGCTTGGCGGTCGAACGCTGATCGTGAATGAAGCCCGTCCGATGGAGGCCCGTCCTCCGCGTCGCGATGGAGGCTTTGGTCGCGGTGGCTTCGGCGGCGGACGAGATTCCGGCAGTAACTGGTAGTCTCTCCGTTTTCCACAAAAACGCCCGTTGGATTTTTTCCGGCGGGTGTTTTTGTTTTGGTTGCGTTCTCGGGATTCAGGCCTTATACTTTTCTGATGAATACACCAGAACGAGGTTTTAGCGCGATTTGGATTATCGGTATTTTGCTGATTGTTTTGATTGGTGTCGGTTTTTATTCGGCGAACCTGAGAAGCGAGGCGCCGAAGGGCGATGTGGTGAGCCAAGTATCTTTGCCGATGCCGACTTCGCCGTTACCGCTGGTTGATGGTCAGAATACCCTCGATACTCCGACTGGTTCCTATGTTGGCCAAGTTTTGGCAGGCAGTGCTTCGCCTTTGCTCGCGTTTAATAAAACGGATTATGAAGTTGCGGTTAAGAGTGGCAAACTCACGGTGCTTTATTTTTACGCGAACTGGTGTCCTATTTGCAAGGCCGAGTTTCCGGTGATGCAGGAGGTTTTTAACGGACTTACGAACGAAAAAGTCGTTGGGTTTCGGGTGAATTACAATGATTCGGAAACCGACGCGGATGAAAAAGCTTTGGCGAAGGAGTTTGGGGTTGGTTATCAGCACACCAAGGTTTTGGTGAAGGACGGCGCGCGGGTTTTGAAGTCGCCGGAGTCGTGGAACAAGGAGCGATACATGGCGGAGATTAGCCGCCTAACTCGCTAAATCATGGTTATGTAGTTTTTGATTCTTGATGTAATCCGCCATGGGCGGAACGAGGCTTATTTTTATGGACTCTATTCCTTTTTTGCTTTTTCAGCTTTTTGTCTTGATTTTTTCGGTTATTATTCACGAGATCTCCCATGGCGCGATAGCGTTGCGTTTGGGAGATACGACGGCGAGAGATGCCGGACGGCTAACCTTGAATCCGATTAAGCACGTGGATTTGTTCGGTTCGGTTTTATTGCCAATCTCTTTGTTTTTTATTTCCGGCGGGCAGACGACTTTGGGTTGGGCGAAACCGGTACCCTATAATCCGTTTAACTTGCGGAAGCCAAAATTGCACGCGGGGCTGGTGGCGCTAGCGGGGCCGGCGAGCAATATTTTGATCGCGATATTTTTTGGAATTATAGCGCGGGTTTTGTTTCCGCTCGCGCAGGTGAGTTTTCTTGGCGAGCTTATTTTGGCTTTTAATGTGATTGTTTTGACCAATATAGCGCTCGCGATTTTTAACTTATTGCCTTTTCCACCGCTCGACGGCTCTAAAGTTTTGTTCGCGCTTCTGCCGGACGGTTTTCAGGAGATTCAGCATTTTTTGAATCGCTACGGATTTTTTATACTGCTTTTCGTCATTTTTTTTGGCTTCCATTTTGTGACGCCGGTAATCGCTTTTATCTATAGAATTATTGTTGGAAGCGCGGCGATATTTTAGGCGGCTCGTTTTTTGCCGGTTGACGAGGTTTTGGCACCTTTGCTACACTGTTTCCCTGTATGCCAACCATTAGGCAATTAGTGAAGCGCGGGCGAACTTCTCGCGTCTATAAGGCGAAGGCTCCGGCTTTGCGCCGTTATTTTAATGCCATTCAAAACCGACCGATTACGGTTCCTTCGCCGTTTAAGCGGGGGGTGTGCGTGAAAGTTTTTACTACGACGCCGAAAAAGCCAAACTCGGCTTTGCGCAAAGTGGCGAGAGTCAAGCTGACTAACGGCATGGAAGTTACCGCTTATATTCCGGGCGAGGGTCATAACTTGCAAGAGCACTCGGTGGTGGTGATTCGAGGCGGAAGAGTTAAGGATTTGCCGGGAGTTCGCTACCACATAGTGCGCGGCGTGCTCGATACCGCCGGAGTTGAAGACCGCAGACAGCAACGCTCTAAATACGGAGCCAAGACACCGAAGGCGAAGGAGTAGCGCGTTAGGCGACTATCAACGAATTACGAATTTTTTACGAATATACGAATAAATAAATTGTATGAGAAAGAAACGAAATTATAGCCGAGAGCGGGTTGGAGACATGAAGCACGAAAGTGTGGCCGTGGGGCGTTTTATTAATTACCTGATGAGTGATGGCAAGAAGTCGGTCGCCGAGCGCGTTCTTTATGACGCTTTTGACGTTATCGCCAAGGAGACCAAGGAGAAGCCATTGCAGATTTTTGAGAAGGCCTTGGAGAATGTTTCGCCGGCGGTGGAGGTGGCTTCCAAACGAGTTGGTGGTGCCAATTACCAGGTGCCCAGAGAGGTGCGGCCGGAGCGGAAGTTTATGCTCGCGGTGCGGTGGATTATTCTTGGCGCCCGCGCCAAGAAAGGAAAGCCGATGGCGGCCCGCTTGGCGGAAGAGTTAATCGCCGCCTCAAAAAATGAGGGTAACGCGATTAAAAAGAAGTTGGACACCCATCGGATGGCGGAGGCCAACCGAGCGTTCGCGCATTTTTCTTGGTAAAGAAAAATATAATCAATCAGGCGACGGGATGTTTAAAATTTATTAATATATCTCTGGTTATTTTGATTAATTTGCAAGGAATCGCAAATTCATAATTCTATGAGGCAGTACCCAATGCAAAAAGTGAGAGATATTGGTGTTGTCGCGCACATCGATGCCGGTAAGACAACCGTTTCAGAGCGAATTCTTTTTTATACCGGAATTTCCCATAAGATAGGCGAGGTGCATACCGGCGACACGGTGATGGATTGGATGGATCAGGAGCGCGAACGAGGCATTACGATTACCTCGGCGGCGACCACTTGTTTTTGGACGCCGACTTACGCTCATAAGGACGCGGCCGGCAAAGACAAGGCCGATGAGCACCGGATTAATTTGATTGACACTCCGGGACATATTGACTTTACCGTGGAGGTGAAGAGATCGCTGCGCGTTTTGGACGGCGCGGTGGTGGTGTTTGACGGCGTGGCCGGCGTGGAGCCGCAATCGGAAACCAACTGGAGGTACGCCGATGATTACAAGGTGCCGCGAATTTGTTTTATTAATAAATTAGACCGGATGGGCGCGAGCTTTGAAAACAGTTTGAAATCCATTCAAGATCGTTTAACTCCGAATGCCATTCCAATTCAATTGCCGATAGGACTCGAGGGAAATTTTGAAGGCATTGTGGATTTGTTGCGAATGAAGGCCTATCACTTTACGGGCGAGCGAGGCGAAAACATAGTTGAGGGAGAGATTCCAGCCCAAATGCTCGATGAGGCTAAATTACGAAACCATGAATTGGTGGAAAAAATCGTGGAGCAGGACGACCGCCTGATGCACTCCTATTTGGAGGGGAGAATTCCGGCGCTTCATGAGCTAAAGGCCACTTTGCGCAAAGCGACGATTGCCAACAGTATTGTGCCGGTGGTTACCGGATCGGCTCTAAAAAATAAGGGCGTGCAATTTGTTTTGGACGCGGTGGTGGATTATCTGCCCTCGCCACTAGACATTCCTCCGGTCAAAGGAATTGATCCTAAGACCAACGCCGAAATTAGCCGAAGTCCGAACGACAACGAGCCGGCTTCCGCGTTGGCTTTTAAAATTGCCGCCGATCCTTTTGTGGGCAGTCTGACTTTTTTCCGCGTCTATTCCGGAGTGGTCAAAAAGGGAAGCTATGTTTTTAATTCCACGAAGGGCATTCAGGAGCGCGTCGGCCGCATCGTGCGGATGCACGCCAATCACCGCGAAGAAGTTGATGAGATTCCAGCCGGAGATTTGGGCGCGATTGTGGGTTTGAAAGATACGACGACTGGAGACACTTTGTGTGATTCCGAACGGCCGATTATTTTGGAAAGAATTGTCTTTCCGGAACCGGTTATTTCCATGCGAGTTGAGCCAAAGACTAAGGCGGATCAAGAAAAAATGGGTATTGCTCTGCGCCGACTTTCCGAAGAAGATCCGACCTTCCGAGTCGGTGGCGATCCGGAGACCGGTGAGATGATTATCTCTGGAATGGGTGAGTTACATTTGGAAGTTTTGGTGGAGCGGATGAAGCGGGAGTTTAGCGTTCTGGCGAATACGGGCAAGCCGCAAGTGGCGTATCGCGAAACTATTCGCCGTCACGCCGAAGCCGAAGGCAGATATATTCGCCAGACCGGAGGGCGAGGTCAATATGGTCACGTTAAGATTAAGCTGGATCCATTGGAGCGAGGCAAGGGTTTTGAATTTATTGATGACACGACCGGCGGTTCCATTCCGCGCGAGTTTATCGCGCCGGTGGAAAAGGGTGTTCGGGAGGCCTTGACTCGGGGTATTTTGGCCGGTTATCCGGTTACCGATCTATCTTTGACGCTTTATGATGGCTCGTTCCACGAGGTGGACTCGTCGGAGGCGGCTTTTAAAATTGCCGGTTCTATGGCTTTTCAGGAGGCGGCCAAGGCAGGGGATCCGGTTATTTTGGAGCCGATTATGAAGGTGCAGGTTTTGATGCCGGCGGAGTTTATGGGCGACATCACCGGAGACATCGCCGCCAAGCGAGGCAAGATTGAATCGATGGATGATCGGATGAACATTAAAGTAGTGAATGCCAAAGTTCCGCTTTCTGAAATGTTTGGTTATGCCACGAAGTTGCGCTCAATGACGCAGGGACGCGGCAATTTTACAATGGAGTTTTCACACTACGAGGAGGTGCCGAAGAGTGTGTCACAGCTTATAATTGAGGGCAAGAAGTAGGCTCGGACTCTTCTTTTGCGGGGGACCGGCTTTGATTTTTTTCCGGCGAAGTAGGCTTGGACTCTCATTCTGCGGGGACCGCGATAGTAAATCTCCAGCGGATTTACTTCGCTTCCTCTCGCTTCGGCAATTCCAACTTTAGTTGGAAACCAATCTTGCCGAAGCTCCGAGAGCTCCCCGCAAAATGAAAGTCCTCGCAGTTAGGGTGATGGAATACCAAGCTGCGAAGCGCTCCGAGAGCTCCCGCCTCCGCTAAACCTGCCTGTCGGCAAACAGGGCTACGGCGGGCAAGCCCTCCTGTTCGGCGGGCAAGCCCCGCACAAAGAAGAGTCCTCGCGGTTGGATAATTAAAGATGCGAGGTTTTTTGCCTTTTTTTATGGATGTGGTATGGTTTGAGCAGTTCGTTGACAGTTCGGTTTCCGTTTTTCTCCGACTGTGGAGAGAAAGGGGTTAGCTTTGGATGAGCCGAAGGTTCTGTTGGTTGAGCTGAAGATCCCGCGTTTTTGGACGCTTGGGATGTGGGTTTCCGTTTCCCTTCTCGGTTTGGCGATGGTTTTTTGGTTCGTAGTTCAGCTTTACATGCAGCGAGAGTTTGGCAGGATTGATGAGTCCCTAGCGAGGTGGAAGGCCGAAGATGCAAAGACGGCTTCGCTGAATTTGAAGACCGAAGAGACAAAGACGACTCCGCTGTTTCATGACGATGGTTCCGTTTTCAAGTCGGACTACGCTTATTCCGATGGCTACTTACCACGAAGCGTGGCGGCGCAGGTGGCAATTCTTCGCGAGCATTTTCCGCAGTTGGGTTCGTTTGACGAGAATCTGGCGATGCAATTTCTTCCAAGGGGCGCCGAAGCCAACTTCGCCATGCCGAAGTGGCAGAAGATTGACCCGGATTATCCCAGGGCGGTGCAAAAGATGCTTGGCGCGTCGCACTTGAGCGGCGAGGGTTTCGGGGCTATACCTTCAAGCTTTTCTTTCGATGGCGAGCATTTGGTTTCTATTCCGCGAACCGTTAATTTTCGAGGCACACTTTACAGCCGTCAAGGACAACACGACATCGTGGTGGTGCCGGCGCAATTTGGCGGGAAGTACGCGGGAAGATCGCCGTCGGAGATTGATTTCCGTTTGCCAAGCAATGAGTTTGTCTTTGGCGCCTTTGAACTTGCGGTCTACTATCTGACTCACCCAGAGCGATTGCGCTCGGAGCGAGACGCTGGTTTGATTGCGGTAGGCGATGAGTGCTGTTTGACTCGTCCGGGTGAGGGAGTTGTTTTTAATATGGCGCCTTGCTTGCTCCAAAAGAGCAAGTCCGTTCTTTTTTCCTTGCAACTGAAGCACAACTCGTTTGCGTCGTTCGGTTCGCCGACGTGCTTCTTGTCTGAATAGTCGGTTAAGCCATCTTCCGTTTTACGGGCGATGGCTTTTTTATTTGTACACAGGCTTATTGACACTATTTAGGGGTTTGTCTACAATTCAGATATCGCTGCTTGATAGTGGCGGCCTTGCTTTCTTTCCTGCAAAATCAGTGAGAGGCGAGAAATTATAAACCCATATCAAAAACCATGGCAGAAAAGGAAAAATTTGAAAGAACCAAACCCCACGTTAACGTCGGAACGATTGGCCACGTTGACCACGGCAAGACGACCTTGACCGCGGCTTTGACTCACGTTTTGCACTTGAACGGCTTGGCTAAGAAAGAGGAGTCGGTGGACATGATTGACAACGCGCCTGAAGAAAAAGCGCGCGGTATTACTATTGCTTTGCACCACTCGGAATATGAGTCTGCCAAGAGGCACTACGCGCACATCGATGCTCCGGGACACGCTGACTATATTAAGAACATGATTACCGGCGCCGCGCAGATGGATGGCGCGATTTTGGTTGTTTCGGCGGCTGACGGTCCGATGCCGCAGACTCGAGAGCACATTCTTTTGGCCCGCCAAGTCGGCGTGCCTTCGGTTGTGGTTTTCTTGAATAAGTGCGACATGGTGGATGATCCGGAGCTGATTGATTTGGTGGAATCCGAAGTTCGGGAGTTGCTCAAAAAATATGAGTTCCCCGGAGATACCACGCCAATCATTCGCGGTTCGGCCTTGAAGGCTTTGGAGACGACCTCCGGTTCCAGCGCCGAGGCGAAGCCGATTTTGGATTTGGTTAAGGCGCTTGATGAATTTATTCCGGATCCGGTTCGGGAGACTAACAAGCCATTCTTGATGCCGGTGGAAGATATCTTCTCTATTGAAGGACGCGGAACGGTGGTAACCGGACGGGTGGAGAGAGGCAAGTTAAAGATTAACGATGAAATAGAGGTTATCGGTTTGCGACCGAATCAAAAGACGGTAGTAACCGGGATTGAAATGTTTAATAAGTTGCTGGATGAGGCCCAAGCCGGGGACAATGTCGGCTTGCTCTTGCGTGGTTTGAAAAAAGAAGACGTGGAGCGCGGTCAGGTGCTCGCCAAGGCGGGATCAGTTAATCCGCACGCCGAGTTTGACGCCGAGGTTTACGTCCTTTCCAAAGAGGAGGGTGGACGACACACGCCGTTTTTCAAGGGCTATAAGCCGCAGTTCTATATTCGCACCACCGACGTGACCGGAGAGGTTACTTTGCCGGAGGGAATGGAGATGGTGATGCCGGGAGATACGGTAAAAGTCGTGGTCAAGCTAATTTCGCCGGTGGCGCTTGAAGAGAAGCAGCGCTTTGCGATTCGGGAGGGAGGCAAGACCGTCGGCGCCGGCGTCGTGACGAAGATCATCAAGTAATAAATATCAACTAATAACGAATTTTTTACGAATATACGAATAAAAAATTAATTTGAATCTATTCGCTCATTCGGGATTGATTCGCTATTCGTTGATGAAAGCTTATGGCCACTAAAAAGGAAATTGAAAAGGAAAAACTTAGGCTTCGACTGCGCGCCTACGATCACAAGCTGATTGACACTTCTTGCCGGCAGATAATTGATACTGCCGAGCGGCAGGATGCCGAGGTAATCGGTCCGATTCCATTGCCGACCGAGATGAAGAAGTACACGGTTAATCGTTCCACGTTTATTGACAAGGATTCCCGCGAGCAGTTTGAGTTGCGGATTCATAAGAGACTGATTGATATTTTGAATCCCAATCAGGCGATTATTGAATCGTTGTCACGGCTCAATCTTCCGGCGGGTGTGGACATCGAGATTAAGATGGTCTAGGATGGGTTCTTAGGTAAGAACCGCTAGGTTTTCTACCCTGGCGGTTTTTATTGCCACTGATTATTGCTTTAAGTAACATATATGAAAGTCCCAGGAATCAAACTGAAAATGACGCATTTCTTTAAGGGAAACGAGGCGTTCGGAGTTACTCCAGTACGCTTGGTTAAGGCTGATGATCTGGAATTTTTTAAGACCGGAGATCGGGTTATGGCGACCGGTGTGATGAAAGGGCGAGGTTTTGCCGGTGTTGTAAAGCGCCATGGCTTCCATGGCGGACCGGCGACTCACGGACAAAAGAATCGACAGCGGGCTCCGGGTTCGATCGGTAATACATCTCCACAGCGTGTTTTGCCGGGACGTAAGATGGCCGGACACATGGGCGCGGTTAACGTGACGACAAAAAATTTGTTAGTGGTGGATATTAAAACTGATACCAAAGTGGTTTTATTGTTGGGCGCCGTACCGGGAAACACCGGCGGCAAGGTGGCGCTCGGCAAATAATTTTTTATATGGACGTTAAAGTTTATAACACTAAGGATGAGGCGGTTGGCACAGTAAAGGTTTCCGAGGCTATTTTTGGGAGGCCTTGGAATCAGGAGCTGGTGTATCAGGCGCTTAGGGTGCAGGAGGCCAATGGCCGAAAAAACGTGGCGCATGCCAAGGGTCGCGGAGAAGTTCGCGGAGGCGGAATCAAGCCTCGTCCGCAGAAACATTCCGGCCGTTCCCGCCAAGGATCAATCCGTTCGCCGATTTGGAAGGGAGGCGGCGCTTCTCATGGTCCGACAAAGGAGCGGAACTTTTCGCTAAAGATCAGCCGACCGATGCGCCGGGCCGCCATGCACGCGATTTTATCTCAAAAACTGCGAGAGGGAGAACTTAAAGTTATTGACTCGCTCGGTTTGAAGCAGGCCAAAACCAAAGAAGCAGCCTTGATGCTAACTCCATTCTCTCGCTCTCTTTTGCTTATCCCGGGAAGAGAGAATCGGTTAATAACCCGCGCCGCGCGAAACTTGCCGCGAGTGATGAGTCTGGCGCCAACTCATTTAAATGTCCGCGATTTGTTGAAACATAAGCAAATTTTAATAGAGCGCGAAGCGTTGGCCGATATTCACTAAGCATATGAATAAATTCCTTATCCAGCGACCACTAATTACTGAAAAAGGGGCGGCGATGGCCGAGATGGGCAAGTACATTTTTTTGGTTGACTCCAGAGCCAACGGTCCCGAAGTTCGCAAGGCGATTAAGGCCATCTACAAAGTTGACGTGGTGGCGACGAATGCCATCAATACCCCGTCAAAGAAGCGCCGTTTGGGGGCTACGGTCGGCGTGCGTCCGGGTTATAAAAAAATGATTGTTACGCTCAAGCCCGGGCAGAAGATAGAGGTGATGCCTGGTTAAATCTCGGTAACGAATAAATTTACACTATGAAATCCTATCGTCCAACAACTCCATCGCGCAGACAGATGACCACGGTGTCTTATGATTCGCTGTCTCCGGTTCGCCGTCATAAGGCCTTAACCATGCGACTTAAGACGCATTCCGGCCGGAATCATCGCGGCTCAATTACGGTGCGGCATCAAGGCGGGGGCAATAAAAAAATTTATCGGGTGGTTGATTTTATGCAGGATCGGTTGAATATTCCGGCCCGCGTGCTTTCGTTGGAATACGATCCTTATCGCAGCGCTTTTATCGCGTTAGTGGTTTATGCCGACGGGCGGAAAAATTATATTTTGGCTCACCGCGAGATGAAGGTTGGCGATAAGGTTGTTACCAGCGAACAGGCGCCGCTTATCCCGGGAAACCGTCTGCCTTTGCACAAAATTCCAGTCAGTACTTTTATCCACAACGTGGAAATGCGCCGTGGAGGCGGAGGCAAGATAGCCCGCTCTGCCGGTTCTCAAGTTGAGATTTTGGCGCATGAAAATGGCAAGACCGACTTAAAACTGGGGTCAAAAGAAATCAGGAAGGTTTCGTCATTCGGTCTCGCGACCATTGGACAAGTTTCAAATTTTGATTATAATTTAGTCAACATCGGCAAAGCTGGCCGTTCACGCTGGCTTGGCATTAGACCGACGGTCCGCGGTAGCGCCATGAATCCGGTTGACCATCCCTATGGCGGTGGTGAGGGAGCTCAACCTCGCGGAACCAAGAGACCGAAAACGATGTGGGGCAAGGTTACCGGCGGTCACAAGACTCGGCATAAAAAGAAGTGGTCGACGAAGTTTATTTTGCAACGCCGGCCCAAGGTGCGCTAATTTTTTCATCCTATGTCACGGAGCTTAAAAAAGGGTCCTTATGTTGATCCTAAACTTTTGAAGAAAGTCAGCAAGCTTAAAACCGGCGACCGCACGGTTATTAAGACTTGGTCGCGCGATTCGGAGATTTCTCCCGAAATGGTGGGTTTTACTTTCGGCGTTCATAACGGCAAGATTTTTGTGGAAGTGACAATTAAAGAAGAAATGGTCGGGCACCGGCTTGGCGAATTTTCTTTGACCAGAAAATTTGTGAAACATGGCGGTAAGATGCAACGCGATCTTGAAGCCGCGGCCAAGCAAACTACGGCTCCGGCTCCGGCGCCCGCGGCTAAGAAGTAATTCTTTTATGGCTACTCCGATTTATACCGCAAAACTTCGCTATTTACACATTGCTCCGCGCAAGGTTCGGCTTATTGCCAACACGCTTCGCGGGCTTTCCACGCAGGAGGCGGAGGCGCAGTTGATGACGCGCCCCCAGCGTTCCGCGATGCCACTCAGAAAGTTAATAAAATCGGCGATGGCAAATGCTATGGCGAACAATACCGGAGCAAAGGCTACCTGGATTATTCAGGAAATTCGCGTTGATCAGGGTCCGGTTTTGGAACGATTTTTGCCGAGAGCTCAAGGGCGAGCGACGCCGTTGCAAAAAAAGATGAGCCACGTTACCGTTATGCTTCGCGAAGGGAAGACTCGCTTGGATCGCTTTGTTATCGCGCCCCGCGAGATTAAGAAAAAACCGACAGCTGACGAAAAGAAGACCGCTCGGGCGGCTCGTGGCCAGCAGTCATCGACTGATGAGGCCGCGGCGCTGAAAGCTAAAACTTCCGATAAGGGGTTTTTGCGAAAGGTCTTTACCCGCAAGAGCGTCTAATTCGCCAAATCATCGCTTATGGGACAAAAAATTAATCCATATTCTTTCCGACTAGGTATTACCAAGAACTGGAATTCTCGGTGGTTTCCGTTGCGAAAAAATTTTAAAAATCAGTTGGAGGAAGATCTTTTGATTCGTCGGGTTATTGAGGAAAAAATTTCTCCGGCTGGCATTGTTAATGTTGAAATCGAACGCGGTATTAATAATGTCTACCGGGTTTTTATAAAAGCGGCAAAACCAGGTTTGATTATTGGTCGCGGTGGCAAGGGCATAGAGGATCTTTCTCGGGCGATTGAGCAGGAAATGGGCGAGTTGTTGCGCAAGCGCGGCGTGGCCAAGCCTTCGGTAGCTTTGAGTTTGAACGTTGAAGAACTTAAACGTTCCGAAATTGCCGCTCGATACGTGGCTCAATCGATGGCCTGGGATTTAGAACGACGTTTGCCATCGCGCCGGGCGATAAAGAAGGCCATTGAGAGCGCCATGCAAAATCGAGACGTGCAGGGAATTAAGATTAAGCTTTCCGGACGCGTTGACGGGGCCGAGATAGCTCGGAGGGAGTGGCTGGCGAAGGGGAAGTTGCCCCTGCAGACGCTTCGCGCCAATATTGATTATGGAACCGCTACGGCTTTTACCACTTTTGGCACGGTCGGAGTCAAGGTCTGGGTTTATAAGGGCGATATTTTTGAAAAGGAGGCGGTCGCTCAAACCAAGAGACGTTAATTTTAAAACAGATTTATGCTTGTTCCAAAAAAGGTCAAACATCGCAAGTGGCACAAGGGCCGTTCGCGCAACCGCACGATTGAGACTCGAGGCACTTATTTGAGTTACGGCAGTTTTGGACTTAAGGCGCAGAGCAGCGCCTGGGTGAATTCGCGTCAAATTGAATCGGCGCGGCGAACGATAAATAATTTTATCAAACGAGAGGGCAAGCTTTGGATTCGGATTTTTCCGGACAAGCCGGTTACCAAAAAACCGCCGGAAGTTACCATGGGAGGCGGCAAAGGCGCCGTGGATCATTATGTTTTTCCGGTTCGCTCGGGAAGGATTCTATTTGAAATGGATGGCGTGACTCCGGAAATTGCCAAGGAGGCGCTTCGCTTGGCCGGACATAAGTTGCCGGTTAGAACGAGAGTGGTAACTAAATAGTTATGAAAAAAAACGATTATCAAACATTGGCCCAGAAGCCGAAGGCTGAGCTCGCAACGATGCTTCAGGCTCATCGGGATAAGCTATGGCAACTTAAAGCCGATCTGGTTTCGGGCAAGGTTAAAAACGTGCGCGAAATTGTCTTGATAAAAAAGTCGATTGCGCGTATATTAACTGCTCTTGCTTAATATGACGGAAACCAGACGAAGAACATTGCGGGGCGTGGTTGTCTCGCACAAAATGATGAAGACGGCCGTGGTGGCGGTGGTCTACCAAAAGCGACACCCTCGCTATTTAAAGGATTACACCGTTACCCGACGGCTTAAGGCGCATAATCCGGATGATAAGTTTAAGACCGGAGATAGCGTGTTAATGGAAGAGACGCGTCCGTTGTCGCGGGACAAGCATTGGAGAATTGTGGCCAAGGTTGCCTAATTTTTTATGATTCAAGAACGATCCATTTTAAAAGTTGCCGATAACAGCGGTGCCCGTTTGGTCCGTTGTTTTCGGGTTTTGGGCGGCAGCCGCAAGCGTTACGCGCACATTGGCGATTTGATTATTGCTTCAGTCCAGACCGCGGAACCGCGCAAGGCCATTAAGAAGAAAGACGTAGTGACGGCACTTGTGGTGCGCACTCGCAAGCCGTTGCGACGTTCCGATGGCACTCAACTTCGTTTTGACGACAACGCCGTGGTGTTGCTGGATGAAAAACGCGAACCGCGCTCGACTCGCGTGTTCGGCCCAATTCCCCGCGAGATTAAGGAGTATGGATTTGAGACGGTCGCGACGCTTGCCGAAGAAATAATGTAATTTTTTTACTATGCATATTCGCAAAAATGATACGGTAAAAATTCTTTCGGGGGATGAGAGAGGTAAGACCGGCAAGGTTTTGTCGGTCAATCCAGAGATGGCAACGGCAACGGTGCAAGGACTAAATGTCATCAAAAAAACCCGGCGGTCGAAAAAGGAAGGCGAGAAGGGCGAGGTAGTTCAACTTACCAGACCAGTTTCGGCTTCGCGTCTGATGGTGGTCTGTTCCGCCTGCGGCCAGGCTAGTCGTACCGGCATGCGCATTGACGAAAAAAGCAAAACCAAAGTAAGATACTGCAAACAATGCAACGCATCACTGTAGACAAACGCATCGCCAAAGTCGTGGTTAACGCCGGCATTGGTCGGCTTTCCCAACAGCAATCTTTTGAAGAAAAAGTTCTTCCGGAGATTGTTCGCGACTTTGCGGCCATAACCGGACAGCATCCCGCAACCCGCGCCGCGCGCCGTTCAATCGCGGGTTTTAAGATGCGCCAGGGGACCGTGGTGGGTTTGATGGCCACCTTGCGTGGTCGGAGAATGATGTCGTTTATCGCTAAAATAAACGGTATTGTCTTTCCGCGGGTTCGCGATTTTAGAGGAATCGGGCTGTCGGCGGTTGATAGCGACGGCAATTTGAATGTTGGTGTTAAGGATCATTTAGTTTTTCCCGAACTTAACGCCGAACTTTCCCGCGTTCCGTTCGGTTTGCAAATAACGGTGGTGCCGCGCGAGCGAATGATGGATCGAGCTCACGCAATAGCTTTCTATAAAGAGCTTGGTTTTCCGATCGCAAAACATTAAAAAAGATTATGGCTAAAACATCCGTTATCGCGCGATCGCAGAAAAAACCAAAATTTTCCAGCCGAATTGTCCGGCGTTGTTTTCGTTGCGGCCGGAAGCGGGCTTATTTGCGCGATTTCGGACTTTGCCGTATTTGCTTCCGTGAATTGGCGACCTTGGGGCAAATTCCGGGAATCAAAAAGTCTTCCTGGTAATTTAAAATCAGCATGTATATAGACACTCTAATCAGAATCAAAAATGCCCAGCAGGCCCGAAAGCGTTCGGTCAAATTTCCATTTGCCAAGATGGACATGGCCATCCTTGAAGTTTTGGCCTCAAAAGGATATATTGACGAGGTTCAAAAACATGGCCGTTTGCCAAAACGGGTGCTTGAGGTGCGTCTGGCCTATCCCGAGGGCAAGGGCGCTATCACCGGATTGCGCTTTGTTAGCAAGCCTTCAAGACGTCTCTACGCCGGTTATCGCGAGATGCGCAAGGTTAAAAATGGTTATGGACTCGCGGTACTGACCACGCCCAAGGGTATTTTGACCGGGCCCGAAGCGCGCGCGAAAAAGGTTGGCGGGCAGGTGCTTTTTGAAATCTGGTAGAAATATTTTCTTTTATGAGTCGTCTGGCAAAAAAACCAATTTCTGTTCCGGAAGGAGTAACCGTCAAGCTAAATGACGGGATTTTTTCCTGCACGGGAAAAAACGGAACGCTTAATGTTCCGGTTTTGCCTTTTTTGGAAGTTGTCATTGATTCAACGGGAATTTTGATAAAATCCGAAGCGACCAACTCTCAAGCGCGAGCCAATTGGGGCACAATGGCTTCTTTGATTCGTAACGCGGTGCAAGGAGTCGTTACCGGTTACGCCAAGGATCTGGAAATTCAGGGTGTTGGTTTTAAGGCGAATCTTGAAGGCAACGCTTTGGTTCTGAACGTTGGTTTTACGCATCCGATTAAATTTCCCATTCCCGTCGGAATCAAAATTGCCGTGGAAAAAAACGTGATTAAGATTTCCGGCAGTGACAAGGCGCTGGTGGGTGAGACTGCCGCTATCATCCGACGGTTTAAAAAGCCGGAGCCTTATAAGGGAAAGGGTATCCGCTACGCCGGTGAGGTGGTTCGCCGCAAAGCTGGTAAGAAGGTTGCCGGTACGACTGCTTAAAATTCTATGTCTTCACTTACAGTACAGCGAGCAATTAGAATGCGAAGGGTGCAACGAACCCGGGCTACCACAAATGGCACCGCGCTTCGTCCGCGTATTTCTTTATTTAAGAGTAATAAGTTCGTCTACGCTCAATTGATTGACGATGAAGCTCAGCGAACTCTTTTTTCGGCTTCAACGAGGGATATAAAAGAAAAGATGAACCGAACCCAGCAGTCGGCCCGTTTGGGCGAATTAGTGGCTTTAGGCGCCAAGAAGGCCGGAATCAGCTCGGCGGTTTTGCATCGCGGGCAATATAAATATCACGGGCATCTGAAGGCTTTCGCGGAGGCCGCTCGGGCGGGAGGTTTAGCTATTTAGCGCTTTTACTTTTTTTATGTACAAACAGCCAATTATCAAAGACGAGTTTAAGGAAAAAGTTTTAGACTTGCGACGGGTTACCCGGGTGACTGCCGGAGGCAAGCGCTTTCGTTTTCGCGCGACCGTGGTGGTCGGCGATGAGCGCGGACGGGTTGGCGTCGGGGTAGCCAAGGGATTAGACGTGGCGCAGTCAATTGCCAAGGCTCGGCTTGATGGCAAGAAAAATTTAATTATGGTGCCTTCGGTCGGCGGTACGATTCCTCATGACGTGGAGGCAAAATATAGCGCCGCGCGGGTGCGTTTGCGTCCGGCGAAACCAGGGCATGGACTCGTGGCTGGCGGATCGGTTCGGGCGGTGCTGGCTTTGGCGGGAATTCGCAATATCACTTCTAAATGTCTCGGCCGAACTCCTAATAAGCTGACCAACGCCAAGGCGACCATCGAAGCTTTGAAATTACTAAAGCCAGTTCGCAAGCCGATCTCTCCCAGTCTTCCCAGGAAGTAATTTTATTGACTATGCAGTTACACAACATTTCATCCAAAAATAGAAAATATCCGGCTCCGCGAGTCGGCCATGGAGGCAAGCGCGGAACTTATTCCGGTCGGGGACAGAAGGGTCAACGTTCCCGGAGCGGACACAAGATTCGTCCGGCCGAGCGTGATTTGATTCAACGCTTGCCAAAGTTGCGCGGTTTTAGAAATAAGCCGCTTGGCGACCCTCTTTGCCTGGTAAACCTTGATGAGCTTGAGGTTATCATGAAGGGACGCGGAGAAATAGCTACGCCGGAAATTGTGCGCCGAGCCAAGGGCTTTGCCGCTAAGTCCGGAGTTAAGGTGAAAATTCTGGCCACAGGAGCGCTCCACGCGCCGATTGTAGTTCGTGGTTTTGAAGTTTCCGCTTCCGCCGCTAAAAAAATCGTGGCTGCCGGTGGAAAAGTCGCCTAGTCTATAAACATATGTCGCGCTTTTTGCAGATTTTTAAGATTCCCGATCTGCGCAATAAGGTTTTTATTGTGCTCTCGCTTTTGATTGTCTTTCGTTTGTTGTCGGCGATTCCAATTCCGGGAATTGATCCAATTCGGCTGAAGAACTTTTTTGAATCCAGCCAGCTTTTTGGCTTGTTCAGCGTTTTTTCCGGCGGTTCTTTGAGCAATCTTTCGGTGGTGATGCTGGGTGTCGGTCCCTACATTACGGCGACCATCATCATGCAGCTGTTGACGATGATTTTTCCGGCGCTTAAGGTTTTGTATCACGAGGAGGGAAGTTTGGGACGAGCCAAATTCAATCGATATTCCCGTTATTTGACGGTGCCGCTCGCGGCTCTTTCGGGTTATGGCTTTTTGAACTTGCTGATTAATCAAGGGGCACTTCCGGAATTGGCCTTGTTGCCCATGCTCCGAAACGTGATTTTGATTACTGCCGGGTCAATGGTTTTGATGTGGATCGGCGAGCTGATTACCGAGCAGAAGCTTGGCAATGGAACTTCGCTGATTATTTTTGCCGGTATTGTAAGCCGGTTGCCGACCATCGTGCGGACGGCCGTTTTTTCTTATGATCCGGCGACCTTGCCGACCTATATCGCCTTTGTGCTGTTAAGCGTGGTCATTATCGGCGGGGTGGTTTTTGTGAATCAAGGCGAGCGCAAGGTGCCGATTTCTTACTCCAAACGAATTCGGGGTAACCGGGTTTATGGCGGAGCCGTGAGCTACTTGCCGCTTCGCGTCAATCAGGCCGGTGTCATTCCAATTATTTTTGCGATTTCCATCTTGTTGTTTCCGCAATTTTTTGCGCAAATAATCTCCATCTTCTCAACTTCGGTTTCGTTGAAGCTAACTGAACTAGTGACGCGCTTTTTGAGCCATCAAATTATTTACGCGATTATTTATTTCGCTTTAGTCGTAATTTTTACCTACTTTTATACTGCGGTCACTTTTGATTCCAAAGAAATTTCCAAAAATCTGCAACGAAGCGGGGGCTTTATTCCCGGTATTCGTCCCGGAGAGTCCACGGGAGACTTCTTGGCGGGAATTACCCGGAGTATTACCTTGTTTGGCGCCTTGTTTTTGGGTGTTGTAGCCGTATTGCCAAACATTACTCAAATCGTTACCGGTATTCCGTCGCTGACCATTGGAGGTACCGCGCTTTTAATTGTGGTTTCGGTGGCGCTTGAAGTTATGAAACAAGTTGATTCGCAGTTGACGGTTCGTGAATACGAAGGGGCTTAAATAAACTTTTTTTAGGCAACACGCTCCCGCGAATATATCTTAAGTCGCTCCTAACGAAACTTTACCGCCCTGCTTCTTCGCCCGCGGGCACCCGGTTAAAGTTTCTATTCACTCCTAAAGATATCACTTCGCCTCCGCTGAAGTTGCCTGAAAAAGTTTATTCTCGCTGTTGGTGGGGTGGTTGGCGACTTGACTTTTGGTGGCTTTAAGTTGTATAGTCTAAAAGTTCTTTGAAAATAGGCATTTTAGCTCTAAAACGCGTGGTTTTGGAGGTGCCTGGAAGTGGTCGCCTGGGATCCGCGAAAACAGGATCCGGAAAGGCAAGTAGCATGGCTGCGAATACCGGCGATGCTCGAGTGGTTCTTTGGGAGCGCCTCATGGCGCTTTTCTCAAGTGCGATTGAACTTACGCGAAGCGGAAGGCGTTCGCTTGAAGAGTTTGTGGACTTGCTTGAGCTAGTGAATCACAAGCCAAACTTCATGGAGCAGGCGATTGCGCCGATGATGCAGAATTGCTTGCTTCAGGAATGGAAGCGGTTCTACTCTGATCATGAAATTGAACTTGATACCGAGAACATCAAGATCCCGGAGAGACCGAGCAAGGCATGGGATCTGATCGTAGTGCCTGGTGGTAGATCGGTAAACGGCTTGCTCAAAATTGCTCGTGTTAATCCTGAGCAAGTGAACAAGGATTGCGGTCGACAGGATTCATTTGAGAAGCTTTCAGCTGATCCCTATGCTCTCTGGGTTTTGAAGTCTCCATTTCCGGATCAAACAAATACTCGTCCGGAGCATGTATCGTCTGGCTTCTCCGCCAGAGAGAATGAAGGAGATCGAGCGCTCAATCTTCAGGAATATCTGCTTTACAGTGCCTTCGTGTTTTGGCAGACACAGGATCCGCTTGATGTTACCTCTCTCACTCTGGCTGTCTGTGGGGACGCGACTTACGAAGCCTATTGGAGCGGCTATGGAGTCGAAATCAAACCCTTCCGTGGCAGTATGTTTGGCCCAAGGTTTATTGGTTCGCGTCTTGCGAGCGGCTAGCTGGAGAGTCTCTTCGCCCCGATTAATTTCGGGGCGATTTTTTTTATAGTCAACGAGCTCGCCTCCGCTCGACCTGCTTGCCGGCAGGCAGGGCTACGGACGAATGAATGCAAGAGCGATAAATCTTGATGTGCTACAATTTGGTTATGCATAAAATCGCGGTTGTAATCTATGGACCGCCGGGATCGGGCAAGGGAACGCAAGCTAATCTGCTGGCCCTATCTCATGGCCTGATTCATTTTGACTCGGGACGTTTTATTGAGTTTTTGCTTAAAGATCCGCGCAACGCAGGTGATCCGGTGATTGATCGACAGCGGGCCTTGTTTGAAAAAGGCGAGCTTTGCGAAACTGAATGGGTGATGGATGTTATCGGCCGGCAGACAAAAAAAATCGTCGCGGCAGATTTTGGCATTGTTCTTTCCGGATCGCCGCGAACTTTTTTTGAGGCTTTTGGCGACGACAAAACCAAAGGTATTTTGCCCTTGCTCCAAGAGGCTTATGGAAAGGAGGATGTTCACGTGGTTTTTTTGCGCGTCGAGGATAAAGTTTCTATCGAGCGCAATAGCCATCGTAAATTATGCACGACTTGCGGCACGCAGTTGATAAATAATCCGGAGCTCGTTAATCCCTTTTGCCCGTTTTGCGGCGGTTCGCTTTATACCCGCGTTTTTGACAATGAGGCAAAAATTGTGATAAGACTTGAGGAGTTTCGCAAGAAGACTTTGCCGATTTTAGAGGAGTTGCCGAGGCGGGGCATTAAACTTGCCGAAGTTAACGGTGAACTTCTGCCGTATTTGGTGCATCGAGAAATAGTCGAGAAGAGTTCGGTTTGAAGGAGTAGAGGATCTAGGGAGAGGCGGTGGATAAGGGGATGGATCTTGGTTATTTATTTTTTTATGGGAATTATCAAAAAGCCAAAGGAGATAGAGCAGATGAAAAGCGCCGGAAGGATTCTAGGCGGTGTTTTGGCGCGTTTAGCCGATGAATCGAAGGAGGGGGTTTCTCTGTTGGAGTTGGACGCGCTCGCGCAGAAATTAATTACGGAAAATGGAGGGGAATCATCTTTTTTGGGTTATCGGCCGGAGGGCGCGGCGAAACCTTATCCTAAAACATTGTGCGCTTCACTTAATAATGTGATTGTGCACGGCGTGCCAACTTCGCGCCGACTTAAAAGCGGAGATTTATTGAAGCTGGATTTGGGAGTGAAGTTTAATGGTTATCATGCCGACGCGGCTCTTACGGTGGCGATTGGCTCGGTGGCGAGCGAGGCGCGAAGATTATTAGAGATTACCAAAAAAGCCTTGATGGCGGCGATTTTGGCAGCTAAGCCCGGCGCTCGGCTTGGGGACATAGGCGCCGCAGTGGAGGCGGTGGCGAAGGAGGCCGGATTTAGGGTGACACAAGGTCTGACCGGGCACGGAATCGGTCGGCGCTTGCATGAGTCGCCAAGCGTTCCAAATGAAGGAGTTTCAGGAACGGGAATGGTACTGCGCCCGGGTATGGTTTTGGCCTTAGAGCCGATGTTGAATCTGGGTAGCGCTGAAATCCGGCAATTGGCCGATGAAAGCTATGGCACGTCGGATGGCAACTTGTCGGCCCATTTTGAGCATACAATTTTGATCACGAAGGGCGAGGCGGAAGTTTTGACCGATTATTAATTCGGTTTTGTCGGCTTGAAATTAAGAGCGTGGAGCATTAGGATCAATGAATGGTTCGGCCACTTTTTAGTTTTATTGTTTTTACGAGAGACGCGGAGCTGGCCTTACCGATAACTTTGGCCAATCTTGATCAGTTTTTGGCGATGGCGGATTTTGACTATGAAATTCTCCTGATTGATGACGGTTCACGAGACGCATCGGCAAAAATAGTCAGGGCTTTTGCTTCTTGGCTTCATCGCGCGCGAGTGATAGCGAACGCCGACGCGCTGGGAGTCGCGAAGTCCGCTTATTTGGTTTCGCTTACGGCACGCGGAGCAGTTAGGATTTTTTTGGACGGCAGGCTTGGCGCGGCTTTAACTAAAGATTTTTTTGCGCGTATTGTCGCTTATGGGCGACGGTCTCACGCCCCGTTTTTTACCTTTACCCTGGTTTCGAATTTTAGTTTGGTTTCCTGGTTTTATTATCTTTATGAGTTTTTGGTTGGATTTTGGGGCAGGTTATGGCTCAAAACCTCGCCGGGGTTTTTCCCGACAACCGTTTGGGGATTAGATTCCACTTTTGACCCAGAGATTTTTCGAAAGATTCGCAGCGGTGATTCGCTGGCTTGGTTGGAGGCGGAACTAATCTTTGCCCAACTTGGTTTTCCCCGCAATCACGTTATGGTGCCGGCGGGAGTCTTTCCGAATTTTGAAATGTCTTTTGCTGAAAGTTTGCATATTTTTTCCGGAATAGCTAAAATGCGGTGGTGGCTTAATGATTCAACTTCGCCGGTTTTGGCTCACGTGAAGGCCGAAGCCAATTCCGCTGATCCGCTGGCGAAGGTTTTACCGATGGCGAGCACTCACTCTTATAGGATTCCCTCCGTTTCTCACGTGAGGACTCCGGCGGCGCTATCTTCAATTCCCGTAAAGAGTGGCGTATCTCGCTTAAAAAGCCGAAAGAACAAAAAAACAATTTCCTAGTTTTATTTTTTTATTATGGATTACTATTTAACTGAAACTCGCCTTGGAGAGCTAAAGGTGGAACTGGAGGACCTTAAAACGAATAAGCGGATTGAAGTGGCAAAGCGATTGAAGCGCGCCAAGGAGCTGGGCGATCTTTCGGAGAATTCGGAATATCAGGAGGCCCGGAACGAGCAAATGCAGGTGGAGTCGCGAATTTTCGAACTTGAGCAGATGATTAAGAATGCCAAGATGATTGAGAAGGGAGGAAGCGCCGGAGTTGTCAGAATCGGTTCAACGGTCAAAGTGGAGAAGGGCGGAATAGTAACAGCTTTCACTATTATAGGTTCTAACGAAACTAGACCGGAGGCCGGCCTTATTTCCAACGAGTCGCCATTGGGATCGGCGTTAATCGGGCATAGTGTCGGTGATATCTGCCAGGTTCAAACGCCCGGAGGCAAGGCGGCTTATAAAATTGTCGCTATAGAATAGTAATTTTTTATGCGAGACGATTTGATAGCGGAAAGAATGCGAAAGTTGGCGGCTTTGCGCGCCGCTGGCGTTGATCCTTATCCGGCCCAGATTAAGCGCTCACATACGATTAGCGAGCTTTTGGATAAGTTTAAATCGCTGGAGCAGGACAAAAAAGAAGTCGCGGTTGTCGGGCGGGTGATGGGTTTACGGAATCAAGGCGGTTTGCTGTTTGCTGATTTGCGCGATGAAACCGGACAGGTTCAGATTGTGGCCAAGCGCAACGAGGTGGCGGATTTTGAGTTGCTTCGAGATACGCTTGATTTGTCCGATTTTTTGGAAGTTCGCGGAGTTCCGTTTACGACTCAACGAGGCGAACAAAGCGTTGGCGCCTTGTCGGCCAGAATCGTGGTGAAAAGTTTGCGAACTTTGCCGAGCTCTTGGTACGGACTTCAGGATGTGGAGACTCGCTTGCGCCAGCGCTATCTTGATTTTTTACTGAATCCCGACTTGAAGGATTTGTTCGCAAAAAAGTTCAAGTTTTGGGCCGAGTTTCGCGCTTTTTTAACCAAGGCCGGTTTTCAAGAAGTGGAAATGCCGGTTTTGGAGCCGATTCCCGGCGGTGCCGAGGCGGAGCCGTTTTTGACTCACCACAAGGCTTTGGATTGGGATTTCTATTTGCGGATTTCGTTGGAATTGCCGCTCAAAAAGCTTTTGGTGGCCGGCTTTGAAAAGGTTTTTGAAATAGGCCGGATTTTTCGCAACGAAGGGATAGATGCCGAACACCTGCAGGATTACACTCAATTGGAGTTTTATTGGGCTTACGCCGATTATAATGATCTAATGAAGTTTGTGGAGAAGATGTATTCGTCGGCCATCAAAAATGTTTTTGGAACTTTGACTTTGCCGTGGAATCGGAAAAAAATTGATTGGACGCCGCCGTGGCCGAAGGTCCAATATTATGATTTATTTAAGAAGTTTACCGGCTTGGACTTGAAAACTGTGACGCGCGACGAACTTTACATGAAAGCGCTTAAGGAGAATTTGAAGCCGGAGCTGGAACTTGGACGGGGACGCTTGATAGATTTGCTTTTTAAAAAGATGGTCAGACCAACGTTGGTTCAACCGGTTTTCTTGGTTAACCCGCCGGTGGATATTGAGCCGTTAGCCAAGCGACTTTCGGGAAATCCCGATAAGGTGGCGCGGTTTCAGGTGGTGGCCTGCCAGACCGAACTTGGAAAGGGTTTTTCCGAATTAAACGATCCCCAGGATCAAAGAGATCGCTTTACCGAGCAGATGGATTTGCGCGCCAAGGGAGACAAGGAGGCTCAAATGCTGGATGAGGATTTTTTGGTGGCTCTGGAGCACGGCATGCCGCCGGCTGCCGGTTTTGGCGTTTCGGAGCGCTTGTTTTCGGTCTTGGCCGGCAAACCGATTCGAGAGCTGGTCTTTTTTCCGCCAATGCGTCCTAGGGATACAAACGAGAGCGGTGATCGTGAATAATCTACTATGCTTGACGCAAAATTACTTCGGGAAAATCCAGATGAGGCCCGCGCGGCTTTAGCGCGGCGTGGCCGAAATCCAAAAGAAATTGATTCTTTTTTGGAAGTGGATGGCCGTTGGCGGGCGCTTAGTCAGCGTTTTGACGAGGCCAGACGAGAACTCAAAGAATTGAGTTTGGCGAGGGCTATAGAGAAGGCCAAGGTTTTAAAGGTTTCTCTTAAATCCATTGAAGAGGAGTTGAGCTTGGTTACTACCGAGCGTGATAATTTGCTGTCGCAACTGCCAAACATGCCTTTTGCCGAGGTACCAAGCGGCAAGGATGATTCCGAAAATCCGGTGCTTCGCACCGTGGGCACACCGGGCGAGCTAAAAGTTGACTATCTGACCTTGGCGCGAAATTTGGACTTATTGGACGTGGAGCGTTCGGCTACGGTTTCGGGCAGTCGATTTAGTTACTTAAAAAACGAGTTGGTTTTGTTGGAGTTCGGTCTGATTCGTTTCGCTCTTGATCTGCTTTTGCCCCACGGATTTACTCCGATTATTCCACCACAAATGATTCGCCCCGAAGTCTATCGAGGAATGGGGCGTTTGTCCGGCGGACAGGAGGAGGAGCGCTATTTTTTGGCGAAGGATGACTTGTATTTAATCGGCAGTGCCGAGCATACCATGGGGCCATATCACGCCGGAGATGTTTTTTTGGCCAAGGATTTGCCGCGGCGCTATGTTGGTTTCTCCACCTGCTTCCGTCGGGAGGCTGGCTCTTACGGCAAGGACACCAAGGGTATTTTGCGGGTGCATCAATTTGATAAGGTGGAGATGTTTTCTTTCGCTCATCCGGAAAAGTCCGGCGAGGAGCACCAGTTTTTATTGGCGCGCCAGGAGGAGTTGCATCAAAAACTCGGCTTGCCTTATCGGATTGTGGAAATTTGCACCGGCGATCTTGGATTTACCGATGCCAAGGCATATGACACCGAGGTTTGGTTGCCGAGCGAGGGTCGTTATCGCGAAACCGGATCATGTTCCAATACGACCGATTTTCAGGCGAGAGGCATTGATGTTAGGTATCGGGATGAGGCCCAGGGACCGATTAAAGGTTTTGCTCATCTACTCAATGCTACCGGACTCGCGATTGGCCGAACGCTCATAATGATTATGGAAAATTACCAGACCGAGACTGGTACTATTTTAGTTCCCGAAGTTTTAATTCCCTATGTCGGTTTTAAAGAAATTACCACCACCAAATTTAAAGGTTTGGGTGGAGATCGATAAGACGGCTTTACTGGCCAATCTTGAACTTTTTCGTTCGGTGGTGAATCCAAAAGTTGAAGTGTGGGCGGTTGTTAAATCAAACGCTTACGGCCACGGACTTTTTGAGGTTGCCGATATTCTGAAAAATTTGGTGAATGGTTTTTGCGTGGACAGCGTTGCCGAAGGGGAGGCTTTGCGAAAGCGAGGAATTAAGAGTCCAATTTTGGTCTTGGGACCGACCTTGCCGGCGCTTTTTAGCGTTGCTTATCGTAAAAAATTGACGCTGACCATTGCCGATATCGGTACCTTGCGGAAATTAAGTTCGCGGAGTCCAAACTTTCACCTAAAATTTGATACCGGTATGCGGAGGCAAGGTTTTTTGCCGTCCGAGCTGTCCCGAGTTTTAAATTTCTTGCGAGGTAAAAATTTGCCATTACGCGGTATCTACAGTCATTTTGCCGGCGATGAGGTTGGTGGAATTTCCAGATACCGGGAACAGTTTGCTTTGTTTGAGGCGCTAATGAAATCTTTTTCTGCCGCCGGATATAATTCCCTTAAGCGACATATTGCCGCTACCGACGGGGTTTTGCAGAATGCTGACTTTCATTTGGATATGGTTAGAATCGGGATGGGTTTTTATGGAGGCACTAAACTTTTTCACCAAGGAAAAGTTTTTCCTGGTAGACCGGTCTTGTCTTGGCGGACCGTTGTGTCCGCGCTTAAGACGGCTCAAGCCGGCGATCGCGTTGGTTATGCTCCGAGCGAGATTCTAGCCGCTCCGTCCAAGCTTGCGATCTTGCCGATTGGTTATTGGCACGGTTTCCCGCGAGCCCTTTCCCGAATCGGGGAGGTTTTGGTGCGAGGCAGGCGAGCCAGAGTTGTTGGCTTGGTTTCTATGGATCTGCTTACTGTTGAGGTGACGAATATTCCCGGGATTCGGGTTGGGGATATGGTTACGATAATCGGCAGTGATCTCGGATCCGTTTTGACGGCCGATGATTTGGCGCGACCCATTCAAACCGTTCCTTATGAGATACTCACACGCACCAATCCACTGATGCGACGCTTCGTGGTTTAATTAGACTGGTATGACCAATGCCTATTTAGCGCAGTCGCGCATGCGGCGTTTCCGAAAACGCCGGTTGCGATTTTATGCCTGGTTTTTGGGTGTCCTGGTTTTTGCTTTTTTTCTGTTTTACGCGGTTCGGGAGTCGTCTTTTTTCGTCATTCGCACGCTTAAAATAAACGGTGTTTCTGGCGCGGAGCAATCCAATCTCTTAACGTCTTTGAGAACCGCGGTCGCTCAAGAAACTCTGGGGAAGATCTTGGGGGCTGATAATTATTTGGCTTGGCCCGCGACTTTACCACCGCCATCGTTTTCTTTGGCTTCGATCGCGATTACCAAGCGTTTTTTTGATAGAAGCGTTGAGGTTGCGGTTCAGCGGAAAAATATTGGAGGAATGTGGTGTTTTGGCGACGAGGCGCAATCATGTTTCTGGTTTGATGGTGAAAGTGCTCTATTGCTGACGCCGGCGCCATCAACCGAAGGTTCGTTAGTTCAAGTAATTTACGAGGAGTCGTCTATTCCACTGACTCTTGGACAACCGGTGCTTTCCTCCGAGGAGTTTGCTTATTTTAAGGAAATAGCCGGGGTATTGGGTGGGATGGATTTTGGCGATTTGCGTTTGGTTTTTAACCGCGATCGGAGAGAGCTGACCGCGATACCGGTTCATGGACCGGAGCTTAGATTTAGCGTTCGCTTTCCATCGCGAGTGGCGCTCGCCGCGCTTCGGGAGATGGCGAGTCGCCCAAGCTTTTCCAATTTGCAATACGCGGATTTTACGGTTAATAACAAGGTTTATACCAAGTAGCTCGATTATGAAAATCCGGTTGTAATATTTTTTGTCGCGATTTTTCTTGAATATGAATTTTAGATTTCCCGAGGACGACCGGCAATTTACCTGGACTCGGCATATCAAAAATAAGATGTTGTTTTACGGACTTTCCGAGCAGCGGGTTCGCGGTGTTTTTAAATCGCCTGCCAGATTGGTGGAAGGCGTGGCCGAGGATACAATCGCGGCTATGAAGCCGAATTCTACCAAGAGCCGCCGTGAGGAGGTTTGGATTATGTATCGAGCGCAAAAGGTCAAATCAAAACAGGCGCCGAAAATTTTAATGATCAGCGCTTGGCGATATCCGGGTTTAAGCAATCCGGAAAAAGCGGTGCCAATTCCCGAAGAGGTTGTGCTTGAATTAGGACTTAGGATTCAAGCATAGCGCTTCAAGAGTTTTGGTCTTTCTCGGTTTCACACAAGGGGCAAGTTTCGGAAAACTTGCTGGTGCTTAAAAATGTGCTGATGGCCTTGCGGGCGGGCATGAGCATGGTAAAGGCTCGAAAATCAGCTAGTCGGCGCAAGAACCAGCCAACGCGCCCGAAGAAAAGAAGCTTTCCGATTTGGGCTCCGGCCCAGTGGTGTCCGGCCGGAATTACGTACCAGGGTTTTCGAGGGACATATTTTAAGCGCCAAGCGTGATTACCCAGGGTGTTTTCGGCAATTCTCTCGGCTACATAATGCGCGTCATAGATCGCGGTTTGAGCCATGCCCGAATAGGTAGTTGCCGCCGCGTCACCAATGGCAAAAACATCTTCATGGTTTTTGGCGCGCAGATATTCATCAACAACAACCCTTCCTTTTTTGTCGGTTCCAAGGTTGCTGGTCGCGGCCAGCAGGCGATGGGCACGAATGCCCGCAGTCCAAATAAGGGTTTGAGTTTTGAACTGCATGTCTTTAAGATAGACGGTTTCCACTTCCTCTTGGACGACGGCGCGGTTCAAGAAGATATTGACGCCGAGTTCCCGCAGGCGAGACTCAACGCGTTCGGAAAATTTCGGCAACAACATAGATACCAGGCGGGGGGCGGCCTCAACAACGTCAATGGTTACAATGGAGGCGTCCAGCTTGTGGGTGACGGCGATTTTTTTGGCGTAGTGCGCCAGATCGCCGGCGATTTCGGTTCCGGAGGCGCCGCCGCCAACCACGACAAAATGCGCCGCTTTGACTTTTTCATCCATGGTTCCAACTTTGGAAACCGCGACCATCATTTCGTGCAGGTGGCGTTTGAGCGCCAGGGCTTCGGAGACTGTTTTAAAGCCATAGGAGTTTTCTTTTAATCCGGGGATGTTGAAGTATTCGGTTTCGCTGCCAAGCGCGAGCACCAAGGTTTCGTATTCGTAGCGCGTACCGGAGTTTCCTTTGAGTTCCTTCTTTTCCAGATTTATTTCCACAATCCGATCTTCCAGAAGCTCCACCGGCGTATGCGCAAAAATTTCTCGCAGTGGCACGCAGGTTTCGAGAGGCGAGTGTCCGGTGACTACGCGATAGAGAGCGGCGTGATATTCAAAATGAGGCTTGTCGCTAATTAAAATAATTCTGGTATATGGCAGGCGGCGGCGGGCGAGGTCAAGCGCCAGACGGATACCGCCAAAACCGGCGCCGACGATGACGATTCTTTTTCGGTGAGGTACGGACATGCTATTACTTTAACACCAAAACCAAGTTGTTATGTGTGGGTAAATTTTGGTAAGAAAAAATCCGCCTTGATGGCGGACTTTTTCCGCATGTTGAAAAAAACTATTGATGGGCTGCGGGATTTTTCATGCAGCAATCCTTGACCATCTTGCCACTACCGCAGGGGCATTTTTCGTTTGCTACGTCCTTGGCTTCGTTTGCGCTGTGGCACATACCGGCCATTTTGCCACTGCCGCAATGACAGGGCTTCATCAGTTTCCCCATCTTATCACTAAGCATTTTTGAATCCATATTCGGGTAAAACCTAGATTTTTTGTCGGCGACCTTTCTTTGGCTATTATACCAGAAGGGCGCTCGGACACATCTCTCTCAAGAGACGGGATAACATCTCTTCCAGCGGAGATGTTTCCCTGTCTCTCGGCGAAATGATTTCGCTATTCAGCGAAAACCCAGCTCATTTCGCCTGCGAGAACCTCTTGAAGAGAGATGTGTCCTCGCTGTTGGTGGAAATGAAGCTCCGAGAGCTTCCTGCAAAAGAAAATTCCTCGCTGGATGGAGGAGGCGAAGCTCCGAGAACTCCCCGCGTAATAAAAGTCCTCACGGTTGGAGGGGTGGAATAATGGGTAATAAAAAGCCCCGACGAGAGTCGGGGCTTGGGTGGTGGCGCTACATCATTTGAATCAAGTTCGGGAGGAGGAGACGGCGAACGCGAAGCCGCTGCTAGGACTCCATCCTTTGTTACCGGCTCCAGCATCGAACGCGTTGAGCCAGCGACCATCCTCTTGACGGCCCATGCCCAGCATGCATGGACCCTCGGAATCGTTAATGGGTTCGTGCATCACAATGATGGACCACAAGCGCATGGCTTTGATCTCTGCATCAGAGAACTTCTCACGGATGAGACAAGCCAGTTCGGCGCTCGGTACCATGAGCTTGCGATGCTTGGCCTCGGCGTGGATCTTCGACAGCATCCTGTTCTCGGTCCTGAAGAGAGAACTTTTCAAGACTGCGACTTGGGTTGTTACGCCACTTGTCGGCTTGAAGTCCGACGAGCAGAGCACCTCCTCAGCGCACGTTCCAACTTTGAAACGCTTTTTCCAGTCCTCGCCCTTCGTGCCGTCGCTCGTAACCGAGAAGTAGATGACGCCGTCTTTTTCGTGCCATCGTGGCTTCCTCTTGCATTGGATCGTCTTCAGTTTTGCCATTAGAATCCTCTTTCTTGGGTTTTTAATTATCCGAGTCGCTCGGGTCAGTGTTTTCGCCTCATGATGAGGCGGGTCAAGGTTGTCAACGAACGCTGGCACTTTAGCACGGCTTTTGCTTTTTTGTCAATGGCTTAAAGGCTTAAAGAAGTGTAGTGCAAAAATCATAAGATTAGTGCTTTCTGCTAGAAAAAAAAGCCCCGACTTAAGTCGGGGTTGGGGGAGCGGATTTGCGGAAGAAGTGGCTGATGCCAAACTCCCGAACCCAGACCCAGAAGACGAGCGTGATGCCGGCGAAGGCGAGCGGATACCATGAGGGGATCGTGGCGAGGTGTCCGATTGCGAGGCTCACGATGAGGTGGACGTCGATCACCAAGGTGGCGGTGTAGATTGCCGAGACGAGGATTTCTCCCGCGAAGACGATGCCGCGAACCAGCGCGTAGACGAGGCAGGACAGCAGTTCCATGAGGTTCTCCTTGGGTTATCGGGTTCGGTTCTTTTCTCTTTCGAAGTCGTGTATCTCGCGGTAGTTGTACAGGCCGATCTGAAGAATTAGACCTCCGGTCGTCGAGACTAGACAGAGCAGATACGTTGATTCTCCGGATAGTTGGCCGTAATACTGGCCAAGTTCAGAGAGACGCGTGTTCGGAAACTCCCTAGCGAGGGCGATGTGGTAGCCGATCACGAAGATCGTGGTTACAAGCAGAAGGTAGACACTGACGCCGATCAGCTTTTTCATCGCTTCTTTTTCGCTGTTAAAGAACTGGTTTAATCGGTTGCTTCCGATTATGGCTCGATTATAGCACGTGGATTTGTTTTGTCAATGATACGCGGCTAAAGTTTGAAAATTGCTTGGCCTAGTGATTCAAATACCGGAAGGTATCGGTTGTCGCTTTTGACATAGGCGTAGAATTTGGCGTTGCGGCTTTTTTCCACAACGACATAGCTGGCCTGGAATTTTTTAGTCAGGACTTCGTAGGTGTCCTCCAGATCGGCGGCGGCGCATTCGGTGGCCGGACAGGTTACGTTCGTGGTATCGCCGGTGTTTAAGTAATAACCGCGCCAGTATTGGACTTCGCTAAACGAGTATTCAAAAATCGGATCCATCCCGCGGATGTAGCGTCCGTTTGGATTCCAGAAAAAAAGTTTGGGGAAAATGTCCCAGTAGACGTTGTAGATTATGGTTTGCGGGGGAGTATTTTGCTTGAGCCACAGGCCAACTTCTTTGAATTCGTTGGGGTCATTTCCGGTTTTAAGACTTCGCGCGTGAGTAAAAAATCCATAGGGTATCAGCAGTAATAAGATTATAACGCAGGCGGCAGCGAAGTTGCGATGATAAGTTTGGTTGGTATTAGCGGATCTGACTTTGGCGAGAACCAAGCCGCAGAGCGTAGCTCCAAAAACCGCCCAAAGGTCGTAAAAGCGCCGTGCGAGAAACATGGTCATTAAAAAATAAGCAGTGGAGATAATCGCGGTTCCAAGCAAGAGCGCCCGGCGGTTTGTCTCGGTGGTAGCCTTTTTGAGTTGGAAAAATTCTTTGATTGCGAGGTACAGGGCCCAAATCCAAACCGCCGTAAATGGCAGGAAGTTTTTGCCGAAAGTTCCCCAGTCGAGCGGAAAGAGCTCCTTGCCAAAGAGAAGCGGGACGCCCCGAAGTTTGGCGGCGAGCAGTTCGAACATTTGAACGTAGACGAGATGAGCCGCGCCGATGGGGTTGGGACGCAGGAGCCAGGCGATTGCGAGGCCGAGAATGACACTAATAAGTTCGCGCCAAAGTAGCTTGCGTTCGGCAAGATACCGAGCATCGATGGCTATCATGGCCGAAAGCAGGGGCAGCCAAAAAAGGCTTAGGTGCAAAAATGCCGAGGCAAAAGCAGTCAGGCCAATCAGCCAAAGTTTTGATTTCTTGGCAGAGAAGACAAGAGCGAAAATGAGAAGCGAGAGACTGCTGGTGAGAACGTGCGGGCGGGTCATGGCGAGGTGAAAGATCACATTGGGTGCCGTAAAAAGCGCGGCGAAGGGCAGGGCGAGGGCGTAGCGCAAACGCAAAAGGCGGAAGGCTAAGGCGCAGATTAAAAGAAAAACGGCGGTAATCACGATGCCGGCGAGTTTAATTCCGAGTATCTCGTTCTGAATTAGAGTGAAAGGAATAAGCGCGAGATGAAAGCCATACCAGATGTCGCCGCCAAATTTGGCGACGACCGAAAGCGGCAACCAGGGAAATTCGGCGAAGAACAAGCCTCGTTCGCGATATTCGGCGGCGTGGCGGAAGTGATAAAAGCTGTCGGAGTCGGGAAGGTTGGGACTTTGAAAATGAAGGATGGCGCTAACGGCTAAGGCCAGCAAAGTAAAAGCCGTCCAAGACCAAATCTTTTTATGCTGGAGTATTTTCTGCAACATCTTCTTTTTACTCTAGCACTCAATCCGGAGTAAAAAAAATCCCCCGCGGTGGCGGGGGTGGGCGCATCAAACGACGTGCCAAGCGAGCGTTTCATCGGCGAGAAATGGTCTAATTACGTTACTAGAACCACTTGGGGGAAAATCTTCGTTTCTAATATAGATGCGAGGCACTTTCCACGATTCCTTGACGAGCGTAATTCTGGCGTCACTCACAAGCAGTTCCTTGGTTAGGTTGTAGAAGTTGCTACCGTGGGTGGCTACAAAATCTTCCAGCTTGTCCAGAGCATTCATTCGGTCAAAAACATCGGCGAGAATCGGCAGGGCGACCGGAGCAGTGAAGCAACCGGCGCAAGCTTGGACGCATTCTTTATCACTTATCGAATGGGGAGCGCTATCACTGCCGAAAAAGAACTTGGGGTTGCCGGAAGTGGCCGCGTGGCACAAGGCCTGGCGATCAAACTCATGCTTGGCAATCGGCTTGCAGAAGTTGTGTGGAGACAGCTTGCCTTGAGACTGCTTGCTATAACCAATCACATCATCAAGTGTGAGTACCAAATGATGAGCGGTGATGGTGGCGGCGACGTTTGCCGGAAGCGAATGAACCGCTTGGACCGCGTCGAAAGTGGTGATGTGCTCCAAAACAATTCGGAGACCCGAGAACTTGATGGCGATCTCTCTTAGTTGTGGAAGGAAGGCGGCTTCGCGGTTTAATCCCGCAACGCCGTGATTAGGCGATTCGCCGTGAAGGCAAAGCACCAAGTTGCAATCCGCCATGGTTCCAAAAACCGGGTAGAGATCCTTGAAGTTACTAACTCCGTTATCGGAGTTAGTGGTAACACCTTCGGGATAGAGCTTGCAGGCGACGACGATTCCTTCGCGGGCGGCTTCGGTGATGATCTTGGGTGTTGTTTGGGGCGTAATCTGCAGAGTCATCAGCGGGCAGAAATCTTGAGCAAGAGGATCTAAAGTTCGCTGGATCTCTTGGTAGTAACCAGCGGCGTCTTGTATGGTCAAAATCGGATGTGGTCGGGTGTTGGGCATAACCAGCACGCGGGCAAAGTTTTTTGCCGTGAGCGCGGCGACTAGGCGCAAGATCTTGCCTTGTCGTAGGTGAACGTGAAAATCATCGGGACGGCGGATCGTCAGTGTTGATACTGGCATTGATTGCCTCCTTTCTTTTCGGGGAAGATGTGGCAGTAAACTTGATAGGCGCTTTTGATGACTCGCGCGAGCCGCCAGGGACGAAGAATCGCAATGGAACCCAAGGAGATTGCCGAGGCGCCGGAGCCAGCCAATCTTTTTAGATCGCCTTCGCTCATCACTCCGCCACCGGCAATGATTGGCTTTCGGATTGAGGCGTCGTTTCTGGCTTGATGTACCCATTCGCGAACCGGTTCAAAAATCGGAGAGCCGGAGAGTCCGCCGCCGCCGTACTTGGCGAGAGGCGACTCTTGACTGCCAAACAAGCCGGACCAATTGATTTGCGCGGGCAGACTTCCCCAGGGAATCGTGTTGGAGACGCACAAGGCGTCGCAGGCTGAGTGGTCGCTGATCTGGCGCGCGATGCTCGGTGGCGTGAGAATATTTAACTTTGGCACTAGCGGGACATTTAGTGAGCGAAGCGTGTCGAGTGTGGCATGAACTTCGGCAACGAAGGCCATGCCTTCAGTTGGGCCGTGTTCGGTGTTGGGACAGGAGAAGTTGATCTGCAGGCCAAAGGGCGCTTTGAATTGCGAGGCAAAGACTTGGAGATACTTAAGAAAGTCCCTGGTTTCCTTTAGGCGCAATTCTGGCGTGGTGGCGGTGGTGGCGAAGGAGAGAAAAAATGGGCTAGTGCGTTCAATCCACGGATTACATGGTCCATTTTTTGCCAGCAGAAACAAGGCGCCGGGGCCGGACAGGCCGACGGCGTTTAACACCGCCGCTTCCCGAAAATTGACGCGAATGCAGTCGGGAAAAAGTTTTCTTACGGTCAAGCCGTCATCGCCGAGTTGCATGTTGCCGCGACGCGATTCCAGAGTCGTGGTCTTGGCAGTGAAGGTGAGTCCATTAAAGTCAAAACCAAACGGAAAGAGTTTGCGAAACCACTTGTGATGAGGATAGCCCTCACCATAGAATCCTTGGACGCCGGAGGCGCCAATCACCGGACCGAAATCTATGTCGTGCAAGCGCATAGCGGCTCCTGTTCCAGAAACTTGGCAGATGTTGTCAAAGAACGCTTGATAGATATAACAGAAAATGGACGTTATAAGCAAATTGCCAAGCTTGGATTAAGATTGCTGTAAAGTCACGAAAAATTATCTACCCGTATCGAAAGCCAGTCCGACATAATGTCATTCGGGCAAGGTGCTTTCGGCCGGGCGAAAAATACTAGCAATAAGAGAGGATAAAAAAATCCCCCGTTTTTGGCATTAACGGGGGGAGGTAGGAATCACTCTTGCTTAAAGGTGACGAGCGGACAAATCTTTTGCCTCTTGGCCTGCCACCAGAGCTTGAAAATGCTTGGCTTTGGTGAGGCCGCACTTCTTGCCTTGGAATCATCGCGGCGATCTTTCCAATCATCAATCGCGTCTGCGATTCTGCTCTTCATCCTAACTAGAGAGTATAGTGACCACAGGAACCAGCCTCTTTTTGTCGGTTTCCTTTGGTTGGCTATGATTTTTTGGTCAAGCCAGTTCTCGAGCGCCATAACGAGCTTGCGGATGCCTTGTTTGCTCTTGTTGACGACGGTGAAAGTGGCTATGAAGAACAGACCAAGCAAAACCAGAAAGACTAGCGAGCTTGTGACTGCGAACAAGAGCCAAACCGCGCCATGGAACAGCCCTATGTCGGTGTTGGTGGTTGCATTCCGGTAGATTTCCACATTAGCCCGGATGTACAAAACAAGCAGCAGGTAGGATTCTACGAAGACGAAGTATTCCGGACGCAGTTCAAAGCCGAAAAAGCGGAGATCTTCTTTCCACCAGCGCATTTTGACCTTGAGGCGGAACGGCCGCGGGAATTCTCTGGGAAGGCCGAGTGGCAGGAGGAGAATTACGCCGATTCCCCACAGACAATATTGAGGAATGAGAATGACGCTTGCCATAAGAAGGCCCATCGCGCCCATCAACAGACCCAATACCAAGTACCAGAAGTAAGCACAGAGATTTGTTTGCGGAGGCGGTTGCTTCTTGAAGTTCACGAGCTCATAGCCCAACTTGAAGCAGTGGTAGTGCCATGCCTTTTCCGAAATGGAGACAGCGCCATTCGGAGGCGCGCCGGAGGCTTCACTCATTTGATTCTCCGTGTAAGAGTTGTTAACGAACCGGCCTTAGATTATCCTAATTTGCCGGATATTGCAACTATTGCCAAATTGGATTTTTTGATGTTAAATCAAGAAATGAACTTGGCCGATAAACCGACAAGAATCAATAAATACCTGGCGCATCGCGGTCTTTCCAGCCGGCGGGAGGCCGACGCCTTGATCGCTTCGGGGCAGGTTAGAATTAATGGCCGAGTGGCCAAACTTGGCGATCAAGTTCGCCAAAACGACAAGGTTGAGGTTGGGCGCGGGTTTGAGGCGCGGGCTCAAGCTCGGCGTTATTTTTTGTATCACAAGCCGGTTGGCGTGGTGGCGGCGTTGCAAGACGACCAGAATCCCACGATTACCGAAAAATTATCCTTGCCTGACGGGATGTATCCGGTTGGCAGATTAGACAAGGATTCGCACGGTCTTTTGATTTTGACTAATGATGGTCGGGTGGTGGAGCGGCTTTTAAGTCCGAACGCGGAACATACTAAAGAATATTTAGTTACCGTCAATAAGGTCTTGAGGCCATTTTTTTTGCGGCACCTTGAGGAGGGAGTAAACATTGAGGGATATCAGACAAAACCGGCGGTAGTAGAGCGGATAAGCGACAACAAGTTTTCTATAAAACTAACCGAAGGCAAGCGACATCAAATTCGCCGGATGTGCGCGGCTTTTGGCTATACGGTCATTGATTTGGCGCGGAATCGGATTTTGGGTTTGCAACTTAGCAGATTGAAACCAGGCGAGGCGCGGGAGTTTACCGCGAAGGAGCGGGAGCTGTTTTTGAATAGTTTGGGGCTGAAGTAAAAAGCGGGGGTTATGATTTTTTTGAGCTTAAACTGAATTGATACATACTGATTAACGTTGCGGAAAAGGTGAAAATGAGCTATCCTTTTCCAGTGGCATATAAACAGTCTGGAGCTCTCCAGACTGGTTTGTTGTTTATATATGAAGAAATACGATCACGGAGACGTAATAATTCGCTTTGACCAGGCGGTTTTCGGCTATGGGTCGAATCACCCTATTTTGAACGGGGCTAGTTTTTCTTTGCGCGAGGGAGCGAAGATTACGCTCATGGGGCAAAACGGCGCCGGCAAGACGACCATTTTTGGCTTAATCCAAGGACGACATCCGCTGGATGATGGTTCGGTTCATATCCGACAGGGCGCTACAATCGCAACGGCGGCGCAGGTTGTATCTCGGGAGGATTTGGAAAAAAACGTGCGGGAGTTTTTTGAGGGCGCGTTTAATACCAAGGTCTACGATATTGAGCCTCGGATTAAAAAGATTTTAGAGGTAGTGCATTTAACGGCGCCGTTTGATAAAAAAATCAAAGAGTTTTCCGGCGGACAGCAGGCTCGGTTGCTGTTGGCTTTCGCTTTAATTCAAAATCCGGATATTTTGCTTTTGGACGAGCCGACGAATAATTTGGACGCGCAGGGGATTGAGCACCTGACTCAATTTTTGATTGACTACAAAAAAACCTGCATTGTAATTTCTCACGATGCCAATTTTTTAAACGCTTTTACCCATGGCGTGCTATATCTGGATATTTTTACCAAGCAAGTTGAGCAGTATGTCGGTGACTATTTAAAAGTAGTGGAGGAGATCGCGGCGCGAATTGAACGCGAAAGAATGAAAAACGTCCGTTTGGAGCGCGACATCGCCAATCGCAAGGAGCAGATGAGTTATTTTGCCCAGAAGGGAGGCAAGATGCGCGATGTGGCTCGCAAGATGAAGGAGGCCATTGAAGAGCTGGAGGGCCAAATGGTAACCATGCGGCAGGAGGATAAGACTATTAAGAACTTTGCCATTCAGCATCAGAATTTTGAGGCGCTTGATTTTTCGGATACCGCCGGGGCTTTGCTTACAATACAAGCCGTGAGCGTGATTCATAATCACAAGCCGGTTAAAAAAACGGTGAAGGTGGCCGTGAAAAAAAGACAAAAGTTGCTGATCTCCGGGCCGAATGGAATCGGCAAAAGCACTTTTTTGGAGTCGCTCGCAGGCGGCAAAAAAGGCCACCATAGCAAGGCAAAATCACTCACCGAGGCGAGTCTTACTTCCGGATTGATAGTCGGCTATTATCGGCAGGATTTTTCGGGACTTGATTTTGAGGCGACGGTTTACAAGACGTTGGGCGAGGTGGCGGAAAAAGCCACCGACGAGGAGATCCGCGGGGTGGCCGCCCAGTTTTTGTTTACCAGCGACTTACTCAAGAACAAGGTTGGCTCGCTCTCCGAGGGGCAGAAGGGGTTGCTGTCGTTTGCCCGTTTTGTTCTGCAGAAGCCCGGGCTTTTGATTTTGGACGAGCCGACGAATCACATTAATTTTAGGCACTTGCCGGTTATCGCCAAGGCGTTAGACCGATTTGAGGGCGGAATGATTTTGGTGAGCCACATGAAGGAGTTTGTGGATCAGCTCAAAATTGATGAGACGTTGGACTTGGGGGCGTTGTAGTTTATGTTGACTATATTTTAGATATAGAGTACTCTTTGGCAAGTTGCTGCGTACCTTTACAACTCAAGAATAAGGAGGTGCCGGTGGCAATTGTCTTGCTATACTTGCTTACGACGGTGGCTGTGGCTCTACTGGTTTCCGTTCCTCTGGTTATCGCTCATCGAAAGAAACTTCGTGAGGCCGATCGAGTTGCCGAGGAGTTGCTAATCGCAAAGAAGCCGGAGATTACGGCGGAGGTTTTGCGGATTTTGAGTGATGGGTCGCCATGTCATATCTCGTTGATTCGAATTTTTTTGGTGGCGGCCGGATTTGAGCTTACTCCGAAAATTCTAGGCTATCTGATGGTTTGGCTTGAAACCCAGAGTCTGGTCATGGTGGAACCAAATTCTGATTTCTTTCCTGCTGCTAAAGATAGATTCTACAAGCTGCCGGATTGGAAGAGGCCGCCCAAACCGGTTTCGGGCGAGGCGCCGTTCAATGTGCAACCGTTCGAGGGCTAACAAGTGCTAGAGTTAGATTTCCCGCGTAGATAAATACGCGGGATTTTTTTAGCTTATCAGCTAACGCTCTTCCATGTTTTTGATCAAAAGGCCATTAGATGAGCGGTTGTCTAAAATAAATTGACTTATAAGAGTATGTGGATTTTTTTGATAATCATTGTAATGAATGACTAGAAATATGTATTCCTCATTTTTTAGATTTCTATCCAATCGAATCTCTGATCTTCGAATTTGTCCTGGGCCAATAATGTTAATATCCGCTTGAGATGTTGTTGCCTCTGGATTTAAAAGATAGGAACGATTGAAATCAGACAGAGTTTCAATTCTAACGTTATTATGGACATTGTTAGCTGGGGTTTTTCCTGTATTTAGTACTAAAACTGTCAAACAAGAAAAAGATTCACATTTTGATACTGATATACTTGATACGTTTAAATATGCTCTATTGAGTAAAATATCTTGCTCTTGCTGTTGTTTGAGATTGGTGTTATCTCGTAAGAGCAGATAGAACGCTATGCTAACAGTTATAATTGATGAGAGTGCTTGAATCCAGCTAGGGTAGTCTTTCTTCTTGTCGCTTTGGCTTTCGTTGAGCATGTTTTTGTGTTCTAATAGTTTGTTTTTGTTAATATTAACTCATTATTTCACGTAGTCTACAGAACTCGCATTTTGGCTCGTCGCACCGCTTTCCGGCGAAGCCGTAGGTCATAATTTCTTCGGCGGTTTTTTTAATCAAGTCAATTAAGGCGACGCATTCCGCCGGCTCAATTACTAAGCGTTCGCGATGGTAGCGTCCTTTTTCGTCGGGTTCAACAAAGTCAATTTCGCCGGCGACCATGGCGAACTTTTCCCCATTTTCATAATTGTTGAGAAGAACATTGTAGAAGGTGAGTTGCCGCTTAATGTCGCCGGAGGAGGATTGCGTGGTGCCGGCAATTTCGCCCTTGGTTTTTATGGCGCCGGTTTTGTAGTCAACGATGATGACCCGATTGCCGTCGTCCAAAAATTCTATCTTATCCAAAGTGCCGTTAAGTTTAATGTCGTCGGTCAAGGGCACGCCGTTGATCTTGTATTCGGTAAGAATCCGGTGGCGCGGGCGTTCTTTGAGATATTGGTCAAAGTAGCCGGAAAGCGCCGAAATGCCTTTTTTTTCGGCAATCTCCAAATCTTTTTCTCCGAGCGCTTGTCGGTTAAGGTGATATTGAAACTTTTGGAGCAAGAAGTTTTTGTTTGGCTCGCTATCGCGCAGCGCGTCAAAAAAATCCTTAAGCGCCGCGTGGATTGCGATGCCGTAGAGTTGATGGCGAGCCGAAGCTTGCGGGATTTTTAACAAGTCGGTGTAGAAGTAGCGCCACGGGCATTCCAGATAATGATTGAGAGCGGTGGCGGAGAGGCCCTTCTCTACAAAAAGCTCGCGAATGAAGGCGGCGTCGCGAATATTGGATTTACTCGGTGGCGCCGGAAGAAATGTTGTTGCCGGATTTTCGGCCAAGAACTTTTCTGTTTCGGTGGCGTCGCCGTCTTGAATCAGAGCGCGATCTATCTCGCCGACAAATTGCGCCGGAAGCTGTTCGCGCCCCAGTGAACTTTCTTTGGCGTAGGTTATGGTTACCAATTGCTTGGCCCGGGTAATGGCGACATAGAAGAGGCGTCGTTCATCGTCGTTCGGATCGTGTTTGGCTGAAGAATTTTTTTGGCGCAAAAAGACCGAGGGAATTAGCCGGAGTTTTTGCGGTTGGCGCTTATTGCCCCAATGACCGTCTACGGCATTTATGATGTAAACAAAATCAAATTCCTGACCCTTGGAGCGATGCGCTGTCATTAGGCGAACTTCGCGCGCGGTTCCGCCCAAGAAGTTTTTTTTGATAATCAGGCGATGGTTTTGGAGCGTCTCCAGATATTTAACAAAATCCCGCAGAGTCGCTTCCTTGCGCCGTTCGCTCAACATAACCGCCTCCTCAAAGAAGGCGTGGAGGGTTTGCAATTTTTGATGCGCCTCGGGCGCGGAGAGAATGTGGCGTAAAAATCCGGAGTCGTGGATTAAAGTTTCGAAACATTCCACCAGCGGCTGGTTGGCTTGTTTGATGGCGAAGTTTTTTAGCAGAGTATAGAGCGCGGTTATCTTTTCCGGCGACTCCAGATTTATGGCGGCAAGCGCCGTTGGATTTCGAGCGAGGTCGTGAATGTTGATTTTTTGCCGGTTGGCGGAGGAGATTAGCTTGTAGATATCGAGCGGTTGAATTGCCAAAAAATCAACATGAAGGGCGGACATGAAGGCGTCTTGACTGCCAAAATTAACCGCGGCGTTCATTAGCAAGCGCAATTTTTTGATTTCCGCGTCGGATAGAAGATCGCGATCGGATTCAATCGCGAAAGGAACGCCGAGTTTTTGCAGAACGCGGGCGAGCGGGGCGGCATCCTGGTTTTCTCGATAAAGAATGGCGATATTTTGAGGCGAGATTCCCGCCGAGATTCTTTTTTTTATGTCGTTGCCGATAAAATACAGTTCGGCGTTCGGCGTATTAAAGGCGAGGAGCTGGAGCTGAATATTTTGGTGTTGCTGACGCGAGGTTAGGCGAGACGGTCCGGGTAAAATACTGTGGGCGGAATCCAAAATGTTTTGCGTGGAGCGATAATTTTCGGAGAGAACGATTAGCTTGGCGTTGGGGTAGAGGTTTTTAAAATAGAGAAAGTTTTCCAGCGAGGCGCCTTGGAAGCGAAAAATGGCCTGTTTTTCGTCGCCGACCACGAAGAGATTGGGGTCGGCGTGAAAGCCGGTTAGAAGTTCCAGAATTTTGTTTTGAGCGTTGTTGGTGTCTTGGTGTTCATCAACCAAAATATATTGATAGGTTTCCTGCAGGATTAGAAGCAAGTCGGGGTTGGCGGAAAGTTCGCGGACAACCTCCATAATCATATCGTTGTAGTCGTAGACTTGTTCTTTTCTGATTGTTTCCTCGTAAGCTTGGTAGATTAAGGCGAGCTCCTCATTTTTGCGCAGGGTTTTTTCCTCCAGAAGATACTTGCCCTTAATCTTGCCGCGATGCACGCCGTGTTCGTGACGGAGATCGGGATCGGCTTCAAAGGCCGATTTTTCCCGTTTGATTAATTGATCATAATCGGCTGGCGTTACCGCTTCGCGCTTTAATTCGCCGATTGCTTTCGCGATATCCCGCAGATAGTGAAAGGCGTCGCCAAAAGGGCGCAGAAGATTGAGGTCGGATTTTTCCACGATTTTTTCCAGAATTTCCACCGACTCAACTTCGGTGATGTGTTGGGAGCCGATGATGCGGGGAAATGATTCGGGGTGGGTTTTGATAATCTCGTTGCAAAAGCCGTGAAAGGTGCTGATGTTGACCGCGTATGCCGGAGGGCCGATTATTTCCGACAGGCGGCGGCGCATGGCGCGAACGCCGGATTCGGTGAAGGTTAAGGCCAAAATGTTGGCCGGCGCCAGGTCGGTTTGTTTTAAAAGATTGGCGATTCGCAGAGTAAGAATTTGAGTCTTGCCGGTGCCGGGGCCGGCAATGACCATAACCGGGCCTTCGAGCGCGTCTACCGCTTCGCGTTGAGCCGGATTGAGCTTGGCATATTCCGTTTCAAAGTTTTTGTTTTCCATTTGACAATAAGGCAATAAAAAGAGTATTTTAGCGGAGCGTTGGTTCTTTGATAATAACAGAAAAACTAAGGAGTGAGCATGTTTTCACCCGATGACTTTCGTGCTTTGGGCATTTCGCTCGTAGGAATTTTGCTGGTTGTTTTAATTGTGGCCACCAACAGAATGAAGCGACAGCGCGACGATGAGGTCAAAAAGTTGATTTTGCGATGGCTTGGTTTGTCGGACTTGAGCTTCATTGATATTGAGGACAAGTTGATGGACATTTCTCACCTTCATGTTTATCGGCGGCAACTGATTAGATTGCTGAATCAATTGGTTGAATCCGGAAAAATCATGACGCGGGGAGGAGTTCTTTCTTCTAGGCGCGAAGCTGGTGGCCTTTCTGCTAATGACGTGGTCATTATCAGTTTAACCGAGGAGGCAAGGGCGGAATTTAAGGCGGGAATGTACAACCGATATTCCGAGCGGCCGAAGGTTGAGTAGGCAATTTGCCCCGTTCTAGGACGGGGTATTTTTTTACCTGATTTTTTCAAAAAAAATACCCCGATTGGTATCGGGGCGGGGAGCGTTAAAGATTTCCACGAGGGTCTAGCGGTGGACGCAGTTTCAGCTTGTGCAGAGCTTCACCGATTTCCGTTGGGGGCTCCACCGCGGGTGGCTCCACCTCTTTGGAAATACAATCCGGACACTCAATAATCTCGTCTTGACTTTCGATCCGACAATAGCCGAAACCGAGGCAAATGTTGCAATCCGGTTTGGCGGCTTTTTGAACATGATCAAGTTGGAAATTGCAGAGCTTGCTTCGGGGCGCAATCTTGTCGTAGAGCAGGCCACAATTACGGCAGGTGAGCTTGATTATCCGCTGTTTGAGATTCAACCCGGGACCGATTCTTGCATTTGGACCAAAGGGCGGAAAGGCAAACCAAACTTGCAATTCAATCTTGCCAGTACCACAGGCGGCACAGTTGCCAGCGTGGATGAAGTCTTGATTTTTTGGCATCGACAAACCTCCTTGTTAAGGTTCTATAAATAGTGTCTTTGAAACCAGGCAAGATGTCAATTTGAATTTGGTAAATTTTTATATTCCCCAGCTTTGCGCCAATCGCGCTGTGCTATACTCCAAAAGCGCAAAATAAAATTATGGAAAATCTACAAGATGTTTTTAATCGGATTCAGGAACAGGCCAAAGAACAGCGGGTTATGAAAGAAGCTTATCGCGAGAGCTTGGAGTCCAACACCGAATATCAGGAGCTGGTGGAAAAACTTCAGGGTTTAAAGGATCGCAAAAAGCAAATTGAATTTATGGTTAGCGAGCAGTTGGCGGATCAGATGGAAAAAATTGAGCGGATTCAAAAAGCCATCGCTTCCGACAAGCAGATTCTAGCCGATATCGCGCTCTCAACTTATGTTAAGGGCGAGCAGGTGGAGGTTGTTGGCCCCAAGAATGAGCCGTACGAGCCGCAATTTAGCGTTCGCTTTAAGAAGAAACCGTAGATGGCGAGAACAGAGGGTTAGCGCAGATGCTGTAAATGTTTTATGTGTTCATGGTGGCGCAAATGGCCAACTTTCTGCTTTAACGAACGGCTTCACCGAAGGCTTCGTCTTCACTGTCGGCTATGGCCTCGGACTTAGTGCGGTGAATTCGGCCGTCGATGTGATTGGGCGGGGTATAGACGGTGAAAATTTTGAGCGGCTCACTGCCGGTATTTATAAAGTTGTGGCGAGTTCCGGGTGTGACGATGACCACGTCGCCAGGGTTAATTAAAGACTCCACGCCATTGATTATCGCCTTGCCGGTGCCGCTTAAAAAGAAGAGGGTTTGTTCAACATGAGTGTGGACTTCTTCGCCGATTTCAATCTGTGGCGGAATGCTCATCACAACCAGCTGGCTTTGTTTTTCGGTAAAAAGCACTTGGCGAAAGTTGGTATTTTCGCGGGCGGCTTTGAAGATATTGATTTTGAAGGACATATGTCACTAGTGTAATCTAAATATTATGAAGCGTCAGCCTTTAGCTAAATCGTCAGAATCTCGGCCGGTTAATTACGATGGAAGCAGGTGCCAGTGGACGCGCGATGACGTCTTGATGAATGAATATCACGACCATGAGTGGGGCGTGCCGTTGAGAGACGCCCAGAAGCTGTTTGAGTTTTTGGTTTTAGACGCTTTTCAGGCTGGTTTAAGCTGGCGAACGGTGCTTTATAAGCGAGAAAATTTTAGGAGGGCATTTGACGGATTTAATCCGGAACGCATCGCCAAGTATGGATCCACGCAGGTGGCAAAACTTCTGCGAGATGAGGGGATTATTCGCAATCGAGCCAAAGTCGCCGGAACGATTAAAAACGCCCGGGCTTTTTTGGAGTTTCGCCGGTCGGGCAAAAGTTTCGCGGAATTGGTTTGGCAATCGGTTAAGGGCAAGCCAAAAGTTAATCGGTGGAGAAAAATGGGAGAGTTGCCGGCGCGGACCAAGGAGTCGGATTTTTTGAGCGCGTTGCTTAAAGAGAATGGCTTTGTTTTTGTGGGCAGTACGATTTGTTATGCCTTTATGCAGGCGGCTGGATTGGTGAATGACCACGTGATAAGCTGTCCGCGCTTTAAAGCGGTTCTTGATTTGAGTTTGCCAAGCAGACCAAGTAGAGGGTAGAATCTAAAAAGCACGTTCGTTTTTGAGCGAAAGGAGCCTGCGTGCTGATGTCTAACGGGCGATTGTACCGACCGCTACCTTACTTTCTGCCGTTCGATACTCGACGCAACCGTTGCGTGCCATTCAGGATGCTCTTCCGCCACTTCTCGGCGATACGAAGGAAGTTCGGGAAGCGGAAGAGAGGATGGTGATCGCGAGCCCCCAAGTCGGGGGCTTCTTTATTGGGAGGACCACTCATTTTGATGCATTTTTTTGTTGCGGGCTCCGGTGCTCAACGCAGTACTTGTATAAGTACAGCTTATTCCGCTCCTCGCCCGCGCCTCAAACTGCATTCAAAATGCGTAGGTCCTAAAAAATACTATACAAATTAATTGGAACTAGGCCTGAGCCTTGAACTACCTGCCCGAACGATTACGTTCAGTCGGGCGGGCATCCTAATTCTTAAGTCCCGATAGGGTAAGAATATCCGTGTTCTGTTACAGATTCACCGGAACTAGACCCGCGCCTTGGCGAAGGATTTTGATTTTATCGCCGTTAAATTCCAGCAGAGTTGAGGGCTGGCCGGAAATTTCGCCACCGTCTAGATAGATTTTGATTCGGTCGCCAAAGTAGCTTTGCGCCTCTTTGATGTTGCGTGCCGTTGGCTCACCTTGCGGATTGGCGCTTGGCGCCAAAAGCGGGCCGGTTGTTTGGAGTAGCGCTTGCAGGGTGGCTTTGGCCGGAACTCGAAAGGCCAGCGAGTTCATTCCCCGATGGAGATAGGCGAATTTTGGATTGACACAGGGAAGGATAACGCTAAACGTGCCAGGCCAGAGCTTGGCGAGAATCTCTTTTTGGCGCGGAGTCGGCGTGATGCCAAATTTTTCCAGCTCCGAAATATCGGCGATTAAAATAATGCAGGGCTTGTTTTCATCCCGCCCGCGAATGGCGTAGAGATTTTCTACCGCTTCGGGTAGCAATGCCGAGGCGACTAGGCCGTAGATTGTATCGGTCGGAATGATTGCGAGGGCGCCATTTTTTATGGAATCCATCATAGGGTGAAGGAGGGGGTGCGGCTTGTAGAAAAAAATTAGGACGAATTGGGGATGACTATTTTGGCGGTTTGAGTTCCCAGGCGGATTATGGCTTCGTCGTGAACGACGAGCGGGATCTCCTCTTTTTGATTGTCGGCGTAGATGACCGCCGGACCACGGATGATGCGGATTTTGATGACGCTTTGCTCCTTGAGAACCATGTGGTCGGACTGCTCGGTGCTGTTGTTGAAGGCGAGGCCAATGCCGAGTTCAAAAAAGCTATCGGTGATACTGCGGTAATAGGCGCTGGAGCCAAAAGGGGTGGCGACCACGATACCGTCGCCGATGATTTCGCTACCGACTGGCGCGTCGTTGACGGTTAAGGCGTAGCGAATGGCGTGGCGCGGGTTTTGGTTGTGTAGAATAATATCGTTGAGCGCGGTTAGTGTTTTTTGGTGGGCGGTTACTTCGAGTTTGGGCATGGTTTCAATAGAATACTGACTGCTGATCACGCGACGCAAAACCTCTTCATTGGTATGCGAGGAGCACTTTTTGCAGATGGCGCTGTTTTTGAGGACGATTTTTGGAATTCCGGGATAGAGATGTTCGGATTCCATGAGCGTGCCATCACCGCCGAAACTTGCTACAAAATCGGGGCTTGCTTCGGTCACGGCAAAGCCGAGTTTTTTAATGATCGGCGCGAGTTGGTGGTGGTCTTTACCGAAGAGGAGGATAGATGGCATGGTTGAAGTTTAGGATAGAAGATTGATTTGAGCGAGTCTAGCTGTACGATTTATTGAGTTTTTACCGAAAAAGGGTTATTGTTTGACCATTGCCGGGTCGTCTAATGGTAGGACAGCGGCCTTTGAAGCCGTGAATCTTGGTTCGATTCCAGGCCCGGCAGCCACATTGTATTTAAAAAGTTGAAAATATAATTTTAATATCGCTTGATATGAAGTGGAAGAAACCACCAAGAATTAAAATTTATGAGGCGCTTGGTTCGGTGGCTGATAAGCGAATCGAAATTCTAGGAAATACAGCTAAGGTCTATTCTTCGAGTGGAAATAAATTTTATGAAGTTTCCTTTGATGGAGAAAGAAATGCCATTATGGCAAATGACAACGGTTCTTACTGGCATGGTTATCTTGGTTATCCAGCTATAGCATTTTTGTTTAAGGTGGGATTGCTTGAATTAAAGCCGGACATAGCGAATCTTCTTGCTGGAATTAAGTGGAAGGATTTAAATCAGAAATTTAAAAATGATTTTGATAAGACGCTAGAATATATCGGGGAGTCTTTTGATGCTGCCGAGAAAAATATTATCTTGTCTTATGTAGAAGAGATTGAGCAAAAAATTGTTGAGCTTGACTTGAATCTTCTTGGTGATAAGACGATGCCACCACGCGGTTATTGAATATTTATTGCAGAGATATTTTCCCGGGAAAACTCAATAAATACAAATCGAAGTTGGGATGTGTGATGAAAGTATTAGATCTGTGTTAGAATAGAAACTATGAAAAAGTTTACATGCAAGGAAATTATGAATGGTGATGGCGGATGCGATATGGTGTTTGAAGGCGTGGAAATGATGGATGTCGCAGGTCAATGCGGTAGACATGTCGCCGGTACGACTGATACTTTGCATAAGCCGATGCGGGATATGATGACAGCCAATCATACCGAGGAAGAAAAGAAAAAGTGGTTTGAATGGTTTAAGGGTGTTTGGGACGCTAAATAAAACTTTGGAATTGTATGGAAGTTTTAATTGGAACACTCGCATACCTTATCGCAACCTTTCCGCTGGCTTTTTTTTGGCACATGAAAATATTCAGAACCAAATATATGGCTTGGGGATATTTTGGCGAGGATGCAAAGATCGCTTTCGGATTTCTCTCAATGATATTGCAGGGCGTTGTTTTGTCCTATGGATACTCGGTGCTTTCAGCGGATCACTCCTCAATGTCTATTGGTATTAAATATGCTTTTGTTATGGGGCTTTTTCTTTGGAGTACGCACGTGTTAGCGGCAATCGCCAAGAACTCTAAATTGAGACATCTTGAATTTGTTGCAATGGAGACAATCTATTTGGCTATTCAGTTTGGCGTTTATGGAATCCTTATAAGTTTAATTTTTTAAGCAAGTTTCGCCCATATCTAATTTAAAAAAAGACCCCGCGCTCCCAAGCTTCGTAGCTTGAAATCACGGGGTTGAGGACCAAGGCCAGAGGATCAAGAGATCCAAAAGGGCCCAGGTCAAAGAGCCAAGTTACTTGCGGCGAACAAAGACGAACAGATTGCCAGCGCACCACTTATTGCCAAGATGACCGCAGTAGCCGTTCAGCCAGACGTCAGCGATACGGCGAAACACGTCGAACACCTTGGGGTAGCCGCCTGAACCGGTGATCGGATCCATGGCCACCACGATCCACTCGCCCATCGGCTGATCCGTATACTGCAGACGCAGTTGCGGACCGACTTCGGCGGGGCAGAGCTCAAGACCGAACTCCTTGGCCTTGGCGCAGATGTCCCGGTAGATGACGCCATTTTGGAGGCCAAGCTCGGCGATGGTGAGAAGCACGAGATCAACTTCAATCTCGGTGGGGCTCACCGTCAAAGCGGGCTGGCCCAAGATGTCGTTTGCGTGGTCGCTGATGCGGAACTTGAGGCTCTTTATCGCCTTACGGAAGTCGTCAGCGGTTTTGAGACCGGTGCCGAGCTTGATCGTCTTCCAGATGGGGAAATCACGAGGAGTTGAAGGAGTGCGTCGGGAAACGATGAGGTCTCCTCGAAGGAAGGCTTGGACACCCTCCGCCGTACCCATGTGAGCATCTTGCCCGATCTTCATGAGCGCGGCATCCAATTGTCCGCGCGTGAAATCCTTAAGTTCGTTTATGCTTCCCATGTGGGGTTGCTCTTTCTCCAGCTTGTTGCCGGAAATCATGCTTCTACCCAAAGCGGGGGCCTGGCCAAAATGGTCATAGCCAGAAAGCCTCGTTTGCAAGACCTTTTGGCTATGACCACCTTTTTTGTCGCTATTTAATGAACTGTTGGTATTGTGGCACGCAAAGTCTTATTTTGTCAATATCCCTCGGTAATTATCTTAACAGCGCGTTACTGATTTGAGTTATGCACATAAAAAAACCGCGGGGGGAGCGGTTTGGGTGAGGACGACTATTTTTTGCGGTCAGCGACGAATCACGCGAAATGGAGCCTTGTGTCGACATTCACGGCAGAGGTAGAACTTTTCCCAGCGGAATCTGTGGCCGTCTATCATCTCTTTCATGAAGTGTGCCGAGCCGACTCCGCGCATACGGCAGTTACGCAGACTACAACGCATGTTGGCGTGCTTGGGGCAGAGGCTATCTTGCGATACCGGCTTCTTGCAAGTTCCACCGAGAGCAAAGCGAAAGACGCACCCGCGTGCGAATGACATGCCAAGACTCCTTCAATTTATGGGTCAAAAAATGAGCTTTCGGTACTTTAGCATCACATCTTCAAGCGCGCAATGTTTATTTACGAGCGCTGTTTTTGAGAACGCGCTTGCGGAGGCGGATGTTTTGCGGAGTAACTTCCACCAGTTCATCGTCGCCGATGTATTCCAGCGCTTGTTCAAGCGACATCAAGCGAGGCGGAATCAAATCCGAGCTTAATTGCTCCACCTTGGCGCGAAAATTGTTGAGCTGTTTTAACTTGCAAACATTCGCGATCATATCCAGTTCTTTGGCGTTTTGACCGACGATTTGGCCTTCGTAAACTTTGACGGCCGGGCCGACGAAGAGCTCGCCGCGTTCCTGGGTATTCAATAAGCCGTAGGAGGTGGTGGTTCCGGCTTCGGAGGCGACGATTGAACCATGCGGATTGCTTTCCAAGCCGTTCGCAAGCGGATGATAGCCCGCGAAGAGGGTGTTCATGATGCCGTTGCCCTTGGTCTCAATCAAAAATTCATTGCGGAAGCCGATAAGTCCGCGGGTTGGGATAAAAAAGTGAAAGGAGGCGATGCCGTTTTCCACGTGCATATTCCGCAGTTCGCCTTTGCGCTTGCTCATTTTTTCGATGGTGGTTCCGGAATAAGACTCGGGAACTTCCAGCCAGGCGTCTTCGAACGGCTCTTGGGTTTGGCCGTTTTCGGTTTTGAAAATAACTTCGGGGCGGGAGACTTGAAGTTCGTAGCCCTCGCGGCGCATTTTTTCAATCAAGATAGAAAGGTGAAGTTCACCACGGCCGGAGACCACGAACTCGTCGGGGGATTTTCCGTCTTCCACTCGCAGGGCGACGTCGTTGTCTAATTCTTTTTCCAAACGCTCTCCCAAGTTGCGCGAGGTGCAGAACTTACCCTCTTTGCCAGCAAAAGGCGAGTTGTTAACCGAGAAGATCATCTTGACAGTCGGTTGCTCGATGGCAATCGGGGCGAGAGCTTCCGGATTTTCGGCGTCCGCGATGGTATCGCCGATGCTAATGCCATCAATGCCGGCGATAGCGGCGATGTCGCCGGCGATAACTTCGGAGGTTTCAATCCGAGCGAGTCCCATAAAGGTGGTGATGTTGGTTAATTTGCCGGAAATTGACTGGCCTTCGCGGGTGATTCGGGTAATCGGCTGGCCGACTTTCATAATTCCTCGGCTAACTCGACCAATGCCGATCTTGCCCTTAAAGTTGTCGTAAGAGACCGAGACGACCATCAACTGCAGATTGCCCTTGGTGTCGGCTTTGGGCGCGGGGATGTGCTCGATAATGGCCTCAAACATCGGTTTCATGTCGGCCATCTTTTCCAATTCCGGCACGTGGCCGGCTTTGCCGAGTTTTCCGGCGGCATAAACAATCGGGAAGTTGAGCTGTTCGTCGGTGGCGTTTAATTCAATAAAAAGTTCCAGTACCTTGTCTAGTACGTAATTAACCCGCGCGTTTTTTTTATCCACCTTGTTGATGACGACAATAATTTTGTGACCCATCCCGAGGGCTTTTTTGAGAACGAAGCGGGTTTGAGGCATGGGGCCTTCCTGGGCGTCTACCAAAAGAAGCGAGCCGTCGGCCATATTCAAGACTCGTTCCACCTCGCCGCCGAAGTCGGCGTGACCGGGGGTGTCGATGATATTAATTTTGGTTTCGCCGTACATGATGGCGGCGTTTTTGGAAAAAATCGTAATGCCGCGCTCTCGCTCGATTTCGTTGGAGTCCATTATGAGTTCTTTGTCGCTAAACTTGCCGAGGTCGGTGTCGGATTGTTTTAGCAAGGTATCCACGAGCGTGGTCTTGCCGTGGTCAACGTGAGCGATAATGGCGATGTTGCGAAGTTGGGACATATAAAAGATTAGAGAATAAAAAAGCCGGGGTTGTTTCCCAAGCAGTGGTAGGGGAATGGTACACAAAAGCCGACGGCTTGTCAAAAAAAGTCCCGCGTTTATCTGGCGGGACTTTGGAGTATTACTATTTTTGGCGCTGGGGTGCTGGAGCCCCTAGGAATTCAGGGTGTAAAAACCTTGGTATCCATCTGGTAATTCCACCCGACTTCCACCTTGGATCCTTCCTCGCCATACAGTTCGTAGGAGTTCGTTGCCCCAGCGTCCATTTTGACTTCGATAATCCACGTGTCGGGGACGGATGCGTAGGATTCTATCGATGTCAGGAAGTTGGTTTGTTTTGCCGAGTGCGCTGGTCGAAGTGTCTTCTTAACAACGGTTCCATGGTAGTTTCTGGAACATGGATTGCAGGAGGTGGTGAAAATTGTAACGGCGGCCAGGAATCCAAGCGACAAGAGTCGCTTCGTAATGGAACTCATGGTACCTGCTTTTCAAGGAACTGCCGAAACGCTCGGTTAGGCGGCGTCTCTAAAAATTAGAGGACTTGCCTAGTTTTGTCTATATCTATTTTTTTGTCAAGCCCGACGCAGTAGACGCGCGCAAGGGGTTGACAGGATTAATAGGCCTGCTATAATGGCGAAGCCAACTTGGCATTGCCCTTCTGTCGCCTGTCTGTAAGAGGGCTGGTTAGAACAGTTTAGGGTCCTTCGAGAACAACGGACTTCCTGCCGTTGCGAAGGTAGGCTACAGGAACTCCCCCGGGTTTTATCCCTTGTACGCGGGTGAGACGGCAAAAACATACAATGGATACTGTCGCGGAGTTTGCTCAAACTTCTATGACGGTTGGCACCGAAATTAAAATGGGCTAGGAAGACGAAATTTGTCGGCGGGTAATTGGTCCAAACCCGTTTGACCTTGGCAGTAACTCTGCCCCGCTTCGCTTCTGAAATAACAAAGGACTTTCCCAGTAGCGGCAGGATGCCTAACAGCGTTTTGCCCCTACTGGGTCTTTTTTTATGCAGGACATAAGGCTTCGGCGTATTTCCTCGTTGCTGACTGCGGTGCTCAACGCAGTACTTGGATAAGTACAGCTTATTCCGCTCCTCGCCCGCGCCTCGAACTGCCCGCCCGACTGAAGGTAGTCGTTCGGGCGGGCATCCAAATCCATATTTCCTATTTAATAGACTTAATTACGAATAAATACAAAGTGAATTAAATCAACGAACCCGTCTCCGCTAAACCTACCCGCAGGCAGGCAGGGCTACGGGCGGGCCCGCCCGACTGAAAGTAGTCGTTCGGGCGGGCAAGTTTACGAATAAACATCTTCACGTTGGCGCTCAAATGTGAAGGTTCTAAAGTTTTGTTTGCTATTTAGTCGCGGTTATTTTATGATATTGTTTCGAGCGAAGGAGAGACTTGAGTGGTTCTGTCTGCCTTAACGGCAGACTAATGAGTCCCTGTTTCTCTTTCGCTCCCCAGATTAAAGAGGCGAGACTATCAATCATTTGTTCTTGAAGGGAACTACTCCTTTCATGTTTTGCCTCTCTTGTATTGGTGCGCTGGGTTTGGGGAGACTTCTGGCAGTGTGTTTTTTAACTTGGCAGCGATTGTTTCACCAAACCCGTTTTTTCTTAGGTTTAAGTGGACTTAGACCGCGCTGTTCCGTATCCGGAACTTTTCTTCGTCTGTTCACTTAAATTTTGGCGGACTAACTTATGCGTGTTCGCAAAGAACTACGCGAACGATGTTTGCCAAGCCCCATTACCGAAAGGTGGTGGGGCATCTTTTATATAAAGAGAACCTACTCATTTGGCGCATTTCTGCCTACGGCAGAAATGAGTTTCTGGAAACCTGCTAAAAAAAGAGAACGCCGGGGGATTTTGTTGAGCGGGGTTTTCTGCTACCTTTAGTTGTATGCGGATTTTAACGGAGGAGATTCCGAAATATGTTGGTCAAGAGGTGGAGCTGATGGGCTGGGTGCGCGCCAGACGCGATCACGGCAAGCTTATTTTTATTGACCTCTGGGATCGAAGCGGAATCGCCCAGGTGGTTTTTTTACCCAAGCCGGTTGAATTGGCCGAGAAGGCCGGTGCTTTGCGGCCGGAATGGGTTATCAAGCTTACCGGCATAGTTGTGGAGCGGCCGGAGAAGATGCGCAATCCGGAGCTTAAAACCGGCGCGGTGGAGGTAGCCGTTAAGTCGCTGGAAGTTTTAAATCAATCCGAGACTCCGCCGTTTCCGATTGACGGAGCGGGATACGAAATAGATGAGGAGACACGGCTGAAGTACCGCTATCTGGATTTGCGACGAGAACGCTTGCAGAAAAATATCCGCGCCAGGGATCGGATTATTTCTTTTTTCCGCGACTATATGCACCGGCATGATTTTGTGGAAATAGAAACTCCGATTTTGATGCGCGGAACGCCGGAGGGTTCGCGGGAGTATGTGGTGCCGTCGCGTTTGGATAAGGGCAAGTTTTACGTTTTGCCGCAGTCACCCCAGCAGTTTAAGCAGTTGGCGATGGTGGCCGGCTTTGAGCGTTATTTTCAAATTGCTCGTTGTTTCCGTGACGAGGATACGAGAGGCGACCGCCAGCCGGAGTTTACCCAGCTTGATTTTGAAATGTCTTTCGTAACCCAGGAGGATGTTTTGAAATATACCGAGGCGATGTTTTTGGAGCTAGTAGCAAAACTTTATCCGCAGAAAAAAGTCACCACTACCCCGTTTCCGCGTCTAACTTATGCCGAGTCGGTGGCGAAACACGGTTCGGACAAGCCGGACTTGAGGCAGGATAAAAATAATCCGGACGAGCTGGCTTTTGCTTGGATTACCGACTTTCCGATGTTTGAAAAAGATAAGGAGGGAAGAATGACCGCGGCGCATCATCCTTTTTGTTCAATCAAAGAGGCGGATATGGATAAGTTTATGAAGGGCGAGGATTTGTATGCTATTCGCGCCAATTCTTATGACTTGGTTTTGAATGGCTATGAGTTGAGCTCCGGAAGCATTCGGATTCACCAGGCGGAGGTTCAGGCCAGAGTTTTTGAACTGCTGGGAATTAGCGCCGAAGAACAGCAAAGGCGGTTTGGACACATGCTTACGGCTTTCAAGTATGGCACGCCGCCGCACGGCGGTTTTGCGCCGGGAATTGATCGCACTGTGATGTTACTGCAAAACGAACCAAACATCCGTGAGGTTATTGCTTTTGCCAAGACTGGCGAGGGACGCGATCCAATGATGGGTGCGCCAGCCGAGATTGACGACAAGCAGTTACGCGAGTTGGGTTTGAAGTTTGAAAAGAAATAAATTAGAATAGCTGGGCTTGGGCCATTCGGCGGTGTCTTTCTCCGAGGATGACCGCGAATGAATCCGCACGGTTTCGCCACATCTATCTCTCCAATTCTTGTGGCGGAATGTTCCAACCCAGGCTTGGGGAATCCCGCGGAGATTCCCCAGCTTTTAATTAAATTATGAATCACCCTAAAGAAGAACGGACTTTGGTTTTGATGAAACCCGACGCGCTTCAGCGCAACTTGCTTGGTGAGATTGTCGGCCGATTTGAGAAGAAGGGGCTAAAAATAACCGGCTTAAAGATGTTGCAGATGGGCGAGGTTTTGATTAAGGAGCATTATGGCAAGTATGCCGACAAGGGTTTTTTTGCCGGACTTAAAAAATATATGACGAGCGCTCCAATTGTGGCGATGGTGGTCTCGGGCGTACGAGCGATTTCGGCCGTGCGGGTGATTGTGGGGCCGACTAAGGGCTACGAAGCGCCGGCCGGAAGCATTCGGGGTGACTTGTCTATGAGTATTCAGACTAACTTGGTGCATGCTTCGGACCCGAGCGAGGATCCGGAGGCGGAAATCAAGCGATTTTTTAAGCCGGAGGAGCTTTTTGCCTACAAAAAAATTGACTTTGATTATCTCTACAGCGCGGACGAGCTTGCATAGAGAGGCTCGGACTCTTCTTTTGCGGGGACCGGCTTTGATTTTTTTCCAGCGAAAAATCAAGCATTCCTCTCGCGCTTCGCAATTCCTAACGGAATACCAAGCTGCGAAGCGCTCCGAGAGCTCCCTCCTGTTCGGCGGGCAGGCCCCGCACAAAGAAGAGTCCTCGCGGTTGGAATGATAGAAGCCTAGCTCGCGTCGCCTCCGAGAGTTTTCCAAAATACAAGAGTCCTCGCGGTTAGAAATAACTAGCGTTTGGTTTTTAGGGGCGAGCGATTATGGGGTGAAATTATAAGTGATAACAAAACTTTGTCTTGCGACGTTATACTAAGTGATTCCGCTCTGAAGTTCCGGATCAAAGATTTTACACTAGGGCAGGCGAAGTTCTTTGCGCCGTGGCGCACCAGATGAGCCAGCCCACCTTATTAAAATCCGGGAACTATGGGGCGGAGTCGGTTTTTAAAAGAGTCTTATCTTTAAAACTAGCTTTTTATATAGCGACAAAGAAAGTGCCATTTTTGTCGTATTTGGGACCTGCAAATTTGGCGCATTTCTCCCTGCGGGAGACAGGTTTTTGTTGATGCTAAACCTCCTAGTTTTTTTGTTGACAGAATAATCAGCTTCTGCTACTATCCTTTTGATTCCGTTTGACGGCATTATCGTAGTGCCGGACGCGAAGACCGAAGAGTACCTTAAAATTAGCGAGGTTTTTCATGAAGCTTCCGAGTTGGAAGAGTATTATTGCCGGTTTTGCGGTTCTGTTGATTGGTATAACGCTCGTATTCCTCTTCTTTGATAGCAAGCCGTTCAACGCCGAGACCGAAGCCCCGCAGGTTGAGAGTGAGACTGACTGGTGTGAAGCGGCTTATCCGAGGATTCAGATCTTGAAGAGCAAGATTGGCGAGGATGAGAATCGTCGAATTGACTACTTGACGAGCGAGAGCTTCCTGCAAGATATTGACGACCTTCTGCTCGACACGCCGGCTCTAACGACAACGAAACCGGAAAGTCGGCGAACGATGGCTCTGCGATTGGCTTTCGGCGCCGCGCGTAAGGCACGCTACAATCAGCTCGTGGATGAGTACAATGTGAAGATGAAACATGTTCAGTGGTACTACAGCAAAGGCGGAAGATTGCCGCGAAAGGGTAGTGAACTCCCGTGGCAGTTGGGCAAGTTGGCTGGTAGCTAGAAGTAAAATCCCGATTTTCCGGCGCAACCGGATTCGGGATTTTTTTATGCGCAACTTAAGAAAGCCACTGGTGCTTTACAATTAGCTCTAGATACTTGCCTTTTAAGCCTAGACCCTTCACCCTAAACCCTATACCCTTACTTAGTTATGACTGAAAATTTTATAAGAAATTTTGTTATTATAGCCCACATTGATCACGGTAAGTCTACCTTGGCCGATCGTTTATTGGAGAAGACTGGAACGGTTGAGGCACGATCCATGAAGCCGCAATATCTTGACCAGTTGGAGCTGGAGCGAGAACGGGGAATTACGATTAAAATGGCGCCGGTTAGGATGCGTTACCGCAGTCTGGCCAACCAGGATTATATTTTGAACTTAATTGATACTCCCGGGCATTCGGATTTTGGCTACGAGGTTTCGCGGGCGCTGACCGCGGTTGAGGGGGCGGTTTTGCTGGTTGATGCCACACAAGGTATTCAGGCGCAGACTTTGGCTAATTTTGAGGCCGCGCAACGGGCCGGACTTATGATAATTGGCGCGGTTAATAAGATTGACCTGGTGCAAGGGGAGGCGCTTCAGGCAATAGTTGATGAGACGGCGGATTTTTTGGGAGTTGAGTCATCCGAGATCCTAAAGCTTTCCGGAAAAACTGGAGAGGGCGTGGATCAACTTTTGGAGCGGATTGTCGCCAAAGTTCCGTCGCCTACGGCTTCGCGAAAGTTTGAACCGAGCGGTTTTGCCCGCGGTCTGGTTTTTGATTCCCTTTATGACAGCCACAAGGGCGTCTTGGCTTTTGTCCGAGTTTTTGAGGGTTCATTCTCGGCCGAGCATCGCCTGCAACTGGTGGCCACTGCTACTGATTTTAAGCCAAAAGAGGTCGGTTATTTTCTACCAAAAGTTACGTCGTCAAATATTCTTACCCAGGGCGAGATTGGCTATCTAGCGACCGGTATCAAGGATCCCGACCGCATCAAAATTGGAGACACAATTACCACAGCCGTTAATGCCGAACGACCAAACGTTGCCTTGCCGGGATACAAGGAGCCAAAGCCGGTGGTCTTTGTAGCGCTCTACCCAGAAGATGCCAATCAATATGACGATCTTAAATATGCCTTGCAGAAATTGCGTTTAACCGACGCTTCGCTGGCTTTTGAGCCGGATTCAAGCGAGGTTTTGGGACGCGGGTTTAAAGGCGGTTTTTTGGGACGTCTGCATTTTGAAATTATCGCCGAGCGTTTGGAGCGGGAATTTGCGATTTCCACCATCTATAGCTTTCCATCGGTGGCGTATCGGGTGCGGTTGGGAAAAAAAATGGATGGCGATGAGGAGTGGCTAACAATCACCAATCCAAAAGATTTTCCGGCGGAGGTGGCGGAGGTAGAGGAGCCGGTGGCCAAGATAGAAATTTTGGCGCCGTTAAAATTCGTCAGTCCGATTTTGAGCTTGCGCGATACTTTTCGATTTACGGATATCGCGACAATTCCCAAGGGTGGAAAAACTCTGATTACGGCTCGGTTGCCGCTGGCGGATTTGATTCAAGATCTGGATGACACGCTAAAATCGATTTCGGAGGGGTTCGCCTCGCTTAATTATGAACTTACCGGCTGGCAAAGGGCGGATGTTCAGAAGCTCGAAATTTATGTTGCCAGTAATTACGTGCCGGGACTGACTCGGATTTTGCCGAAGAAAGATATTGAACGTGAGGCGCGGGCGATGGCCGAAAAGTTAAAGGATTTATTGCCGAAACAGCAGTTTGTTCAGGCGATTCAAGCCATGGTTGGAGCGCGCGTGGTGGCGCGGGAGACGATCGCGGCGATGAAAAAGGATGTTACCGGATACTTGTATGGCGGAGATAGAACTCGCAAAATGAAGCTGTGGAAGAAACAGCAGGAAGGGAAAAAGCGGCTAAAGGAGATTGGCTCCAAGAGCCGGATTACGATTTCGGCCACGATGTTTCGGGAGTTGCTTAAAAAATAACCGCCTGTAGAAGACTTCTTGGCGAAATTGAAGTGAATCGGTTATACTTTCTTGAGCATTATGGAAAGAGTAAAAAAGGCATTGACCGGCGTCGGTTTGTTGGTGGTGCTGGGGGTCGTTGGAATGCAGATACTGCGCTTAAATGACCAGCGTTTGGTATTTGCCGCTCGTCTCCAAAGACTTGGCGGCGAGGCTGGCGCTCTGCAGAGCGATAATGCTAAAATTAAAAGCGAGATTGAATACTTTTCAACTCCGGAAAATATTATCAAAGAAGCAAAAGGTCTTTTTAATTATAAACGTCCCGGAGAAACTTTGACGATCATCGTTCCCGAGACAAAGAAAAAAAATGAATAAATACTGGGTTGGACTTACTGCGGTTGTTGGCGGGGCTTTGGTGATTTATGGAATGGTTAGTAATGGTTTCTTTCCGGCGGCGTATGCCGATGGAGAATTTATAAGCATTCGGGCGCAGGAGGCGCAATTGGCCGCCGCGACAAGTTATTACGATGTAATTATCAAGCAGGCGCCGCCACAGGGAAACACGCCAAAAAGCGTCAAGGAGATTTTGCCGGAAATTCGACGGGGTGTTACCGAGAAATTAATTGAAAACAGCATTATTCGGCGGCAATTTTTGAAGAAAATTAATGATTCCCAAAAATTAGTTGACGCCAAGGTAAATGATCCGGCTTTGGATAAAGAGGAGGCGAAGAAGAACATCAAGGCTCTTTATGGAATGGAAGTTCCGGCTTTTAAGCAGATGGTCTTAGTGCCCCAGGCGCGGAAGGAGTTGCTGGCTGCCAAGGTGGCCGAGGAGAAGTTAAACTTTGATGAGTGGTTAAAGGAGCAAAAAAAGAAGGCGAAAGTTATCGTCTTTCTCAAGGGCTTAAAGTGGAACGGTACGGAGGTCGTAACAACGAAGTAAATATGGTTATGGGGGCAGATTCGCTGTTGCCAAGGTGATTGCGAATAGCTTGCCCGCGGGATTAGTACAGTGGTAGTACGTTAGCTTCCCAAGCTAAAGACGCGAGTTCGATTCTCGTATCCCGCTCAATAGATATTGTTGTATTATTTTTCCGGCCAGGCGGATTCAACGAGGAGGTTTTTTTCGCCAAGCAAGGGCGCGAGACTTTCGGTGATGAAGGGCATAAACGGATGGAGAAGGCGCAGACAGGCTTTAAGGCAATAACGCAAAAGATAGCGAGTGTTTTCGGCTTGAGAAGGGTCTTTGAGTTGATTTTTGCTTGCCTCCAGATACTTATCAGCCAGTTCATGCCAAATAAAATCGTAGATGCCTTGCGCCGCCTCGTTGAAACGAAAGTCCTCTAAATTTTGGGTGACTAACTTGATAGTGGTCTCTAGACTGGCGAGAATCGCCTTGTCCGCCTCTGTTTCCGATGCGGATTGCTTTTGACTAACTTCGTCCGGAGCATTGGTAAGGACAAAGCGGGCGATGTTCCAGATCTTGTTAGCAAAGTTCTTCATACCGCGAACTCTAGCCTCATCAAAAGCCATATCGGTTCCGGCGGAGTTGCCGTAGATAAGCGCGAAACGCAGGGCGTCGGTGCCGTATTTTTTGATGATATCCAAGGGATCAATCACATTGCCCTTGCTCTTGCTCATTTTTTGGCGCTCGGGGTCGCGAACGATGCCGTGAAGATAAACAACGGGAAAGGGAAGCTGACCAAGGAGCGCGCCAGACATTAGAATCATGCGCGCCACCCAGAAGAAAAGAATGTCATAGCCGGTTTCCAAGAGCGCGTTTGGATGATACTTCTTAAAATCCGGGGTTTCTTCCGGCCAGCCCAGAGTGGAAAAAGTCCAGAGCGCCGAGGAGAACCAGGTGTCCAAAGTGTCCGGATCTTGAGTCCAACCATCGCCCGAAGGAGCGGAAATTTCGCAATAAACTTCTTGGTCGCGATACCAGACGGGAATCCGGTGGCCAAAAATAATCTGGCGCGAGATGCACCAGTCTTCTAAATTATCTATCCAGTGAAAATAAGTTTTAGCGAAGTGCTCCGGAATGATTTTGACCTGACCGGATTCCACCGTGTGGCGCAATAATTGCTTGAGGGTTATTTTGCTTCCTGCCTCGAGGCCGCGAATTTCCGAATGTTCGAGAGTGAAGGGGCGATTAACGCCGACAAACCATTGTTCGCGAATCTGCGGCTCAATAACACCGCCGCCGCGGCTGTTGACCGCGACTCGATGGATATATTTCTCGTCGATCTTTTCTACCAGCCCTTTGGATTCCAGCTTGGCAACGATTAGCTGGCGAGCTTTAGAAATATGCTGGCCGGCAAATTCACCGGCAATCGGCAGAAGTTTGCCCTGCAGATCTATAACCGAGTCCTTGTCTAAGGAGTGGCGCTCGGCAATCGCGTAATCAGCGGCGTCGTGCGCCGGAGTAATTGTCATCACACCGGTGCCAAATTCCATATCCACGGCATCGTCTTTAATAATTGTTGCCGTGATCGGCCCGTTAATCCACTCCACTTCTATTTTTTGGCCATGTTTATATTTGGCGTAGCGCTCGTCTTTGGGGTGCATGACCACGTACTTGTCGCCGAACTTAGTTTCGGGGCGCGCGGTGGCGATTACAAACGGTCCATAGCGTAGATAATAGAAGGGGGTGACTTCTTCCCGCCATTCGATTTCTTCATCGGAGACGTTGGTCTGAAGTTTTGGATCCCAGTTGACCAGGCGAGTACCGCGGTAAATAAGCCCCATCTTATAGAGGCGGGAAAAGGCGGTGCGGACGGTGAAACTGCGCTTGTCGTCCAGTGTATAAGCAAGATGATCCCAATCACAGCTGGCGCCAAGCGTTCGGAGTTGGCTCAAGATGGCGCTTTGTGAATTGGCCGCGTAGTCTTCTACCATTTTCAGAAAATCCTCGCGGGAAAAATCGCGGCGGGTCTTCTTTTCTTTTTTATACAGCTCGGCTTCCACTTTGGCCTGCGTGGCGATCGCGGCGTGGTCGGTGCCGGGAATGTAGAGGGTGTCGTAGCCCTGCATTCGCCGAAAACGAATAATAATATCCTGAATGGCGATAGTGAGCGCGTGACCGAGGTGGAGAACGCCGGTGACGTTGGCCGGTGGGAAGACCACGGCAAAAGGCTTGCCTTTTCCGCGCGGTTTAAAAGCGCCGTCTTTTTGCCAGCGCTCTAAAATCTTTGGTTCATTTAGGGTCGGATCGTAGGGCTTAAGGAGATCGGAGATGTCCATGATGTTGGCTTTGTTGCTAAATATCATTCTGGAGCCACCTCCCGGAGTCGAACCGGGGACCTCTACTTTACGAAAGTATTGCTCTACCAGCTGAGCTAAGGTGGCGAGTGGCTTTTGTCTCGGAGTGCGAACCGGAAAAGTATACCAAGCAAAGACGCCTCAGGCAAACTCGATATTGTCAAGAAGATGGGTGCGTGGCATACTTTCTATCACTATGTTTCAAGCACTTACTGGAAAATATGACGCTTATCCGGCTCACCTTTCGATTTATGCCGGAGCCGGTGGCGATGATGCCAAGGATTGGGCCAACATGCTTTTTGCCATGTATGCCAAGTACGCGGCGCGGCGCGGCTGGAAGCTAACACAGACCGATGACCGCGCCATGGAGTTGCGCGGGGAGTTTACCTATGGAACGTTAAAAAAGGAACAAGGAGTCCATCGTTTGGTGCGGATTTCGCCGTTTTCGTCCAAAAAATTGCGACATACTTCCTTCGCCTTAGTGGAGGTGACGCCGGTCTTGCCCGAGACGCATTTTAGAGATTTTGTGATTCGTCCCGAGGATATCAAACTTGAGACTGCCCGCTCGTCGGGACCAGGAGGACAAAACGTGAATAAGCGGGAGACCGCGGTACGCGTGGTTCATATTCCAACCGGCATCGCGGCGGCCTCGCAGGCCGAGAGATCGCAGGGGCAAAATCGGGAGAAGGCGATGTCGCTTCTAAAATCAAAACTTTTTCAACTTTTAGAGACTAGCGAGAAGAAAACTTTGGCTGATTTGCGAACCAAGGTGAAGCCGGAATGGGGCAATCAAATTCGTTCTTATGTTTTACATCCCTACCAATTAGTGAAAGACCATCGGACGGGAGTGGAGACCGGAAAGGTGGAGGCGGTGTTGGAAGGCGACTTGGATAAGTTTATTGAAGGGGAGTTGGGGACTAGTGGTAGCGTTTAGCGTAAAGCGATTAGGTGGCTCGGACTCTTCTTTGGCGGGGACCGGCTTTGATTTTTTTCCGGCGAAAAATCAAGCCTTTCTCTCGCGCTTCCCAATTCCTGACGGAATACCAAGCTGCGAAGCGCTCCGAGAGCTCCCGCCTGTTCGGCGGGCAGGCCCCGCACAAAGAAGAGTCCTCGCTGGTTGGCGGTGGGAAAATCAAAACTTATCTTTTTCCTGCTCTTGTTTAGACCAATCTGCTATAATGGTAAGCGTCTGCTATGATCTCCTTTCATAATATTTGGAAAGTTTACGGCAAGCATGCTCCGGCGCTGGAGGATGTTAGTCTTAAAATAGAAGACGGGGAGTTTGTTTCGATCGTGGGGCGCTCGGGTGCCGGAAAATCTACGCTTATTAAGATGCTGATTGGCGAGGAAAAGCCGACTAAGGGGCGAATCGTGGTCGGCGACTATGAGGTTAATAAGCTAAAGCCAAAGGAGTTGCCTAATTTTCGGCGCAATATCGGCATCGTTTTTCAGGATTTTAAGCTGATCCAGACCAAGAATGTTTATGAGAACATTGCTTTTGCCTTGGAGGTTGAAGGTCGTCCACAGAAGGAGATAAATGACTTGGTGCCGCGAGTGTTGGAGATGGTGGGGCTGACCGATAAGCGATATAATTTTATCAACGAGCTCTCTGGCGGGGAAAAACAGCGGGTCGCCATTGCTCGGGCGGTGATTCACCACCCGTCGGTGATGATTGCCGACGAGCCAACCGGCAATTTGGATGACGTTAATACCGCCGAAATTATCCGGCTGATATTAAAGATAAACGAACTGGGTACGACGGTAATCTTAGCGACGCACAATCGGGGGGTGGTAGACGGATTACATCGGCGGGTGGTCAGCATTTCGGCCGGTAAGATCGCCAGCGATGAAAAAAAAGGCAAGTATATAGTCTTCTAACCAAATGTTCACCACACTGTCACGGATTATTAAATATGGCTTGCAGGTTTTCCGGCGAAATGGCTGGGTTACCGCCAGTACGATTGTGGTGATGGTTTTGGCGTTGATGGTTTTTGAGGGGCTGATTCTTTTTGGAGTACTTACTCAAAAGGCGGTTGTTGAATTGGAGGATAAGATTGATATTAGCGTTTATTACAAGCAAGGCGCTCCCGAGGACGAAATTTTGAAAATGGCACGGGCGGTGGAAAAACTGCCGGAGGTTAAAAAGGTGGACTATGTGTCGCGCGAGAAGGCCCTGGAAATTTTTAAGGAGAACCACAAGGGCGACGCAACCATCGGGCAGGCTTTGGAAAATTTGGATGATAACCCGCTTTTAGCTTCAATTAATGTTAAGGCTAATAATCCGGAAGAGTATGCCGCTATTGCCGCTTATTTGGGGAACGGGAATTTTCAATCAATTATTCAAAAAATAACTTACGCGCAGAGCCAGACCGCGATAGATCGGCTAGTGAGGTTGGTTAACACGCTAAAGCGTGCCGGATTTTTTGCCACGGTCTTTTTGGCCGCCACCGCGGCGCTCGTGACATTCAACACGATTAGACTGGCGATTTATTCCAATCGCGAGGAAATCGGCATTATGCGCTTGGTGGGCGCGTCTAATGTTTTTATAAACGGGCCGTATGTTATTCAGGGAATCATGATTGGTCTCGCGGCGGCGATTTTTTCCGTGCTTTTGACCATTCCCATCATCAATGCCAGTTCCGGATATATTAACGTTTTTATTCCCGGAAGTAATTTTGACCAGTATTTCGCGAGCAATGTTCTGGTGCTTCTGCTGTATCAATTATTGTTTGGCTTATTCTTGGGAGTTGTTTCCAGCACAATCGCGGTGAGGAAGTATTTGAAATTGTAGCACAGCGTTTAGCGGTCAGGTGGCTCGAACTTTTGTATTTTGGGAACCGCGGTTCGTTCTTTTCCGGCGAAGGGGCTCGGGCTCTTGGGTTTTGCAAACCGTGGTAGAAAATTTCCCGCGAATTTTCTCCATTTCCTCTCACTCTAACTATTCCAGCACTAGCTGGAAGCCAAGCTAGTTAGAGTTGCGAGAGCTTTGCAAAACCCAAGAGTCCTCGCTGTTGGAAATAGCGTTTAGGGTTCAGGGTAAATGGTTTAGGGTGAGTGTAAAATTGAGTGCTGATCTCGACGGGTTTACTTGTATTTTTTGGGTTGAGCATATAAAAAATCCCCACAACTTTTTGGGTCGTGGGGTTGGTGGAGAAACAGGCTAAGCCAAGTTCTTTTTAAGGAACAGGTTGCTCATAGTCTCACCACCGGGAAGTTGAATGAGTGCGGGGAAACATATCAACATTAGTTCTCTTAAAAAACACTCCATCGAAAGTCTCTCCGCACTCATGGGTCAGAATCCCGCAAAGACATGTTTTCACTCGCCTTTGCGGGAGGTGGCTAAGACACGCGGTCAGAAGTCCATTTAGGACAAGCTTGCTCTAGTCTTCGCCACTTAATTAGGTTGTGAAGGTAGGGCGCGGGAATGAGAAAACAGATGTTTCTAAGTTTTAATCACTCAATTCATGAGTTGTTTTTAAACAACCGGCAACTAGTCTTCCCATTCCCGCGGGAACTAAATATAACTTGATAGGTGTTTGCTGTCAAATTAATTATTTTTTACCGCGAACAGACCGAGTTTAGTTTGGCGCGGGTGCGTCCGCCAACCAAGCCGTAGCCGGTGCTAAAGGGAGTTCCGGAGGAGACGATGCCATATCTGGCTTGAAAACTTTTAACCGATATTTCGGTAAATCTACCAAAATAGCCGGTTGGCGTGCCGAGAAACAGACCTTCGTTTTTTAAACAGGATTGCAGGCTGGTTACCTCGCCGCCGGATATTCCGCGATAGAGAAGAGTGGTAAATGTCGCGGAGGGCGGGGGCGTTGCGTTTTGAGTGACAACGGTGGAGGCGGTTTCGGAGTAGGACGAGTCGCCACCGGCGTTATAGGCGCGGAGACGATAGTAGACCGTAAAGGGATAGCGATCCGCGAAATACTTGGGAGCGAAGAGGCGGTACCAGTAATCTCGGCGAGCAAAACTGTCGGCTTGGGTAAAATTCAGACCATCAAAACTTTGTTCAACTTTGAAGCCATCAATATGGGCTCGATCGGCGTGTTCCCAGGTAATCCGAACTCGGGCGTCGCTTAGGGTCTCTGCCTTCAGATTAAATGGCCGCGCGGGCGCGACCGGTATCGGCGGTACGGTGTTTGTATTGGTAACGGCCGAAGCAATATTGGAGTAGTCGCTAACCGAGCCACCGGCGAAGGCGAGAATTCGATAATAGTGCTGGACGTCGGTTATTACGTTCAGATCATTCCAGGCGATGGAGTTCCCGGGAATAGTATCCGCCAAAACCCAGCCGGAGGTCGGGCCAACGAGACTCCGCTCGATTATAAAACCGCTTTCGTTGTTGGCGTTGTCCGTCCAGTTAAGAGTGATGCGATGCGGGGCCATCGGCGTGGCGACAAGATTGGAAGGAGTTCCGTAGGCGGTTTGGCTTGGCGGAGGTGGAGGGGGTTGAATTGGCGGGGTAACCGGTATGAATGGCGGGATTGGGGGCGGAACTATCGGTGGTGTGGGCGGGTTGCCGCCAGGACCACTGCCGCCGCCGCCACTGGGCGACGACGGAGTGACTGCCGTTGCCTGGTTGGAATAGGAAGAAGTATCGGCGGAGTTATAGGCCACCGCTCGGTAGGTATAGGAGGTTCCGGGAGTGAGCGGTGAATCGTCAAAAGTATGAATGGTATAAGAGAGATTAACCACTTGAACGAAATTGCCGCCAATCAATCGCTCAACAACAACCCGAGTCGTGGCTAACTCGGAGGCGCTTAATCCGGCAGAGTCAAACTGCCAGGAGAGACGGAGAGTGTTTGGATTAATCGGAGAGGCGGTAAGCGCGGTCGGGGTCGCGGGTGGGTTACCTGACTGAATAATTCCGCCGCCGCCACTACCGCTTTGCGGGGTAACGGCGCTAGCGGTGTTGGAGTATGGCGAGTCGCCAACGGCATTGGTGGCGCGAACTCGGTAGGTGTAGAGAGTTCCGGCGGTGCGTCCGGAATCAAAATAACTGGTGGAGTTTGCCGGAGATATCGCAATCTCGCTAAAATTGCCGGCGCCAACTCGGCGTTCGATTTTAAAGCCAGTTTCATTATTAGAATTATCAGCCCAGGCAATGCTAATCGCGTTGGAATTGACCGCGGTAGCAGTAAGTCCCGATGGTTGCGCCGGAATAGTTGCCGGCGGCGGAGTCGCCGGAGTGGTTACCGAAGCGATGTTGGAATAGCCGGAATTACCGCCGAGGTTGTAGGCGAGTAAGCGATAGTCATAACTGGTTGAGGGTAAAACAGAGGTGTCGGCATAAGTTACGGTATCCGGCGGGCGAGTTACCAACTGGCTAAAGGCGCCACCGCTTAAGCGGCGTTCAATAATAAATCCCTGTTCGGTCGCGGAGACATCATTCCAAACCAAATTAACCGTGGTTGGGTTTAAGGCGCTGGCCGAAAGTCCGGTTGGATTTTCCGGCGGAGGCGTTGGGTTGTTGTTGGGCGTAGTGATGGAAACCGGATTGGTATAGGCCGAAACGCCAACGGTGTTGAAGGCCGCAACCTTGTAGAAGTAGGTGGTGTTTGGCGTGAGACCGGTATCGGTATAACTAGTGGTGTTGGCCGGAGGATTTATTGGAATCTCAACATAAGTGCCGTTTAGCGTCGGGCTGCGGCGAATAATGAAGCCGTCTTCGTTGGAGGCGTTGTCGGTCCACAAGAGAATTACCGTGGTTGGATTTGAGGCGCTCAATTGCAAGTTAGAGGGAGCGTTGGGGATTGTTGGCGGACTTTGAGTGGTGGCGCTCGCGTTATTGGAATAACCAGAGTCGCCGGCGTTGTTGGTGGCTCGAACGCGATATTCGTAAGCGGTGCTCGCGCTAAGCCCGGTGTCGCCGTAAGAGGTCGCGTTGGCGCCAGTTAGAGCTATCTGACTAAAAGTTCCGCCGGAGAGGAGGCGGCGCTCAACCTTGAAGCCGGTTTCGTCGCTAGAGTTATCGGTCCAGGAAAGATTGATTTGGGTGGTGCTTGGAGAGTTGCCGCTTAGTCCACTCGGGGCATTGGGCGGGTTTACTGGAGGAGGCGGGGGAGGTGAACCACCGCCATCGTAATAGTGAGCTAAAAAGTTCATTACCGGATAAAGAGTTATCTGAACCTTGCCGCGAGTTTTGTCTTCGGTTCCGGGATACTGACTACTGCGACAAGTTTGGGCAAAATAACTGGCGGCGCTATTTTTATCCACCGGCACATTCGGATCGTTGTAGCCCCACTTGGTTCCTTCATCAAAAAGTTGAGTCAGCAGGGACAGATATTGGGTGTCGCCGGTTAATTCCTGATAGTAGGCGAGGGCGGCGGCGAGGTTCATGGCGTCAACTTGCGACGGCGTGCCGCTGGTTCCGGTGGAGTTGTGAATATAGATTTGCTCCAGCGGAGAATAACTATTCGCGGGTCCGGTGCCGCCGGTCAAACCATGTTGAGCCTCAAAGGCCGCCATGCGACCGAATAATTGCAGAAGCGCCGAATTGTTTAAACTGGCGGCGCGATAGGCCAACATGGCGCCCGACATAAGTTGTTCGTGCATGAAGGGCTTGGTTTCGCAAGAGGCTATACCGCCGGTAACGATGGCATTGGGAAAAGTTCCGGGGAGACAGCCATTGTTGATGGAGTTTTGTTCGCCGGTCAAAAGGGCGTTGAGGTGCGAGGTGATGGCGCCGATATAGAGCGGTTTTTTGGTCAACTTAGCGGCAATAGCAAGTAAGGCTAACTTGCCCTGGCCCTCAATTCTTTCTCCGCCATTGTTGATGTAGGTAGCCGGAGTGGAGGCCTGGGCAACGTTGTTGGCGTGAGTAGTTAGAGTTTTGAAAGCATCAAGATCTCCGGTTAATAAGTAGAAGGCGGAGTCGCTTTCGTACCAAAGATGCGCCTCGGCGTAGAAGTTGCGCCTTTGATAACCGTTTTCATACATTCGCCGTTCGGCGGTGGCGGAACCAAAAGTGTGGGAGGTTCCCAAAGTTAGCGCGTCGCGTTCGCGCAGACGGGCAAAATCTAGATAGCGATAATCCGAAGGATCTCGCAGGAAGTGGCCGAATTCGTGAATGCCATAATGGTTGTTGTCGCTGTCGCCGCTGGCCCAGGTATGCGTTCCGGCATAACGAATTCCCCACGCAGGGTTGCCGCCAAAGAGCGCGCCGTCAACTTCAAAATAATTGGTACAGCTTCTTAAAATACTGGCGCCGAGACCGGAGGAGACAGCTGATTGGTCAACCTGAACTTTGATGAATTGTTCGGCGCGGTTGAAGGCGGTTTGAAGGTTGGCCGGAACATTGGAAGCGGCCGAGCTCCAATTTCGCTTTGGCGGCAAGGGCACCGGATAGGAGCCAATGTTGTTCGAGAGATATTCGGTATCGGAGGGGGTGGCGATAATCGGATATTTGAGAGCGAGAATGGTGTTGCTTAACTCGCTCTGGGTGAGCGGCGAGGCGCTAAAAACCAAATAAATATCGTGCCAGAACTTGTCACCGCCGGCGAGGACGTGATTGGCGGTGGTATTCACGGTGTCGCTTGGCGTAGCAAGGTTAATGGTTTCCGGATCAACAGATTGAGAGAGTTGCGAACTATTATTCCAATTGGGGTCGCTGGTGCCGCCAAGAACATTGGTGCGGAAGTAAGGTTCATAGGTATATTCCGCCGAGGTCTGACTATTTCCCGGAAAAAGCGAGATGCCGATTTTATTTTGTCCGGCAAAAAGATCTTTGGGATTAGTTTCCCAGAAGTAATCCAGACCAACGCCAAGTCCGCCATTGGTTCCGGAAATGCGTCCGGCTCCCAAGGCGCGGGTTTGAGGCGACTGCGCGACAAGCGATCCGCTTTGATAAGTTTTGGTATAAAAGTTGTCCAATAAATTTCCCGGGGAGCTGTCGGCTGGAGTTTGCACCAGGGCGTTGTGCCAGGATTTTTGCTTGTCGGCCGGCAGAGCGCGCTGGGTGTAAAAAATATCTTGAGTCGGCGCGACATAGGTTTCGCCGTCAAAGCCAACGGTTTGAGATCCGACAAGAAGCGGATTCATAACCATAGAAAGTTCTTTAAAGTAGGCCGGGTTGGGAGTGGCGCCTTGGTTTGGCGGATATGGTTCGCCGCCGGATAAGTTGTTTTCCAAAATAACTCTTTGGACGACTTCGGCTCGGCCGGCGAAGAAGGTCAGCCGTATGGTCGCGTTGAGCGAATTGGATAATCCGTTGTTGAAGAAGCCGGTGATTTCGGCAATGGCGCGAAGCGGACCCGATTCAATCAAATTGAATCCCGTGGGCTGAAAGTTGTAAAAAGAGCTTCCGCTTACATCGTCCTTGGCGCGCATTTGGAGGCCGGTATTTGTTCCGGGCGCGATAATTTGCTGGCCGTTCACGGTTACTTGGTCAAAGATTGAATAGGAGTTGGCGCTAGATGGATTGGTCTTGGCTATTTTAAAAACTCCGGGGCCGGTGCTCACGGTCAAAAATGAGCCGTCGTTTTGAGTTATGCCGATTGGGGTGGCGCTTGAAGCCGATTGGCTGATACCTGAACCGCATTCCACGGTGTAATTGCTGGGAATGGAGGGAATTTGGAAGGTGACCAAAACCCACTCCAAAGGTTTTGAAGAATCATCAAGATCGCCGCGGCGCGAGAGCGGTTTGAACTGTGCCGGTATTTCTGAACCGCCGTACATCAAGCGGCAATTATTAACATTGGTAACCGTGTTGCTTTGGGGAAGCGGAACACCGGAGGAGGTGTAAGTTCCGGCCCGGGGCGGAGCGATGGAGTCACCGGCGACATTTTGAGTGGAGTTTTGAAGGGTAAGATTTACCGAAAAAACTGTTCCCGGAGCAACTTGAGCCAGCTTGCTCGAGCTGGATAGTTTAGCCAATTCTTTGTTGCTTGCCGTAAGCGCAATGTAGGCAGAAATTGCGGCAAAAATAATAAGCAAAAAAACTCCCGCAAAGACAAAGGAACGTCGCATGGATTATTTATTTAACTATAACACAACCAAATCTAAGGTTCGGGGAAAACTTTGTTAGCTAGATTGTTTTTTTGTAAAATCCGATTCGCTTAGCATCAAGACGATAATTAAGGCGAAGGCGGTGAGGGCCATAGTTGGAATGGTCACATAACCGAAGTTAAGAAAATATCTCTGAGCGCAGCTTGTGGCGGTGTCGGCGGAACAGGGCAGGAGCGGAGAGCCGCCAAATTGCAAATAGGTATGATAGACGGCGATCAGGAAACCGGGTATCGCGAGGGCCATCGCATAGACTCGCGGAGTTTTCTGCTTTAGAAATATGGCGGCGCCAAAAATCACGGCTTGAGGATAAAGAAAAATTCTCTGCCACCAGCAGAGGGTGCAGGGAATAAATCCAGCGATGTTGGAATAAAAGAGGCTGGCGGCAACACTGCCGAGGGCGACTAAAAAGGATAAGAGCGAGGCCCGCCGACCGCAAATCTTTTTCAACATCTCAAAAAAGGCGATTTTGTGGCCGAGTCTGGCGAGAACGAAACTCACCGCAAGCAAGATGACTAGAGCGTCCGCGATGACGGTCAAAAGCGAAAGAATCAGGTTGGTGGTGACTAAATAGGGCGGCATTTGGGGGTGAGTATAACTCTGGTTGACTTTTGATACAATATCGGATATATTCTTGGGGTGGGTATCGGTTTGATACTCGCGCACCTTAATAAGTGAATACTTTTTTTCCAGCAAGGAGTTTCGTTTGAAGCCCGTCAATTCGTATGACAAGGAAAGTCTGTATCGCATTTTTTCTTCGGGCGCTGTTGGGAGTGAAAATTCCCGAGGAATACCCGACAGTCTGGCTTTTACAAAGGAACGACTTGAGGCCGTGTTGGGCACGAGTTTTGCCATTGGCTTCCGGCGCTTGAAATATCTGGAAAGGGCGGGGTTAATTACCGTCAATAAGGCAGGCATCAATTGCCGGGTAGAGGTAAATCTGCTTCCTGACGGAAGCACTGCGCTTGGCGATTATATGGCTTCGTTGCCCGGATCTTTGCTGTTGCCTGCGATTAGATCAGAACCGGTTGCGCCGACGCCCGTCGCGCCACCCGAGAGGTCAAAGCTTTCGGTAGCCTTGAGTAAGGCGACTGAAACCAAACCTTTTTGGCCGACTGTGCCTGTTGATCTGAAGATGCCGCTTGATGAGTCGCCAGCACCACGGAATGGAAACGCTCTTCAACTACCCGAAGGTGATGGCAGTGATTCGGTGATCGCAGTGGTGGACTTTGACAATGTCGCCATTGGCGCCCAAAAGGCGGGGTTCAATTTTTCTTGGCGGCGTTTGATGGAATTTATTCGTTCTTTCGGTCGAGTCGTGCTGACGCCGGAGGTGTATTTGTCGCCTTATGCCGGGCGAAACAATAGTATTTTTGGTTTGTTGTGGGCGGCCGGCTTAAAGCCGATCATCTGCCCATTGCGCGGTAAAGATCGCGATGACGTGGATCGCAAGATGATGAACGAAGCACGAACCATGATTGATCTGGCCGGTGTAACAACGCTCATAATTGTGAGCGGAGATGCCGATTTTGCCGACTTGGTTCACTACGCGAAGAATCGCCGAATCAAGGTCGTTCAGATCAATGCCGCCGATTATCGGGATAACTTTGAAGGCGTGGACGCTCAACCGCGACTGCATCTGGCGCGAACTGAAGGCAGTTTGGTTCGAGCTATTGAATTGCTCGGTGAAGTTAGTGATCCGCAGAAGAAGTTTGGCAGTGGTTCACTACCGGCGGTGGAAGAGAAAGAGGCCATTTTTGTGGCGACGGTGATTAAGTTGCTGGCTGACCGCGAGAACAAGGATAAGCCGGAACCTTACCAATTATCGTTCAATCGCCTTTGCGAAGCGATGGGAATAAGGTTGAACAATATTCCGGATTATCGCCGCGTGACCGCGGAGAAACTTAGAGCGGCCCTTTCGGAGCTCAAGAATGCCGGTGTCTTGCGGAGAATCGAGGATCAGCACTTGGCCTTGACGTATTACCGTCTCGACCAAGAGCATCCAGTTACTGTTAGAGCTTTGTTGCAAAAGAGTCTTGCTAGCGCTTAGCAATTTGTGAGCTGGCGCGTCCCGCCGAGTTTAATTACTCGGCGGTTTTTTTATTGATTACGAACCCGCCTTCGCTCGACCTGCCTGCCGGCAGGCAGGGCTACGGGCGGGCCCGCCCGACTGAAAGTAGTCGTTCGGGCGGGCAAGTATACGAATGGAGTTGCATCGGAGCTAATTTTTAGAAACCGATGGCAGGGTGCAGCCGGTTTTTTCGGCCAGGCGGACCAGCGGTATCTCGCCGGTTTCACGCGAGCCGTCCTGGAACTCCCAGGTTGGATAACCGTTGATTTTTTTGTCTTTGCAAACAGCCAACTGCTCCCGGCCATCGGGGGTGGAACATTCAACATAGGGAAGCGAGTCAGCCGCGGAACCAAAAAGCTTTTTCTGATTAGCGCAGTGCGGACACCAAAAAGCGCCATAGAAAATCGCGCCTTGGTTTTTAAGGCAGACGGCGAATTTGGCAAGTTCGGGAGAATCAGCCGATCTTTTGGCCACCATTCCCACAACAACCAGAGAGGCGATGACTAAAATAACGAGCGTCACGATGTACCGTGGTTTCATGACCAGCATTCTAGCCTATATATTTTTAAATGACTACTATGTTAGCAACATTGGTGTCTCGCGCTTTAAATTGATTGACTACTTTTCTTATTTTGACAGAGATAATGCTGTTGTGTTATGCTGTGATTGTTCTTTGAAAGCAACGATTTCGCAGTTTTGACCCAAAGGAGGCTAAACTTGAAAGAAGAAGCTAGCTCGACGAACAGCGGATTAGGAGATGCCTATCCGCCGGAATATTGCGGTTTGAAGCCGATAGAAGAGCAAGTGCGAAGACTGACCGAGATTTTTGGTTTGAACTCTCTGTGGCATGTGCCGGTTCTTGAGGCCATGTTAGCGAATGCCGCCCGGCATGGTCTCCCCGCCGGAGCCGAGGGTTGGGGCGTTATTCCATCGGTTGACGCGCTCATGGAGAAGTTCATTCCCAATATTCGGGGTGCCGAGGTGCGATATTGCCACGCGACGAACTTGGTTCTGGAGATGCTTGACGAAGAGTTCTCCCTCAACAACTACTTCGCCGGTCGATTGATTGCCGAGAATCTTCGACGAAATGACATTCGCAAGTTTTCACCCGATCAGGCGGGATGTATCTGGCTGGCTTTTCCAATGCAGTTTGGCGCCTTGCGACAAGGGTCGTCGGTTCGAGAGGTTAGAAGCGCTCTTGGCCAGAAGGAGTTCGGTTTGGGCGTTTTTGAGACGGCCTGCCTTCTGCTGACTCATCCGGAGAGACTGTTGGGTGGCCCGTTCGTCGTTGATTGCGTTGGCGACGAGTTTTCAACGACGCAGAATGCCGAACCTGATTTTGACAGCGCCTTGTCGTTTGGCTTTAGTGTTGGCGGTAGGCGATTTGAACTTTTCGCCAACACCGACTCAACGCGCCATCCGGCCTACAGCGCGCCGACAGGTTTTGTGGTTTAGCATGGTTCCAGCGGTTCGCTCACGCGAGCCGCTTTTTTTATGATATATTTCTTCGGTGGAGAAAAAATCCAGTTTAAATAATAAGTTATCAAAATTTCTGGAGTACGTTTTGGGCGATGTCTTGGCGGAAGTCTCCGGCATTCGTTCGCGGGCGATGTTTGGCGGTTATGGCCTATATCGGAACGGCGTTATTTTTGGAATTATTGCCGAGAGCCGGCTTTATTTCAAAGTTGGAGAAACAAACCAAGCTGACTATGAAGCTCGGGGGATGGGGCCGTTTACCTACGCAACGCCCAAGGGCAAAAAATATGCCATGTCATATTTCCAAGTTCCCGAAGAAGTTATGGAGGATCGAGAAGAAATTGAGCGTTGGGTGGTCAAGGCGGTCGGCGCTTCTTTGGAAGCTAAGGGTAAAAAGTCAAAAAAATAACTTAATTTCGGTTGCTTTCTAATCGTTGAAAGCGCGCGGTTTTTTGACTTTATGATTAAAGTGCTGTATCATCAGGCGACTTAAGTCTTGCCACCAAAAACTACTTTGGCGGCAAGCTTAGCAAACTATGGAATCACCCAGCAATAAACCCAATGGGGAGCGCGTCATCGGACACAATGGCAAGGCACGCCACTCCTGGTTTGATGAGTTTAAGACTTCGTTGCGAGTCGGATTTTTTTTGACTCTGCGGGATTTACGGCGCGCCAATATCTGGACGACTATCCTGATTATTTTCGTGATGTTCATCACCTTTTTGAATCTGGTCGTCATCGGCGGCATCTTGGTTGGTTTAATAGAGGGATCGGTCGTGGCCATCAACACTCGCTATAGCGGCGACTTAATTGTTTCCCCGCTCAGAAGCAAGACTTACATTGAAAACAGCCAGGACTTGGTGAAGTTCGCGCGCGGGATGCCGTGGGTTTCGGATCTCACCACGCGCTACATTCAGGGCGCTAAAATTGAGGCAAATTACAAAGACAAGCTCCGCGAGACCGATATTACCGACAGCGCCGGATCGTTGGTGGCTGGAATTGATCCGGTCGCCGAAGATCGGGTTACGGGTATTAGTAAAAAATTAATCGAAGGGGAGTATTTGAACGTCGACGATTTTGACAAGATCTTAATCGGAGCCGATTTACTTTTTAAATATACGCCGATTGACACGCCGAGTTTTCGGACGCTGGAGCGGGTCGGCGCCGGAACCAAGGTGCGTTTGATTGTGAACGGCACCACGCGCGAGGTAATAATTAAAGGAGTTTTAAAGAGCAAGGTTGGCGAGGTGGATCAACGGATATTTATGGTAGATACGCAGTTGCGCCAACTAATCGGACGCAGTGACTACAACGTGGACGAGATTGCGATGCGACTTAAACCCGGCACCGATCCGCTCTTTGTCAAAAAAATCCTGACCGAGGCCGGTTTCGCGAAGGTGGCCAAGTTGCAGACTTCCGAAGAGGCCCAGCCAAAATTTTTGAACGACATTAAACTGACTTTCGCGCTTTTGGGCAACGTTATCGGAACCATCGGACTCGCGGTGGCGTCAATCACGATTTTTATCGTTATTTTTGTAAACGCGATTACCCGGCGGAAGTTTATTGGCATCATGAAGGGGATTGGTATCACCGCCACGGCGATTCAGTTTTCTTATATTTTGCAGGCGATGTTTTACGGAATACTTGGCATCGGACTGGGATCGGCGTTTGTCTTTGGCTTTCTTCAGCCGTTTATAGCCGCTCATCCGATTAATTTTCCATTTAGTGACGGCATACTCGTAGCCACGTTAGGCGGGACCTTGTGGCGAGTCGGTTTGTTGCTTGGCGCTACTATTATTGCCGGTTATATTCCGGCGCGAATAGTTGTTCGCCAGAACACTTTGGATGCTATTTTGGGAAGATAAAATACAATCATGATTACCGTTCAGAATTTAATTAAATCTTATCAGAGTGGCGCCGGCGAGCTGGTGGTTCTAAAAAATATCGGCTTCAACGTGCGCCGCGGGGAATTTTTGGCGATTACCGGACGTTCGGGCTCGGGCAAGAGTACCTTGCTTTATCAGTTGGGACTTTTGGATTATCCAAATTCCGGCAAGATTATCATTGACGGCTTGGAGACGAGCGCGCTAAGCGCGCAGGAGCGTACGGCGATGCGCCTTTTGGAGCTTGGTTATATTTTTCAGGACTACGCGCTTTTGCCCTCGCTTTCGGCCCTGGAGAATGTGATGATTCCGCTTTTGATGCAGGGCATGAGTCCCAAGGATGCCAAAATTAAAGCCGTGCGAGCCCTGGAGCGAGTCGGACTCGGAGATAAGTTAGTTAATCTGCCAAGCCAACTTTCGGGCGGGCAACAACAGCGAGTTTCCATCGCGCGCGCAATCGGACATGATCCAAAAATCATATTTGCCGATGAGCCGACGGCGAATTTGGACAGTGAAACGTCTAAAGTCGTTTTGGACGCTTTTTTAGATTTGCATCGACAGGGACAAACGATTGTGATGGTAACGCATGAGCCGGAATATGCCGCGGTTGCCGATCGGGTCATCACTCTTTCGGATGGCGTTATTCACACGGTAGAGGAGAGGAGAGCGAATTAAGAAGCGAGGGCGCGGATGTGACCGCGGGACTTGCTTAAATTATCACGCCGTTGCTAAACTTGTTGCAATGAACTTTCGCCGTTGGCCTGGGATTTTATCGCGCCGCACGACCGGCTATTTCTTGATAGCCGTTTTGACCGGAGTATTAGGTTTTGTTTGGGGCGAGATGGAGCAAACTCCTCGCGGTATCGCCAGTCCGCTTTGCGCGGAGCGTTATGAATTGCTAAATCCCAGCGTTATTTGCAACTTAACCGATGAGGGTATTGACCGAGTTCATGACGCCGAGGACAAGACAAAACTACTCATTCAAAAATCAATCGCTAGCGGGCGAATAAGCAAGGGATCGGTTTTTTACCGCAACCTGGAGACTAAATCTTGGTTCGCCATCAAGGATACCGAGAACTTTTGGCCGGGCAGTCTGCTTAAGGTTCCGCTCGCGGTGGCGTATTTTAAACTTTCGGAGGTGGATCCAAATGTTTTTACCCAAACTTTTGAATACAAGGGCGGGCTGGCGGCTAACAGCCGGGAATATTACCAGCCGAAAGAATCAATCAAGGCGGGAGAGCGATATTCCATTGAGGAATTAATTTCGCGAATGATAATTGACTCGGATAACGAGGCGGCGAATTTTTTGGCTAAATTTATAAATAAGGATTTTTTGGACAAGGTTTTTTTGGATTTGGGAATATATTTTCCGACCTCTGATAGAATTGAGGAGAAATTCGTTTCGGTGCGGAATTATTCCAATATGTTGCGAACGATTTTCAACGCTTCGTATCTTAACGCGGATAATTCGGAGAAGCTTTTGGAGATTATGACAAAATCACGTTTTGCCGACGGCTTGCGCGCCGGAGTTCCCGATGAAGCCAAGGTGGCGCACAAGTTCGGTGAACGAACAATCGCCAAGGATCCGGATATTATAATCGGCCGAGGGCTAAACGATTGCGGAGTTGTTTATAAAAAAGGCGGGGCTTATAGCTTGTGCGTAATGGTGGAAGGCGAGGATTTTGAAAAACTCGCGGGTGTGATTAAAGATGTTTCTCGTTTGGTTTACGAGGTTAGTTCTTGAATTTGGAGTTTTTGCTAAATTTTGGCCAGGGCGATTTTTTGAACTCGACGCATTTTTTTGATTTTCGCCTCGCGCTTTAAGGCCTGACTTTGGCTAAGGTGGACTTCGCTGTAAATAATTTTTAACGCCCCATGAGCGCGGGTATAGCGAGCGCCTTTTTTGCCTTGGTGCTCTTTGAGACGACGATCAAGATTGGTGGTAATGCCGGTGTAGAGGGTGGTATCGGCACACTCGAGAATATAGACAAAGTAGGACCCACGAATTTGGCGCATTTTTTTGTTGCGGGCTGCGGTGCCGGGCGCAGTACTTGAATAAGTACAGCTTATTCCTCTCCTCGCCCGCGCCGCAAACCGCATCCAAATGCGCGGGTCCTGTAAAATAGATAAAAAATTACGAATTATAGCTTCGGCGGCGATGACGCGGAGCGGCTTGAGTGCTTGGGCGGCGGCTTACACCGCGAGTGTTGCGGAAAAATCGCGGACGTTGTTCCGGCTGAACAATGTGGTGCGACGCGCGAGCGGGCGGTAATTCGGGAAGTGGCGAAATCGGCAAAGTTTTTTTGACCAGGCGCTCAATGTCGCGCAGATCTTTTCTTTGATCCGGCATGGCGAAAGAAATGGCATGGCCGCCGGCACCGGCGCGAGCGGTGCGTCCGATGCGATGAACATAGTCTTCGGTGTTGGTCGGCAGGTCAAAATTGAGCACCAATTCAATGCCGGTAACGTCAATGCCGCGCGAGGCGATGTCGGTCGCGATTAGCACCCGATACTTGCCGGATTTGAATCCGTCCAAAGCCTCACGGCGTTGGCTAAGCGAGCGATTGGAGTGAATTTCCGCGGCAGTATGCCCCATGTCTTGAATGGCATCGGTCAGACGCTTGGCGCCATGTTTGGTGCGGGTAAAAATCAAAGTCGTGCCGTTGTATTCTTGAAGTAATTTTTCCACCAGGCGAACTTTGGCTTCTTTTTGAACCACAAAAATTTCTTGCGTTACCTTGTCCGCGGTCGTTCCCTGGGGCGCGACTTCAATTCGCACCGGCAGTTGCATGTGATGCGCCGCCATCTTCATGATTTCCGCGGGCATGGTGGCGGAAAAAAGCATGGTCTGGCGCTCTTTGGGCAGGAGGTGAAAAATCCTTTGAATCTGCGGAGCAAAGCCCATATCCAACATCCGGTCGGCTTCGTCTAAAACTACGATTTGAATTTTTGAAAGTGAAACGTTTCTTTGTTCCAGGTGGTCGTTCAACCTTCCGGGAGTGGCGATGATAATGTGTGGATCGCGGGAGAGGGCGATAATTTGAGTGCGCATGGAGGCGCCGCCGATTACAACCGCGGTTCGCAAGTTGAGCGCCGCTCCGATTTTGCGCAAAGCTTCTTCTACTTGCAGAGCCAGTTCGCGCGTGGGAAGAATCACTAATCCGCGTCCTTTCATTTCGTAAAGACGCTGGATCATAGGGATACCAAAGGCGAGAGTTTTGCCGGTACCGGTTTGAGCGATACCAACAACGTCCTTGCCGGTAATGGCCACGGGAATAGCCTGCGACTGAATCGGGGTCGGGGTGGTGTATTTATATTTGGTTAGAGTCTCCAAAAGGTGCGGGGCGATTCCCAAAGAGGAAAATGCCGAAATTTCGGATTGGTTAATGGTCTCCATAGTTTATGTCTGTCGTTTATTTGCCTTAAGGTTATAAAGTCCGGGACGGGCGCATTCGCGAGCTGTATTCAAGGGCGCGAGTCCTAAAATCAAGAGAAAAGAGGCGGTTTTCAATTAATACGCCCATTCTACATTATTTTAGTGAATTATGCAAGTCGGTTGGGCAGAGTGCCAAATTCTAAACCAAATCAATCAGATTTCTTTGAAGTCAGCATTGATTTCAAAAATTGTTTAATCGCCGGAGATTTTTTGGCGAGAATCCAAATAATGACGGGTAGAAGCGCGAGAGAGAAGAGAAGAATACCGATTCGAGAGTGCCAGATTTCCACGTTTTTAATGGTTCCACCAAAAAAGTAGCCGAAAGACAAATTGGCTGCCGCCCACAGAAAAGCGCTGGTTATATTCCAAAATAAAAATGACCAGCGGTTCATCTGGGACAAGCCGGCCACGAAGGGAATGATAGAGCGAATGGGGCCGATGAACCGTCCCAGGAAAATGCTTTTGTTGCCATGCTTTTTAAAAAATTGCTCGCCTTTTTCCAAATGACTAAGTTTTAACAATTTATTTTCCACGCGAAAGAATCTTTTACCCTTGGTGCCGAGATAATAGCTTAAGCCGTCACCGAGGATCGCGCCGATAGCTGCAAACCAAATCAGATCGCCAAGATCCAGATACCCTTGGGCGGATAAAAAACCCGCCAGAATGATGGCGATCGCGCCCGGTATAATGGCGCCGACAAAGGCTAGGGATTCAAGTAAGGCGATTAGCAGGATAACCCAGTAGCCGAAGAGGCCGAGGTCTTGAAATTTTGGCAGAAGGAAATTGAGCAACTCCATGGGCGTTGATTAATCATAGCATTGAGCGGGATGAAATATTGACTGATGTTGCTTCTGCTTCGGATTTCTATATTACAAGATTAAGGCGACGCCTATCCTTTGGTCATGGGCGCTCATACCTGAAATGCCCTAGGATTAAATGCAAATGCGCTTGCTTGCCCATTCGTAGCACTGCCTGCTGGCAGACAGGTTTAGCGAAGTCGGGACCCACCCTCCCGTTCGCGTGCAAGCCCGCTCGTAGAAGCCCGCAACGGCTCAAATACACCAAATGAGGCGTTGAGTTCCTATAATTTAGATGTGAATGAGGCAAGAATCTCTTTCGTGTGTATTTCCATGTCTTGAAAGTTATCTTTTTTAAGAGTTGTCTCCATAAAGTTTTTGAGAGAATATGCTTTTATATACACCTTTCCTCCTTCACGTTGGTGTTTAACAAGTGAGTATTCAAAAAACTCTCGGGTATCTTGGTGTATTACAGGGGCTACAAGAGATAAATACTTTTTGGGACGGCTCTTGAACTCCTCGCCGGAGTTTAGATGCCGAATAACCGATGTAGTTTCGCTATTTAACATCTGATCGCGGTTACGAATTAGAGTAACCTCAATTAACCAGTATATATGGGCCGAATATACATCAATATCGCCTCTGCCTCCGGGGGCGTGAGCATACGGCTTGCCAATGTGATCGGCCTTATAGTTAGGTCGAATATAAAAGTGAGCTCCATATTTTATTGCTATCAAAATACTAATGTAAAACTCGAGTTTAAGTGGATCCGGAATCTCGTCAAACTCCGCAATTGGTCCTTTGCCGCTTTTAAGAGAATCAAGACTCTGACAAATTATCTGTTCGGTTATGCCGTAGGAACTAATGATTTTAGAAATCTTGTTGGTATATTCCGCTCCGTCAATTTTGTCTGACTTCCGATATTTCTCAACGATACCCAAAAACAATACATCCCCGTTGTCCAACTTTTCAAAATATTTTTTCGGTTCGGCTTTTTCCTCGTCCGTCAAATTAAAATCAACACATAGTAGTTCCTTGATATAGTCTAATTTGCTTTCGTTTATTTGAATCAACTTTCTTCCCGCATATCGTATGCTGATAAAACCCGAGATGAGCATGAGTCGGCGGACTACATCGGGGTAGTCGTCTGTAACTGTGCTAATTTTATTTGTCACACCATACCACTTCTCAGCAAAAAGGTACGACTGAAGAGGGGTATTAAATTTATTCTTTGAAAGCAATGCAAGAAACTCGGCAACGTCGCCGTTTTTACTAAACATAAGGGGTACAAATTGCTCATAGCTCAAAGATCTACCATCCTCTCGTAAAGAGAGTAACACTTGCAGAGCGAAACGAAAGAAATTGAAATCGTTACTCACGTTCCGATAAGGGGATCTTCGGTTATATTTCATTGCTTGTACAGAAAATGCTTCCTGTTCATCAACATCTCCTTTTACCAATTTCTTTGCCATTTGTGAGAGCTTGAAGGGCTTCTTGTATTGAGCGTACACAAATCCAAGTTCCGACAAAGTTCGCATATATGTCCAAAACCGAGAAGCATACCCCTTAGGAAAACCACCGTCAGCATTGCGAGTGGAGTTCACCTCAATTACATCAGCTTTTATCTGTTCAGCTGTCGTGGTATTAATAACGCGAATTCTCTCACTAGAAACCTCACCAACCAAATATAAGTGCGAGACAATTTCTAGCAGATTCACGTCATTCAATGCGATTCCTTCAAACTCCGCCAAACGCAGAAGAATCCCCCGATATCGCTCTGGGTTTCTTACGGCGGTTTCAAAAGCCATCTGTTTGTATTCTGCCTCTCTTCTTTGGCGCTTTATCATTGACTTTAATAGTTAGTGACAAGAACTTCTCTTATTGTTTTCTTGCCATTGTCGTGATAGTTGATGTAATTGCTTTTTATGTTGTATACCTTGTATTTTCCCATCCAGTCTAACAGTAAATCGTTTTTACTGCCGTTATAGTGAGTTACATTTGACAAGGCGAATCTAACACCCTGTAGGCTAAGTTTGTCAATCATCTTGAGTAAATCGGATTCGGTAGTTCTATCCCAAATTTTATTATATTCACTTGCGGCTATTAGATAGGGTGGGTCGAGATAAATAAAGTCGTTCGGTGAGAATTTCTTACTGGAGAAAAATGATCGAAAATCCTTCGCAGTCACTTCGATGCGTTTATCCTTCACAAACTCGAAATAAGTATCTAGTGCCGAAAGAACATTTTTGTTGAAATCCACATTGCCCACGGGCAAGTTAAACTTGCCACCACCATTAAAACGGAGCATTCGGTTAAATCCATAAATAAGCAAGACATACAAAATTAAAGGGTCATTCACCTTTTTGTTGTTGACACACTCACGCAGTTTCTCGTAACCCTCTTTATTAAATCTTGCAAAATATGTTTTCTTCCACTTTTTCTTCAAAGAGTCTGGGATTACATCCTCCTTGTAAGATCTAGAGAGGTTATATTTTCGTGTGGTCTTCTCAATGGCTCCAAAAAACACACTTGGGTTTCGTGAGTTTTTGATTAGTAGGTTGTGTATGGAGATAAGATGCCTGTTGATATCATTTAAAAAATATTTTTTTGCATTGATATTCAAAAAGACCGTTCCGCCCCCAACAAACGGTTCAAAGAAAGTATTAACTTCTTTAGGAAAGAAGTTAACTAATTGGCTCATCAACTTGTATTTATCTCCAACATAGAATAGCGGAGACCTTCGTATACTTTTCGTCATCTTGTTTTAGTTACAAAAAGAAACTCCTTATGATTATTGAAATCTGTGTTGCCAGCGTTAAAATGCCGGTAGTTCTTCTCAAAGACTTTTGTTTTCCCCTTTTCAGACAATATTCTTTCAATTTCTTCGTGAGTAATCTTATTGAGAGATGAACTGCTTTTAGAGGCATAGGTATTGTTATACGATACAACCAAAAATCTTGCGTCTATGTCTCGCACCAATTCCGCCAGTTTATCTTTTGCAGTACTCCGACAATAATCACTCATATTTTCTTCTATGGGTTTCAGTGCTGCTCCATAAAGCTTTGGTTTGTCCCACTTGGTTAAAGTCTCGAGCAGATGGTAAAAGCGGCTGTACTGCCTTGAATTGTAAGGGGGATCAATATACACAACATCTGTGTGTATCTTTTTTGCTAAAATGTTTGCATCCTCCCTATATATCTCAACATCCTCAACCTGAATGGGTAGAAGAGAGCGCATTGCAAAAGTATCATCAACCAACGTCTTCTTAAAATATGCGTCATAATGACCCACAGTGTTAGCGATTTTATCTATTGCATACAACAGCGAGGTAATAAGTACATAATACTCCCTTTCAGTTAAATCACTCTTCCTTTTTTCTATATCATCTCTAACAAATCCAATTATTCTTGCAGAACTTCGGCTAAAGTATTTTCCACCGAAATTTCTAGAAAAATAGCTGTCTGGTAAATCCTTTCCGTTTATACGATTGTATTCTTGAATGGTGCTGTTAATTTTCTCTTTGTCCCAATCACCTTTATCAAAAAATGCTTTGTAAACAGCGTGATTAGAATGTAAAAAATCATTTAGAATGACGTTCTTAAATCGTGCCGCAGCTCTTGCAGCCATGACACCCGTACCGGCGAAGATATCCGTAAAAGAATCGCCATCGCATTCTTTCTCTAAAATAGAGAAAATCCAATCCGCTAATTTATACTTGTTACCGATATATCTCCGATTTTGCAATTGAGAAAAAGTCTCTTCCTTTCGGGAAAATGGAAATGCTGTTTGACTACTTGACCCGCCCTCCTGATAAAATCTTTTGACCAATGAAATTGCGGCAACGATTTGCAGAGCTTTGGCATGTCCAACTCCTGCAATCTTTCGTAGGTCATCCAAGGTGATGCTCAAGAAATTCTTACCTGATTTTTGAATAATTTGTTTTGCAAGTTCCTGAACATTCTTCCCTTGTATACCACTACCCAAAACAATAGCCAAAAGTTCACTTTTGGATAACGCATCGGGTCCTTTTGCGAGAAACCGTTCTCTCGGAAGACTGTCCTTCGGTAAGTCCTTTAACTTCATGCTTATATAATCTCATGAAATCAGTGTTTCTCAAACCGACCCTCACCCTGTTTTTCCATTACTGACTTAAAAACACCCACGCATTCAGAGAAATTTGAAATAGGTTCTAACTTGGTCGTATAATGTGGACTGAATAAAACTCGTGTCAGAAGAAGCGAATTTTCCCCGCGCGGCGCGAAGCGCCCCGTATGCAAGAGAAGGATTTTCTCGGACTTTTTTGTCGTGCAGAGTCTATGTGCGTTTGCCCCACCCATCCATGCGCATGCACCTTTCTTCGCTTTTCAGCGAAGCTACTTTATTTGAAAATCACTGAACATGAATTGAATGTCGGTGAAATAAACATGGGCAAAAGTAAAATTGCTGAAATGATAAACAAAGCGCATATCCCAACAAAATAGCATTCACTTGTCGCAACTTCCCTCGGCTTGGATGCAATTTCTTCTTTATACTTTTCTTGTCTGTATCGTTCGTAACTATCAATATCAACGATATCTATCCCTACCTTCTTGATAAAATCCTTCTTGGAATTTTGTAGGAATTCTAATCGTCCATCTAACGAGTCACTCTCCTGCGCTAAAATCCAAGTCAAATAAATGCTAGAACCGATAATGAAAATTGCAAAACCAGAACCACTAATGATAGAGACCGCATTTACACATTTATTTGAGTCTTCGCCCGCGATTAGCAGAAATAATCCTGCGACCACAGCCGCCGCAATGGTCATAAGAGTTCCCAGAAAAGCACGCTTGTGGTTAAGGTGTTTTGAAATCAACTCAATGGTTTTCTTTTCTCCTTCGTCTAAGATTCGCTCTCGTTCCTCAAGTGTCTTTATGTACTTCGGCTGTTCCTCTTTCCACCGAGAATAACGGTCCCAAAAAAATTCCATTAGAAACTATCTTTTTGTCTTTGTCTAAGATTAAACCTGCGAGCTTATCATAAACTCCCAAAAGAGCTTCTGGTGAAGCTTTGTCTCCGACTTCCTGTGTCGTTCGATCAAGCTTGCCGCTATTGTTATTCAGTATGAATTCTTCTCCCCACGCTTTTAGCTTAATTTCTTGCATAATTTCGCTTTATAATACTCTATATGTAATATTTTTTCCAAACTCGCAAGAGTACTGATATTGAGCACAAGTAAGTAATGTCCATTGAAGGACAAATTGCAGTGTTTTGTGTTATTCCGAAAAAGGAAGGGTTGGAAATTGCGGATGAGTTTGTAAAAAAGCGCACGGCAAAGATGCAGTGCCGGGACCCCGGTCGCTAGAGGGCGACCTAGGGGCCAAGATTCCATGGTTCAGAGCCATGTGTCCTATCCCTAAATAAGATTATGGCGTTTCTTTGCCGTCCAAAGCTGCCGGGCCTGGAAATCTCACGCGTCGCCTCGCTGCCTGCCGGCAGGCAGGGCTCCTTTTAAAACCCAGCGGTTTAATAAGTTTAACAACTTATCAAGCGTTTCGCTCGCGAAACATAAAATCAAATATGTTTTTACGTTTCCGGCTCGCTCGCGCTTGTAATATTTCCGCCACGGGAAAACTTCCGTTTTCCCTGCCCGACCGGCAGGCGGGCCGACCCCTTTCCCGTTCGATTCCAAGTACTTGAACAGCATAGATACAAAATAACCCCACCACAAGGGCGAGGTTATTTTGTATGTGCTGCCGGGCCTGGAATCGAACCAAGATTCCATGGTTCAGAGCCATGTGTCCTATCCCTAAATAAGATTATGGCGTTTCTTTGCCGTCCAAAGCTGCCGGGCCTGGAATCGAACCAAGATTGCATGGTTCAGAGCCATGCGTCCTACCATTAGACGACCCGGCAGTTTTGGACGCCAATTCTTTTTTTAGCTTACCACCCCATGGTGTATATTTTAAAACCCATTCTTTTTTCCTGGCCTCCGAAAGAGTGTTGAAAAGTTCTTTGAAGACTAAGTCAAAAGGACGGCGCTTCTTGGTACTTCTAACTCGTCCGGTGTTGTGATTTAAAAGACGCTTGTCTAGGTCAACACATGTTCCAACATATAGTTTACCGTCCTTTTGACTTTTTAAAATATAAAGGTACGCCATAATCTTATCGGGACCCCGGTCGCTAGAGGGCGATCTAGGGGCCTTTAGACGACCCGGCAAGGGGATGCAGTTCGCGGGTGGTGGTTTTGGGCTTAACCCTTTCCACAGTGCTTCGTCCGCCAAGCTATAATATAATGGAGACATGAATGAACGCAAACCGCTTCGCGTCTTGATTGGCATACTCGTTATCATCGTAGTTTTGTTTTCCTGGTCGTGGTTGGGCAATCCAAATCGCGGAGTGATATCTGCGTGGAAGAAGGCCGGTGTTGGGTGTCTGGCGGCACATGAAAATGCCGGACAACATATTCATCAGCACTTGTTTATTAGAGTTGACGGCAAGGAGGAGGGAATACCGGCGAATACCGGCATCGTTCAGGGCTGTATGGCCGAGGTGCATGTGCATGGCAATGATGATGAGCTTCATGTGGAGAGCGTTGATCCGACCAAAAAAATAACGCTTGGGCAGTTTATGACAGTTTACGGAAAGCCCTTAGCGAGGGATGGTTACCGAGTAACGCTTAAAGTTGACGCCGTGCCATCAGAGAAGCTGGGCGACTTGATTCTTGCCGACGGCCAGACGATTGAGCTTGATTATGAATCCATTACACCCGATGCCAAAAAATAATCCAGCGCCAAAAAATGAGGTGGCGATAGACGAAGCCCTTCCCGATGGTTTGATAAAGGACGCTTTGGACAAGCAGCTGCGCGGAGCGCCGAGCCAGGTTTCTATTATCAAGCTAGTGGACAATCTGATTGAGAACGCCGCCGAAATGCGGGCGTCGGACGTGCATATTGATCCGGAAGAAAAGGACATTCGAGTTCGTTTTAGAATTGACGGCGTGTTGCACGACAGTTTTATTTTGCCCAAAGAATTGCACTCGGAGGTAATTACCCGCATCAAGATTTTATCCAGTATGCGCACCGACGAGCATCAGGCGGCGCAAGACGGACGATTCAAGTTTTTTTTAAAGCATGACGGACACGATATAAAAATAGATGTGCGGGTTTCCGTGGCGCCGACTTATTATGGAGAAAATTGCGTGATGCGACTTTTGGGCGAGGGCAACACCGCTTTTACTCTGGTTTCGCTCGGATTTTCCGAGGAAAATATGAATCGCGTCCATAAGGCGATTAAGAAGCCTTATGGCATGATTCTCGCCACCGGCCCCACGGGTTCCGGAAAGACGACGACGCTTTATTCAATTTTAAAAGAGCTGAATACCAAAGATGTCTCCATTATCACCATTGAAGATCCGGTGGAATATTCCATGGAAGGGTTGGATCAGATTCAGGTAAACCCGCGGACGGGACTAACTTTTGCCGACGGTTTGCGATTCATCTTGCGTCAGGATCCGAACATCATAATGGTCGGTGAAATTCGCGACAACGAGACGGCGGGCATCGCGGTCAACGCCGCTATGACCGGACATTTGGTGCTGTCCACGCTCCACACCAACGACGCGGCAACAACCCTGCCTCGCTTGCTGGATATGAAGGTGGAGCCATTCTTAATTTCTTCCACGTTAAATGTCGCTATCGGCCAGCGCTTGGTGCGAATGATCTGCGCCGATTGCAAGGTAGAGAAGAGAATGTCGCCGGCGGAGATTCAGGCGCTGACGGCCATTATTCCGGTAGAGATGTTAAAAGGTAAAACTGATTTTTATTCCGGCGTCGGCTGTAAAAAATGCAACGGTAGCGGTTACAAGAGCCGAATCGGCATTCATGAAGTGCTGGAGAATACCGAGGTAATCCGCGATCTTATAATGAAGCGGGCCAGCGCTTCGGAGATACGAACCGCCGCTCAGAAGCAGGGGATGAAGACGATGCTGGAGGATGGAATTGAAAAGGCCCTAAAAGGCACAACGACAATTGAGGAGGTGCTCCGCGTATTCCATGACTAAAAATTTATTTCTGAAAGTTTCTCTGCAGGAGAAAATTCTCTTCACCAAGAACCTGGCTTTATCCATCAAGGCCGGGGTGTCGCTGGTTAATAGTCTGCAATTCATCCGAATGCAGATGAAGAGCCGGAGTTTTAGAAAGATTCTGGATGAAGTTTTGACCGAGGTAAATCGGGGGAAGTTTTTGTCGGACAGTTTAGCCAAATATTCCAATGTTTTCGGCGAATTGTTTGTGAATATCATCCGGATCGGGGAGACGAGCGGCAATCTGCCGGGAAATCTGCTTTTTTTGGGGGATGAGTTAAAAAAGCAGAGCGAGCTTCGCAAAAAAGTTAAGGGAGCGATGATTTATCCGATTATCATCATGATCGTGACGGTGATTATCGCGACTTCCATGATTGTGTTTGTCTTTCCAAAGATTCTGCCGCTTTTCCAGAATATTAAGGGTGGTTTGCCGCTGACGACGCGAATTTTAATAAAACTATCGGATGTAATTTCTAATTTTGGAATTTATCTTGGGCTTGGCGTGGTGGCTTTTTTTATCGGGTTCCGTTTGTTATTGAGGATTCCGGCGGTGCGCTTTGTGTTTCACGAGATATTATTTTATGTTCCGATTGCCGGGCGATCCATTGTGTATTTCAATATGGCAAATTTTACGCGAACGCTGGGAATTCTTTTGCGGAGCGGCATTCCAATCGTGGATTCAATTACTATCGCGGCGCGAAGTCTGACCAACCTGGTTTATCAGCGATATCTAAAACTGGCTGGCGACCAAATTCGCAAGGGAGATTTTTTGTCAAAATATCTGGCGCGTTATCCCAAGCGGTTTCCGGTTACGATGGTTAACCTGATCACGGTGGGCGAGAACACCGGTAATTTAACCGACAACCTGGCGTATGTGGCGGAATATTACGAAAACGAAGTGGATGATCTGGTAAAAAATCTGTCCAACATTTTGGAACCGATTCTTTTGGTTTTCATGGGAACAGTAGTGGGTTTTATCGCGCTGTCATTCATAACCCCGATTTATCAGCTAACCAGGTCATTGCATTAAAACGCCGCCATGCAACGAACGCATACTTCGCAACGAGGCGCGACGCTTTTGGAAACGCTAATCGGCGTGATTATTATCGGCATCGTCGGTTTTAGCTTGTTTAGGGCTTTTACAACTTTGATTGACGTGTTCGGCACGATTAAGATAAAAAACGCGGCCACGAACTTGGCAAATGAGCAGATGGAGGTGATTAAGAATATGAGTTATTCCGTCATCGGCACGATGGGCGGGATTCCCTCGGGAGTTATCGCGCCTTCACAGGGATTTTTGCGCGATGGTTTTCAACTTTTGATGCAGACTACGGTGCGAAACATTGATGATCCATTTGACGGAACGCTGGGCGGAACGCCCAATGATACCGCGCCGGCCGATTATAAGCTGGTAGAACTTTCAGTTTCCTGCACCACTTGTTTGGCCTCCTCCACGGTTACTATCACGGGACGAGTGGCGCCAAAAAGCCTGGAGTCCGCCTCGACTAACGGCGCGCTTTTCGTTCAAGCCATTGATGCCAATGGTGCCTTTGTTCCGAACGCCACGGTGCACGTGGTCAACAACCAAATAAATCCGACAATTAACGTAACCGATGTCACCAATACAAATGGCGTGCTTCAATTGGTGGATGTTCCGCCGTCTTTTCAGTCCTACCAAATTACAGTCAGCAAATCCGGATATTCTTCAAGTCAAACTTATTCCACCAGCACCGGAAATCCCAATCCAACCGCGCCTCATTCAACTGTGGCGGCCCAATCAGTGACCCAAACAACCTTTGCCATTGACCGAGTCGGCCAGATTAATTTTTCCAGTTTGAACGCGACCTGCAATACGGTAGACAACACTTCGGTACAAATTTCGGGAAGCAAGCTTATCGGTACCGCTCCCAATGTTTTGAAGTTTAATCAGAGTTATGTTTTTCCGGCTGGCGGAACGCTTTCGGTGCCGAGTTTGGAGTGGGATACTTATTCGGTGACGGCGAGCAACGCCGGTTATGATCTGGCTGGTTCCATTCCAACCTTGCCACTCAATCTGAATCCGGGCGTTACCCAAGGAGTGAAGCTAATTTTTCAGCCAAAAAGCTCGGCGGCGATTCTGGCCACTATTTTAGACAACGCTACGCGCCTGCCACTCGCGAACGCCACGGTGGCTTTAAGCCAGGGCGTGAACCCGGTGACAACCCTGACCACCGGCAGGGGCTTTTTGGGGCAGACCAGTTGGGCTGGAGGATCGGGACAAGCCAACTTTGGCAATAACACCTTTTATGAATCACAAGACGGTAATATAGCCGACGGGAGTCCGGCGGGGGAGGCGAAGCTTAAGCTTTTGGCGACTTCCACTTACGCCACCGCCGGAGTTTTGATTTCTTCTACTTTTGACACCGGCTCGGCGAGTAATTTTTATAATTTTACCTTTAACCCGATAAGCCAGCCACCCGATATCGGGGCTAATAGCGTTCGCTTTCAACTGGCGAGCGCCACAACCAGTACTCCGCTTACTTGGAATTTTTTGGGACCCGACGGCACCGCGTCATCCTATTATGACGCGGTTAATAGCAATATAAACGCCGCGCACAATGGCGACCGTTATTTGAAATATAAAATTTATCTGCAAACCGCGAGTACAACTTTTACCCCGAGCGTTTCCGATATTGCCGCCACTTTTGCTTCGGATTGCGTGCCTCCGGGCCAGGTTTTATTCCAGGGACTGCCGCAAAATCAGACCTACACGCTGACGGTGGATCGCGCCGGTTATCAAACCCAGGTACAAAACATCACCTTGGACGCGACCTTTAAAGAAATTCTAATTTTGATGTCGCCATAAAAACATGCCCCGCCTATTAAACTTTAACCCAAAAAAATCCACCGCCGGTTTTACCCTGCTAGAACTTTTGGTTGTGATGGGGGTGCTGATAGTTATCGGCGGAGTGGTGGTCTTTGCCTTGCGAAATCTTTTTTTGACGAGCGATTTTTTGGGAGAGTCGCTGTCGGATGAGCGCGATTTGGAAAACACGATTCAGACCATGACCCGCGAAATTCGCGCCGCTTCGCCTTCGAGTCTCGGCAGTTATCCTTTGGCGGTGACTGGCAGCACCAGCGTGGCATTTTTTGTGAATCTTGATTCGGACACAAAAAAGGAGCGGGTCCAATATTTTTTGGAGGGCACGACTCTCAAGAGGAGCGTTGTCTATCCAGCCGGTTCGCCGCTGACCTATAGCACCACTACCGCTCAGGAGAGTTTGGCCACGGTTCTGCGGGGAATCGCCGCCAGCACGACACCGCTTTTTTCCTACTACGATAAAAACTTTGGCGGGACGACGACGCCGCTTACCCAACCAATCAACGTTAGCGACGTTCGCCACATCCGAATCGCGATTACAATTGATAAAAGCCCGATTGATAACAATCCGCCGCTAGGGGCCGTGGGCGAGGTGACGGTCCGTAATTTGAAGGATAATTATTGAAACAAGATATGAAGAAAACACTGGGACAAGTTTTGGTGCCATCGCTCCTCGTTAGCTTCATCGGCGGAGCGTTGATAATTGTTTTAACCAATCTCGCGGTGGCCAACCTTTCCACGATTGGGAAGGCCAGTTCTTCGGAGTTGGCTTTTCAGATCGCCGAGGCGGGGATTGAATACTATCGCTGGCATTTAGCTCACGCTTCGAGCGACTATCAAAATGGTACTGGCCAACCGGGGCCGTATACGATTCCTTACAACGACAAAAACGGAACGCAGATCGGGCAGATTATTTTGGACATCACGCCGCCGCCCATTGGTTCCACGGTAGTTACGATTTTATCTACCGGCAAGGTGACTGCCGATCCTTCGGTTCAGCGAAAGATTAGATCTCAACTTGCGATTCCGTCTTTGGCTAGATACGCGACGGTGGCCAACGACGTTATGCGCTTTGGTCCCGGAACGGAAATTTTTGGGCCGATTCACTCCAATGCCGGCATTCGTTTTGACGGCATTGCCAATAACATCGTGACCAGCGCGCAGGCGAGCTATGACGACCCCGATCATAGCGGGGCCAACGAGTTCGGTGTTCATACCCATGTCAACCCAACAGATCCTCTGCCACCGGCCACAGCACCGAATCGTCCCGATGTGTTTCGAGCCGGGCGGCAATTTCCGGTTCCGGCGGTGGATTTTCCCGGATTAACCGCCAACTTGGCACAGATTAAAACCGACGCGCAGGCGGCTGGGCGATATTTCGCCAACTCGGGCGGGCAAGGATACTATATGATTCTTAAGACGGATGACAGTTTTGACTTGTATCGGGTTAATTCTCTGACTAATCCGCCGTCGGGTTGCGACAACCTACTCGGACAGACCGGTTGGGGAACCTGGAGCTTTGCCACCAACACCCAGCCGTTTTTGGGAAATTATACTTTTCCGGCAAATGGGCTGATATTTTTTGAGGATCACTTGTGGGTACGAGGACAAATCAATACCGCCCGACTTACTATTGCCTCTGGAGTTTTTCCGGAGACGCCGACAACCAATACCAGCATAACTGTGAATAATGATTTACTTTATACCAATTTTGACGGACAGGATGTGATTTCTTTAATCGCGCAAAACAATCTCAACGTTGGCTGGGCCTCGGCCAACACGCTCACGATTGATGCCGCGCTCGTGGCAAAAAACGGAAGAGTCGGAAGGTATTATTATCGGCCACCGACGAGCACGAGCAATCAACGTTGCGCGCCTTATCACGTGCGTAATCAAATTACGCTCTACGGAACGATTACCACTAATCAGCGTTACGGCTTTGCCTATACCGACGGCACGGGCTACGCCACCCGAACCATAACCTACGATCCAAACTTACTCTACGCGCCACCGCCGAGTTTTCCGCTGACGTCTTCGCAGTACGAAATTATTTCGTGGGAGGAGGTGCGTTAGGGGACTCGCCATCTCCTTTGCAGTCACCGCGGTTTCATTTTCTCCAGCGGAAAATGAACCGCTACCTCTCAACTTAAAAATTTTGACTGCTGTCAAAAACCGATCTTTTTAAGTTTCCGAGAGTTGCCCGCAGAAGGAGATGGCTCGCTGGTTGGGGCGGTGATAGCCTAGCTCGTGTCGTCTCCGAGAGCTTCCCAAAATACAAAAGTCCTCGCTGGGTGGGAATTGAATAATAAAAAGCCCCGACGAGAGTCGGGGCTTGGGTGGTGGCGCCAGGATAGCGGCGAGTCACCAGCTTGATCAAGATTGAGTTTGCGAGACGGCGAAGGCGAATCCGTAGCCATGACACCACCCGTTGCCAGGCCCGACGTCGTACGTGCCGAGCCAGCGGCCATCGTCGTAACGGTTCGCGTCCAGCAAGTATGGACCGTAACCCATGGCGCAACTGGATTCGTGCATGGCAACGATGCAGATCAAGCCCATGGCTTTGATGTCCGCATCAGAGAACTTTTCACGGATGAGGCAGGCCACTTCGGCGTTCGGTTTCGAGAGCTTGCGCCTTTTGGCCTCAGCGCAAATTTTCGACTTTACGAGGTCGTTGTCCTTGAAGAGCATACTCTTCAAGATGGCGACCTTGGTCGTGATGTCACTCGTCGGTACAAAGCTTGGCGAACAGAGCAAATGCCTTGCGTAGCATCCGACGCGGAAACGGTTGCCCCTGAGACGCTTGACCCATTCCTCGCCGGAGGTGCCATCGGAGGTGACGCTGAAGTAGATCACACCATCTTTCTCAAGCCACTTTGGCTTCTTCTTGCGCTTGGTCGTCTTCGATTTTACCACTAGAGCCTTCTTTCTTGGCGTTTGAATTATATCCGAATCGCTCGGATGGGCGCTTTACCTCATGGTAAGGTAAGTTGAAATTGTCAACGAACGCTGTTACTCTAGCACGGCTTTTGCTTTTTTGTCAATGACTCTAAGGCTTGGATGTGTTAGTTGCTTATTTTGAGACTCTCTGTTAATGTATGTTTCAGCGCGGGGGGAGACTGCGGGCATGGTGTGGTTTTGACCACTATCGACCTCATGTTTTTTTCTCCGCGCAACAGATTCAAGAGGCGAGACTATGGGCAGTTTGTTCCTAAAAGGAAACTTAAAGGGACGTGTTTGGCCTCTTTGGCCTTGAATTGCGAAATGCATTTTCGTTTTTCGAGGTCTTAAATTATGGAGCGAGGGGAACTTAACGGGTACTGTGTTTCGCACTAATTTCCGGGTGTTCTTCCTCTCTCCAGCTCTTTTGGCGGACTACGCAGATGCTGTTCTTCATTGAACTTTCCCTCGCCTGTTCGCCAGCCCCATCGCTTGAAAAGTGATGAGGCATTTTTTTATGTGCAAGAACTGATAAAGTTTGGGTATTTCTACGCAGAGGCAAAAAACTGGCGTTATTTAAGACATTCGCTCTATAAATAATCTAGCAGTATAATGAGAAGATATTATCCAATAAAAATTATAAATCACATGCGAAAAGATTTAATTTCGGAGAAATTTGATTTTAGCCAGGGACTATCGGGCATGAGCGCCAAGATGCTCTCCGAGCACGTGAAGCTCTACGAGGGTTATGTAAAAAAGGCCAATGAAATTCAAGTCAAAATAGAATCGGCTGATAAGAGCGAGGCTAACGGGGCTTATAGTTTTATTGGCGAGCTAAAACGACAGGAGACTTTTTCGGTTAACGGAATTAAGCTTCACGAGGTTTATTTTGGCCATTTGAAAGGCGATGGCGTTGCGAAGGGCAAGCTGGTAGAGATGATTGAGCGGGATTTTGGTTCGCTTGAGGCCTGGAAGTTAGACATGGTGGCTACGGGAATTTGCGCCAGAGGTTGGGCGGTTTTGGCGTATGATTATCGAGATAAAAAACTACACAACTACGGAGCGGACGCGCATAACGTTGGCGCGGTTTGGGGAGCGATACCTTTAATAGTGCTGGATGTTTATGAGCACGCTTACTTTATGGATTATGGCGTGGCGCGGAAGGATTACCTGGAGGCATTTTTTAAGAATCTTGACTGGGATTTTGCGAATAAGATTTTAGGCGAGTACGTGCGTGAATAGTTTCGCTGGGCGTTAGCCTGTGGATTTTTGGGTTGCGCATATAAAAAGGCGGGTTCTGGTGGTCAGAACCCGCCTGTCCGGGGTGAGTCAGCCAACAACCACCCCGAACGCATTGGAAACACAGCCGTGCCAAGGTGATGAAGTACCGTGGAGATTCGCATGGACGCGGAGAGTTGCCGTTTTACGGCTGTGTTTCACTCGAAGGTGCTGATTTTACTTTAGTCGCCGGTTATTCCGCTGTCAACCCACAATTACCGGTTTTTTTCCTTCAACCTGCAAGAGACGCGGAATAAAGATGCCGTTTCGCAAAAATCCTTTGAGGATTTTGACGCGTTTTTTGTCGGGAAACTTGTGGGCGACGAGTTCCGGCGTGCCCATGGTCCAGACGCCCGGCTCGGGATTAAGAGCCCGAACCAGACGATCCAGATCGAGCGCCGCTTGGCCGCCTTTAGTTAAGGCATCGCGAACTTTATCCGGCAAAACATAGGCCTCGGCGGTGCTGATTTTTTTGGTCACCGTGGCCTGATGGTGGTCTTGTTCCTGTGGAGTTATTTTTCCCGAGATAAATTGGGGAATGGAATCCAAAATCAGACTGGCGGAGTTTAGGGCGAGCTTGGTTTCGAGTGAGATATAGTCATCATTGGGCTCAATAGGCAAGGAGCGCAGGGAAATTATCGGGCCGTGATCGGTTTTCTCGTCCAAGACATAAAGCGTAACGCCGGTCTCTGAATCGCCGGAGAGTATGGCTTGTTGAATAGGCGAGGCTCCGCGATTACGAGGCAGGAGTGATGGATGCACACCGATTGAGGCGTGGCGCGGAAGGCCAAAAACGCTGGCGGAAATTATCTGGGCATAGGCGGCGATCAGAAAAAAATCCGCTTTTATATCCCGCAGTTCGTTAATGATTTCTTCGGGGCGTTCCGGTTGAAAAATGGGAAAAGTCAATTTTTTGGCCAGCGCAAATTGCTTGGTGAGCGGCGCAGTTAACTTACGATGCTTGCCGGCGGCGCGATCGGGATTACAAACCAGAGCCAGCGGGGGATGACCGGCGCGAACCAGTTCCTGCAGAATTATTTCCGCGAATCGGGGACTGCCAAAAAAACAATAATTCAGTTTCATACCGTGTCTTCGGAAATAAGCGGCTCTTCGGCCGTGGGGAGGTAGATTTTTTTGGCCTTATCAACAAATAAAGTTCCGTGCAGGTGATCAACTTCGTGCTGAAAAATATGAGCCAGCAGTCCCCAGGCTTTAACGCGCAGCGGCTTGCCTTTGAGGTCAAAGCCGGTGAGGGTTACTTTGGCCGCGCGGGTTACCAAGCCGGTTGAGCCGATAACACTCAAACAGCCTTCTTCTAGGTCCTTGGTTTCTTGATCAAGGCGCAAAACCGGATTTACGACCGTATAGAATTTGGGCCGACCGCCGCCTTCGGACGGAACTTCCGCCACAAAGAGGCGCAGGTTGAGACCGATCTGGTTGGCCGAGAGGCCGATGCCGTGAGCGCGTTTCATAATTGCCCGCATGATTTTGCCGACGCGCTGGAGTTCGGCGAGATTGATTTTGCCAAAATCAATCAATTCGGTTTTGCGGTGCAAAAAATCCGCCTGTTTTTTATCGTCAACGGTCAAAATTTCGCTCTTGGGCGTAATGTCTTCCAACTTCAAAGGAATCATACTTGAGTTCCACGGCGGGGAGCGCTTCGCTTAACTAGACGCATAAAGTAGGCCCCGTGATTTTTAATATCAGGTTTTTCGGCGATACTCTTGGCGAGGCTCAAAAGATAATCAGGATTGCCTTCTTTGGCAAGTTTAATGTAGAGTGCCCGATGCTCCATATCCCGAAGCGTAGTCGCGATAGAGAGGCCGATTAATTGGTGCGAGGTGGTGACTCGGGTGTTTTGAGCGCGTTCTTTGAGGTTGCGCAGGTAGTCGAGGCGTGCTTCGTGAAGGTCCTTCATGTACAATCAAGTATAACAGAAATTGAGCGCGAAAGAATAATCCACATCATGAAAAAACGGCTTTTTATCGGCTTGGCTTTGCCGAATGAAATCAAAAAACATCTCAAACGCGAGATGGAAAAAATTAGTCCTCGCCTGCAAGACGCGCGCGTGGTAAAACCGGATTTGTGGCACATTACGCTGCTCTTTTTGGGATATCAGGAGGATGAGTTCTTGCCGGCGATAATTGAGGCCTTACAGAAGGCCGGTGAGGCGTTTTCGCCGCCATTGATTAAATTTTCCCACATGGCCACCCACCCGCAAAAAAAACCGAGGGTTTTGTGGGTTGAGACCGATCAGGCGACGGCGGAAATACTTCGGCCAATCAAAAATCTTTTAGAGGAGTCAGTTCTCGCCTCGGGATTGCCACTTGATCCCGATATTCACCCCTTGCGACCACATATAACCTTGGCAAGAATTGAAGAGAGGGCGAGAATAGAAGTTAATCCAATTTCATTAACTGATTCATTTGAGGCCGAAACTTTGGAACTTTTTGAATCTATTTTGGACGCAAACAACGGGCCGGAATACATAACGCTTCAGCGTTTTGCATTTGGCGAGAAAACAGACTAGAATAGCGTTACTGATATATGACTGAAAATCATCGTTCGATTCGTCTTTTTGCGGGGATAGCCATTGCTTCGCTGTTGGTTAGCGGCGGAGTTTTTTACTCCGGTTATCGCACCGGAACGGCGCACTCGGGAAGCGTTGTCGTTACCGGAGTAAATAACGCGACCGCGAGCGAAGCGCCGGCGGATTTTAAAATTTTTTGGGAAGTTTGGAGCAAGCTTAAGAACGAACACTTGAACGGTGGCGAGGCGAATAACCAGGATTTAATTTATGGAGCGGTTTCCGGCTTGACCAACGCGCTGGGCGATCCGCATACAATTTTTCTAAAGCCGGTAATCTCCCAGAAGTTTGAGCAGGATTTGCGGGGAGTTTTTGGCGGTATCGGAGCGGAAATCGGCATTAAAAAAGATCAGTTGGTGGTGGTGGCGCCGCTTAAGGATTCGCCGGCGGAAAAAGCGGGGATTAAGGCCGGTGATCGAATTTTGAAAATCGGGGAGACTTTTACCGATGGCATTACCATTGATGACGCGGTGACCAAGATTCGCGGGCCAGTCGGAACTCCGGCACTGCTAGCCATTTTCCGCGAGGCCTGGGAAAAGCCGAAGGATTTCTCGATTACGCGGGAGATAATCCGAATTCCGACGCTTAAGTGGAATAATCGCGATGACGGCTTGGTTCATATTCAACTTTATAACTTTAACGAGAACGCGCCGCAGGAATTTTTCCGCGAGGCCTCGGCGTCACTGCTTAATCCGCCGAAGGGAATTATTTTGGATATGCGCAACAATCCGGGCGGATTTTTAGATGTGGCGGTCAACTTGGCCGGCTGGTTTTTGGACAAGAATTCACTGGTGGCCAGCGAGGAGTTTCGCTCCAAGGAACGGCGTGAATTTCGCACCAACGGCAACGCCGCTTTTGCCAAGGTACCCCTGGTAATTTTGGTTAACGAGGGTTCGGCTTCGGCTTCGGAAATTTTGGCCGGAGCTCTGCGCGATTTGCGAGCAATCCCGCTGATTGGCAAGAAGACTTTCGGCAAAGGAAGCGTGCAGGATCTGCAAACTTTGAGCGATGGTTCAAAACTAAAGCTCACGATAGCGCATTGGTTAACGCCTAAAGACGGATTAATTGATAAGGTTGGTATTCCGGTTGATTTTGAAGTTGAGGTCACCGAGGAAAACAGCAAAGACGGCAAGGATCCACAACTGGCGAAGGCTCTAGAGGTATTGAAGGCAAAAATTAAATAACCCAGGTGATGCAGGTTATCTTCCTTAAGGACGTTAAAGGAATCGGCCGAAGAATGGAGGCGAAAAACGTGGCCGACGGCTACGCGAAAAATTTTTTGTTTCCACGAGGACTCGCGATTCCGGCTACCGACTCGGCGCTAACCGAGAAGAAAAAAACCGAAGCGGCGGAGATTACGGCGCGGGAGACGCTTGTCTTGAAAGCAAAAAACCTGGAAGCGCTAAATATTTCTTTCAAAGTCGCTTCCGGAAAAAACGGGGAAGTTATCGGCGGCGTGACCGCCGAGGATATACGGCGCGATCTTGAGTCGCGCGGTTTTAGCCCGCAGAAAATTGAACTTACTCATTCTTTGCGCAAGTTTGGCGAGCATGAGGTGGAAATTGAACTTGGTCACGGAATTAAGTCTAAAATCAGAATCACGATTAGAAATTAAAACGCGCCAGACATGGCGCGTTTTAAGATGAGAAAACCAAGAAGGGAAATTTATTTACTAACCACGCTGATTCTGGTCGCGTAGCGGCGATTGCCGTCAAACTTAATCTTCTTGACCGGCTTGTAAACCACCGTGCCGCTAACTCCGGCGTAGAGGCTATCATCTCCGGCGCGGCGGACGTTCTTTCCCGGGAGATAGCGAGTGCCTCGCTGACGCAGGATAATTTCACCGGCGCCAACCGCTTCGTTGTGATTAACTTTAACGCCAAGGCGTTTAGAGATAGAGTCGCGGCCTAATTTGGTAGAGCCGCCTGATTTGGTATGAGCCATATTTTAATTAGAAGGGACAGACGTATTTGGCGCATTTCTCCCTTCGGGAGACAGGTCTTTGTTGCGAGCGCTCAAATCCGTAAGTCCTATTTTTGTCCAGCTTTTCTTTTTCCGATATTTTTTAGTCTTGTCATTATAGTCTATACTGATTGCATATGTCAACCAAGAAGCGGCTGGTGTTTGATATTGAGACGATTGGCGAGGATTTTGACGCCTTGGACGAGACAACTAAGTCGTCGCTGACCCGCTGGATTGAACGCGAAGCCTACGACACCGAAGAATATCACCGTTCGCTCACTGATTTGAAAAACGGACTTGGGTTTTCGCCGCTAACCGGAGAAATTGTGGCGGTCGGGGTTTTGGACATTGACCGGGAAAAGGGCGGGGTTTATTTTCAGTCGCCGGATAAAAAGATGGAGCGCTTTGAGGAGGACGGCATTACCTTTGAAGCGATGACTGAGGCCGAGATTTTGAAAAAATTTTGGGAGATTGCCGCGCAGTATAATCTGTTTGCCACCTTTAACGGGCGGCCGTTTGACGCGCCGTTTTTGATGATTCGATCGGCGATTCACGGAATTCGCCCCAGCAAAAATCTGATGGCGGGGCGATACTTATCTCAACAGCACGCCGAGGCGGTGCATATTGATTTACTGGATCAGCTTTCGTTTATGGGAGCGGTTCGCAAAAAGGGCAGTTTGCATCTGTGGTCGCGGGCGTTTGGAATTAAGAGCCCCAAGAGCGAGGGCGTGACGGGAGACGACGTGGCTAAGCTCTTTGCTCAAAAAAAATACCTGGAGATTGCCAGATACAACATCGGCGACCTACGGGCAACAAGGGAACTTTTCCGCAAATGGGAGGAGTTTCTTAATTTTTAGTTTATGTGGCGCAGGATACTTTTGTGGTTTGACCAATATGAAAAGATTATTTTAATCGCGGCGCTGGTCTCTGGCGTTAGCGCGGCGAGCTTTGCCATCGGCTACCTAATCGCCAATCGCAACGCCACTTCGCCGATCGTGATTCAAAAGGGTTGTAATGATAAAAATCTGCCGGGAATAGAGAGGCTGCAAAAGAATTAGGAGAAATAAAAAAATCCCCCGAAGTTTTTGGCTTCGGGGGAGCGGACACAGGCTCGTTAGTTTTTTTAAGAACATATCGAGAATAGTCCGCTTTAAGAGAGGCGAGCGCGGAGTGGAGCACGCAGTAGTTCGAGTGGAATCTCCACAGCGCCACGTAAGTACTTCCATCCGTGCTCGTTGTGTCAGATTTCGCGCTTGCGGGCGGAGGCTAAGCCGAGGAGGAAGTCGCGATTATCACTATCGCGGGCGTTAATAACCAAGCCGTAGCTTCTACTGAAACTGCCGACGATGACCTGTTCGCCACTAGGAGCCTCATCTACACAGCGAACGTAGATCTTCTCGAACAGGCGTTCGCCCTTATCCGCTGAAGCTCCGGCAGACAAGCTCGTCTTGAGGAAGTGACCGATGATGGTATAGACCATCACGCGCGCCTTGGGAGTCTCCTCGTTAGAGGCCAAAAGCGCCTGCTGTTCATCCCACGTCTTCGACGGGGAGTTCGCAACCGGCGTCTTTCGCACGAGATGCCACTCTGGAGTACCCCCATCTACGGCGAACGCTCGATTTTTGTACCAGGTCTCTCCTTCGAACAACTCCATCCGACTGGAAGGCGATAGCCAATTGGTGAACGGGTTACCTGGTGGGCGGGCCTTGTTGCGGATTCCCACGATCGAGATGGAGGGTGTTGCTACAAGAATGTGGCTATCTTTGCATGATTTGAGCGTTGCCTCGCTAAAAGGGACCTCCGCTAGGGCGGTGATCTCGTCGTTGCTTGGAATCAGTCCGAAGTGGCGGATGGCGTCTTCGATGCCGAAGAAGTTGCGCCCCATGATCTGCTTGGCTTGCAAAACCGTGGTCATTCAAATCTCCTTCTGGAAATGGAAAAAATGTGAGTTGTAAAAGAACTTGGGGAGTATAATACATATTGTACTAATTTGTCAATGACAGAGGCCTTGTGCTATAATCCCAATAGCTCATTGAGGCAGGTGATTGCGTCTCCCTAAGGGAGATGAGGAAAGTCCGGACACTATTTTCCGCCAATTGGCGGATCAAAAAAGGTAGCGATTCGACGCAAGTCGAATTCCAGGAGAAGCGAGGGAGCTTTGACTGGAGCTAACAGCCGTCTGCCGTAAGGCACGAGGTGCGAACAGAGACGTCCACGATTCGAAAGAATCGGGAGAACCTTATCCCAGCGCAACAGGTTCAGCTCCGCCATAGGGAATTAAAGCGGAGGTGCAACGGCTAAATCCTTACCGAGTGCAAGATCGTGTTCCGACGCCTTGCGGCGTCGGAAAGAATCGCTTGAGCCGCCGCGCAAGCGGCGGCCTAGACAGATAATCACCGCTGGCCGATGAGGCTGGTTACAGAATCCGGCTTATGCCCGATGAGCTACAAACACCCCGCGGAAACGCGGGGTGTTTGGTTTGTCGGGCAGGAGTTTTTTTATTGGACCGCGGATTCCGGTGGGAGCGCGCCATCAAGCGCCAGGTTTACCATGCGGTCGGCGGCTTTGTTTTCTTCGCGCGGAACTTTATGGAAGCGAACGCTTTTAAAATCCTGACGCAGATTCCAGACTTCCACGAATAACTTTTGCAGTTCCGGTTCTTTGATCTTGTACTCGCCGAGCGCCTGCTTGTATAAGAGTTCGCTGTCGGTGTTGATGACGAGTTCAATTTCTTTTTTGGCGGCGGAACCAAAAAGCTGTTTGGCTTTTTTGAGCGCCAAAATGACCGCCATATATTCGGCGACATTGTTGGTGGTTTCGCCTAAAACTTTGGCGTAACCGCGTCCGTCAATCGTAAATCCTGAAGCGGCCGGTCCCGGGTTCCCGCGCGCGCCGCCGTCGGTAAAAATTATTATTTCTTTTCCCATAGAAGCGGTTGATGAGTGTATTGCCAAGGAAAAACCTGACCTTCTTTTAACCGAAATCCGGAGGCGTTAGGATGGCCGCCGCCGCCATAGCGGGAGGAGATCTCCGCGAGATTGGCTCGCCCCTGGCCGCGAAGAGAAACTTTGACGCCTTCTTCGGTAGCATACCAGATTAGGGCGGCGTCGTAACCTCGTTTAACAATTTCATTGCCGGCTTGATCTTGCAAAAGCGAGCTGTTTAAGATGCCGACGCTTAAGTTTTCAAAGATGCCGTCCGAAACTCTTTTAAGGAGATCTTGAACTTGCGAGAGGGTTTTTTGGCGCAAAACCCTGCCTTCGCCGAGTATTTTTTTGAAGCTCAAGGCGTTTTTGAAATCACGCTCGGCGACATCCCAGGCGCGAAAGTCGTGAGGCAAAAGTTCCAACGCGGCGGCGATCCAATAGTCGCGCTCTGTTTTGAATTTCCAGAGGTCGCGCATTTCCACATAGCGCAAGAGTTTGGGGAGTGGTTTCGAGGGGTTAAAATATCTCCAGGCAAGGGCGGAGCCGGAATGCTTGGTGTCAAAGATTTTGTTCTCAATCAGATGAAGCAGAGCTTTGGAGCTTTCGTGGTGGTCAACAAAAACAAAGGAACCGGCTTGTTTGATAATGGCCTCCAGTTCTCGCTCGTGAATGCCAAAGTCAAGCAGATAGACTTCGGCGCCCTTAACTTCCGGCGGTATTAAATCATCGTAGTGAAGCGGCAGATAAACCGCCCGCGAGCCGAATTTTTTCCGCGCCGCCCAGGCGGCCCCAAAGCCGTCGGGGCAGTCGCCGTGGTAGAGAACGACGATTTTTTGTTTCATAGATTATGACTCTAACGGCTTTGATTAAGTATTTCAATGCCGGGCAATTTTTTGCCCGCGAGAAACTCCAGCATGGCGCCGCCACCGGTAGAAACAAGATCAAAAGATGAATCCAATTTAAGACTCCGCACTAGCGCGGTTGTTTCGCCCCCGCCAACAATTGAGTAGGAGTCGGAATTGGCGATGGCGCGAGCGAGTGCGATGGAGCCTTCGGCAAAACGCGGATCTTCAAAAATTCCCATGGCGCCGTTCCAAACAACGGTTTTGGCTTGAGAGAGAATTTCGCCGAAGGCTTTGACGCTACGCGGGCCAATATCGCGGATTTTTTCCTCATCCCAAATGAAGTCTGTCGGCAAGATGAGTTTGGGGTTGGAGGCTATTTTTTTGGCGGCGGGAAGCAAGTCTAAATCCAGCGGCGAAGCTTTAACCTCCCGACCCAAAGCGGCCAGCAGAGTATTCCCAAGAACACCACCGACGAGCACGGCATCGGCAAGCTTGAGCATCGCCTCGGCGAAAGCCAGTTTTTCCGGAACCTTGGCGCCGCCAAGCAAAACTAACAGCGGGCGTTTTGGTTTTTGCAGAATACTGCCGAGAGCCTTGATTTCGGCCGCGAGTTGCAGACCGCAATATGATGGCAATAATTTAGGTAAGGTTGCGATTGAGGCATGGGCGCGATGACTGGCGGCAAAATCGTCGTTAACGTAGCCGTCGCCGAGTGTCGCCAAATTTTTGGCAAAGGTTGGATCGTTTCTTTCTTCGCCCGCGGAAAAGCGAAGGTTTTCCAGCAAAAAGAGACGGTGAGAGCTGGCGCGAAGCAAGTGGCGAATATTAGGAAAGTCAAAATCAGAAAAAAACGCCGGACGAATTCCCAGATGGCGCCCTAAAAACGGAAGGATGATTTTTAGACTCAAGGAATTGACCGGTTGTTTGGGCCGGCCGCGATGAGCGAGGAGGACAACCCGACCGCCACGATCCAAAATAAAGCGGATAGTCGGCAGGGCGGAGAAGAGGCGAAAATCCTCACTTGAATCTTGAACGTCAAAGCTCGAGCGGACCAGCCAAGCGCGTCCCATGATGTCGCCATGACTCAAATCGTGTAAGTATCGCACTGGATTATTATAGCAGAGAGGTGCTAGCCGATTATTAATCTCCGGCTGATTTAAGAATCATAGAGAGAATCAAAAAAATAAGCGTGAAGAGGCATCTGGCAATTAATCAAAGGCGGCGTAGCCTTGCATCGAATAAGAGACGCTGTGCTTGCTTAGGGTTTGCCGGATAATGGATTTGTGTTAATTTGGCTATCATATGAAACTTGCCATGGGAATCGTGGGTTTGCCGAACGTCGGCAAGTCCACGCTTTTTAAGATTTTGACCGCCAAGCCAGTCATGATCGCCAATTATCCTTTTTGCACCATTGACCCGAATGTGGGAGTGGTAACCGTGCCCGACGAACGAGTCGCGCGACTCGCTAAGCTTTCCAATTCTAAAAAAACCGTGCCGGCGGTAATGGAATTTTTTGACATTGCGGGACTCGTGCGCGGCGCTTCCAAAGGCGAGGGCTTGGGCAATGCTTTTTTGTCGCATATTAAAGAGGTAACCGCGATAACGCATGTGGTGCGGATTTTTGAAAGTACGGAGATTACTCATGTGGAAAATAGCCTAAATCCGATTCGAGACATTGAAATTATTAACGCCGAACTGATTTTTAAGGATTTGGATTTGGTAGAGAAGCGCTTGAAGCGAGCCGAAGCAGAGGCAAAAACCGGACAAAAAGCGGCGCAGAAGGATGCCGAAGTTTTGAAAAAAATGCTCGTAAAATTAAACGAAGGGTCGCTGATTACGGAGTTCGCCGATGAGCCGGTGGCGCGAGAGATGCAACTTTTAACGACCAAGAAGCAAATTTTTCTTTTGAACGGCAACGAGTCGGAGGTAACGCCAGAACTCCGGCAAAAAATCGCCTCCCTCGGCGCGGAATACGTGGTAGCGAACTTGGGTGAGGCGGAGGCTTTGCCGGAATTAATTACGGGGGCGTACCGAACGCTGAACTTAATCAGTTTTTTAACAACCGGCGAGGATGAGACACGGGCCTGGACGATACGCCAAGGAGAGACGGCGCCGCAGGCGGCCGGAGCAATTCATAGCGATTTTGAGAAAAAGTTTATTCGCGCCGAGGTGGTTTTTTGGGAGGATCTGATTAATGCCGGCGGTTGGGCGCAGGCGCGGCAAAAAGGTGTTTTGCGAACCGAGGGGAAGGGATATGTGGTGAGGGATGGAGATGTAATGGAAATCAAGCACGGGTAGATTTTTACCACCGCATCTTTTTTTGATTTAGAGCTACAAGCCAACTCCTTTGTGGTATAATTTTAGGCATGGAATCACCGTCCGAAAAACACGCGGCGTTGGAGCGTGATATTCAAGATTTGAAGATTGAAATTCACGGGCGAAGCGCCGAGGGCAAGCCCGAGCGCGAGGTTCTGCGTCAAATTGTGGGTGAGCGCTTGAGTCCGCTGCCGCCATTGTCCAATCAATCAAGCAATAAAACTTCGACCGCTTCCCAAAAATCCGTCTTGCCATCCTACTTGGCTTCGGAGGATCCAATGACGCGACTTAAAGTAGAGGAGTTGGTTGACTTGGCTTTACATAAGGGGCTAGCCGAAGCGGTTAAACAGGCAAAGAAATCGGCGCCACTCGTACTGGACGGCTTTCATGACGCCATCACCGATACGCTTTATGAGGAGTTCAAAAAGCGAGGGCTTTTGAAATAAATGCTACAGATTCTTGTCTATTCCGGTTTGGTGGTCCTGGCACTTTTCGGCGGTGGTTATTTTTTCTTAAACTCATGGCGGAGGAAAAATTTAGCTGAGGATCTTAATCTGCGTCTGCTTTTGGTGCGTTTACCGAGAGATCCGGCGGAGGGGAGCGGGGCAAAGGATCCACTTCGTGAAATCGCGATTTCCGGTCAGTTTTTTAACGCGTTATTGGGAATGAAGAAGCGTTTCGTGCTGGAACTAGCGGTGCATAACATCGGTGAGGAGATTAAGTTTTATTGCGCCGTGCCGGCCAACAATGAGGAGGCGGTGGCAAAATATATTCGAGCGCTCTGGCCGGGAGCTCAAGTTAATCATGCCGACGATTACACTGTGTTTGGCGGTGCTGGTTCGATTAAGACGGCAACACTCACGCAAAAAGAGCATTTTGCTCTGCCACTCAAGACTTACACCGAAGCGAAGGCTGATTTGTTTTTGTCTTTTCTTTCGGCCTTTGCCAATTTGCGGGCTGTTGGCGAAGGATTAGCTTTGCAAGTAGTGGTGGAGGGCGCCTCGGCTTCCCGAAAAAAGAGCGCTCTGCATTATTTGGAAGAAGCTAAGAAACAGCCCGAAAAGAAATCTAGCGAGGAGAAAGATTCTAAGGCACCCGAGCCGGTTGATCAGGAAAAAATCAAACTCATACAGACCAAACTCTCCCAACCGCTTTATAAGACGGTCGTGAGATTGGTAGCAACCGCGCCGAATGACTTGCGAGCCGAGGAACTTTTGGCTGGGGCGCTCTCGGCCTGCGGGCAGTTTGAACTGCTGAATTCAAACCAGATTAAGGTTGTGACGCCAAAAAACTCCAGGCGGTTGGTGCAAGATTTTATCTTCCGTTCTTTTGGGGTGGGCGAGGAGATGATTTTGAACACCGACGAGCTTTTGAGTTTTTGGCACCTTCCGACGAGCGAGTCGCCGATCGCCAAAATCACCTCGGTCAAGTCGCGCGAGGCGGCGGCGCCAGTTGAACTCGCCAGCGACGGCGTTTTAATCGGCGAGAGTTCTTTTGCCGGACAGGCGCAGGAGATTCGCATCGGCGATAGCGATCGAGGGCGGCATGTTTATCTTATTGGCCAAACGGGAACCGGAAAATCGAACTTGCTGGTTCGAATGGCGTTGCAGGACATTCAGGCCGGACGCGGTGTGGCGGTGGTAGATCCGCATGGCGATTTAATTGAATCACTTTTGGGTCTGATTCCGCCGGAGAGAATTCCGGATGTGATTCTTTTTGACCCGGGGGATATTGAACGCCCTTTGGGACTCAATATGCTGGAGAACGATCCATCCAAGCCCGAACAAAAAACTTTTATCGTTAACGAGATTCAGGGAATTTTTAACAAACTCTTCTCGTCCGAAACCATGGGGCCGATGTTTGAGCAATACATGCGCAACGCGCTCTTGCTGTTGATGGACGATCCGGAAAATCCGGCAACTTTGGTGGAAATTCCTCGTTTGTTTTCGGATGCCGCTTTTCGCGCCAAAAAGCTCGCGCGCGCCACCAATCCAACCGTAATTGATTTTTGGGAAAAGGAGGCGGTCAAGGCGGGAGGGGAGGCCTCGCTTGCTAACATCACCCCTTACGTGACTTCTAAATTCAGCAATTTTATCGCCAACGATTACGTGCGGCCGATAATCGGCCAAGTGCAATCGGCCTTTCGTTTTCGGGAGATTATGGATAGCCGAAAGATACTGTTGTGCAACCTTTCCAAAGGCAAGATTGGCGATATTAACGCCGGACTTATCGGCATGGTGGTGGTGGGCAAGATTTTAATGGCGGCCTTGTCGCGCGTAGATACGCCACAGGCGGACCGAGTTCCGTTCAATTTATATATTGATGAGTTCCAGAATTTTTCCACCGACTCCATCGCCACAATCTTATCCGAGGCCAGAAAGTACGGACTAAATCTAGTGGTGGCGCATCAGTTCATCGCCCAGCTAACGGAAAAAATCCGCGACGCGGTTTTTGGCAATGTCGGCTCGATGGTGGTGTTTCGAGTTGGCGCGGAAGACGCTGAATTTTTGGCGCGGCAATTTGAGCCGGTTTTCGGCAAGAACGACCTTATCAACATCGATAACTATCAGGCCTATGTTAAGCTGTTGATTAACGGACGAACCGCCAGGGCTTTTAATATAAAAACGGCGGCCGTCTCAAGGCCGGATAAGGCGCTCGCCACTCGCTCCCGGGAATCATCCCGCGCCAAGTTCGGGCGGGAGCGACGAGAGGTTGAGTACGATATTTTGCAACGCCTGCGAACTTAAGCTCCATTCTTTATGAAAAAAATATTTGTGACTCGTTTGATTCCCGATCGCGGTCTGGCGCTGTTAAAAAAACAGGGATATGAGGTGGTGGTTAATCCTGAGGACCGAGTTTTGCGACGCGAGGAGCTTATAATGTTTTTGGAGGGCAAGAATTATGACGCGGTTTTGTGTCTTTTGACGGACAAAATTGATAAAGATATTTTTGCCGCCGCCGGTTCGCAGGTCAAAATTTTTGCCAATTACGCCGTTGGTTTTGATAACATTGACTTGGCCGCCGCCCGGGAGCGGAATGTCTTAATCACCAACACTCCCGATGTTCTAAACGAAACCGTTGCCGAACATACTTTTGCCTTAATGCTCGCTATCGCGCACCGGATTGCCGAGGCGGATCAATTTATGCGAGACGGAAAGTACAAGGGCTGGGGGCCGATGTTGCTTTTAGGGGCAGATGTGTCGCATTCAACTTTGGGAATTGTGGGACTGGGGAGAATCGGGGCCTTGGTTGCCAAGCACGCCGTGAAGGGCTTTGACATGCGAGTTCTTTACTACGACGTTAAGCGCAACGAGGATTTTGAAAAGGAATTTAACGCGGAGTTTCGGCCTAATTTGGATGATTTACTTCATGAGGCGGACTTTGTCTCTATTCACGTGCCGCTTTTGCCTTCAACCAAGCACTTAATGAACGCCGATACTCTGGCCAAGATGAAGAAGACGGCTTATTTGATAAATACTTCGCGCGGACCGGTTATTGACGAGCACGCCTTGGAGCAAGCACTAGAGAAGGGGATCATTGGCGGAGCGGCGATTGACGTTTTTGAAAATGAGCCGTTGATGGATTTGGGATTCAAGAATTTGGATAAGATTATCGTAACACCGCACATCGCTTCGGCCACAGAGGAGACTCGGCAAAAGATGGGGGAGGTGGCGGCGCGAAATATTATCGCGGCACTCGAGGGGCAAACTCCGCCGAATTTGGTGGTGATGAAATAGGTTCGGACTCTCATTCTGCGGGGACCGCGATAGTAAAGAGACTCGGACACATCTCTCTCAAGAGACGGGATAACGAGGCTCAGAATCTTCTTTCGCAGGAACCGCGATAGTAAATCTCCAGCGGATTTACTTCGCTTCCTCTCGCTTCGGCAATTCCGACCAAGGTCGGAATCCGAGCTTGCCGAAGCTCCGAGAGCTTCCCGCCTCCGCTAAACCTGCCTGCCGGCAAACAGGGCTACGGCGGGCAAGTTCCAAAACACAAGAGTCCTCGCTGGGTTGTGTAAATGAGATTACGAGAGCTCCCGCCTCTTCGGCGGGCAGGCCCTCCTGTTCGGTGGGCAAGTCCAGAAAATAAGGAGTCCTCACTGGTTGGAAATACTAAAAACCTAATAGTGGGGATGATTTAATGCTTAAAAAAATGCGGCAGTTTTTGGTTAAAAGCTGTCGCATTTAGTCAGTTTTGCATATTTTGTAGCCGGCAATATGTTCGTCTTTAGTTGGAACGCGCCGGGCGGTCGCTCCCAAACTCATAGCAACCAATTTGGCGAGGCCGTGAAAAGAGCTGGCATCTAATTTTGGGATACAGAGGCCATCGGGGCCAGTCGGTTTGTTGAGCCTTAAAAAATGATCGTCACGGATGAAATGGACGACTGATTCTATTTTTTTGCCATTTTTAACTAGCCGTAATAATAGAAAGTCGTTTTCCCGAAGACTGGTTGGCAGATCATTGTTGTCAAACAAAATATAATCGGTCAGCAGAGAGAAGCGGGTTGTTTCCACGATTTTTCCTTGGGGGTTTTAAAGGTGCGCGCGTAGCGGGGATAGCATCAAACATGGACATTATAGCACTAAGGCCACTTGGCTTCCTTTTAGACAAAATAACCGATTTTTTGGAGAAGCTCTTGGTTTTCCCATTCCCACAGGCGTTTGGCGGCCAGGAAGGCTCCGAAGTCATCGTCGGATGAGGGAATTTCTTTTAGCTCGACGACTCCCTTGAGCGGCCCCCAGACGTGTTGGCTGATATAACAGGGGACTGATCCCGGGCGGCGCCTAATTTTGACCTGACCGCCTTTAGGCCGCAAGGTAGCCGAACAGGCATCACAGGTGCGAATTTGATCTATACGAAGAATCCAGCGAGTGGCCAGATTGGGAAATTCTTTGATGAGGGCGCCAACATAAGCGGCGGTTTGCAGGTTGTAGTCGCGATAGATGCTTTGAGATGTTTTAACATCCAATACTCCGAACTTTCCGTCAATAGTGGCCAAGGTGTCGATGGTACCGGCGTAGCGATGATCTTGGTTTAAAATCCGCCGTTCAACATGTTCGGGTTCAACCTGAATATGATTTTCGGCTAAAAACTCCTGGAGAGCGGTGATGGCTGGTTTAATTGATTCGGGCGCTTCAACTTTTTCCCCGACAAAGATTTTTTCGGCGAAAGTATGGATCAGGGTTCCTTCTTCGGCTGATCGTTCGGTAGCGGCCTTGGCGGCGGCGTAACTCGGGGCGTCGCCATAATAGCGATAGAGGGCGGGCTTGGCCTTAATCTCAACAATCTTGGTGACTCGCGGGTACCAGATGCTTTCGATGTCATAGCCGGAGGAGGCTTTGAATTCTTGAGGGCTGGGAGAGTAGAAGGCCATACGCAGTGAGTTGAAAGTATAGCACACTGGGGTAGCGTTAAGCGTTTGGCGTTGAGGGTTTAGTAGGCGCTGGGGGAGTAGCCTTTGGTTATATGGTATCTGTCGCACAAGATATATT
>JAHFLD010000003.1 GCA_023245035.1 Candidatus Harrisonbacteria bacterium
AGAACAATACCCTAGATTTTCACTTTCTGGATACGGAGGTGCACAGGGCAAATACTGATTGGTGGTGTAACCACAATCTGCGACGGCCAAGGCCGGCTCCGGATCCTCCGGATCCGACTTGATATTTTTGTTGGTTATTTTATCTCTTTTGGAGGCAAGTGTTTTTTTCTAGTTATAAACTAAGATAATCGGATCTAGGTTTTATTGGAATTTTCTTTGCGCTTTCAGTTATTATTTTGATTGGTTATATTAGTGGCATGGATCTTGCTAAGAATGAGGCGTTGAGGATGCTAGCGAATCGTTTGCAAGATGATCTTACTCTGCCTCTCCGCGAGTCAAATTTGGTTTTTGGCGAAGGTGACATTGATGCCCAGGTTTTGTTTATCGGCGAGGCGCCGGGGATGAATGAGAATTTGCAAAAGCGCCCTTTTGTGGGGCGGGGAGGGCAGTTGCTTAATAAGATGCTGGAACATATTGGGTGGAGGCGAGAGCAGGTTTATATTACCAACATTGTAAAGCGCCGACCGCCGGATAACCGCGACCCATTTCCGGAGGAGATCGCGGCCTATAAGCCCTATCTTACCGAGCAGATCCGGATCATCAATCCGAAAATAATCGTAACACTTGGGCGTTTTGCCATGAACTATTTTTTACCGATGGCAAAAATTACCCGAGATCAAGGCAAGGCTTTTCAATTGCAGGGAAAATTATTGGTGCCGATATTGCATCCGGCGGCGGCTTTGCGTGGCAATGAGGCGATGGCGATGTTTAGGGCTAGCTTTGAGAAATTGCCGTTAATCATTAAGAAGCGGGAGTCTTTGATCGCGGAAGCGGCCTCGAAAAACCAAGCAAAAGACGAGACTTCAATACAGGAAAAATTATTTTAGGTCTGTCTATAGGCCGCAAAGTCAACTTGTCATATAATAATAGCTGATTTATGCCTTCAGCTTTTGGCTACTTAGCGCAGAGATTTTTCCATTCGCTATGGTTATTTCTCTATGATTGGTTTGCCGGCGGTTTTTTGACGATTTGGCATCTGGCGCGGCAGATCGTTTTTTGGTTTGATCGACGCTTGGCTCTTGGGATAACTTTGCGCCATTTTTTTGAGCCGATGTTCGGGGATTTCGCGTTTTTGGGCAGAATCTTGGGATTTGGCTTTCGGGTCGCGCGCGTCGGTCTGGCCATGATTCTTTATTCGGTCATCGCCATACTAGCTGTCGCGTTTTATTTTTCCTGGCTACTTTTTCCGTTTGCTTTATTTTATTTGGCACTGCGATGAGCGATCAAGCAAAATTCTTTTATCTTGAACAGCGGTTGGCGATGAGTTTTTTTGGGCGTTTTTTGGTTCGGCTGGTTTTGCTGGTTTTTTATTCGGTGCTTATCGCGGCAACTTTTATTTTTTTGCTGTCCGATGTCGCTGAACTTAGGCTTGCCGGCACCATTTTCTTTTTGTTTTTACTGCATCGAATTTTCCACATTGGGCGTCCAGATGCGCTAATTACTTCTCGCGCGATTAAATATCCCGGCAATGTGGCTCGTTTCTTCGCGCCAGTTACTTATCGTTTTTTGGAACGCGCCCTGGATCGAGCTTTGACTCATGGCGGAGATGCTCGTTTGCACCTAATGTCTTTTTTGGTGGAGTTGCCCGCGGCTCACGATATTCTGGAGCGGCTTGAATGCGATGCCCACAGTTTTTCTCTTACGGTTCGCGAGACGCTTGCTCAAACGGCAACTCCGGTTGACGCTGTTGCCGTTTTGGCCCAACTCAATTCTTTAGCCGAGCTCTCTTTTCAATCTGCTTTGCGCCAGGGGGCAAGGGCGGTTTTGCCAGTGCATCTTTTTGCGGCTCTGGGCTCACTGGATGTTCAACCATTCGCCTCTCTTTTTCGTAAGTTTAATATTGCCGAGGGCGATGTTTTTAGAGCCATGATGTTGCGGCGCGCGCTGGATTTGGTTCCTCGTCGCCCGATTTTGCGGGTAATGCCGAAGCATCGTTTTATGAATCGGGCTTGGACGGCGCGGCCGACGCCGACTCTGGATCGTTTTTCCCAGGACTTTACCGATTTGGCGCGAATAGTGCCGGCTTCGCCCCTTTTCGGCCACGCGGTTGAGTACGAAAACATGCTGGGGATTCTTTCTAGGCCCGGCCGGGAAAATGTGCTTTTGGTCGGGGTGCCGGGAGTTGGAATGGATGATTTGGTAATGCATCTTGCTTATCTGATTACGCGAGATCAAGTGCCTTCCGGGTTGACTGATAAGCGCGTGGTCGTGCTGGATCTTGGCGCCCTTGCATCTGGCGCGCAACTTGGTGAGTTGCAGGAGCGCATTAAGACCGCGGTTCATGAAGCGATAGCGGCGGGCAACGTGATTTTATACGTTCCAAATCTTCATGTTGCCGTTCAGTCTGCCACTGGATACGGGTCTGTGATTGCCGAGACTCTCCTTTCGGCCGTGCGCAGCGATGCCTGTTCGGTTATTGGTTCAACTTATCCTTTGGAATACCGAACTATGGAAAGCGTTGGGATATTTCGCGATACTTTCCAAGTGGTGCGAGTTAAGGAGCTTGAGCAAGGGGAGGCGATGGAATTTTTGGTTTCGCGCGCCGCTGTTTTGGAGACCGGATCACGCGGAAAATTACGCGTCGGGTTCGTGGCAATTCGAGCCGCGGTTTTTTTGGGGCACGCTTATTTTCGAGAAAAGCCCTTGCCAGCTAGCGCCGAGGATTTATTAAATCAGGCTTTTGGCGAGGCTTTGCAACGTGGCGAGCGAATGCTCACGCGCGTTCATCTTGAGCGACTGGCCGAGCGGTTGAGCTCAATCCCAATTCACATTCCCGGATCAAAGGAGGCGGCCGACTTGCTGAACTTTGAAGCGCGAGTGCACGAAAAATTCGTAGATCAAGAGGAGGCGGTCGTATCTGTCGGGAAGGCGTTGCGCGAGTATCGGGCCGGACTTGCCCGTAAAGGCGTTCCGGTGGCGATATTTCTTTTTGTGGGTCCAACCGGCGTTGGCAAGACCGAGCTCGCGAAACTGGTGGCGGAGTTTCAGTTTGGCAATCGGGAAGCGATGATTCGATTTGACATGACCGAGTATCAAGCAACGGAAAGCATTAATGTTTTAATCGGTTCGCCGAATGGCGAGCGGCGCGGGACACTGACCGAAGCGGTACGCTTGCGGCCGTATAGCCTGCTTTTGTTGGATGAATTTGAAAAAGCCCATCCCGATATTCTTAATCTTTTTTTGCAGGTGTTTGATGACGCGCGATTGACCGACTCAACCGGCGAGACGGTCGATTTTCAGAATACAATCATTATCGCCACCAGTAATGCTCATTCTGAATTTGTGAGATCTAAACTTGAGGCCGGACTTGCCATGGAAGCATTTACTCCAGAGCTTATAGCGAAGCTTGCCGATGTTTTTCGTCCCGAGTTACTGAATCGATTTTCCAGAATCGTCGTCTTCAAGGCGTTGTCTCCGGTGGATGTTGGTTTGGTGGCGAAACTTAAACTTGATTCTTTGGCGAAGGCATTGCTTAACGAGCAGGGAATAACTCTTAGCTTTGACGAGGTGGTTGTAGAAAAAATAGCGACTATAGGTTTTGATCCGGCTTTTGGCGCGCGACCGCTTGATCGGGCGATTGCCGATTACATTAAAGATCCGTTGGCTCAAAAAATTTTGGCAGGAGGAGTTGCTCGCGGGGCGACGATTGTGGTTAAGGTTCACGAGGGAAAGATTGTTTTGTAGAACGCAAACTGACGATCTCTTTGTGGAGATAATAATAAAAACCGCCGGATGTTCCGGCGGATCGCATTTCATTTCTGTAGCGGTAGGATGGCATACTTTTTTGGTACCCAATCCCAAGCATCGTTGGAATGAGCGAGGGCGAGATGGCAGAGCTCCAGAGTTCGCAATTCCCAGGGGACGTAGCGCAATGTTTCCGGTTTTTCTCGGATTACTCGCAGGCACAATTCCGGAGTTTTGAAGCTGTCGGGGATGGCCGCGAAGGCTTCAACTAAGTCAGATTCCAGAGCGAACTTCACCAGTTCGGGAGTGACCATCTCAAAAGGAATGAGGCGCAGGGCGCCGCCCCACTTGCCGATTCCGGCTTTGGCGACTTCGGCGGTCATCAGTCGTTCGGGAATAAGGCTGAGCCGATGGGGATCTTTTTCCGCAAAAGCGATGGCAACTTCCTTGGTCCACGACTTGTCGGGAATAATCGCGTCGTTGATTTCGATGTCTTGTTTTAAGGCCGCGAGACAAACTTCGGTGGTTCGCATCTTTTTCGGAATGGCTTCCAGGGATTTTATCTCACCCTTTTTTACGCCGTTAAGGTACCAAACTTCATCGTGCGGTTCGGCAATTGCCGGTTCCAGGCCCTGCTTGGCTTCCGGTGGGGCATCGCCAGCTTCCTGCTCGATGTTCTCAACTGCTAACTGTGTTTTCGATGTATCGTGGCGCGGGACTTGGTCGTATTGGCGCAAGAAGCTGTTTTTCATACTTACTGCGAGGACGACCAGCATTCCCCAAAGGCACATTCTTAAGCAGAGGAGGCCTATTTTTGGCCAGGTCTTCATGGCTTTCTCTCCGGTTGGTGTTAAAGAGCTGATTGCTTTTTTTAGTATCCGGCTTTTTTGGTTTTAGTCAATGTTTTAAATTTTGGTCCGTTTCAAAAGTATCGGCACTAGTGGTACACTTTTTGCATGGCTTTTCAGGTTAAGACCAAGGTTAATTTTGTAATCAAACTTTTTGTTTTTGTGGATTTTTTGTATAACTTTGCTTTTGGCTCGTTCGGGCCGATTTTGGCGATTTTTGTGACGCAACAGATCAGCGGGGGCTCGGTGAAGGTGGCCGGTTTTGCCACGGCGGTGTATTGGGTGGTTAAGTCTTCGCTACAGTTGCCGATTGCTCGTTTTTTGGACAAGACCGACGGCGAGCGAGATGATTTTTGGGCGATGTTGCTTGGTTATTTTTTGAGCGGGGCGACTCCTTTTTTGTATTTATTGGCGACTACTCCAACCGCCTTGTATTTGGCGCAGGCTTATCTGGGTTTTATGATGGCTTGGGCGGTGCCGGCGTGGTATGGCGTGTTTACCCGGCATCTAGACCGGCATGACGTGAGTTTTGAGTGGAGTCTGGAGAGTGTTTTCTCTTTGGGCATCGCGACGGCCGCGTCGGCTGCGTTAGGCGGTTTTTTGGTGGATCGCTATGGTTTTCAGGTGGTGTTCATCGGCGCCGGAATTTTGAGCATGACTTCGTCACTTTGCTTGATTCCTTTGCGGAAGCACTTAATCCCAAAGATTCGTCACGGAAAGACCTTGCCCTTGGAGCATAAGTCATAGCAGATAATCGGTGATTAAAATGCGAACCCTACTTTTAATTGACGTCCATGCGTTGGTGCACCGTTTTTTCCACGCCTTACCGCCGCTTACAAGCCCCGCGGGTGAGCAGGTAAACGCGCTTTATGGTCTGACGGGGATTTTGCTTAAGATTCTAAAACCCGATGACGGCTCTTCGGCGCCGGATTTTATTGCCGCCGCCGCCGATCGGCCCGAGCCGACTTTTCGCAAACTCAACTACGATGCTTACAAGGCGACTCGGCCGGCGACCGATAACGCTCTGATTTCCCAGTTCAGGCATTTGCCGGCGCTTTTTGAATCTTTTGGCGTGCCATTTTTGTCGGTAGCGGGGTTTGAGGCGGATGATGTTATTGGTACTTTGGTTGATCGTTTTGCCTCCGAGAGGGACTTGAAGATAGTGATGCTTTCGGGAGATCGCGATTTATTCCAATTAGTGTCCGATGATCGGGTGGTGATGAATATTCTGCAAAGCGGCGGTGGAGCCACCAAACTGGCCAATGAGGAGTATGTGGTTAGTGAATATGGTGTTCCGCCGCGCCATTTTGTGGACTATAAGGGTTTGGTTGGCGATCCGTCGGATAACATTCCCGGCGCGCGCGGCATCGGCCCCAAGGCGGCGAGCGAGCTTTTGCGCGAATTTGTTTCTTTGGAGGGCATTTATGAGAATTTGGGATTGATTAAAAACAATCTGGCGGAGCGGCTGGAAGCTTCGCGCAAACAGGCTTTTATGTCTCGGGAGCTGGCTACGATTCGGCGCGACGTTCCGCTTGATGTATTTGCTCTGGATTTCTTGGTGACTCAAATGCCGCGCCGCGAAAAACTGGCGCCATTTTTGACCGAGTTTGGTTTTCAGAGTTTTTTGGCGCGGATTTAGTCGCTTTATATTTCTGCTGGAATTGTTTGTGTTATCCTTAAATGAGTTCAATGTCTGATTTTAAGAAATATTTGAGTTATCCGGAGATGCGGATGTTTTGGTTTTTCGCGATTTTCGCTCTTCTGGTTTCCGTGGCCGGATTTTTTTTCCTGGATCCGCTGGCCCATGCTCTGGTTTTTGGCGTGTTGGTCGTAGTCGGCGCGATGATTTTTGGCACCAGTGTTCGAGTGGCGCGATCGGCGCTTGATTTGCAGTTAGAACAACGGCGATTGCAAACTATTATTGCCGATTTGAATGACGGCGTAGTGGCATATGATAACAATTTCAAGATGCTGGTTTTCAACAAGGCCGCCGAGCAGATTTTCAACGTTAAAGCCGACCGGATTCTACAGCAATCCTTTACTCTGCAGGTTAAAGAGCGTTTGCCGGCCGAGTATCGCTTGTTGCTCGCGGTCTTGTTTCCGGCGTTGGCCCCGATTGTGGTGCGGCGTTCCGAACCGGGGATTTATCCGCAAGTTCTGGATTTTACTTTCACGGAACCGGCGGTTGAGTTAAGAGTATCAACCAGTCGGATTTTAGGCGATGCCGACGAATCTTTGGGATTTATTAAAATCGTGCGTGACCGAACGCGGGAGATTGGCTTGTTACGCTCCAAGAGTGAGTTTATTGAAATTGCTTCGCATCAATTGCGAACGCCGCTAACCGGAATCGTGTGGGCCTGGGAGAGTTTGGTTAACGAGGAGCTTAAACCGGAGACGCACACGCTTGTTGTATCCGGCTTGCAGGCCACCAAACATCTTGGAGACATAATTGACGACATGTTGGACGTGTCCCGAATTGAAGAGGGGCGATTTGGTTATGATTTTGTATCGCAAGATATTGTGGCTTTTTTGCAAAAAATCGTAGACGAAGCCAGTTTGGCAGCCACTAAATACCAAGTTAAAGTTTATTTTGATCGTCCGCCGGAAAAAAACATCGCCATTACTTTTGATCCAAAAAAATTGGCGATTGCCGTTTCTAATTTGATTGATAACGCCTTGAAATACAATGTAAAAAACGGCGAGGTGGTGGTGAAGGTGGAGTCGATACCCCAAGAGCCTTATATCAAGGTCAGTGTTCGCGATACCGGCATCGGTATTCCGGAGAAAGATCTGCCTAAGCTATTTGCCAAATTTTTTCGGAGTGACAACGCCTCGCGTTTTGCGACCGAGGGCACCGGTTTGGGAATTTATATTACAAAAAATGTGGTGGAGCGGCATGGCGGTAAGATCTGGGTGGAGTCCGAGCTTAATCGGGGAACGACTTTTGCTTTCACCTTGCCGATTGATCCGGCTTTGATTCCGGTCAAAGAGCGAGTTTATGGGGAATAGGGTGGTGATGTTGCGAAGGGAGGATTGAATTAAAAAACCCGCGGAGTGTTTCCGCGGGTTTGGGTTGCTGGTTCAGCGTTGCGTCGGCGAACTCGTGGTTCGCGACTCGGCCTTGTTCGGCTCGATCGCTTCGGCGACCTTGTTCAGTTCGGCGTTGAGCCGGTTGGTCTTCTCGGCGAGTCCTTCGAAGCTTCGGTTCATCTTCGCGAGGGCCGCGACGATCTCTTCGTTCTCTCCGGTGATCGTTCGCGCCTTCTCGAGCGCCGCGGTGTCCGTCTTGCTCTGGCTAGCGAGAGTCGTGGGGTGGTGCTTGGCTTTGGTCTTTTCCACACCGGACTTCACCACAATGGCGAAGCAGAACAGAAGGGCGAGAGCGCCGACGATACCAATGTACTTGCGCATGAAGTCTCCTTGAATTGAGAAAGAGCTGTTTTCTATCGCCAAGTCCTTAACTTGGTTGATTGTATTGTAGCATACTATCTGGCTATTTGTCAATAGCGGTGAAAAGGGCTGTAGAATAGGGGTTTTTTGCTGGTGTGGATAAAAAAGCCCCCGCTTTTTGGCGGGGGGATTGAGACGTGGTGGGTTGTGACGCGATGGGAGTTTGGCTTTCACTCAACCGGCGTTACGCTGATGAAGAGAATCGGCGGGAGGTCTTTTCGACAGGACATGTTGACTCTCATCAGTTTGACCTTGGTGCCGACCTTGAGCGAGCAAGGCATGGAGACCACAGCACCAACGAAGAACTCATCGCCGCCCTTCGCTACGTACTGGGAGTGTTTCACGATGAGACGTCCCAGGCCGGATGATCCGATTGCTTCGACTTCACGGGCAACCACGAAGTCAAATTCTTGGAGCATGGAAGCCGTGATGACTGGTTCCAGAACCGGGTTGCTTGAGTCGTAGGATTCGGTGCACAAGGTCGTCGAAGCGAGGAAGAGCATCAGAGCCAAGAACGCGAAGAGACAGAGCACCCAGAGTATTTTCACCTTGTCGTTCTCCAATTGGAAGGCGATTGAGGTTTGAGTTGTTGAGGTGCTGGATCCTGACTTTCAGGCTTTTGCCATTCTAGCATACTATCTTGCTATTTGTCAATAGCGGTAAAAATGGCTGTAAAATAGGGGGTTTTTGCCTACTTTACCCTAAACCCTTTACCCTGTACCTTAATTCATATGCCCGAACTTCCGGAGGTGGAGACTGTGGTGCGAGATTTGCGGAGGAAGTTAATAGGCCAAGCCATAACCGACTTGTGGCAGGACCAAACGATGATTATTAAGGATTGGCGTAAACAGAGGAGGCGAGTTTTTGATCCAGTCCTTATTAAAAGATTTCGGCGGGATGTTTTGGGGAAGAGGGTTGTCGCGGTTCAGCGGCGAGGCAAGAACATTCTGATTTTTCTTGAAGGCGATATTTGTTTATTGGTTCATTTGAAAATGACGGGGCATTTTTTATTTGGCGATTGGAGCGATGGCCAGCGCCGCGCCGAAAATTATATCCACGTGGTGTTTAATCTGGATTCCGGAACGGATTTGGCTTTTTCCGATGTGCGGAAGTTTGGCAAGATCTTGTGGGGGGCAGCTAGCGAAATTTTGAATTTGCCGGAGATTGTGAAGTTGGGTCCGGAGCCGATGGAGGATTCTTTTACGCGCGAGGTCTTGAGTTTGCGACTGATTGGAGTGCGGACGCCGTTGAAGCCGGTTTTGATGGATCCAAAAAGAATTGCCGGTATCGGCAACATCTATGCCGATGAGATCTTGTGGCGAGCGAGAATCAGCCCTTATCTTTCGGCGAGAGATCTTAAATCGTCGCAGATTAAATCTTTGCATGTGGCTATTCGCGCCGTCTTGTCTAGGGCGATAGATTTGCGGGGAACTTCCATGCGTGATTATCGCGACACCAGCGGGGAAAAGGGGAGTTATTACGATGTTGTCTCGGTTTATGGTCGGCATGGCAAGCCGTGCCGACGTTGTCGAACGCAAATCGTTCGCGAGGTTTTGCGGGGACGTTCAACTCATTTTTGTCCGCGGTGTCAGCCGAGATTGGCGTAGGTGCGGTATACTTTAAACAGATGCTTATTTATCTTTATGGTCCCGACGCGTATCGTCGGAGCGCTAAGGCGAGCGAGCTTATGGCGCGTTTTTCTAAAAAAAATCCTCCGGTTTTGAACGAGGTTTTTGCTTTTGACGATAGTCTGACCACGGATCAGTTGCGCCAAGAGGTTGGCCGATGCCTTGCTTTTCTTGGCAATCAATCGCTTTTTGGCGGTGGTGTTTTGGCGCACATTACGGAGCTTAAGCAAACCACGAAGGAGTTGCTCGGTGCCTTAAAGCGAGAGGCTTTGAACGAGGATGCGAATCGGTTGATTTTGGTCAGCGTTATAAAAAAATTGCCAAAAGAGTTCGCATTTTTAGAAAAGCCGCCGGCGCGGATTTATGATTTTCCCTTGCTTAGCGGAAAAAAATTTGTTGATTTCTTGAGAGACGAGGCGAAGCGGCGCGGTCTTTCCGTTAAGCCGATATTTTTTGATCAAGTGGCCAGGCAGTACGAGGGGGATTTGTGGCTGGCCTTAACCGAGCTTGAGCGATTGTCTCTTGGAGGCGGCTTTCAAGCTGGTCATCAGGCTCCAGATTTTTTTGCACTCATTCAGCGTATTAAAGGTACTTCGGCGCTTTCTACGAGACTTTCAGCGCTTACGATGGCTTTGGAAAAAGAGGAACCAGCGGCTATTTTTAACGTGCTGGCTTCACTGGTTTCCGGCGAAACCAAGGTTTTGATGGCCGACTATGATTTGGCGGTTAAAGCGGGAAAACTGGAATACGATGACGCTCTCTTAGACTTTGTTTTGGGCGGTCAGCTTTTTAGCGAGGCGAGACTTTAAGCGGCTAGCGCGATTTTTTTTGATGAACTTGGTTTTGAGAACTTTATCAATAACTTGATAGATGGTGCTTAAATAGGTCGCGGCTTTTTTGGGATCGGTCACGAGCAGGTGCCGATACTCTTTGATGGCCGCTTTGATTTTGGCCTTGTTTTCCAGGTTGGCTTCGTGGCGCTTTTTGTTTTGGCGCAGGGCTTTTTTGGCGGAGGTTGTTTTGGGCATACTTTTAAGTTATTGCAGTATAGTTAAGGAATGATTTTTTGGCAAGGGGTATTTACTTCTTTTTCCCCTAATTTGGAAGAGTAAAAAAAACCGACCCAAGGGTGAGTCGGTGTGGCTTCGTTCTTGTCGCTTGGTCTATTTTTCTGTAAAGGAATCGTAAGGGCTATAAAAGGACTTATCCAAGAAGAGTGTCGCCGTAATGATCTCGAAGTGAGTCTCACGTTCCAACTCTCCGGCGGTTTTACCTCCGCGATCGGGTGGAAGATATTTTCCCAAACCGAAGATGAGATATTGGAAAAATCGCGCCACAAACATTATCTTGCTTTTACTCTTTCGACGCGCTTGTTCTAAGGTAGCCGCGCGGCCACATTCCTTGAGTCTCATAAAGAGAAGGCCAATGCCTTCGTCGGAGGTCTTCTTTCGAGTCCCGCATCCTTCGCATATCAAGTGGCTATTCCGGGAAATCAGATCGAAGTGCCGGTCGTAACGATATGCTTTGCAGGTTCTGCAGAAGTGCAAAGCCATCAGGCTATCTTTGACGGCGTCTTTCATCCATTCTTTTGGCGGTCGCTCGATGATTGTGATCCGAAAAATCTTGACCAGCAGGCGCCGGAGGAAACTTGGACTGCATAGCATAGGCGGGATCTCCTTTTTGAGGAACTGTGACTACATTAGGTTCCTCTATTTTTTCTGTCAATGCAGTCTTGGGAACTAAACTTCACTCTTAGCTTTCTTTTTGTTAATATAGTCGTATATGAACTTGTCTACTTCCGAGGTGCAGAAATTTAAAAAGCGACTTATGGGGATGAGTCAGGATTTAGAGAAGCAGGTCACGGAATTGGAATCAAAGCCGGCTGATTTTGGCGACGACGTTGACGCGATGGATGAGGAGAAGAACGAGGCCGAGGCTTTTGGATCCCAGCTTGGGGTCGCGCAGGCGCTTCGGGAGAGACTAGCCAATGTTTTGTCTGCTTTGCAAAAAATTGAAAAAGGCGTTTATGGCGTTTGTGAAAAGTGCCAGGGACAAATTGAGCCCAGTATTTTAGATGTTGATCCCGAGACGCGTTTTTGCAAGGCGTGCAAGCTGGCGCGCCGTTAGATGGCGGTTGGGTTCACATGGCCACACTGGCAAAAGTATTTTCAGCGGAACTGGATGGAATCGAAGCGCGTTTAATTGAGGTTGAAACCGACATCAATGTCGGTTTACATAGCTTTACGATTGTCGGCTTGGCGGATAAGGCGTTGTCTGAAGCCAAGGAGCGAGTCAATTCGGCGCTTAAGAATATTGGTGTTAAAGCTCCCAACCGCGAAAATCGCCGAATTGTGGTCAACTTGGCTCCGGCGGATTTTAAAAAAACCGGATCGCATTACGACTTGCCAATAGCGCTTGGCTACTTGCGGGCCAGCGGGCAAATAAAATCCGTTGACGTGTCGCGTTCAATTTTTGCCGGCGAGCTTTCGCTTGACGGCTTGTTGCGTCCGATGAACGGCGCCTTAAGTATGGCGCGAATGGCGAGGGTGTTTGGTTTTAATCAAATTTTTTTGCCGGAAAAAAACGCGTCTGAAGCGGCGATGATTCCCAATGTTAAGGTTTTTCCGGTGCGCGGACTTTCGGAGTTAATCGCTCACCTTGAAGGGCGGGCGCTGATTGCGCCCCAAACGCAAACCGAGGTCGCGGAGCATACGGATTTTCCATTGGTGAACATTGGAGAGATTAAGGGTCAGGCGACCGCCAAGTGAGTTTTGTTAATCGCGGCGGCCGGCGGACACAATGTTCTGTTTGTCGGTCCTCCGGGAACCGGCAAAACCATGCTCGCCCAGGCTTTAGCTTCTATCTTGCCGGCGCCAACGCTGGATGAGGTTATTGAGATGACTCAAATTTACAGCGCGGCCGGAGAACTTGGCGATCGGCCATACGTGAATTACCGACCGTTTCGCGCTCCTCATCAAACGGCGTCGCTGGCCGCGATTATGGGCGGTGGACAGACACCGCGTCCCGGTGAGATTAGCTTGGCTCATCGCGGAGTTTTGTTTCTGGACGAACTGCCGGAGTTTCGACGCGATCTTTTGGAGGGCTTGCGACAGCCACTTGAGTCGGGTCGCGCCACAGTTACCAGAGTGCGCAGTACCTTGTCTTTGCCGGCAAGGTTTATGCTGGTCGCGGCCATGAATCCATGCCCTTGCGGATTTTATGGAGATCCAGAGAAAGCTTGCACCTGCGCGGCTTATGAGGTGTTGAAGTATCAAAAGAAGATTTCCGGACCATTGTTGGATCGAATTGATTTACAGATTACCGTGCCCAGGATTACCATTGACGAGCTTCGCGGTGATACCGTTAACGCCACGCTTGCGTCTTCAATGCGAGAAAAGGTGCGGGCGGCTCGTTTGACCCAGCATGAGCGTTTAGGACAGGCGAAGCGCAAGTTTACCAATGCCGAACTAAGTTCCGCGGAATGTGACCGTTTGATTAAAATAGATCCCGGGGCGGAGAAATTTTTGCGGACCATGCTTCAGCGATCCATGCTTTCGGCGAGGGGCTATTATCGAGTTTTGAAGACCGCGCAAACTATTGCCGATCTTGAGGGTTCAAGCATTGTGCTTGAAGGGCATCTGGCGGAGGCTTTTGGTTATCGCTTGCGCGAGGTTTAGCTTTGACTGTGTTCTGCCTTTCTGTTATTTTTGTTTTTAGCACCTTTTTAGGAGATTGTCTTTTGGCAGTTCCACCTTCCGATGATCGGAGTCGTGCGCGGAAGAAGCCGACATTTGGCTATCCGCCTTCGTATCGGGGATTAATGCCGCTTGAACAGCAGATAGATTTTCTGGTGAAGCTTTTTAAGCTTGATCCAGCGCCAACTTTAGAGTGGATGGAAGAGGTTTTGCGGCCGCGACTCAAGTTGCCGGAGACGCTGGAGAATTGGATCGCCGTTCCTCGATATCAATTTATTTCGCCAATCTATGCCGAAGCGGTCGCCAAGGTTTTTAGCCTGCTTGTTCATGGAAGGCGATTCGCGCCGTGTCGCGATAAGTTTTTCGCGCCGGGAAGACTTCGAAGAAGTCATCGCACCATTTCAATGCGGCGAAGGTTGAGTGATTCACAAAGAGGGTGTTCGATTTCGGTAATGCCGATTCAGCTTGGGCGCTTACACCCCGGAGTGTCGCCGGAGATAATGGCGAAGAGTTTTTCCGAAGCAGAGTTCGGTCTAACCTTGTTTGATGTAATCTGTATCTTGTTGGCTCATCCGCAACTTTGTGATCATGAGACCAACTTTGGCATCTATTGCCCGGGGGACGAGGGAAGGGACGCGAGGCAGGGTGTTGATTTTAATCTGACGCCTCAGTTTCTTTTCGCTCAAGGTCGGGGAGATCTTGAATTTGAGCTTCCGACTAGCAGGTTTCCTTATTGCGGTTTCGCGACCGCCTTCTTGGTTGTCTAGCAGTAAAAAGCCCTTGGTGTTGATTGCTCTCTAAGCAAACCCCGCGTCTAGCGGGGATTTTTTTATAATCGAAAAAAAACAACACCTTCTAATCCAAGAGTGTTATAATCCAAGCGAATTTATCGCTTCTAATAATCCTTTATAAGAAGTGCTGACGATGAAATACTTATCGCCAAAGATGCCGTAGTTAAGAGCAACCCCAGGTTTGGCGCCGGTAGCGTAACGAGTGGCAAAAGTCTTGATCTTGCCGTCTTTGAAGCTTCCGAAGCTGCCGGTCGGGGCTAGATAAAATTTGCTGATATCGGCTGTTTCTATGGCTTTCATGTCGGTCATAACCGTGGTTGCGGCGGAGTTCGGTTTGAGCATCGCGATATAGCCGGGCCAACTGCCTTTGTCGTCTTTAAAAACAAAGCCGGTGAAGTCGCTCGTGAAAGCACCTAATTTTTCTTCGCTGATATCGGTTCCGAAGACTTTGAAGTAATTTTGCCAGCTGGCCGGAGTGCCGTCCTGGTCAACTATGGCGATTTCTTTGAGAGTGCTGGTTCCGGTTAGAGTGGCGGCGTAGGATTGAAGAGCAGTCGTGACACTTGAAAGGAGGAGGTTGTTCAAACGGATTTGGTCTTTGGGAATTGGCGCCTTAAAAAATGAGGTGTGGATTGGAGTTGTTGGTTTTGGAGTAGTAATCGGTGTTGGGGCAGGGGAGACGGGCGCGGTTTTTGGACGGAGAAGCGTAAAGTAGGCAACACCACCGCCAGCCAGAATTAAAACGGCGAGGCCGGTCCAGATCAGCCACTTGCTGTTGGGTGATTTTACCGCGCCGTTATCGGGTGTTGCGGTTTCCGGAGAAAATATCGGTTCGTTTTGAATTTCTTTCGGCAGAACGGTTTCGGGCAAGGGAGTGGCGTCACCACGCTCAACGGATTTAATATCCGAGGCCATGGTTCTAATGTTGACTTCGGGAATTGGTGGAGGACCCACACGAGGAGCTCCGGAATCATTAGGAGAGGTTTCACCGCTTACCATGGGAAGTTGATTGTCTGGCATATGGCATAAAGGTAACACGACCACTCACAGAGTGGGTGTGGAGAAGTAAATTAAGACTTACGCTTTTGGCGCATTTTTCTGAACCCTTAACCCCATACCCTCGATTATTTTTTGCTAATTGACGTTTTTGAGCGAGAGGCCGATTTTTCCACTAACCGGATCAACTTTGACGATTTTGGCTTTGACGCGGTCGCCGACGCGAACGACGTCTTCCACGCGTTTTACGAAACCCTCTTTGAGTTCAGAGACATGAATCATGCCGTCATGGTGCGGGCCTAATTCAACGATGGCGCCGAATTCCATGATTTTTACCACCGGACCTTCTATAATTTCGCCGATTTTGAACTCACGAACGATGGCTTTGACTTCGTTTAAAGCCGCCTCCGCCTTGGTTTTGTCGGAGCCGGCGACGAAGACATTGCCGTCTTCTTCGATGTCTATGGTGAGAGCGCCGGTTCGGGCGATGATGCCGTTGATGGTTTTACCTCCGGGGCCGATGACCTCGCCAATACGAGACGGATCAATCTTGGTGCGGAGAATTACCGGGGCGTAGGGTGAGAGTTCGCGGCGCGCTTCAGGCAGGGTTTTGAGCATGGTCGCCAAAATGTGGAGGCGGGCTTTTTTGGCGTCGGCGAGCGCTTCGCCTAAGAGTTTTGGAGTGACGCCGTGGATTTTGACATCCATCTGAATGGCGGTGACGCCACTATCGGTACCGGCAACTTTCAAGTCCATATCGCCGTAGTGGTCTTCGGGGCCTTGAATGTCGGTTAAGATTTTGTATTTGCCGGTGGTATCATCGGTCATCAATCCCATGGCAATGCCAGCGGCCGGTTTTTTGAGGGGAACACCAGCGTCCATTAACGAGAGAGTACCGCCGCAGACCGTGGCCATTGAGGAGGAACCATTGGAGGAGAGAATCTCGGAAACTAGGCGGATAGTGTAGGGAAATTCCTCGGCGGATGGTATCAAGTTGCGCAGAGCTTTGGCAGCCAAGTTGCCATGTCCGATTTCGCGCCGGCCGGGGCCGCGGAAGGAGCTGATTTCGCCGACGGAATAGCCGGGAAAATTATAGTGCAAGAGGAAGCGCTTTTTTCCGGAAAACTCCATGGTTTCCACCAACTGCTCGGCGTTCGGCGGGGCGAGGGTGGTAATGACCAGGGCTTGGGTGTTGCCGCGAACAAAAATGGCCGAACCGTGAATGCGCGGAAAGAGTCCGACTTCGGCGTGCAGTTCGCGAACTTCGTCGAGGCGCCGCCCATCGGGGCGTTTTTCTTTTTCAATAATATTTCGGTGAACGGCTTCGTCGATGGATTCTTCGTAAAAATACTCGGCGGCGGCAAGTTCTTTTTCCGAAAGCTTTTCTTCTTTGAGAGCGGACATGACTTCGCCTTTGAGGGATCCCAGGGCGGCGGCGCGCTCCATCTTGTCTTTGATGTAAATGGCGTTTTCCAACTTGCCCGCGGTCATCTTTTTAACCTTGGTTTCCAATGATTCGCTATATTCTTTGAAGCTGTAGGTTGTTTTTTTGGCGCCGATCTTGCTGATGATCTCTTTTTGCCAAGTTACGAGGCGCTTGATTTCATTCCCGGCGTGCTCCATGGCGCGAATGGCGTTTTTTTCGGAGACTTCCTTGCCTTCGAGTTCAATCATGTTGATTTTCTCGTCGGTGCCGGAAACGAAAGTGATCATCTCCCAGGGCTTGGCTTTGAGCGCGCTTTCGGTCGGGTTGGTCACAAAATCTGGGGATTCAAAAAACTTGCCGATTTTAACGCCGGCGACCGGGCCGTTCCAGGGAATTCGAGAGATGCCCAGGGCAACGGAGGCGGCGAGCATGCTGATAAAATCCGGATCGTTTTCCTCGTCGAGCGAAAGAATGGTGATGACTACCTGGACCTGGTTGCGCATCCGGTGATCAAAAAGCGGGCGGATGGTTCGGTCAATGAGACGTCCGGAGAGAACGGCATCTTCGGAGGCGCGACCTTCGCGGCGCATAAAGCGGCTGCCGAGGATTTTGCCCACGGCATAAAAACGTTCTTCATAATCCACCATTAGCGGAAAGTAGTCGCCCTTTTTTTCTTCATCGGTTATGACGACTGTGGCCAGGACCGAGGTTTCGCCGTAACGGCCCAAGACCGCGGCGGTGGCTTGTTCGGCCAGGCGGGAGATCTCTATTTCTAGCGGTCGACCAGCGAAATCGGTTTTAAATTTTTGTCTTTGTAGGTCCATACTTGTTTGATTGGTTTTTTGTTTAGATACAGCCTAGCGTACTTTATCGCTTTTAAGCAATAAAAAGTCCCCGGCTACAAGCCCGGGGACTTTTTATTGACTGTCTGGTTTAGAGCTCCGCTGGTTTTTCTTCAACCGGTTCGGCGGGCGAGCGGCTTCCCGGGCGACGATTGCCGAGGAAGATGCGGGGCAGTTCTTCGATGCCGGTAAAGAGGTCGGCAACCTCTTTTAATTTACCGGAGGTGGTTTTGCTGAAGGCGGCGACCTCTACCTGGCGGCCAAGGCCCCATTTTAGATATTCTACGAGGGGTACAAAGTCGCCGTCGCCGGTAACAAGCACGATCGCGTCCATAGAGCTCGCCATGCGGATAGCGTCCACGGCCATGCCAATGTCCCAATCGGCTTTTTTGGTGCCGTCGGCGTTGATTTGAATATCTTTCATCCGGAGTTCGATGCCGGCTTGTTTTAAAGCGTCAAAAAATGAAGATTCGCCAAGGGTGGTTTCGGTTTTGACGACATAGGCGATGGCGCGAATCAGCTTGCGTCCGCCGACGATGGATTTGATGAGTTCCTTATAGTTTACGCGGGAGTGATAGAGATTTTTGGAAGAGTGATAGAGGTTTTGGATGTCAAGAAAGATGCCGACCCGCTGTTCTTTGTGTTGGAGGTTCATGCGAGTTACTTGTTTAGACCCATTTTTTTAATCAAAGCGCTGTGGCCTTTGGGATCGGTTTCCGCCAAATAGCTCAAGAGGCGGCGTCGTTTGCCAACCATTTTAATCAATCCGCGGCGAGAGTGATTGTCTTTGGGGTGCGATTTTAGATGCGCGGCTAGTTCGTTAATGCGCTTACTGACCAAGCCGACTTGAATCGGCGTGCTGCCGGTGTCTTTGTCGTGGATGGCGTGTTCTTTGACTACTAATTTTTTTTGCCTTGGAGTTAACATAGCGTTACTTTATTTTTTTAATTTAAGGATAATTCTTTTTTCGGCCGGTTTAACCGATTCTATTTTGAAGGTATAAGACTCGCCGAGAGTGAGCTTCTTTTTCATCTCTTCAACACCGCCGAATTCGGAAATGTGGATTAATCCCTGGATTTCCGGGTCCAATCCGATAAAAGCGCCGAAAGGATTGAAGCGAGTTACGGTTCCTTTAACTTCGGTTGCTTCTTTATACTTGGCATCGACTTTTTCCCAGGGATCCGGTTTTAGGGCTTTAAGCGAGAGCGAGGCCCGACCGGCTTTGAGATCCACGATTTTGGCCTTGACCGCGTCGCCGATTTTGACGATCTCTTTCGGGTTTTCAATCAGCTTGTGATCAAGTTCGGAGATGTGGATTAGGCCTTCAATATTCGGATTCTCGGCAAAGCGCATAAAGGCGCCGAAGTCCGCTACGCCGGAAATAATGCCGTCTACAACTTGTCCGACGCTGTATTTATTCAAAACTTCTTCGCTGTTTTTTTCGACCATCTCGCGCTCCGAGAGAATCAGCTTGTTGCTTCGGGGTTTCAGATCCATAACCTTAACTTTCATGGTCGTACCGACGAGCTTGCGCAATTCATCCAGAATGCGGTTGCGATCGCCGTCGTCAACCCGCGGATAGTGATCGGTCGCGAGGTGAGAGACCGGAATAAAAGCTTTAATGCCGTTTAGTTCGGTGACGAGGCCGCCGGAGTTGGCGCCGTTAATCTTGACTTCAATAATAGTGCCTTGGCCTTGCAGGTCTTTAAGCTCTTCCCAAGATTTTTGCCGATCGGCATCGGCGAGCGAGAGCTCGACGAAGCCATCGTGGTTGTCTAGTTCAACGACTTTAGCGGTAATTTTGGCCCCAATCTCCAGATTTTTGATGATATGGGCGGCGTTCATGAATTCCACGCCATAGACCGTGCCGATGCCGAAGCGGCCAAGGTCAAAAAGGGCTTTTTTACTGCCGCGTTCGGTGATAATTCCTTCTACCAAGTCTCCCGGTTTTAAGATAGCCGCCAGTCCGGCGTTGTTTTTGAAAAGCTGGGTGAGCAATGAGTTATTTTTTTTAGTGGCGTTCATGCGCTTGTTTAAAATTGGATTATAGAAGTCTAGAAAAAAAGGCCTAAAAAGTCAACTCCTTTTGAAGCCGGTCGGGGCGATGTTTTTAGCTTGAACTCCGCGGCTTTTTTTGTTATACTCAAGTCCAGACTTAATATGAACATCCAATGGTACGGCGAAGGCTGTTTTAAGATTCAGACTGGCGAGGCGGTTCTTTTGACCGATGTTTTTGAGGCTTCTTCGGGACTTACGCCGCCTAAGGTTAAGGCCGATATTTCACTGCGAACTTTGACGCCGATTCCATTTCCAGATTTTTTTGCTTCCGCGAAAACCGATATTACCGGAGGAGGAGAGTATGAGATAAAAGGCGTTGAGATTCGCGCTTTTCAGCTGGTTAATGAGTCGACCGCGGAATTCGTTAAAACCATTTTTAAAGTCAAAGCCGATGATTTGTCGCTGGTTTTTTTGGGGCACATTTCCGAAATGCCGGCGGCAGATGTGTTGGAGCAGCTTGGCGAGGTAGATATTCTTTTTATGCCGGTTCCCCAGGAGCATTTTTTACCAGCTGACAAGGCTTTGACCTTGGTGCGACAGCTTAATCCCAAAGTTCTCATTCTGTCTTTCTTTAAAGCGCCGGGTCTTAAGCGCAAGGCCGTTGATCCGCAAGAGTTTGCCAGCGAATTTGGCGGAGCGGTGCCGGCACCGGAAAAATTAGTTTTAAAAAAGAAGGAGTTGCCGGCCAAACTTCAAGTCTATGTTCCGAATCTCTAGCAATTTTATTTCCAGAGTTCGTGCCAGCGATGACGGCACCAAGCGGCGCTGGCTTTTTGTTTTTACCGTGCCTACAATGATCGTAGTTGTTTTTTTGTGGGTGATGTATGTTCGGGCTTTTCTGCCGGAGAACGAGGGCGGAACGGAAGTCGCCCTGGCCGACGAGTCTTCGGGTACGTCGCTCACTTCATTTCGCGAGACCGCTTCGGTGTTGCGTACCGGGGCCGGAGTTGTTATCGGCGAGTTTTTGGCTCGAGCCGATCAGGCTTTTAAGCTGGTGGGCGCCAAATTGGCGGCGCGGAACGTGATTACCGTTCAGGTTCCGATTGAACCAAAATTTGTCGTGACTGATTTGCCGCCGATTCCGGTTACGCCGTTGCGCTAAAGTTATCTTTATTTATGCAAGAAGACGATCAAAAATTTTCCAGAGTGGAAATTACCGCCGAGTTGCGGGAGTCTTATTTGGATTACGCGATGTCGGTTATCGTTTCCCGGGCGTTGCCCGATGTTCGCGACGGTCTCAAGCCAGTGCAACGACGCATCTTGTGGGCGATGTGGGATAGCGGTCTTTCTTCGGACGCGAAGCTCAAAAAATCCGCCAATGTGGTTGGTGAGGTTATGGGTAAGTATCATCCGCACGGCGACGCGGCGATTTATGACACAATGGTGCGCTTGGCGCAGGATTTTTCCTTGCGCTATCCGCTAATCATCGGCCAAGGAAATTGGGGGAGTGTCGACGGCGACGGGGCGGCGGCAATGCGCTATACCGAGGCGAAACTGGCTAAAATTTCCGGCGAGTTGCTGACCGATATAGAAAAGGAGACCGTTGATTGGCAACCAAACTATGACAGTAGCCGCGAAGAGCCCAAGGTCTTGCCGGCCAAACTTCCGCACCTGCTGTTAAACGGAGCGGTTGGTATCGCGGTTGGTATGGCGACCAATATTCCGCCGCACAACTTAAGAGAAATTATCGAGGCCACACTTCACTTGATTGATCATCCCAAGTCTACCGTTCCTGATTTGTTGCAATTTATTAAGGGGCCGGATTTTCCGACCGGGGGAGTGATTTACGACGCCAAGGGCATGGCCGATGTTTATGTTTCCGGTCGAGGGCCGATTACGATGCGCGCCTTGGCCGAGATCAAGGAGCGGCCGCAAGGACGGAACCAATTTGATATTGTGATTACCGAGATTCCATACCAGGTCAACAAATCGGAGCTAATTATTAAAATCGCCGAGTTGGTAACCGATAAAAGAATTCAGGGCATTCGCGATGTGCGCGATGAATCCGATAAGGATGGCTTGCGAATAGTGATTGAGCTTAAAAATGACGCGGCGCCCCAGAAGATTCTTAACCAGCTTTTTAAGTTCACCGATTTGCAAAAGGATTTTCACGTCAACATGATCGCGCTTATAAACGGCTTGCAACCGCAAGTGCTTTCGTTGAAAGAGGTTCTACAGGCCTATGTGACTCATCGCGAGGAGGTGACTCGCCGGCGAGCGCAATACGATTTGCGTAAGGCCGAGGAGCGAGCCCATATTTTAGAGGGTTTGCACAAGGCGTTGTCTTCTATTGATCGGGTAATCGCGACTATCAAGAAATCCAGCGATAAGGAGGCGGCGCACGAGAACTTGGTTAAGCAGTTTGATTTTAGCGACTTGCAGGCCAACGCCATTTTGGAGATGCGTTTGCAAACTTTGGCCGCGCTCGAACAGCAAAAAATCGAGGAGGAGCTCGCCATCAAGCGGACATTAATCGCCGAGCTAAAAGCGCTTTTGAAGAGTCCCGAAAAAATTAGAGGCGTTATTAAGACCGAGCTCAAGGAGATTTTGGCGGCTTACGGCGATGAACGCCGAACCAGAGTAATCGCTTCGCCACTCAAGGAATTCAGGGAGGAGGATTTAATTCCGCAAGAGGAGACGGTCATCACTTTTTCCGAAAGCGGTTATATCAAACGTCTGCCGCCGGGAACCTTCCGCAGTCAAAATCGCGGCGGTAAGGGACTGATCGGCTCAGAGGTAGGGGATGAGGATTTTTTGACCCAATTGATGACTGCCGGAACCCACGATAATATTCTATTTTTTACGACCCGTGGGCGGGTTTTTCAGACCAAGGTTTATGAAATTCCGCCGGCGAGCCGGACCGCCAAAGGCAAACCGATCCATAATTTTTTGGAGATTCCACTTGAGGAAAAAGTAAGCGCCATTATTTCGTATCCCGTCTCCCAGAAAAAGGGCGTGGGCGAGGCTTATCTGGTGATGGCCACCCGACATGGATTGATTAAGAAAACGGCGCTGATGGAATTTGCCAATGTTCGGCGGAGCGGCATTATCGCTCTATCACTCAAGAAGGACGATACCTTGAACTGGGTGAGTCTTTCTTCGGGGTCGGATGAGGTGATTATCGCGACCGACCAAGGGCAGGCGATTCGTTTTAAGGAAACGACAATTCGAGCCATGGGGCGCACGGCATCAGGTGTTCACGCCATTCGTTTGCGTAAAAATGATTTAGTCAGTTCAATGAACGTGATTACCGGCGGGCCAACTGTCAACAAGACGCACAAGCTTTTGGTTGTGATGGCTAACGGTTTTGGCAAGCAGACGCCACTTAGTGAATACAAGGTTCAGGGACGCGGCGGATCGGGTATCAAGACCGCCAATATTACCGCCAAGACCGGCATTCTAATGGCGGCACGATTGGTTTCGGATCAGAAGGAACTTTTGGCGCTGTCGGCGAAGGGGCAGGTTATTCGCACCCAGTTGACCGACGTTAGAACGGCCGGACGGGCAACGCAGGGAGTCAAGATTATGTCGCTAAATTCGGGGGATAAGCTTATTGGGATTGTTTGCTTTTAGTGGGAGCTTGGGTATGGCCTGAAGATGCTTCGTAAGAGTTTGAAGCGGTGCTCGCGAGTTTTATCCGAAAGGTGGGGTTCAATCTAGTTTTTTTGTTGGCTTGATTTGGTTTTTGCTATACTTAAAGCGATATGTCACTCACTAGAGTTCAAATCGCGATCGGGGGCGCGGTTTTAGCCGTAGTCTTATTTTTCGTCTTGCTGTTTTTGCGGGTGATTCCCGGACTTCGCGATTCGGGATCCAATACTCAACTGCCGACCATTGAAGTCTGGGGCGTCTTTGAGGATTCCCAGGTTTTGGGAGAGCTCAAGTCGCTCGTTCCTTTTAGATTTCGCAATTTTGATCCGGCGACTTATGAGGCTGATTTAGTGAACGCGCTCGCGGCCGGTACCGGGCCAGATGTGTTTATGATTCACAACACCTGGTTGCCCAAGCATTTTGACAAGTTGAGCCCGATTCCGGAAAAACTTCTGCCTTATGCCTCCTTCCAAAACATTTTTCCCGAGGTGGTGCGGCAGGATTTTGCCCCAAACGCCGCCGTCTATGCCTTGCCCCTTTATATTGATACGCTCGGAATGCTTTACAACAAGGATATTTTTGACGCTAAGGGAATCGCCTTGCCGCCCAAAACCTGGAGTGATTTTTCCGCGCTAATTCCCTCGCTCCGTGAGCTTGATAGGCAGGGAAGGGTGGTTAAGGCGGCGGCCGCCATTGGCGGTTCGGCGAAGAGTATTAATCGCGCAACCGATTTGTTGAACGCGCTCATGCTTCAGTCGGGTGTGGCAATGGTCTCCGATGATTTTGGCCGGGCTACTTTTGCTGATCGCGGTAAGCAGGCATTTAGTTTTTATCTTAGTTTCGCCAATCCGGCGAATACCGCTTTTACCTGGTCGGAGGACTTTCCCTATTCCATAGATAGTTTTGCCGACGAATCCACGGCGGTAATTTTTAATTATTCCTACCAGCGAGCGGCTCTAAAGCAGAAGAATCCGTTTTTGCGGGTTGGCGTGGCGCCGTTACCGCAACCAAGCGCGGCTTCCCGTCCGGTTACCTTTGCCAATTATTGGGGTTTTGCCGTATCGGCGCGGAGTACGCATAAGGACGCGGCGGCGCGTTTTGTGGTGGATCTAGCGACCGACCAGGCGCGAGCTAAAAAATATTTTGACTTGACGGAGAGGCCTTCGGCTTTGCTGACTTTAATTGACACCGAACTCAACTTGCCGGATGTCGGCGTCTTCGCGCGACAGGCGCTCACGGCGCGTTCTTGGCCGCAAATCGACAATGCCTTGGTGGAGCGCGCCTTTTCCGAGGCCATTGCCTCGGTGCTTGCGGTACGGCTGACTCCAGAGGAGGCGCTCGCGAACGCCGAGAATCAGATTAGCGAGGCGATGGAGCGGCGGAAATCCAGTCAATAGTTCTTAATATGCGCAAAAATTACTTATTAATCTTTGGCCTGGTTTTGCTCTTATTTACTGTGGCACCTATGGTTTCCAGCGCCGCTTTTGGCAATCTATTGCCTAATTGCGACCCGGCCGGTCCGCTTAGCACTGGCGGGTGCGGGCTTAAATCGTTTTTGGAATTTATCAACAACATTATTGTTTTTTTGATGAAGGCGACCTTCTTTGTGGCTCCGCTCTTTATAGTTTACGGCGGGTTTGTTATGCTTACCTCCGGAGGTAATAGTGGCAAGTTTGATCAAGGAAAGGACATCATCAGAAGCGCGCTCGTGGGCATCGTAATCGCGCTCATCTCCTATCTTTTGATAACGGTTCTTTTTAGGATTCTGCAGGTCACTTTTCCTTTTCAGCAAAAGGAGATTGATATTACAAATACTAATACTCCTTCAGCTAATCCTAATTCGAGTTTTGGGGGCGGGAGTGGGGGTGGCGGCGGTTTTGGCGGTGGATGGTGATATATTTATATTATCGTGATTACTTTTTTAAAAATTTTTGTTTTAAAGGCCTTGGCGGAAACTGGTTCTGTGGGCGGCAATTCCGCCATACAGTTACCCAATCCTTTGGGTATTAGTAGTTTGGAGGCGCTTTTGGATCGGATTGTTACGGGACTCATCTATATAGCTATTCCGGTGGTTACGCTGATGATTTTGATTGGCGCTTTTAAGATGCTTTTTTCCGGCGGGAGTTCCGATAAGTTTAGTGAAGGCAAGGACACTATTGTTTATGCTCTAATTGGTTTGGTGGCGGTTCTGCTGGCTCGGGGGGTCGCCGATATTATCGTCTTTATTTTCCGCTGATTTATGCGTTTGATTCTTATTTCGATTTTGGGAGTGCTTGGTTTGGTTTTGTTCGTGCCCGCTCTTTCCCAGGCGGAGACTGGGATTGTATTGCCGACAGCTGTGGCAACTCAACTGGCACAGGATAATTTCGGTTTTTCGGTTCCAGCGGGTACCGGCGACATTCGTACCAAGGAAGATGTAGTGCGGGTGGTTAATCGGGCGATTAATATTCTGTTCGGTTTTTTGCTTTTGCTGGCGGTGGTTTTTTTGTTAATCGCGGCTTACTATTTTCTTTTTGCCGGCGATGATTCCGGCAAAATCGAAACCGCCAAGACTATGATTCGTTATACGGTTATCGCTATTTTAATAGGGGGGTTATCTCGCGCCATCGTTTCGCTAACGCTCTATCTGATAGAACTTTAATTCTGGGGATACACTTTGGGTTGGCTATCGTTTATAATGGGACTAATTGTTTGTTAAAGGTCGTTTTGGCTGTAGGCATGTCTTTCAATGAATATCTTCAAGAAAATTACTAGTTTCGCACTGCTTACTATATCCGGATTGGCTCCGCTTGTTGGTTTGGCCCAGAGTGTTGGCGGGGTTCCGAATGTACCGCCGCTTTCCGGGGGCGTTAACGTTTTGGATATCATCACCAAGGTTATTAACTATGCCTTTGGTTTTCTTCTCCTGCTAGCAGTCGTCTTTATTATCTATGCCGCCTATCTTTATTTGATTGGCGACGATAAGGAAAAGGCGAAGAAGCTTATTATTGACGCGGTGTGGGCGATTGTAATCGGCGCTTTAGCGCGGGGTATTGTTTTTATCGTTTCCAATTTGATCGGCGTTAATTCAAGTTCGGTGACTGGCGGGTAAGTCTGGGTTTCCTGGTTTTAATCATAAAAATCTCCGATGTTATATCGGAGATTTTTATGATTAGTGCCCTCGAGAGGATTTTCACTACTCGTCCTTCGCTATACCTCGGACTGCGCTTTAAAAACCCTCGGTTTTTAATATTTTCCGACACGGAAGGGACGTGGTTACTTCCCTTCCGATCCATCCCTCGTTCAAATCCTCTCAAAAACAAAGATTACAAAGAAACCGGATGATACCGGAGATTTTTTTTAATTGTGCCCTCGAGAGGATTTGAACCTCTAATCCTTTCGGAACGTGGTCCTAAGCCACGCGCGTATGCCAGTTCCGCCACGAGGGCCTTAGTTTAGCGTAAATGGTTTGACGGTTGAGGTAAAGAGCTTTTCTTTTTTACTCAGTTTGAGTAGAAGCGGTAATCATTTATTTTTTCCGTGGAATGCCTTGTGGATGTCTTTAAGTCCCTTGTTGGTTACGTGCGTATAGATTTGAGTGGTGCCGATGTTTCTGTGTCCGAGGAGCTCCTGTACGGAGCGCAAGTCGGCGCCGTTGATTAATAAGTCGGTGGCGAAGAGGTGTCTTAGTTGATGGGGAGTTACGTGCCTTGGGATTCCGCTTACTGTCGCGTAATGGCTAACCAGGCGTTCAACGGCGCGGGGTGTAATGCGCCCGATAACTTGAGGAATTTTGGATTTTTTGAGACTAATAAACAGGGCTTCTTCCACATCACCACGCAAGGCCTCGTAGTTTTTTAGAGCGTTGCGGGCGCTATCGGATAGGAAGACCAGGCGAATTTTTCCTCCCTTGCCGCGGACGCTGATCTCACCACGCTTGAAATCGAGATCGCGGTTGAGGCCGCAGAGTTCCGCGAGGCGGAGGCCGGTAGAAAAGAGCATTTCCAAAATGGCGCGATCGCGGGCGGCGCGCAGAGTGTTGCCGCGCGGGGCTTTGAGCAGGCGATCCAGATCGTGGTGTTCCATGATTTCAATTTGCCGCTGTTCAACCCTGGGAAGCTCTATCTTGTCCGGCGAAATTGCCGGGTATCCTTTTTTGATTAGGTATTTCAAAAAATTGCGGATGGCGATGACATAGTAGCTTTGAGTGTTTTTTTTAAGCTCAGCGCCATTTACGCGTTCGCGGGCGAGCGCGAGCCGAAAACGGCGAATGTTTTCTTCGGTTAGGTCTTTGATGGTGTTGATTTTTGTTTGGGCAATAAAGCGTTGCAGGTAGCGCTCGTAGTTGTCGCGAGTTTTAACCGAACGGTTTTTTTCGATCTCCAGATATTCGCAATATTCCTTGAGGGCTTTTTCGATCTCGTTCATCTTTCTATGATACCTAATAATATCCCGATCGGATAATTGTTTTTATCGCCGTTAGCTGGTGATTGGGAAAATAAAAAACCCCGCACGAGCGGGGTTAGGGAAAGACCAAAAGTTTTGCTGGGCAGTTGATGCCATTCAAGCGAAACTTCCGATCTAGTAGCTTGATGTTTGGGTTGCCAACGGGTGATCTAATCGTTCTCCCATTGGAGAAATCAAAGTTCACCATGTCAGGAGACTTGTAGTCGAATTGCAAACTAAAATCACTTGCCTCCGGCAAAATGAGCCACGGAGTCCATTCAGATTCACGAATCTGAAGTTGAATCTCCTCACCCCTGTGGAGCGTGATGTACGCTGGCGGGGGCGGGGATATCACTTCTCGGGATTCCGGCTGGGATCTTGGGAGGTCTTGGATGACCTTGAACCCCCAAATACCGATTGAAATAACCGAAATGAAGAGCAGGAGCTTGATGAGTTTTCCTGAAACCCTGAAGCCGACTGTTTGCGGGCCGTGGGGCATGGCTAATCTCCTTTTTTGCTACTCTTGTCCGCGAGATACTTGGCGAGTGCGGCGGAGGTAAGGTCAGTACCCTTTGCCTCCACGATTGTGGTGCTTGGTTTTTCTTTCATTCCCAGCGTCACTTCAATACCAGTCAAGATTCCTTCTCGTATTCTGGGATCATCCCAGTCGGGTCCGGCTTTGATTTTTGCTTTCTCAACCAACTCGCCATATTTTTTGCTCAATTCTTCGGCGGCGTCGGCGGTGTTTTCCGCCAGGCGACGCTTTTCGATGGCTTCCCTGACTTCCTTGGAGAAGTTGATTTCGGTCAAGTCAAATTCCATCACTTCAATACCAAATTGGCGTTCAACTGCGGATGGCGATCCGCGTTCCACTGCCAGCAATTCAGTAACTAGATTTCTATATTCCGCGTATTTCCGGGGACAATCTTCTGGCTTCCAACCACACCTATTGTGCGGTGTCTCGCTCAAGCGCAGGACGCAGTTGATGAAGAGCTTTAGAGCTTCTCGATTCTCAATGAAGTCGTCTACCAGAGAGGCGCCAGCGATTTCTCCCAGAGCGCTCGCGATACTACCGCGCAATCCCTTGGTTGTGGTTTCCGGACTCATCTCAACAAAAAGCACCTTGCCTTTTTTGTTGACGATATCCGGAGACGGCCGTTTGCGCAGATTGCCTTTGACGGTGATCGCCACCTGTCCAAATTTTTGTCCGTCCTTGCCCTTGCCGCCGGTCGTTACACTAACTTCGATTGGGTCGGTGTCTACTTGGTAGTCCAAATACTCTACCGCATCAATGAAGGGGATCAGGAAGTAGGGCCCGCCTTCGGACAAGTATCCTTTGAGACGCATTCCGAAGCGAGTAACCACCCCAAATTGCGCCGGTCGGATGATGACGAGGCCTTTGGCGAGGATGATGGTAAGGAAGAGTCCAATAAATCCAATCCATGAAAAGATTGCTCCAGGTTCTTCACCTTCTAGTAGACTTACTATCCAAAAAATCGCTGCTCCAGCGATCGCATAAACCAGTAAAACCGGAATGAAGTTGAAACCCGGCGCTCTTTGCGCTTGTCGAGCTTTCTTTTTCGCCTGGCCGATCAAGTCATTGAGTTGATCAATCTCGGTTTGGGGCGAAGCGGTTATAGCTATTGCCGGCTGATCGAATAGCGTTTTGAGTACTTTTAGACCTAATGCTAAGCAGAGACCAATGCCGATGACGGTGGATATTGCGATAACTTTGTCTTCCCAGAGCTTGTAGCCAGCAAAGATTATTGCCGTTATAGCGACGAGCCAGCAACAGAGGTACGAGGCGTGTTTGGCGGTTTCTCGGAAATCTTGCTTGAACTTTCTAGTGAACATGGCCTACCTTTCTTTGTATTTCTTTTTCAAAGAACTCGAATCCTTACAGGGGACTCGCTGTTTATAGAATTCACCTAAATATATAGAGCTGTCAATATTTGATTCGTTTTTGGTTTTGCGGGCGAGCTTTTTGGCATCCTCATCTTTTTTTTGACTGTTGGCGTAATAAAAAACCCCGCACGAGCGGGGTTAGGGAAAGATCACGAACTTTGCGGGCGATTCAATTCCACGCAGACGAAATGTTCTGTCGGGAAATCTACCAAGAGCAGCTTCTCGATTGGATGACACGATAGTCATCCCATTCAAAAATCCAAAAGTTATCGTGCCATTCTTGCTTGTTCGTAGATCGAACTTGCCCGATTCCGGCAAAATGAGCCACGGAGTCCATTCAGATTCACGAATCTGAAGTTGAATCTCCTCACCCCTGTGGAGCGTGATGTACGCTGGCGGCGGGGGCGGGGATATCACTTCTCGGGATTCCGGCTGGGATCTTGGGAGGTCTTGGATTTGCAGAAATCCACATATTCCAACGATGAAGATTCCACAAAATAACATAAGTTTGGTGAGTTTTCCAGAAATCTGAAATCCAGTGGATTGCGGATTGTGTGGCATGGCTAATCTCCTTTTTTGCCACTCTTGTCGGTGACGTACTTGGCAAGCGCGGCGGATAGCAAATCACCACCTCTGACGTCAACACTGGTTGCGTTGCTGGTTGCGATGGTTGTTGCTGTTGGCTTTTCTCGGAGTCCCAACATCACGCCAATTTCGAGTAGTGCCGTCTTTCGTACTTCCGGATCATCCCAGTCTTTGCCAGCTTTTATCTTTGCCGCTTCAATTAGGTTGTTGCGTCTAGTGCTCAATTCCTCGGCGGCGTCAGCAGTACTTTCCGCCAGGCGGCGCTTTTCGATGGCTTCCATGACTTGCTTGGAGAAGTTGATTTCGGTCAGGTCAAACTCAATCACTTCAATACCAAATTGGCGTTCAACCGCTGAGGTCGATCCACGTTCCAGTTTAAGGAGTTCAGTGATTAGTTGGCTGTGTTCCACGTACTTTGACAAGCAAATTTCTGGTTTCCAACCACAGGTGCCGTGCGGGGTCTCGCTCAATCTTAAGACGCAGTTGATGAAAAGCTTCAAGGCCTCGCTATTTTCAATGAAATCATCTACCGACGAGGCGCCGGCGACTTCCCTGATAGCGCTGGAAATTTTACCTTCCAACCCATCGGTGATGGTCTTAAGATTGATCTCAATAAAGAGGACCTTGCCGTTGTCGTTGGGGACGTTGGGAGACGGCCGTTTACGCAGATTGCCTTTGATGGTGACCGTTGCTTGACCAATCTTCTTTCCAGCCGTTGCTGCCGCAGTGCCCTTGCCGCCGGTCGTTACACTAACTTCGATTGGGTCGGTGTCTACTTGGTAGTCCAAATACTCTACCGCATCAATGAAGGGGATCAGGAAGTAGGGCCCGCCTTCGGACAAGTATCCTTTGAGACGCATTCCGAAGCGAGTAACCACCCCAAATTGCGCCGGTCGGATGATGACGAGGCCTTTGGCGAGGATGATGGCAAGGATTATAATTCCGATACCGATTTGGCCCAAAAACTTGGGCTTTAGGTATTGATTGGCCAGCCAGAGACTCCCCAAAATCACGATGGCGTAAACCAGCAAAACCGGAATGAAGTTGAAACCAGGCGCTCTTTGCGCTTGTCGAGCTTTCTTTTTCGCCTGGCCGATCAAGTCATTGAGTTGATCAATCTCGGTTTGAGGCGAAGCGGTTGATGTTGTCTGTGAAGTTGAAGCCGGACTTCCGGTTGGCAACTTCTTCTTGAGCAGTGTGTTGAGCAGAGTAGCTACGAAGACAAAGCAGGCGCTAAGAACAGTAACCGCGGCGATCGCGATTGGGATGTTGTCCCAGAACCTTCGGCCCAGGTAGAGCAGAGTCGCGACGGCGAGGATGGCATAGGCCACCCAGGCGAGGCGTCTCGTGACCACCTTGAGATCTTTCTTGAATTGAGCACCGAACATCGGCCACCTCTCTTTCTATTTTTGATTTTGGCTGATTTTCAAAGGGCGTGGATCCCAACAAGGGACTCACTGGCTGTATGATATACATATATCTGTATGTCTGTCAAGGGCGCTGGGTGGCGTGCTATCTAAAATAGCGAAAGGCAGACTTGGGAAGATTGTCGCTTTTGCTTAAGACTTTTAGCTGTCGAGACGTATTGGATGGACTTTCCAGCTTTTTTCCTTTATCATATTCACTACCTATGAAACTACTTTCCAAGAATATCGTGTGGGCGATTGGGGCATTGCTGGTGGCGACTTTGCTTTTTTCGGCTGTTTTTGAAACGAGCAATAGTCCTACTCCGCTGACCATTGATGGATTGGCCAAAAAAATTATTGCCGGAGAGGTCCAAAAAATTGTTGTGCGGGGCAATGAGTTGCTGGTGGATTTGAAGGACGGAGGCAAGGGCTTGGCGCGGAAGGAGAACGAAGCGGGATTTACCGAGACCTTAAAAAATTATGGAGTCTCCGGCGAAGCTTTGCAGGGAGTGGCGTTTGAAATTAAAGACGAGTCCGGTTTTCGTTTTTGGCTGGGAGTTTTGGTGCCGACAATTTTGCCACTGATTGTTATTATCGCGGTTTTTTGGTTTGTGTTTCGGCAGGCAAAGGCCGGTTCCTCGCAGGCTTTTAATTTTGGGCGTTCCAACTTGCGCCTTTTTGGATCGTTCAAGGAAAAAATCTCATTTAAGGATGTGGCGGGACTTCACGAGGCTAAGCAGGAATTGGAAGAAGTGGTGGATTTTTTGAAGCATCCGAAGAAGTTTTCCGACATGGGAGCCCGAATTCCCCGAGGCGTTTTGTTAATGGGTAGTCCGGGAACGGGAAAAACTCTTTTGGCCCGCGCGGTGGCGGGGGAGAGCGGTGTGCCGTTTTTTCATATTTCCGCTTCGGAATTCGTGGAGATGTTTGTGGGGGTTGGCGCCGCGCGAACTCGAGACGCCTTTGCCACGGCCAAGAAGGCGGCTCCGGCCATTTTATTCGTTGATGAGATCGACGCGGTTGGTCGCGAGCGGGGGACCGGACTTGGTGGCGGGCATGACGAACGAGAACAGACTCTTAACCAGATTTTGGTGGAAATGGACGGTTTTGATCGCGAGACGCAGGTAATAGTGCTCGCGGCCACCAATCGCCCCGATGTTTTGGATCCGGCCTTATTGCGTCCGGGCAGATTTGATCGAAGGGTTTTTTTGGATTTGCCGGATATTAAGGATCGCAAGGATATTTTGGCGATTCATGCCAAAAACAAGCCGATGGCCGAAGATGTTAATTTGGAGAGAATTGCCGTGCGGACACCGGGTTTTTCCGGCGCGGATTTGGCGAACATCGTTAACGAGGCTGCTATCTTTGCGGCTCGTCACGATCGAAAAAAGATTCTTCAAGCCGATTTATATGAGTCAATAGAAAAAGTTTTGCTGGGACCGGAGCGGCGCAATAGAGTAATTGTTGAACAGGAGAAAAAAATTACCGCTTTTCACGAGGCCGGTCACGCGCTAGTGGCTTCCAGTCTTAAAGACGCCGATCCGGTTCACAAGGTTTCCATTATCGCGCGCGGGCGAGCCGGCGGGTATACTTTGAAATTGCCCATTGAAGAAAATCGACTCAAGACCAAGTCGCAGTTTTTGGCGGACTTGGCGGTAATGCTAGGCGGTTATGTTGCCGAGCAAGAGGTGTTCAACGAGCTGACGACCGGCGCCTCTAGTGATTTGAAACAAGCCTCGGAGCTTTCGCGGAGGTTGGTGACGCATTATGGCATGAGCGAGCTGGGGCCGATTGTTTTTGGTACGGGCGAGGATGCGGTTTTTTTGGGGCGAGAGCTTGGTTCGCATCGAAACTACTCCGAAGAAATGGCGGCTAAGATTGATCAGGCGGTTTCGGCATTTATTCAAGCCGCCCAACAGAACGCGAAAAAAATTATTTCTTCCCGTCGGAAGATTTTGGACGCGATTGCCAAAACTTTGCTAGAGAAGGAGACTCTGGAACAGGATGAGTTCAAAACGCTGGTTGATTCCTTTAAGGTGAAGCCGGTGGCCTTTCAGATGTAGATTGCTTGAGGGGGCGGCCTTTTTTGTGGATACTATAGTAGTCTTCGCTGGCTATAGTATTCGCGCCTGTAGCTCAATTGGTAGAGCAACCGTCTTATACACGGTAGGTTCCTGGTTCGATTCCAGGCGGGCGCACAAAATTTTTGTTGCTACTATCTAGTTTGAAAAGGATTTTTCGTGTGTTAGACTGAACTAAAGTTTAAAAAAAGACTAAAAATATGTCATTGCCAAATATTCAGCAAGAGTCGGAAGTCGCGGTTGGGTCATTGCCCAAAAAAGGAAGGAGCAAGCTGTGGAAAGTTCTTGGTGGCGTCGCGGTTTTTGTTGTTGTATTGATTTTGGTGGTTAACTGGGCCAGTCAAGGAGCTCTTAAGGCTAGTGACCAATTTATAGCCGATTTGCAAGACCTTAATGCCGATTCGTCATATGATTTATTTAGTATTAAGGCTAAAAGCGCAGTTTCTCCGGTTCAATGGAATACAGCTGTTAAACAAGCCGGGCCAATTTTAAGCGGTAAGCCTAAAGTTACCCATAAAGAAGTAAGTACCTCAACCGAGAAGGGTTCGGAAGCGACCATCTCTTATGAGATTATTGGTAGTGATAATATCGTCTACAGCATCGCTGTTAGTTTGGTTAAAGAAAATGATACTTGGAAAGTTCTAGATTTTGGAAGTAAGAGAAAGCAATAAAGAGAATTGATCTTGAGCAATTAAGGGGTGAGTTAAATTTTAAAACTTATGGACAAAGTTCAACATTTTGAGATTCCGGTTGACGATATTGCGCGGGCGATGAAGTTTTATGAAGCGTCGTTTGATTGGAAGACGATGGAGTTTCCAATGCCGAGCGGCCGGTATGTTGGCTTGCATACCGGGCCGGTAGATGAGAAGAATATGTGGAAGGAGCCAGGGTTTATCAACGGCGGGATGTTTGAGAGAAGCGCTAAATTTCCGGTTACTGGCCCAACGGTTGCGATGACGGTGGCGGATATTGAAGCGACGCTTAAAAAAGTTCAGGTGGCCGGCGGTACGGTCATGATGCCAACGCAAAAGATTGCCGATATGGGGCTTTATGCGTATGTTAAAGACACCGAGGGAAATGTGATTGGTGTTTGGCAGAATCTAAAGGAGATGAAGTAAGAATCTTCCGGCGATTTTTCCTCTATTGCCGAAATGGCGCGCTTAGCTCAGTGGCACCCGCCCGAATGACTGAAGTCATTCAGTCGGGCGGGGAGCGACTTGTTTACTTTGGATTTGTCAGAAAGTTCAAGCTTGCGTAGAATTTCAAATAGAAATCGTAGTCCTGCTTAAAGTGGGCGTTTAGCTCAGTGGTAGAGCACTTCATTTACACTGAAGGGGTCACAGGTTCAAATCCTGTAGCGCCCACTTTGTGCGGGAAATTTCCAGTCTAGATGTTAGCGGTTATAACACTCCCGATAATCAAAAGCGAGGCAAGGACCAGGAGAACTTTATCCAACCAAAAAACGCCCATCGAGAAGGCCGCTGTCCAACCGTTGCGGTTGGTCATGCTTACAATCGGGTTCAAAATACTATTACTGTTGTAGGTTAGATTTTTGACGATAATTTTTGGCTTGCCGTTCACTATTTCAAACGAAGGGACGATTGTGGTTTCGTATTCCATCGGTATGCCCTGGTAAAAGCGAAGATTGAAAGCAAAGCCGTCAATGCCCGCGGACCAGTTAATATTTTTTTCCGTAGTTACTATTTTGAGAGTTTTATTTTCTGGGTTGAAATAAAGTTTGAAAACGGATTTTTTGCTGATATTGCCGATTGAAACGACTTGATTGTATTTAAGCTCTCCGGACCAGGTTACGGTTGAGTAATTTTTTCCGGCGTGGTTTTCGAATACTTTGCCGCCGCTATTTGCCGAATCAAAATATCCAAAAATCTCTTGACGGAGCTCTTCCTCGCTCTGAATCGGCATTCCTTTTTTTGGTGGGAAGCGAAAGAGGTGATCTGAAAGCTTGATAAACATTACTCCAACCAGGGCGCAGTAGGCCAAGAGACTCAATGTGGCTGGCAGCGGTTTGAGGCCGAGAACGGTGTCTTGATCGTGGGGCAGAAGCCACATGGCGGCGAAGGCGATACCAGTGGCCGCGATCATGGCGCTGAATAATTTAAAAAATTTTAAAATCATTTTTTTGGCTGTATTTATTTATCTTGCTATTTATTTGAGTATATCCTTTCGCTCAAAACAACCAAAACCCCCGCTTATCGGCGGGGGTTTTGGTTTGCTAGAACGCGCTTAATCTACAGGACCACAATTTCGGCGTATTTTTTGCCGAACTTGGTGGCGGTTGTCCGATCGGCGAACCAAATGTCCATACGGGTTTGGTAGCGGCGATTCATCCGGTCTTCCACGACGAATACTTTTTCACCGAAGAGGGCCGGAATCTTGATCTTGGTATGCAGGGGCAAGATGTTGGTAGCCACGACGCCGTCGCGAACAGTGGTATTGGCGGCTGTGGTGAATGGAGTGTCGTCGGTCTGGTCCGGCGTTGAAGAATAGGCGGTAATTGTCAGTTTCATCTTTTTGACTCCGGTTTCCAGCTGAGTTTTGGCGGTAACCGCGGTTTCTTTGATTGTTGGCGTTTTTACCGCGGCGAGGGCCACGGTGGCTACTGGAGCAGTGGCGCCAAAAAGCATATTCAACGCCACGGCAAGAGCGATTATTTTCAAGCCTTTTTCTTGGTTCATATGGTTGTAGGTGTTTTTTGGGCGACTGCTTTTAACCAACAAAAAACCGCCTTTTCAGGCGATCTTTAGGTTGTGGCGTCTAGTCTAGCAGGTAAGGGTCTACTTGTCAAGTAGTGGCAAATATGTCTTTGTATAAGGCTTATCCGGCGCGAACTTTGAGTTTTTTTGATTTTTCCTTCTTGAGTTTGGGCAGGTGAACCACAAGAACGCCTTTTTCCATGGCGGCGGAGGCGTTTTCGGCGTCAATTTCTTGGGGAAGGGTTATTTGGCGTTCAAACTTGCCCCAAAAGCATTCTTCCAGATAAAAGTCGGAACCTTTGACCTTATTTTTTCTCTCGCGAGCTCCTTTGATGGTTACGGTATCGTTGCCGATGGCAACGTCAATGTCGTCGTCGGAGACGCCGGCGATTGGCGCCTCGATTATGATCTCGTCGGGTGTTTGATAAATGTCGATCGTGAGTTCGCCGATATCGTCTACAACATCGCTGCCGACTTGTTCCTTCCGGCGTGCTGTCACCGGGCTGGATTTAACAAATTCAGCTTCCACCTCTTTGTTGATTTCCTGGGCCGAGCTGGAGAGTTCGGTAAAGAATTTTTTAGTTTCTTCGTCCATGTTTATTGGTCTTATTATAGCACAGAGGCTTTTTATCGGCGTTCAAATTTTTTCAAGAGTTCGAAATCGTGGAGTACGAAAAGCGAGATAAAGATAAGAAAAGCGATGGGGTAGGTGATCGGTCCGGTTTGAATCACGAGGTAGTTAAAAATCGCGTGGACGACGGTGGCGACCGCTATGCCGAAGATGATAAAAGTGGCGTAGTGCCCGTGTTCGGAAAAAGCCTTGCCCCAATAGTAGCCGACAATACCCGAGGCCAGAGTGTGGAGAAGAGTGGCGCCAACAAAGCGCAGAATCGTGGATTCAAAAAAGACACGGGTGATTTCGCTGTGGGTATTGTAGAGCGAGGCGATGTTTTCCAGCGCGGCAAAACCAAGGGCCGAGACGATCATGTAGATCATCGGATGAATGGGTTCAAAGGTGAAGGCGTTGGCTTTGCGAATAAATAGGAAGACGACGAAAAACTTGGAGATTTCTTCCAAGGCGGCGAGTGCTAAAAAGGTGCGCAGGTCAAATTGACCAATGGCCAGTTTTTGAATCCACTGGTTAAAGACGATTTGAAAGGGAAGAACGAGTATGGCGCTTATGGCGCCGACAAAAAAGGTGAGCGCCACCAAGGAGCGCGGTTCGGGGTGGCGAAAATCTTCGTGGAGATAAAAAATGAGCCAAGCGAAGCTGGGAATCAGGCCGACCAAGATGGCAATCAGAAGCATTTGTTTTTAGTATAGCAGTTTGTGCGACCCGCAGATGAGGATAATTTTGCTAGTTATAAATTCAAGGTTGAATCTGCTTTAAGGGCAAGGTTTTTGTTTTGCAAGAAACTAATGTAGCCGGCTATGCCAATCATGGCGGCGTTGTCGGTGTTAAAGGCGAAGTCGGGGACGTAGAGTTGAATTTCTAAGCTCTCGCTCGCAGTGGAGAGTGCTTGGCGCAGAGTTTTACTCGCGGCAACACCGCCAGAGAGCAAGATGCTTCTGGCGCTAAATTCTTGCGTGGCGCGGATAGTTTTTTTGGCCAAAACCTCGAAGGCGGCGGCTTGGAAGCTCGAGGCGATGTCGGATTTTTGATTAGGGTTTAGAGTGGACGGCGAAGGGCTAAGGGTTTGATCTTGAATATGGTAGAGGACGGCGGTTTTTAATCCGGAAAAGCTAAACTCGTAATTTTTTTCGGCGAGCATCGGGCGAGGAAAATTAATTGCTTTTGGATTGCCCTCTTTGGCAAGTTTTTCTATTTCCGGTCCGCCCGGGTAGGGGAGGCCGAGCATTCTTGCTACCTTGTCAAAGGCTTCGCCGACGGCGTCGTCTCTGGTTTCGCCCAACTTTTTCCATTCGGTGAGCGAATCCATTTTAATCAGAATAGTGTGACCACCGCTGACTAGTAGCGCTATTGCTGGAAAACTTGGATAAGCGTTAAGCGCAGACTGACCAGTCTTTGTGTTAGAAGTTGCAGTTTTTTGCGTTAGCAAAAAACTGTAGAGGTGTCCTTCCAGATGATTTACTCCGATTATCGGTTTTTTTAGTTTTTCACCAAGCGACTTGGCAAATTCAATTCCGGCCCAGAGCGCCGGCTCCAGTCCGGGACCGACAGTGACGGCGATTAAATCTAGAGTTAAGTCTGTGCCTTTTTCTTTGCGCCATTCCGCCGTGATTTGCTGGTAGAGCTCCGGCAGATTTTTAATGTGTTCGCGCTTGGCGATATTCGGAACCACGCCACCGAAGGGGGCGTGAAGCGCGATTTGCGAGGAGATTATATTGGTTTCAACTTTGACTAATGGTTGTTCGGCTGGGCCATTCGCTTCAAGAATGGCTAGAGAAGTTTCATCACAACTGGTTTCAATGGCGAGGATTTGCATGGTTCATAGCAAGGCTTTTTTATTTTTTCAAGACCTTTAAGAATCCTTGATTTAGGAAAATTTCAGAGCAGACTTTCACTCGCCTTTAACCGATATCCAAAAATGAAGTCATTAAGGGCGATATTTAAGATCTCCTCTTTGCTGGTTGGGATCCCAAAATCTTTTTCCCAATTCTTGTCTTTGATAACCTCATAGACTCCGGGGTATATTTTTTTCAGTGTTTCTAGGGTGGTTTTGTATGTATCTTCTGCAAATTGAGCTATGATTACGTTCATTGTCTCTATTATTTCTTTTGATGGAAGTAAGAATATCTCCGAATCCCTGAGTGATTTGCAAAAAATATATATTTTTCTCTCTGTTTCTGACAAATTCATTCCTTTGAGCTCTGTGTTGCTAATCTTTTTCCGGTTTACAATTTTTTCTATCTCTTCACTCTTCAATTTTTTTGATTTCTTTCCCGTGTATAGTTCTTCTGCGCACCGTAGTGCGTAACCACTCATCTTGTCTGAATTATAATGTTGGAATAGTTGTCTTACATCAGCATCCCAAATATTTTCATCTTCTATCTTTAAACTAGTTTTTAGTTCCATTATCCGAAAATGAATGTGTTCCAGGTCATCGAGATATTCTTTTTTATTTAATTGCGATAAGATTTCTTCACTATTTTTTATTATATATTTTTCTCTTTTGGGATTTGTTTTATCTATGAGAAGATTGTATAGGGCATTGAAAATATGCAGAAAATCGTATTCCTTGATCGCGTTTGATTCTAAATCTATGTACATTGCCGTTCCACACTTTCCACAAAATCTATCAATCAGCCGAACGCTATTTCCGCATTTTCCACAATCTCTTATATGATCCATGAATTATGATTTACCGTTTTTCCATATTTTATCGACGAGTTCTTGTGTCAGTTCTCTATAGTTCTTTCTTTCGTCATTTTTATGCCCGATTGAAATTTTTGATTCATTGTTAAGGACGGAACCATTTTTTTCTTTAAGTTTGACGATTGCCATTAAGTCGTAGATTTTTTGCGGTTTTGGTTTTTTTGGATCATTTCCTGTTTTAACCTGAATGCATTTTATAACTTTGCCGCGAATTGCGATTAAATCATTGCCGGTATCTCTTAAAGGTCGAGCTGCCTGTACCCCGTATTCTAGTAAGCGTATTTGTACAAATAGTTCTCCAAGAGTACCTTTAAACATATTTTTTGGTAATGGGTTTCCCATAACTTTTTTTACTGGATCTGCTACGGTTTTTTTGAGTGTTAAATAGGAAAATCTGGTAGTCCCGACGGGATTTGAACCCGTGTTTCCGCCGTGAAAGGGCGATGTCCTAGACCAGGCTAGACGACAGGACCAATGAGGGAATTGTAATTAAATAAACCGGAAAAAGCCACTTTTGGTGTCCTCGCCCCGATTCGAACGGGGAATAACGGGTTCGAAGCCCGTTGTGATATCCATTTCACCACGAGGACTTGTTACTAATCGTACGGGCAAATAGGGCTAATATCAAATGCGATAAGATGCGTCAGAAGTTGCTTTATGATCCGGCTATTGGCTTCAATTGGCGGCGAAATAAAGCTAGAATGTAGAGATGAAGTTATTGGTACCCAAAGAGGTTGAGCAGATTGCCGCGATTTTAGAAGGCGCGAGTTATAAGGCTTATATTGTAGGCGGGTGTCTGCGCGATCTTTTGCTTGGCGTGGAGCCCAAGGATTGGGATCTGACGACTAACGCGCGACCCGAAAAAATTCAAGAGCTTTTTAGGACTTTTAACGGAGCGAATTTGGAAAAGCCGGCCACGGTTTATGAAAATACTTTTGGGACGGTAGGAATTAAGACCGGCTCCGCAAATCCAACATTAGCCATTGTGGAGGTGACGACTTTTCGGCTGGAGGTTGGCTATACCGACAAGCGGCATCCGGACGAGGTGAAATTTACTGATGACATTACGGAAGACTTGGCACGGCGTGATTTTACGGTCAACGCTATGGCTCTGCCGGCGCACGCGGGAACTCCGGCGGCAATTATTGATCCTTTTGACGGCAGAAAAGATCTCAAGGATGGAATTATCCGTACCGTTCACAAGCCGGAGGATCGTTTTAACGAGGATGCTTTGCGTTTATTACGGGCGATTCGTTTTGCCGCTCAACTGGGTTTTGCGATTGAGGCCAAAACTTTAACCGCGATTCAAGCGCTGGCCGGACTTTTGGAGTTTGTCTCCAAGGAGAGAATTCGCGACGAGTTTGAAAAATTGCTGATGACTTCGCACGCGACCGAGGGCGTGGAGCTTTTATTGCGTCTGGGATTGCTTAAGCACATCCTGCCGGAACTTTTGGAGGGCGTGGGAGTGGGACAGAACAAGCATCATATCTATACCGTGTTTGAGCATAATCTTCGCTCATTGGAATACGCGGTCAAAAAGAATTTTCCGCTGCATTTGCGCTTGGCATCCCTATTGCACGATGTCGGCAAGCCGCGCAGTAAAAAAGGCGACGGGCCGGATTCAACTTTTTACGGACACCAAGTGGTCGGGGAGCGACTTGCCTTGCGAATGTTGGATCGTTTGCATTTTCCTAAAAAGCTTACCGAGGCGGTGGCGCTTTTAGTGCGTGAGCATATGTTCGTTTATGATCCGGAGGTGGTGACTTTGGCCGGGGTGCGGCGGCTTTTGCGCCGGATTGGTCCCGAGAATGCCGATGATTTGATCAAGCTTCGCGAGGCGGATCGGATTGGCTCGGGAGTGCCCAAAGCCCAACCCTATCGCTTGCGTCATCTACAGGCGATGATGGAAAAGGTTCAGCGGGATCCGGTTAGCGCCAAAATGCTGACCTTGCGAGGTGACGATGTGATGCGTTTGGCCGGTATTGCCCCCGGACCCCGAGTAGGTCATATTTTAGCGGTGTTGCTGGAAGAGGTTCTGGACTTGCCGGATTTAAACAACGCGGATCAACTTAGGGCGAGAATCTTGGAGCTTGCTAATTTGTCTGATGCTGATTTGCTTCAATTGGCGAAGCAGGCCAAGAAAAAAGCGACCGAGGCGCAGGAGCGAATTGATTCGGAAATCAAAGACAAGTATTCGGTGCAATAAATAATTTATGTTTAAAAAAATTGTGAACTTTTTTGATAAGCTGGAGGATCAGGTGCGAGCAAGGTTGAGCCGACATCCGGTGATATACACGCTGATTGGCGGTTTCGCGATTGTTCTTTTTTGGCGGGGCGTGTGGATGATCGCCGACTGGTTTGAATTTTTGAATGGACCGGTCTCGCTGGTTATTTCAATTGTCGTTTTGCTTATGACCGGGCTTTTTGTTTCCTTCTTTATCGGGGATTCAATTATTATTTCCGGTTTGCGAGGGGACAAGAAACGGGTAGAGCGAGTTAAGACTCAATTGGAGAGCGAGATTAAGACCGAGACGATTACCTTGCGTCAGGTCAAAAACCAATTGGATCATATCGAAAAAGATTTGCATGATTTGAAGGTGGATGATGAAGCCAAACCGCCAGAAAAGCTGTAGTATGAGTTGGGCGCTTGATTAAATTTTTTATGGCAAGACTTGCTTCGTGGCTGGAAGGAGAGGGGATTTGGCGGGCGCTTGGTCATATTTGGACCTGGAGCTATTTGATTTTTATCGTTATAAATTTCGCGATTCAAGATCAGTATCGTTTTATTATCGCGCCGTTTAGCGTGCTTTATGTCGGGATTTTGACGCTTTACGTTGGCACCAAGGAGTTTGATCGCTGGTACGAAACACATGAAAGTCATCGGCATCCCGGAGAGCTTTATGTAATCGCCTGGACGGCGGTGATGATCTCATTGGTTATCGCTAATGTTGTTTTGGGACCGAATTATACGATTCATTCCGACATTGTGGCGACATATATCGCGGTCTTGTCTATTTTCGCGGTGACTCAAAAAGCCAAGCAGTTGCATCGGTGCAAGCAGGAACTTCTAAAATAGCTTTCTTTACCTTTTGGCGGATTTCTAATAGGCTGGTAGCAAAGTTTGAAGAATGCAAACTTGTTGTGGGTGATTAGACGGGCTGTAGTATACCGGTAGTACGTACGCTTCGGGTGCGTATAGACTGGGTTCGATTCCCAGCAGCCCGACAAAAATAAAAATAGCTAGCTTGTCTAGTTGTTTTTATTTTTATGGATTATTTGGCTGGTAATCGAACGGGAAAGGGGTCGGGAAAACGGAAGTTTTACCGAGGCGGAAATATTAAAACCGCTGGGTTTTAAAACGGAGCGAGCGATAGCGAGTGAGTAGTGAGATTCCCAGCAGCCCGACAAAAATAAAAATAGCTAGCTTGTCTAGTTGTTTTTATTTTTATGGATTGTGCTGGGGTTATTTCTTATCTAGGGCTTAGATCTTTGATGTTGACGATTTTTTGTTCAGCGTGTTATTTTATGAGTAGCTCTTATTTTTACGCGGGGCGCCGTGGCGGGTGGAGCCGAACCCGTCTATATCATTTGTTTTAACACGGCAGATGATATCTGCTTTCGGGTATCGCTAACGTATTCAACCTCCGAAGTGCGGTTCGGGGTTGAGAAAAATCCGTGGCGTGTGCCATGCGCGGGTTTTTGGTCCGGAGACCAAATGCCACTCCCAGGGTGTTTAGGTCTGATCTACAGTTGGTGAATCCGTTAGTAGAGGAGTGCCGGTTCGGGGCGACTTTGCTCCGGCGTTCCGCCTTTTCTTTTTCGCCCCGACCTAAAGTTGGGGCGATTTTTTTGCTAATTACTTACCGCTATACTTTATTTATGCCGAATAATTCAACGTCTTGGGGCAAGGTTGCCGCCTGGTATGACGATCTATTGGATGGTGATGATACCTATCAAAAGAAGGTTATTTTGCCGAACCTAAAGCGATTGGCAGGTATTCAAAAAGGTGATCAAGTGCTGGATCTTGGTTGCGGTCAGGGATTTTTCGCGCGGGAGTTTGCGAAGGCGGGGGGGCGGGTTACGGGCGTTGACCTGGCTTCTGATCTAATTGATTTGGCGAAAAAAAATTCCGGAGCGGCGATTGAGTATCGGGTGGCTCCGGCAGACCAGTTGAACTTTTTAAAAAACGGAGGCGCGGATAAGATTTTTATTATTCTGGCTTTGCAAAACATGGAGAACGCGGGGGCGGTCATCAAAGAATGCCGACGGGTGATTAAGCCGTCCGGTAAAATTCATTTAGTTTTGAATCATCCAGCTTTTCGGATTCCCAAGGCGAGCGGCTGGGGCTGGGACGAGCGGCGGGGGATTCAATACCGGCGAATAGATGGATACTTGAGCGAGTCTAAAGAAAAAATCCAGATGCATCCAGGAAATGCCCCAAAGGATCATACTTTTTCTTTTCATCGCCCGTTGCAGTTTTATGCCAAAGTTTTGGGTAATAATGGTTTTGCCGTCACGCGACTTGAAGAATGGGAGTCGCATCGCAGGAGTCAGCCGGGGGCGCGAGCGGCGAGTGAAAATCGGGCGCGGCGCGAAATACCGCTTTTCCTGTATATTGAAGCGGTGGCGCTATAAAAAATATTCAGGCATTGTATCTATACATGGTTACTATTGATGATTTGGCGAAATTGGAGCTGGTTGTGGGGACGGTGCGCGAGGTTTTTCCAGTCGCCGGCTCAACGAAGCTTTTACGTTTGTTGATTGATTTGGGGGAGACGCGACAAGCGGAGGTCTCTCAACCTGATGAACAACCGATCGTGCCTCAACCAATGTTGCGCCAGATACTTTCCGGTATCGCCAAAAATTATACGCCGGAGAATTTGCTCGGCAAACAAGTTTTGGTGATTGCCAACCTTGAGTCGCGGATGATGATGGGGTTTGAAAGCCGGGGCATGGTGCTCGCGGCGCATGGCGAGCTGGGGCCGGTGCTTTTGGGGCCGAATGGCCCGGTGCCACCAGGAGCGAAGATAAGTTGAAAGCCTGAAATCAAGCATGAAAAAAATTACCAGAATCATCTTGATGGCAATACTTGGTTCGCTCTTGGCTTTTTTGTTTACCACCGGTTTGGAAATTCTTTATTATCACTTCTTTTTGCGTTAGCATTTTTATGCCCGATGTTTTTGCTGTTTGGAAGCCGAAGGGGCCGAGTTCTAACCAATTTCTTAACCGAATTCGGGCGGCTACCGGCGTGCGGAGTATTGGGCATGCCGGAACATTAGATCCTTTGGCCGAGGGTATTTTAGTTGTTGGGATTGGCAGTCAAGGAACTAAGGCGTTGGCCAGTCTGGTGGCTAATGAAAAGGAGTATCAGGCGCTGGTTCGCTTGGGTGTTTCGAGTACGACTGATGATGGCGAGGGACAAAAAACCGAGATGCCAATGGCCAAGCAGCCGACTAAACTTGAAATTGTCACGATATTGCCCAAGTTTATTGGTATCATCAATCAGGTGCCGCCGATTTTTAGCGCGATTAAGGTTTCGGGGAAGCGGGCTTATGAGTTGGCTCGAGCCGGAAAAGCACCGGAACTCCAGTCTCGCCCGATACTAATCAAGGAATTGGAAATTATAGACTACACTTGGCCGAGACTAAAAATTCGAGTAGTGACCGGCCCGGGTGCCTATATTCGAGCTTTGGCTCGTGATCTGGGGGTGGCTTTGGGCGGCGGCGCTTACCTGGAAGGATTGGTCAGAACTCGCGTGGGTTCATTTGCCAAAAGCGAGGCAGTTTCACTCGATGAGCTTGCGGAGCGTTTCCGAGTCGGCTAATTTTAAGAATCTTATGCTTTTTCGTATTTGCTTTGTTTCACTTCTAATTTTTTCTCTGGCAGGGGCGGTTTATTTTTTTACCCATCAACCGCCGAATTATTTGATTACTTCTTTTGCGGACTGTGTGGCCCACGGTTTTCCGGTTACCGGTTCGGCTCCGCGTCTTTGCGCCGCGCGAGGCGCGATTTTTGCCGAATCTCACTCTTCGGCGACCGCGGAGATCTATTTAACTTCTCCGATATCTCATGAGGCGATTGCTTCGCCGGTTATTTTGCGTGGCGCCTTTCTGGCTTCAACGCCACGCGTGGCTTACCGAATCAGGGACAGCGCTAATACAATTTTAGCCGAAGGACCGATTGTAGCTGGTGCTTTGGACGGGCGCGGATTTGCCTCTTTTGAAACAACTATCGGATTTGCCGATCCGCGACTGCCCGAGGGATTTGTTGAGGTTTTGACCTATACCAGTGACAATGTGTTATTGCGCGCCGCTTCAGTTCCGGTAAATTTTTCCGCGGTGGAACGCCGGGCGCTCAGTGTGTTTTTTTCCAATCGAGTTCAAGATCCTCAATCTTTGGATTGCGCCAGGGTTTATCCGGTAAGCAGAGAAATTACGATTTCTAAGGATGTCCAGCAAGTGGCGCTTGCGGCTTTGCTTTCGGGTCCAACTTCGGAGGAGGCGGCAAGGGGTTATTTTACTCATCTCAACGATAAAATTACCTTGTTGTCGCTTAAAATTCGGGGTTCGGTGGCTTACGCGGATTTTGATGAGCGTTTGGAGTACCACGTTGGCGGTTCCTGTCGGGTTGGCGCTATTCGGGCGCAGATTACCGAGACCTTGCTTCAATTTCCCGAGGTGAAAGAGGTGGTAATTTCAGTTCGCGGGCGGTCGCGGGATATTCTTCAGCCCTAGTTGCCAAAAATATTCTTTTTTGTTATTTTTTTGGCGTGAGGCGTTTTCCCGCACTTTGACCTTTAAGGAGGACACTTGATGCCGGAACTGATTCGATTCCTTGGCTACACGACTGTGCGCGGTGAGCGACTGGCGATCTTTGCCGATCCGGAGCGGAGGTATGCCCTTAATGGAGGGGGGCGTATCTTGCTGACGAAGGAGCATTGTGCTCAACGTCTTAAGGTGCTCAAGGCCCGAGGAGAAAGCCATGAAGAGACGGAGCGCGCTCTCAGCGAATGGCCGGAGTAACCGGTCTTCCCATGAGGCCGGAAGCGTACAACGCATCCGGCCTTTTTAATTAAGCTATAATGATTAATATGAAAGAGGATCTTTCCAGGAGAAAAATTTGGTTTAAGGCGAAAAGTTATGGTTGGGGCTGGTATCCAGCGAGTTGGGAGGGGTGGCTCGTGGTGTTGGGATATCTAGGTCTCCTGCTGGCGCTGTTTTTAAGAATTGACGCCCGATCCCACTCTGGTAGCGATACCCTGATTGCCTTCGCGCCATTTTTTATTTTGGCCACGGTAACTTTGGTAGCGGTCTGTAGCGCGAGAGGTGAACCGGCCAGGTGGCGATGGGGGAGGCGAAGGCGTTAAGGCGTTCTAGATGTTGCGACGGCGAAAATTTTTTTAGCGAAGGTGCTATTAGCGGGGATTTTTCAAAATTATGATAATCAGCAAAGGGTTTCAACCAAAGCGGGCGCGCAATGACCGCTTGCCGCCGGGTCAGTACGAGACCCGGGATTTTCCGGTTTTGTCTTTAGGGCCGACGCCAGAGGTTGATTTGAGTACCTGGAAATTGGAGGTTCGTGGTTTGGTTGAGAAGCCGTGTGCTTGGAGTTGGCAAGAGTTTAATGATTTGCCGCAAGAAAATATTGTACGCGATATTCATTGCGTGACTAAGTGGTCAAAGTTTGATACTCGCTGGCGCGGGGTTTCTTTGGACTATTTAATGGAAGTAGTCGGCGTGTCGCCAGAGGCAACGCATTTAATCGCGCACTCTTACGATGGGTACACGACGAATTTGCCACTAGAAGATGTTGTAAGCGGAAAGGCGATGGTGGCGCTTACATATGACGATGCGCCAATTGCGGCCGAGCATGGCGGACCGGCAAGGCTTTTGGTGCCACACTTATATTTTTGGAAGAGCGCCAAGTGGGTGAAGGCGCTGGAGTTTGTAGACGCGGATGAGCCGGGTTTTTGGGAGGTGCGGGGGTATCACAACTATGGAGATCCGTGGAAAGAGCAGAGGTATACGAATGATTAGGCTTAGCTTTTTCTCGCATTTAGTTGTCGCAAACTTGCGTTTCTCGCTCACTGTACATCTGTCGAAGAAGTACAGCTCGCTCGCTACTCGTTTACTCCTAGAACTGCGAGAAAAATCTTAAGCCTTCAGCTCCTTAACTTGCTCGCGCCTAGCATTTCGTAAAAGGAGAAAAGTGTTTTTTTGGCGCTTTTTTCTTATTCGTATATTCGTAATAGATTCCTAACCCAAATGTACTCATTTGGCCGGACGAACAATGAGTGCATTGTTTTAGTCGTTATTCGTTGATGAAAATCATGTGCTATGATTTTCCTATGCAGGACTGGCAGGTCGGGAAACTTATCAAAAAAGAAATGGCGGCGAGCGACGTGACGGGTTTAATTTTTTCCTTGCCTCGTTTTCAGAAGGCCATGGCTGGGCAACATTACGATATCCGGCTGACCGCCGAAGGGGGATATGTTGCCGAGCGCAGTTATTCCTTGGCCTCGCCCCCGGAGGAGGTTGGGGTGGCGGAGTTTGGGGTTCAGTTTGTGGAGAATGGCGAGGTCTCTGGCTATTTGCGAGAACTTTCTTTGGGCGCGGAGGTGGAAATGCGCGGGCCGTTGGGCGGACACTTTGTTTGGTGTCATACCATGCCGGGGCCGCTGGTTTTAATCGGCGGGGGAAGCGGAATGGTGCCTTTGATGAGTATGCTTCGGCATCACGTGCGGAATTTTGTGCCGCGGGAAGTTATTTTTTTGGTCAGCGCCAAAACGGTTGATCGGATTTTATATCGCGAAGAGCTTTTAAAATATGCGCGAGAGGTCGCGGGATTTCGTTTCGTGGAGGCGATTACGGATATGGCGCCGGAGGGTTTTGGCGGATATACCAGGCGAGTGGATTTGCCGATGCTCAAAGAAGTCTTTGGAGGCTTGGCCTACAAGATGCCAATGGCCTATATTTGCGGACGCACCGGTTTTGTGGAGGCGGTGACGCCGGGTTTGATTCAGTTGGGATTCAATTCGCACGAAATCAAAACCGAGCGTTTTGGTTAGTTGCCGACTTGATTTTTAGATTGAGTCGCTTAAGACTATCTGTAGAACCTTGTAGTTTTTTTAAACACGGTTTTTTTGCGGAGGATTATATGTCGGAGGAGGAGCAGAGAGTCAGGATTCCCGAAGTTTTGCCGGCGCGCGACTTGCTGATTGCCCGTACTTTCCAGCCGGAATTGCACGATTTGTTGCGAGTGATCGTGGGGCGGCTTGAGATTATACAGTCGTGTGTTGAGGCCTCGGTTCGAGTGGTGAAGCTAATGGGGCTAATCTTGCTGGTGGTCGTTCTGATTGCTTTGGATAAAACTTTGGGTTTGGCGGAATTCTTTAGGCAGTTTGGATGGTTTGCTCTGCTCTTGTTTCCGACCGCGATTTTCTTTTGCCAGGACCTGTTTTGGCTTTTGGTGAAGCTGGTTTGCCTTAAGCTTTATAGAGACGATGCCACGCAGGCGGCCAACGAGATTATGGCAATGATTGATGGCTTTCCCCCGATTCGGAAGCCGTTTGTCGCTCTTTATGATATTGGTTTTGGGTTCAAGCGAGCTACCTGGGAGATGATTGATGTTGCCTATCGCATCCATGGGCAATAAGTCCGGCCCTTTTCAAGGGCCGGTTTTTTTATCTGGTGATTTTGCGTGATGGCGCTATACTGTAAGTGTTGTATGAAACGTTTTTTAGCAATTCCATTTTTGCTTTTTGTGGCTATTGTAGCTGGTTTTACCGTTAGTGATTCAAAAAATAATCAGATTTCTCCGGCGCAGAATGTTTCGCTTGTAACTGGCGACAAGGTGAAGTTAGCCGGAGATTATTATCCGGGTACTTCGCGTAACGGCGTGGTTTTGTTGCATATGATGTCGGAGACGAGACGTTCTTGGGTTGATTTTTCTCGTGCTCTCCAGGCGAGGGGGTTTTCGGTTTTAGCTATTGATTTGCGAGGACATGGGGAATCAGAGGGCGGGCCGTCGGGTTATCGTTCTTTTTCCGATCTGGAGCACCAGAAGAGTATTAACGATGTCGCCGCCGCGGTTGATTTTTTGAAAGATAGGGGCATAGTCGCGGGGAATATTACCTTGGTTGGAGCTTCGATTGGCGCCAATCTGGTTTTGCAATACGTCGCCGAACACCACGAAATTTTTTCGGCGGTGATGCTTTCTCCGGGACTTGATTATCGAGGCGTCAAGTCGTTGCCGGCTGTCTCTGTTTTAATCGGAGGCCAGCGGATTTTTATCGCCGCTTCCGACGATGATGATCTTGGCAATGTATCCGCGACCACCGTGGCTCGCGCCATAATGGGTCAACTTCCGAGGGGGGTGGAGGGCAAGCTTTTAACTTTTGCCGAGGCGGGGCATGGCACTCGTTTATTTAGCGCGACTGAGCCGAATCTTACCGTGGAACTTCTTGATTGGATTCATTAAGTCAGCCCATCATCTTTTATGAGTGTTTTAGCCAAGCCGGTTTTGGGAACTTTGGCTGTTAGGCGAGCAAGGGTTCGTCGCGCCATTTCCGTGCTCAAAAAAATTTTTCCTTTGGCGGGGATGCAATTGCGCTATCGAATGCAGTGGGAGCTTTTGGTGGCGGTGATACTGTCGGCGCAGTGCACCGATAAGAAGGTGAACGAGGTGACGGCGAAGCTTTTTAAAAAGTATCCCAGACTGGAAGATTATGTTTTCGCCAAACCGCGTGAGTTTGAAAAAGATATTTATCAAACCGGTTTTTATAGATCAAAAACAAAAAGTATTTTAGCGGCGGCGAGGTTGGTTAAGCAGAGGTTTAAGGGAAAGTTGCCACGCACTATGTCCGAAATGTTGACTATTCCCGGGGTTGGGCGTAAAACGGCCAATGTGGTTTTGGGCAATGCTTATGGCGTGGTGGAGGGGATCGCGGTGGATACGCATGTGCGGAGGCTGGCGCGCCTGTTAGGGTTAACAGGTGAAAGCGACCCCAACAAAATCGAGCGAGATTTGATGGAGATTGTTCCGAAAGAGAATTGGTTTCAATTTACTTATCTAATGATTGAGTATGGGCGGAAATATTGTTCGGCCAGGAGGCACAATCACGCCAGTTGTCCGCTGGCAAAAGTTGGCGCTTCCCAATAAGTTAATTTTCGCAGGATAGCTCCGCGATTTTTTTGCCGTTGGAGTTGTCGCTTATAGTTACGTTGAGCAGTTTAGGATCGCTGCCGGTTGTGATATTTAACTTGTCGTTGCTTTTTGCAACGGTGATGATTTGCACCGGCTCGCTAACGGTTGCTCCAAAAACGGCGAGTGATGAGGTGAATTGGGCTTTGAGAGCGAGTGGACTTGAAGCGAAGAACTGGCTGACCGGCGCCGAAATAGTTTTGCCGGAGCATTTGGCATTGCCCAGAACTATCGGGGGCAGGTTGTTTACGGCCTGCGCCGCGCCATCGGTTATTTCGGTTGCTGATTTTAATTCCAGCGTGCCTTTGGGCGTGGCCACGAGCGCAAGAATCGTACGACCGTGGAACTTTTCCACGCAAACCGTGATGTTACCGTCTCGAGTCCCGGTGTAGCAGGTCGCGGTAGCGCCGGCGATTTCTTTAATGCCGCTTCGACTCCAGTCTTTGGTCTCATCACTTAGGGCGTTGCCTTTGTCGGTAGTGTCGATGGGGCGAATGATTTTGAAGTAAGGCATTTTGGCGCCTTCGTTTTTAAGGGAGGCGCAGGAGATCTGGTTTTTTCCGGAACAGAAAACGGCTTCGTTTTCTGCGGTTTTGGCGTAGACTTCGTTTATTCTCTCTACGGTTTCCGTAAGCAGACGGCTCGGACTTGTGGCGCTAAGAACGCGACCGACAACCGCGCCTGAGGAATCGGTTTGGATTTTGGCGTTGATAATGATTTTAAGGTCTTTGTTTTTGGCGTCAGCGGAATTAACGGTAATCTCGTAGACGTTCTCTAGATTTTTTGGCGAGCGTGCTTCGCGCAAATCGTTTTCGATATTGCTTTGGAAGAAGGTTAGGGCTAGGTATTTGGCGCCATCGGTGAAGGTATAAACAATAGTCGCGCCGATAACCAAGGTGGCGATTAGAATGGCGGTCAGGGTGCGTGGGGCAATAGCCGTATTTATATTCATTTTTTTAGCGGTTGATGTTGTTGGTGTCCGACATTTTCCAGCCGAAGCGGTTGCCGTTTTCACCGACCCAAGATCCAAGGTGCTGATTTTGGTTAGTTGGATCGGAAATCACATCAACGCGGTAAAGTTGGTTTCGGTTAATGGCTAGAATATTAAGACTGCTGTCGGTACTTGGGTTGCCGTCGAGATTGGTGGCCTCCAGAGCGAAATCGGTTGGTGACTCCGGCCAAATGGCACCGCTTATGGGATATGGAGGAAGAGCGAGCGGGATCACTGTTTCTACCACGGTTTGATTGCCTGTTTGGTTAGCTCTAATAAACTTGATTTCCGATTGTTGTGCCGCTCCGCCATATTGACTCCGCAAAACGACTAATCCTTCGTAGCCGGATTTATTGTAATCAAGAGTGATGAGCTTGCGAATCGCGGAGATACTGCCCCCGCCAACTCCGGGTTCGATGTTATAGCTTTGGATTGGTTGCAGGGTATTTTCGTTCAGCGTTTTGAAGAGAGTGTTGCCCATATATCCGATTTGGCGCGCGGGCGAGTTTTGGAATTTGCCAAGCTTGAGGCCGTCGATATTGGAATTGTAGGCATAACCGGAAAATGTGTCACTCGCGCCAACAGATCCGGTTGAAGTGAATCCGGCGAAGCCGCTTTGGATGTTGGTTGGCGCGGTGGATTGTGCCAGAAAAATGGCGAACTTTTCGATGGATCCGTTAGCGGTGAGCGCGGTGGTAATTTCTTGATCGCCAATATAATTATTGGCCACAGCGGGAAAGCCGGCGGGCATTGGCAGGGGATTGGCGACGCCGACAAATCCGGCTGGGTTGGCTTCCGGTTTAAAAGTTCGGAGGTGAGCTCCGGTGCCAAGAGTCGGGTTGGCGACGTTTGCCAGGAGTTTGAATTTTTCTAGACAGGCAATTTCGCCGTCGGCTGGAGTTGCTCCGGGCGCGTAAGCTAATCGGCACTTGCCCCGAAAGCTGGAGAACGGCCCAGTTTGGTTAAAGGGAACGACAACCGGGAAACCACTTGAGGTTCCGATGGTTGGATTTCCGCTGGCGTTGGTGCTGACATCCAGTCTAGTTAATTGATAGGCGACTCCGGGCGTAAAGGCCGTACCCCAAGTTGTTGGTGGATTGGGTGGAACGGTATAATAGGTGCCCATGTAATTAACGCAGCCGATAACGAGGTCTTTTTTGTTTGGCGTCGGGCTTTCAACGGCCATAATTTCGAGACATTCCTGATTGGCCGGAGAGGTGTTAAAAGAGCCGGCGGGAAAGGTCGCGTTTTGGACAAAGGTAAGAATTGAGACGCTGGTTAAGGCCACGCCGGTGAGCGGAATATCGTAGGTGGTATGGGCGCCGTTATTTTTGATAACGGTTACCGACTTGCGGTTGTGCAATAAAATTATTTCTTCGTTCACATCGGCATCAATGTTGGCGACGATGATTTTGGTGTCTTGGAGTCCAAGCCCGGGAGCGCCTCCAAGATTGTCCGGCGGTGAGTCAATTTCTATCGGGAAACCATTAAGGGTTTTGCCGGTAGCGGTATAGGCGGTTACTCGAATCTTATAGTTTTGCCCGTTGGTATTATTGATATAGGAGAAATATGGGGTTACCACGATTATGTGATTTTCCGAACCACTGTTTAAGTGGCCGGAGCGAACAATGGAAGCTTTGACCACCGGCACGTTGAGCGGCGATGGCAAGTTGATGGTGGCGCTTGGTGTGGGCGGCGCGATATCGATTGAGGGGAATCCTTGGTTGACCAGAACGCCGCTAAGATAAGCAAAGCCGTTCGTGGTGGTCTGGGTTGATGGAGTTCCAATAAGTTGAATGCCGCTTGGTCCGACAACGGGGAGAAGGTAGTCCTGAGGATCTATTTTGAGAACTAACGAGAGATTGGCAATCGGATAGGGGATGAGCGCCGGATTCGCATTAAAAAAAGCAAAGAGTTCAGATTTGGTAAAACTACTGGTCGCGCCAGTGGCCGAAACCAAGACTTTGATTTTGGTTGATTCGGGAAGGGAGTTTAGGACTACCGGCAGAAGAATTTTGCTAACACCGGATTCGGTAATCGCCGTTGATTTATATTCATTTGGCGCTCCGACCTGCGGATCATTCAAGGGGCTGGCTTTGCCGCCGGTATAGACGCTAGGCGCTGTTCCGCTTCCGTTGGGATTAGTAAAAATCGCGGGGCCGGCTGTGCTGTAGCTTGAGGCGGCCAGGAGGCCTTCGATTTTTTCGCCGTCGGGCTTGATGATGGTGAGGCGCGGGGTTTGCGGGTCCGCGGTATTAAAAATAGTGAAGGCTTGAGCCGGAGCGAGTGGAATGAACCCGACGGCAACCCAAATAGCGATAATGGCTATAAAACGATAGCTGTTTTTTTGTTTGGAGGACATAGAGTTATTGTACCAAATTAGCGGTTTTTTACACCGTCTTTTTTTATTGATATACTCACGCATATGTTTATTATTGATCAAAAGTTTCCGGATTTTTTGCTAGAAGCATTTTTTCCCGCGACAAGCGAGACCGGTGTCGTGAGCTCTAAGCGGTTGCTGGGGGAGTGGTTGATCCTGTTTTTTTATCCGGCGGATTTTACCTTTGTTTGTCCGACGGAGCTTGCCGATCTGAACCGGAGATATGCAGAGTTCAAGAAATATAAGGCCGAAGTGGTGGCGGTCAGTACCGATACTGTTTACACGCACAAGGCCTGGCTGGAAACAGAAAAATTACTTGAGGGTATTGCGTATCCTCTGGCATCCGATCACAACGGCAAGTTGTCGCGAGAGCTTGGCATTTATGACGAGACCAAGGGGTTGGCGCAAAGAGCCGTTTTTGTGATTGATCCCAAGGGTTTTTTGCGGGCGGTGGAGATTGTGGGTGACAAAATCGGCCGAAGCGCCGGGGAGGTTTTGCGCAAACTAAAGGCGCTTTATTTTGTAGAGAACAATCCAGGATTGGTTTGTCCGGCGAGTTGGGACGAAGGAGAGAAGACTCTTTCCCCGTCGGTTAAAATTTCCGGCAAGGTTTATCAAGAAATTCATGGAACGCCGAAGCGGAAAAAATAAATTTTTACGCTTATGGCTCCCGATGGCAATTTTTGCCGGTTCGGTTTTTGCTTTGCTGATCTATATTGTTTTAGCCAGAGCTTCATTGAGAAGCCGTTTGATAGCCGTGGCGCCACCGATTGATTTTTTAATCAGCGACATGCTGGCCAAGGATCGTCCGCTACCGGAGCGGGAATTGCGTTTGCCGCCAAAAGTTGCGGAGGGCGATGTTGCTTCGCAAAAAGTTGATTCGGAAAAAAAGTTGGCAACCGCACTACCGGCGCCATGTGTTGGTTCCTTGGCCAACGATTTTGATTGCTATGGCGATTATGTTAAAAAAATCGTTCGTGATCAGGGTATTCAACCGGCGTTTGCCTATTTGCGCTCGGCTTATGCCACTAATCCGTATGTGCGTTCCCAATGTCATCCGCTGACGCATTCTATCGGACAAGCGGCGGTGGAGAAATTTCCCACTATTGCCGAGGCTTACCAGCATGCTGACAGTTTTTGTTGGTCGGGATATCACCATGGCGCTTTGGAGGGATTTGTGGGAATTGTCGGACGCGAGAAATTTTTGGCCGGGATTGACACTATTTGCGATGGCATTCCCGGAAAGGAGCGCTACTCTTTTGATTATTACAATTGCTTGCATGGCTTGGGGCATGGCGTGATGGCGCTCACGCAGACCGAGCTTTTTGAATCGCTCGAAATTTGCAATCGTTTGACCGGCAGTTGGCAAAGGCAATCTTGTTTTAGCGGAGTGTTTATGGAAAACGTGATTGTGGACAATAAAAATCATTTCACTAAGTATCTCAAGCCCGCCGAGCCGCTGTTTCCCTGCACGGCGGTTGAAAGTCCATACAAACAAACCTGCTATCTGATGCAGACTTCCTATATGCTCAAGGTGACGGGGCAGAATTTTGCCAAGGTCTTTGAGTGGTGTCAGATGGCGGACCCGGAATATATCAACACTTGCTATGAAAGTTTGGGGCGCGATGCTTCGGGTAAGAGCGTGAGTAGTGTGACGGCAACTAAGGCGACTTGTGAGTTGGGCAAGGATTTTGATCAGCGCTCCCATTGCGTAATCGGGGCGGTCAAGGATTTTATTTCTTATTTTCACTCGGATAGCCAGGCATTGCAGTTGTGCGCGGCACTCAATCCCGAGGTTCAAGAGACTTGTCGCGCTACGACCGTGGCCTACGCCAAGATTCTTTGAGCCGCTTTTGATCGCATAAAAACACCCGCGAGGCGGGTGCTAGTGGTAAATAGCGTAAACAACGATGGAGGCGATAACGCAGGCAAAGATAAGGAATATGTAGAAGGTGTTCAGGAGAGTTTCGCGATTACCGAGAATGCGGTCCAGAATGTTTTCCTTGCTTGGGCGGCGAGACATACGAATCTCCTTTCGAGATAGAACAGGAAGGAACTGTTTTTGAGTTTGCTCCAGTAGGGATTTTTTGGCAAGAGTTTTGCTTGATTATTTTAGGGGGTGAAGCGATAAACGCGAAAGACCACGGAATTGTTTTGGTTTTTGAGACTGGCATAAGGACTGCGATTTAGATCCAAATATGCGGCGAAGTTTTTTCCTTCGTTGCTCACACTATTCAACTTAAGGGGCAGGCCTGGTTTGGGCAGGACGAAATAGGCCATTTTAAAACCACCGGCGGAAAAATAGTTTTTGCCATTTTGGGCCAGGATAGTTTGATAATTTGATAGTTTAAGTACCGGCCAGGCTCGGTAGACCTGCAGACGATCCAGATACCAGAGTTGAGCAAAACTTTGCAGGTTGTCGTCGTAGACGATCATCCGCGGGGCGAGTTTGTATTTTGCGGAGCGATTTTGCTTCAGGGTTTTCTTTTGAAGCTCGTCTAGAAATTTATAGCGCGGTTCTAAAGTCAGCGCCGGGGTCAGATTTTTGAGTTCGTGTTCAAAATACTTTTCCAGCACCTGATAGCCGTAGGCGCGAGTCTCTTCGACGGTGGCGGCATAGGTCCAGGGGATGATGCCGCGAGGCAAGGAGACGTGATTAGTGTTTATGGAGTAGAGAAGTTCCATCGCGATGATTGATAGAAAAAAACCGAGAATGATTTTTTGGGTTTTTGGTTTGGCGCCGTTTATAAAACCGGCAATGGCGAGACCGATGACAAGTGCCATCGGGGGAGTGAGTATTGTTAAGAAGCGATAAGATGGGCCGATTAAGACAATAAGCAGAGTTAGAAATATCAGGGACAAAAACAAGAGAGGATTTGTGGGAGCGAATGGGTGACTTAATGAGTTTCTTTTTTTTAAGGTGGCAGAAATGAGCCAACCGAGACTGCCGAAGAATAAGATTAAAAAAATCGGCGAGTTGGTTAGAAAAAGTCGAGTCGGGAAAACGGCGAGACGATAGAGGAGGCTGCCGATTTCTTTGCCGGGGGTTTCGCTCCAGACTTGCGGGTGTTGGCCAAAAATATAGGACAGTTGAAAATCAAAATGACCGACCGTGCGATAGAGCATTAAGTTATAAATAATTACGGGACTCGTGATTATGACTGTAAGCACAAGACTTTGCCAAAAAAAGCGAGATCTAAAAAGTTTTCGGTTGTAGATCGCAAGATAAACAAGGCAAATCGGAATTAAGACAGCCGTGGTGTATTTGGTTAGCAGTCCAAGGCCAAGGCTTGCGCCGACAAGCAATAAAAAACGCGGATTTTTTCCGCTCCGCAGGAGACCGTAGAGAGTGAGCAGGATGAAAAAAATAACATAAGATTCTTGCAGGCCGATGCGGGAGATGTATATATGATTGGTGTTCACCGCCAAAAATACAGCGGCGAGGAGACCAGTAGCCCTACCCATGATTTGCCGGCCGAGAAGGTAGATGAGATAAATTGAAGCGATGCCGAAGACGGCCGAGGGGAGGCGGAAGGCCCAAGTTGTTTGACCGAACGCGGACAGGAAGAGGTGCTGGATTATAAAAACGAGCGGCGGATGGTCGTGAAATGAAAGTTTGGTCCACCATGGAATGTTGCCGTCAAGCCATTCAAGCGGGGTGGTTTGTTTTGGCGCTTCGTCGAAATCAATCAGTTCCACGGAGCGAAAAGCGAGGAGGGATTCATCACCCAAGACATCGCCCTGATTCAGGCGATAAACGCGCAGGAATGAGCCAAGAAGAAGAATCAGAATTAAAACCAAATATTTAAACCGCATGGCGTTGTTACGGATTTTGAATTAATCATAGCTTATATAAAAACCCCTCGGTGAGGAGGGGTTGGACTTGCTAGGCGACTAAATGGTCGGCGCGGGTTTTGATTTGGACTTGCACTTCGGCGATCGGCGGCCCGCCGTCGATGCGGGCAAATCGGTGGCGATCTTTGTAGAGATCAAAGTAAGCCTTGAATCCTTCACGCACTTTTTCGTGAAAGGAGAGATCTTTGCCTTCAAACCGGTCACGCTTGCCGTTTACGCGATTCCGTTCCAGACCGATTCGGGGATCGATATCAATCCAGAAGGTGAAATCCGGAGTGAGGCCTCCCCGGGCGAATTTTTCCATTTCCATAAATTCGCTAGGCGTACAGGCTTCGCCGGTAAAACATTGGTAGGCGAATGTGCTGGCGGTGAATCGATCGCAGATAACGATGTTTCCTTCTTCGAGCGCGGGTCGGATGACTCGTTCTACGTGATCTGTTCGGTCAGCGAGAAAGAGCAGCAGTTCCGTTCGCGGCAACATGGTCTCGTGATGCCTTGGATCCAGTAAAACATTCCGAATGTCGGTGCCAATGTTGGGCGTTCCACCCGGTTCCCGGGTGAGTACTACCGGATGTCCTTGACTGCGCAGATGTTGTGCCAGTAGTTTGGCCTGTCCGCTCTTGCCACTGCCTTCACCGCCCTCGAAGACGATGAAGGTTCCCTTTTTCTTCATCTGACACTCCTTTTAAAATGAGCTTTTAAAAAACTGTTTTAAGTATAACAAAAACCGAGGGATTTTCCAGCGATGTTTTTATTTTGGATCCAAAGCGAGGTTAATTCTGATGCTAATCAATTTTGGTGGACCTAGCCGGGATCGAACCGGCGCCTCGGCAATGCGAATGCCGCGTAATACCACTTTACTATAGGCCCGAAGCGAGGAGCGAAGCGAAGGCGTTAGTTTGCACTTCGTCCGAGCTAGGGAGATATATCGCTAGATATAGGCCCTATCGCAACCTAAAAATCCTAATCGTTTTTAACCGTAAAGACAAATTCTATTTCATTCCCCTCAAGAGTTCACTCGTTGGTTCTTGAGGTGGACGCCATTCGCGAATTTCCAAATTGTGAAAACCTTCGTCGGCTGTCGGCTCTTCAAACAACTGAACCATTTTAAGAAATGTTCCTTCATTAAATGCTTCTTGGTTAAAACTACCTTCGCGTTTTTTGGAGGCGTAATCTTCGCGGGCGCGGCGGATGATTTCTTCGATCGGGGTTTTAAGGTAGACGGCGTCAACTTCTATTCCTTCATTTTTTAATCGCAACACACCCTCACGAGTTTGGCGTTGCAGGTTGGTTCCATCATAGAAAATGTTGTTAGTGTCTTTTGTTCTCACGACTTCCGCGAGTTTGCGGTTAAGCATGGTTGTGGCCAGTTCATTGCGGGCCGCAAAAAGTTCTTTGGCTTGATCTGGTTTGGAGTGGCGTTCCTTAATCAAGGCGTCCGCTTGTTTGAATTCTTCACTGGCGATGATTTCCGCAAGTAAGTTATCGCGGCTGATAACACCATAACCTCGCGCGGCATATTCTTGAGCTAGGGTAGACTTGCCGGAGAAGGGGAGGCCGATAGACATTGTCAGATGTTTGACGGGCATAGATTTACCATAGCACGTGGCTGGTTTGAGTAGAAAATATTTTTTACTCACAAGCGAGATCTTTGATTGATCTTCTATATATGAAGTTGAATGTGGTGGATAGATCCGGTCTGTGGGTCATCATTTTTGCGATAAAAAAAAGGGCGCAACGGGGAGCGTTGCGCCAAATACGGGTGAGGATATTAAGTTGTGTGGCAGGTCTAGGACATGCCGCTTTCCGGTTGTGGCCGGATTTGCCGATCTATTCTGCTTTCGATGAGCTGTTTCTATTTTAACGCCTTCAAGTTTTCCGTCAATGCGAGTTATCCACATAGATCATAAAATGATATATCTGGCGAATGGTATACTGGTCAGATGTAAGCGCGTGCAGAAGGGCTTGCACCAAAGGTCGAAGGGAGTGAATGTTAGTAATTATTTAGTCTATAAAAAAATATGTTAGTTCAAAGTTGGGTTGATGTGTTGGTTGGTTCGCTTCAGGGATTGTATATTCAGGTGATTAGTTTTTTGCCGTCGCTTCTCGGGGCCTTGGTGATTTTTGTCATCGGACTCGTGGTGGCTTACGGTTTGGAAAAGCTCGTGGAGCAAATCATCTACCACTTGAAACTGGACAGCTTTTTGAAGCGGTTGGGTTTGGGGGTCTATTTTGAGCGCGCCAATTTGGAACTTAATGCCGGGCATTTTTTTGGAAAGCTCGTGTATTGGTTTATTTTGGTGGCATTCCTTTTGGCCTCATCCGACATTTTGGGTTTTTTCGCTCTTTCCGACTTCTTGAAGCAAGTCCTCGCGTACATCCCCAATGTGGTGATTGCGGCGATGATTCTGCTCGCCTCGTTCGTGGTGGCTAAGTTCTTGCGCGGTTTGGTGCGCGCTTCGGTTTTGAGCGCGCGACTTCACGCGGCTAAGAGTCTTGGTACCGTGGCGTGGTGGGGAGTCATCGTTTTTGGATTTTTGTCGGCGCTCATCGAGCTTGGTGTGGCGGTGCCAATCATTCAAACTTTGATCACCGGTTTGGTGGCGATGCTCGCCTTGGCCGGAGGTTTGGCTTTCGGTTTGGGCGGCCGCGAACAAGCGGCGAATTTCTTGGAGAAGGTTCACGAAGAAATTCATCACAAGGAATAGTTTTTTTTAAGCAGTGAAAAATTAAAAAACCGCCAGTTTCGTTTTTCTCTGTGAGGGAGAGCGGCGAAACAAGGGGCGGTTTTTTAATTTGGTGGGCGGACGAGGTGCCGGTTGCTGAGGGGACCGATACATCATCTGGCGCCTTTCTGTATTTTAAAACCCTGGAGAGTGGGGAAAGGTTACGCGTATTACGAATGTACGAATCTGTACGAAAATACGAATAATAAATCCTTGAATTTAAGAGAATTCTGTTCTATTGACGGAAGAACTGCCATATTTTATAATGCTTTTGTGTTCGTTCGGGTTCTTTGAAAATGTTCTCCATGTTGAAAAGGGGATTGTATGAAGAAGTCTTTGCGTTCTTCCGATAGCAAGCTTCCTACGAAAGAACGATTAGCGATTATCGAGGGGATGATTCTTTGCGCTTGCAGGCCACAGTGGCTTTCTATCTCTTCGCGTCCACTATCTGTCCCGGGTGGTTATGGGTGTCAATCTTGTGGTGAGAGATTTGAATTTGATGCGCGTTTACATTCGCGTCGATTTCGCGCTAAAAGCCGTGTTTCGATGTCATTATCAAGTTCGACATCATATTCGCCTAGCGAGTTAGAAAAATTAATGAAAGAGGTAGAAACTGTCATAGAGTTAATGAAGCGGGATAAAGAGATGACCAGGGCGAGATTTGACAGGCATAATTGTGATGTGGGACCTATGCATTCTTTGAGCTTGTTGAAAAAGCATGGGGTGACCATGGCCCTGATTGATGCGTTAGTGCTCGAGGTTGGAAGTGAAGATAACCCGCCGACTACTAGTGGCGGAGGGGCGATAAACTGTAATCTTTGCCGAGCGGGCGCGGAAAGGCCAGCTTGGATGGCGGTTGGCTATTACCCTCCCATTCGTCACAGAGAGACTTGTCCAATTTCTTTGCTCACTAGATTTTTTCCCGAGAAAATTCGAACACGATGTAGTTAGAGGATTTTGGTAAATTCCGTGGAGAGTTTTTCCGATTTACTTGCCCACTGATTGTGGGCATTTTTATTATTTCCCCGTCTAGCGTATCTATTGCTTGTGAGCCTATTGGCATAATGTGATTAGGCGCTATAATTTGTTTATTGAGCGTGAGATTTTAGGGTTATATGAGGTGGGGCCTTCCAAGAAGGTCCAAGCACTGCATCCCAACAAAATCCCGCGCTCTTTTTTTTCATCTCTTGGGCGTAGAGACTGTTTCGGTCTATGCCCACAGGGGAGTTGCGAGGGTGTTGACATGCTTTTTGATCTGGCTATACTTACTTTTACCTAATGAAGATTTTGCGACATACCAGGTGCGGCTCCTGACGTCTGTCTTTTGTTCTCTTCGAGAACTAGCCGCCCGCGAGGCGGTTTTTCATTAGGGCAATGCGAATGACGCGAAAAGGTTTACGAAATCATTTTTCTGCCTCATACTTCGTGACTCATATATAGGAAGTTCTGCGCTATCTGGACTGGAGGATCTCGAGAACAGATAGTGCGGCGCTTAGTCGCACAATTTAAAAACGACTGAACTTTGATAATTTTAGATTGGGTCTTTTGTGTTTTGAAGAAGAGAGTGATTATATCCGATGCTTTAGTCGGCATCTGGATGATCAATTTGGGATTTGTGGTTAAACGCGCCCGGGATTTATTCCGGGTGTTAAGGGCGTATGGTGGATGCCTAGACACAAAGTAGCGATGAAGGACGTGGCGTGGCTGCGATAAGCTTCGGGGAGGTGCTTAGCAACCTTTGATCCGGAGATTTCCGAATGGGAAAACCCAATGCGGTAAACCCGCATTACTTCGACCTTGAGTCGAAGTGCTTACCCGCTGAAGTGAAACATCTCAGTAGGCGGAGGAAAAGAAAACAATGCCGTTGTGGAACAACGGCGATTCCCTTAGTAGCGGCGAGCGAAACGGGAACAGCCCAAACCTGGTTGTGCTTCGCACACTATCAACGAATAGCGAATAAAAAACCGAATGTACGAATGGATTAAATCCTCATTCGTAAATTCGCAATAGATTCGTAATTCGCTGATGAGCGTGCGGAGCGTAGCTGGGGGTTGTAAGGTAGAGACTTCTTGCTCATCGCCCAGTTCTTGAATAGTCGAGGACTTGGCGATCCGCAGGAAAAGAGTAAAAAATTCGCTAGTTAGCCGAGGCCGTTGGAAAGCGGCGCCAGAGCGGGTGATAGCCCCGTAGGCGAAAACATGCGAACTCTTGTTTCTATTCTTGAGTACCTCGAGGCAAACAAACCTTGAGGGAATCCGGGAGTACTATCTCCTAAGGCTGAATATACTTTGTGATCGATAGTGAACTAGTACCGTGAGGGAAAGGTAAAAAGAACCCCGGAAGGGGAGTGAAATAGAACCTGAAACCATATGCTTACAAGGAAGTGGAGCCCAATCTCGTAGCAATACGAGCCGGGTGACGCTGTGCCTATTGAAGAATGAGCCAACGACTTATTCTGTACTGCTCATCTAAGCCATCTCTGATGGTGAAGGTAAAGCGAAAGCGAGTCTTAATAGGGCGATGTCGTGCTTCGCACACTATCAACGAATAGCGAATAAAAAACCGAATGTACGAATGGATTAAATCCTCATTCGTAAATTCGCAATAGATTCGTAATTCGCTGATGAGCGTGCGGGGCACGCACAAGCAGTACGGGATAGACCCGAAGCCAGACGAGCTTACCCTGGGCAGGATGAAGTCCCGAGAAATCGGGATGGAGGTCCGAACTGGTGGGTTGTGCAAAACCCTCGGATGACCTGGGGTAGGGAGTGAAAAGCTAATCGAGTTTGGTAATAGCTGGTTCTCTCCGAAATAGTTTTAGGACTAGCGCTTCGTAAAAAGTCGTGAGGGGTAGAGCTACTGGTTCGGGGGTATAGGGCGAAAGCTCGACCTTCGAGTCAAACTCCGAATACTCACGATTACGCGAAGTAGTCAGTACGTGGGGGCCAAGCTCCATGTACGCAAGGGGAACAGCCCAGATCGCAGTCTAAGGTCCCTAAATTCTTACTAAGTGTTAAAGGTAGTCATCACCCATAGACAGATAGGAGGTTGGCTTAGAGGTAGCCATCCTTTAAAGAGTGTGTAACAACTCACTATTCGACGGTTGGTGGCGCCAAAAATGTACCGGGGCTAAGTAAGATACCGAAGACGCGGGTGTGTGTGCGTAGCACACTATCAACGAATAGCGAATAAAAAACCGAATGTACGAATGGATTAAATCCTCATTCGTAAATTCGGAATAGATTCGTAATTCGCTGATGAGCGTGCTACGCGTACACGCGGTAGGAGAGCATTTCTAGTGCGCTGAAGCGTGAGCCGCGAGGCCGCGTGGAGCGCTAGGAAGAGAGAATGTTGGTATGAGTAACCACATTTCCTATGAGAAATAGGAACCCCGAAAATCCAAGGTTTCCGTGGCAATGACAATCAACCACGGGTTAGGCGATCCTAAGGCGATGGTGAAAACCGCAGCTGACGGGAAGCCGGTTAATATTCCGGCCCATGCATATTTGTGCGATGGAGTGACGGAGGAAAAAAGATTGAGCGCCTTAATGGTTTGGCGTCGGGCGTGTTAAGGGACGTACCCCTGGAAAATCCGGAGTACTGTGTTTAATCACGAGTTCCGCGCACGTACGTAAGGTGAAGTTTTTACTTCGCTAATTCAATCGAAGAGCCTTCCGAGAAAAACTTCTAAGTTTAGAATATGGATTTCGTACCGTAAACCGACACAGGTGGATAGGGCGAGTAGCCCAAGGGGAACGAGTGATTCTTCGTTAAGGAACTCGGCAAAAAAGCGGCCGTAAGTTAGCGATAAGGCCTGCCCTTCGCAAGAAGGGCCGCAGCGAAAGTATCTCTGGCGACTGTTTACCAAAAACACAGCTCCCTGCTAACTCGCAAGAGGATGTATAGGGGGTGACGCCTGACCGATGCGAGAAGGTCAACGGTGGCTGTGCCAGGTAGTTTACTCTGTCTGGTGCGGACTGCCCGAAGCCCTCGTCAATGTCAGCGATAACTATAATCGTTCTAAGGTTCTGTATTGGATTTCGATCTAATGCAGAAGGATTGGGACGATTATGGTCTGGTAAAAAGTTTAATATTACATTGGTGCAAAATATAGCTACCTCATCATGCAGTAATGCGTGAATGATCCTACGCGACTCCAAGAGACTATACGTCGTGCCCCCGTAATTCGGGGTGAAGATATAGTCCTTCGCATAAAGGAAGTGAAGAGCGCAATTCCTTTTCGGGTAAGTTCCGAAGCGCACGAATGGCGTAACGACTGGAGAACTGTCTCAACGAAGAGCTCGGTGAAAATGCGATACCCGTGAAGACGCGGGTTACCTGCAGCAAGACGAAAAGACCCCGGAAGCTTTACTGTAGCTTGGTATTGTCTTTAGGATTTATATGCGTAGTGTAGTGGCGAGGATTTGAAGCGTTGATTTCGGTTGACGTGGATCCGACAATGAAACAGCCATCTTATGAATTTTAAAGTCTAACCCCGGCGGAAAAAACGCCGCGGGACAGTGCCTGGTGGGCAGTTTTAATGGGGCGTTATCCTCCAAAAAAGTAACGGAGGAGTTTATTAAGGTTGGCTTAGCCCGGATGGAAATCGGGCCGGACGTGTAAATGCACAAGCCAGCTTAACGGCAAGACCTACAAGTCGCGCCGGTGCGAAAGCAGAAATTAGTGACCCGACCACTCGTCATAGAAGGGTGGAAGACAACGGATAAAAGTTACTCCGGGGATAACAGGCTAGTCTCCTCCGAGCGTCCACAGCGACGAGGAGGATCGGCACCTCGATGTCGGCTCGCCCTAGCGCGGGGGTGGAGAAGCTCCCAAGCGTGTGGCTGTTCGCCACTTAAAAGGGCACGTGAGCTGGGTTCAAACCGTTGATGTGCTAATTACACGCCATAGAAGCGTGAATTTATTGGCGCATGAGCGGTTTGAGTCCAGATCCACACATCGATTATTGTTTTAGTCTTTTCGTTTCTGAAAAAGTATAGTCATCAATCAAATCACGGCGGTCTTAAGAAGTAATTTTTAAGAACCCAGTTAACTTATTTCGGTGAAACCCAATGTGGGCAATACCGAGGGAATTCTTTGCGAAGCAAAGATGCCCGTAGAGACTACACGTTAACCCCCTAAATCGCGTAAGCGATCGGGTGAAGATATAGTCCAATGCACGCAGTAATGCGTGGAAACATGCGTGAGACAGGTTGGTCTCTATCTGTTGTAGGCGTTAAACACTTGAAGGGAGTCGACCCTAGTACGAGAGGACCGGGTTGAACGAACCGCTGGTCGGCCGGCTTTGGTACCAACTGAATTGCCGGGTAGCTATGTTCGGAAGGGATAAGCGCTGAAAGCATCTAAGCGCGAAGCCTACCCTAAGATGAGGTGTTTTTGCGTGGCGCAAGCTGCGCGAGCGATCGGTCGTAGACCACGACCTTGATAGGCTCTCGGTGTACGCACAGCAATGTGTTTAGCCATGGAGTACTAATGATCGCAGTTACCCATTTCCCAAATTGATCATCCAGATGCCCATTAGATAAGAGTTCCGCTGGAACTTATGTAATGCGGTGTCAGTAAACTTCTTTAAAAAAACAAAAGACAAACCGAGATCCGGAGAAGGGTCTGGCGCGCAAATGCTCTTGTCGGGATAGATAATCCGACATCAGTCATCACTTGCCGACTGGCTTCGTCTGTCTAGCGAAGTTTGGTTTTGGCGGTGGCGTTCGGTTTTGGCTCCAGTCTGGTACTGTTAATACCATGGCTGTCCGGCCCGAATGTAGCTAAGCATTGAGCACGGTTTTCCTTCTGCGGAGCTTGGTCGTTCCAATCAAACGACCGAGCTCCGCCCTTTCTCCGGGTTTCGGTGTTAACCTTACGAAAAAGATTTTCTTCAGCGATTTCCTGGTGATCTAGCGAAACGTGACCCACCTCTTCCCATTCCGAATAGAGAAGTGAAAGCGTTTCACTCCGATGATACTTGGCCTTTCGGGGCTCGGGAAAGTAGGATTTGCCGGGAATTCATTGCAGAAAATTTTTTCCGATATACAGATTTTTTTATATATCATCATCGTGATAAGATTTGGCATATGGAAAAGTTTTCCGGTGAACGGGGTGGCGAAAAGAATAAACTTATGGAGACGGAGGTTTTTAGTCGAATATGCCGAGTTCTTGTTTCCGAATTACATACTTTATATGCCGATATGGCTTTTGGGGCGACCGTCGAGGAAGTGAGGTCGGTTTTTAAATTTAAGGATGGGGAAAAATTGCCGGCGAGCCGAATTGTTTTGGATAAAATCGCCAGAATCGTGGGTGAGCAGACGATTTCTTATACCATTAAGGATTTGCGTGAACTTTACGATGAGCTAACTGTCGGTTGGGAGAAGTTTGTGGCACCTCTTGAGGAGGGGAATTAAAATTTGACATTTGCACTTTTATGTGCGAGACTCGATGTAGCTCTTTTGATTGAATGGTGTGGTGGGAAGAGCGGCATATCTCTGCGACGGCTCTTTAATCGGGGAGACCCGACAGCTTACCGGACAATCAATTCTTTAGATTTCTCCAAAGGTGCTGGCTTAGAAATAAGTCAGCATTTTTTTTGCGCGACTTTTATACGAGGAAAAATTGACTTTGGCGAGCTGTCGTTTTATTATTGCCACGGAACTTTGAAATCCAAAAACTTTTTTCTGGAGAAAAAGATGGCATGGATTGCTAAACTTTTCCTGTCTACTGATCAATTTATCCTTCGCTTTTGTACTCGCTTGGCTCATTTACTTCAGCGGACGATGGGCATTACGAGCTACTTGCTGGCGAAAAACTTCGTGGTTTTGTCTCTAGTAGTGTTTGCCCTAGATATTCTCAATTTTTTTCTGCCGATTCTTAGCCAGCCAACAGAGCTTTTGGCTTTGGTTGGTCTTGCGGGCATGCTCATTCTCACATTCCCGCAAACACTTTCTTTTATCAGTGAAATGAACAAGGTGCATGATGCTTTTTGTCGCGGAGAAATTCCTAATATTGCGATTGAGCGAGAGCAACCAAGTAGTCCTTTTGCCGTTGTTCGCGTTTACTTTCTGATGATGCAATGCCTAAGGTATTGGTCTTTCTTTTCGGATTTGAAAGCTTATCGCAGTTTTTTTCTTGAATTTTTTGACCGCTCTCTTTTTTTGTTTGTCGCTCTAGCCCTTTACTTTATGCTGGTCAGGCCACTGCCGCCGGGGACGACCAAGGTTGGCGAATGGGTCAAGGGATTCAGGTTGAGAGGCCAAAAGTTGGCGAGTCAGAAGGGTTAAACATTTTGTTTAGCCACTTAGCGGGGTTTTAGACCCCGCTTTTTTTTGCGCGGTTTTTGCGATAGTATTCAAGCAATGGCTTCGCGCGGTTTGAAACAACTGATTTACGGTGTTTTGTATTTGGTGGTTTTTGGCGGACTGGCTTTTAGTATTTATTTTTTTAATTTCCGCGTAGGCGGAACTTGCGTTGACCTGCAACAAAACCAGCACGAGACGGGCGTTGATTGCGGAGGAGAGTGCGTTTCGTGCGAGATAAAAAATTTAGTGCCCATCAAGGTTGGATCGGTTTCGATTTTTAATTCCGGTTCGGTGGTTAACACGCTGACTCAAGTTTGGAATTTGAATTCCTCCTATGGCGCCCGCCGTTTTAATTATACGCTGTCTCTCTACGATGAAAGTGGGAATCTTTTGAAATCTTTTGAAAAGGTTTCTTTGGTTTATCCGGCGGAGTTTAAATATGTGCTGGATACGGGCCTTGATTTTGGGGGTGTGATTCCGACGCGCGCGACTTTTAGGGTTAAAGAGGTTTTCTGGGAACCAATTGCCACCCTGGCTAGACCAAGAGTCAGTTATCGCGGAATAAAAGTCGAGACTCAAGCCTCCAAGATTGCCGTTTCCGGCCTGGTGGTAAACGAGAACCCCTTCGCGTTGCGTTCGGTGGCGGTGCAGGCGATTATTTTTGCTTCCAGTACCCACCCCGATCTTTTTTCGAAAACCGCGATTAATGATTTGATTCCCGGAGAAGAGCGCCCGTTTACAGTCTTTATTCCGATTACGGCCTCGGTCGCTCCCATAGCACCGGATGAGGTTTCGCTGGCTTTAGAGCCCGCGAGATAGCTTGTATTATGCTTTTGCATCTTCGCCGCCAGGATTGGATGCTGACCGGCGCCATTGTGCTCTTGGCGATGATGAGTTTGGCGGCTATTCGGAGCGCTAACGCCGCCTTGTTTTGGACCCAACTTATTTGGTTTGTGGTCGGTTTTTTGGCCGTCGTGCTTTTTTCTTTGGTTGATTGGCGGCCGCTGGTTAATTATCGTTGGGTGGTTTTTGGGTTTTACGCCCTGGCAGTGGTGCTTTTGATTGTGACGCTGATTGCCGCCCCAACGATTCGCGGGACCAAAGGTTGGCTAGTGCTCGGCAGTTTGCGCTTTCAAGTTTCGGAGTTGGCCAAAATTACCGTTCTGATCGTGTTGGCGCATTTTTTTGCCCGCCAGCATGTTTGGATCGCCAATATTCACACGATTATCCGCTCTTTTATTTACGTGGCCTTGCCGGCTTTGATTGTTATTAATGAGCCGGATTGGGGGTCGGCTCTGATTTTTTGGGCGCTCTGGGTTGGTTTTTTGCTAATCGCCGGTTTGCGGGTTCGCCATGTGATTATCGGTTTGGTGGCGCTGGCCGCGCTTTCTTTTGTTGGCTGGAACTTGGTGCTGCAAGATTATCAAAAGGAGCGGATCCTGGGATTTTGGCAGCCGGCTTATGATCCGCTCGGCGTGAATTACAATGTTATTCAATCCAAGATAGCGATTGGTTCGGCGGGACTTTTGGGGAAAGGCTTCGCCCAGGGAACTCAGGTGCGCCTGGGTTTTTTGCCCGAAGCATCAACCGATTTTATTTTCGCGGCGTTCACGGAGGAGTGGGGAATCTTGGGCGCGTTATTCTTGCTCATGGTTTTTTTCTTTATTATTTTTAGGATTTTGCTCATTGGCTGGCGCGCGCCGGACAATTTTTCTCGCTTTGTGTGCCTGGGGACGGTGCTGGTATTTCTGGTGGAATTTTTTTTGAACATCGGTTCCAATCTCGGCTTGGTGCCGGTTATCGGCGTAACCTTTCCTCTTTTTAGTTACGGCGGTTCCAGTCTTTTGACCAAGATGATGCTCATTGGTATCATCCAGAGCATCGTCCGACGTTCTTCGTTTTAATTTTTAAACATGCGAGATCGCCGTTTATTTTTTTTGGCCACCGGAATCTTTTTATTTTTTGTTTTGATTTTATTGGGTTCGGTTCAAGCAGAAAGCAAGCCCGATTTTTTTTCCGTAAGTTCCGGCGAAAGCTTGCATGAGATTGCCGGCAGGCTCAAGGAGCAAGATCTGATTCGTTCGCGGCTGATGTTTGAGATTTACGCCCATCTTTCGGGAGCGGCTTCCGGTGTTAAGTCTGGCGGATATTTTTTGGACGCCGCATCAACGACGCCGGAGATCGCGCGAATGCTTAGGAATGGACCCGAAACTCGCGAGATTTTGGTTGTGGAAGGAGCTACGCTTGGCGAAGTTGATAAGATGCTAGCGGGGGCTGGTGTTATCGTCGCTCATTCTTTGCAGGCGTTGTTGCCCGTCGAGCTCATGGGTGAATTTCCATTTATTTCAGGCGCCACTTCTCTGGAGGGTTTTCTTTTTCCGGATACTTACCGTTTTTTGATGGGAACCTCGCCACGCGAGGTGGCGAGGATTTTTTTGCGTAATTTTGAACGGCGGGTCGCCGATCTGATTTCGCTCAAATCGCCAAAACTTTACGCGACAATTATCAAGGCTTCGCTTTTGGAGAAGGAGGCGATTCGGTTTAAAGACCGGGCTTTGATCTCGGGAGTAATTGACGCGAGAATCGCGGCGCGGATTCCGTTGCAGATTGACGCGACTGTTGGCTATCTCCGTTGCGCCGGTGTCTTTTTGGATTGCCCGCCGCTTCGCCGCGCCGATTATTCAGTTAATTCTCCTTTTAATACTTACAAAGTTTTGGGCTTGCCCCCGGCGCCAATCGCTAATCCGGGACTGGAAGCTATTCGAGCGGCCTTGCATCCGGAGGGTTCCGGCTTTTGGTACTATCTTTCCGATCCGAAAACAGGCAAGATATTTTTTTCCGAGACGTTTGACGAGCACAATGAAAAAAGAGCCAAATATCTCGGTCTTTAGTCTGTTTTGCGGGGGTTGTGGGTAGGGTATTGACACGCATAACCCTTCTCGTGTTAAATGACAGGTATACTTATAAAAACGGACAGAGCCACGTCGCGCGGCGTTTTTTTGTTCTAAAAATGTCTAAACTACCGACGAAATCGTTTTCATCTCACCCGGGCGCATTTATAAACATTCCTAATCTCGTCGAAATTCAAACCACCTCTTATCGGTGGTTTCTGACCGATGGGTTGAAGGAGCTTTTGGCCGAGGTTTCTCCGGTCAAGGATTTTACCGGCAAGGATCTGGAGCTTTACTTCCTTGATTACTACTTTGATGAGCCAAAGTATGACGAGGAGTTTTCTAAAACCAAGGCTTTGACCTATGAGGCTCCGTTGCGGGTCAAGTTGAAGCTGGTCAATAACCGATTAAAAGAAGAAAAGGAGCAGGAGGTATACTTTGGCGATTTTCCGCTCATGACGGAGCGGGGAACCTTTATTATTAACGGCGTTGAACGGGTGGTTGTTTCCCAGCTTATCCGGTCATCGGGAGTTTATTTCACCGCCAACTTGTGGCGCGGTAAGAAGTTGTTCGGAGCCAAGATTATTCCCAACCGCGGAGCTTGGCTTGAATTTGAAACCGACAGCGATGGTACCATCGGAGTTAAGATTGATCGCCGCCGCAAGGCCTACGCGACCAGCTTGTTGCGGGTTTTCGGCCTGACTACGGACGCGCAAATTTTAGACGCGTTTAAAGATCTTGATCCACAGGCGTTTGAATATATTTCGGCGACGCTTAAAAAGGATCCGGCGAAGGAGGCCGATGAGTCTTATTTTGAGATTTATAAGAGAATTCGTCCGGGAGATTTGGCGTCCATTGAAAACGTGCGGGCGCTCATTGATGCCATGTTCCAACGGTTGGATCGCTACGATCTTTCGGTAGTTGGCCGTTTTAAACTTAATCAACGACTTCATATTGCCGACAAGCGAAAGAAGGATGCGCGGCTTTTGGATGCCGAGGACATGATTTTGATTCTTAAAGAAATCGCCCGACTTAATGCCGAGCAGACTGCCGAGCCGGATGATATTGACCATTTGGGTAATCGGCGGGTGCGTCCGGTGGGGGAGTTATTGCAAGGAAGATTGCGGGTCGGTTTTGCCCGCCAGCGCAGGATTATTCAGGATCGGATGTCGACGCTTGACATCAACACTCTGACGCCGGTGCAGTTGGTCAATATTAAGCCGCTGATTTCCGTGGTCAAAGAATTTTTCTCGTCTTCCCAGCTTTCGCAATTCATGGATCAGGTCAATCCGCTGGCGGAAATTGAGCATAAGCGGCGTATTTCGGCGATGGGTCCCGGAGGATTGGCTCGCGAGCGAGCGGGGTTTGAGGTTCGCGACGTGCATCGATCTCATTATGGCCGGATTTGCCCAATCGAAACTCCGGAGGGATCTAACATCGGATTGATTAACCATTTGGCGAACTTTTCCCGCTTGAACAGTCTTGGTTTTTTGGAGACTCCTTACGCGGTGGTTAAAGATGGCAAGATTACCAAGGAAATTGTTTGGTTGAATGCACTAGAGGAAGAGCGGTTTAACATTGCTCACGCGGGAGTGCCTTTTACCGCCGAGGGAGAACTTATCGGCGAGGTGATTGAGGCGCGAATCAACGGCGAACCCGGAACCTGTTTTCGAGCGGAGGTTAATCTTATTGACGTAGCGCCGCACCAGGCGATTAGTTTGGCGACGGCTCTTATTCCATTTTTGGAACATGACGATGCCGCTCGGGCGTCCATGGGTTCCAACATGCAACGTCAAGCCGTCGTTTCGGTGCACCCGCAGGCGCCCTATGTCGGTACCGGCATGGAGGAGCGGGCGGCCCTGGACTCCGGTTATATCGTTCGAGCTCCGCAGGAGGGCGTGGTGACTTCGGTTTCCGCAAGCGAAGTAGTGCTTAAAACCAAGTCGGATACTATCCGCTACCCGCTGATGAATTTTAAGCGCTCCAACCAATTTACCTCCATTTCTCAGCGACCGCTGGTAGAAAAAAATCAGAAGGTAAAGAAGGGCGATATGTTGGCCGATGGGCCGGCGATTGACAATGGCGTGCTGGCGCTCGGACAGAACTTATTAGTGGCTTTTGTTTCGTGGGGCGGCGGAAACTTTGAAGACGCTATCGTGCTTTCGGAGCGCGTGGTTCAGCAAGACCGCTTTACTTCAATTCACATTGAGGACTTTGATATCGATGTTCGTGATACCAAGCTGGGACCGGAGATGACGACGCCGGACATCCCGAATGTTTCCGAAGAAAAACTTAAGAATCTTGACGAAGAGGGAATTATTAGAGTTGGCGCCGAGGTGAAGGCGGGCGATATTTTGGTCGGTAAGATTTCACCAAAAGGCGAGAGTGATCTGACCTCCGAGGAGCGTTTGTTGCGCGCCATCTTTGGCGAGAAGGCGAGAGACGTTAAGGATACGTCGCTCACAGTGCCTCACGGCAAGTATGGCCGAGTGGTCGGGATTAAGATTTTTTCCCGAGATCGGGGAGACAAGCTGGATCCAGGAGTTATCAGTCGAATTCAGGTGCAGGTGGCCCAGTTGCGCAAGGTGCGAGCCGGTGACAAGCTGGCCGGGCGACATGGAAACAAGGGTGTCATTTCCCAGGTTCGGCCGGTGGAAGATATGCCCTATCTGGAGGATGGGACGCCGGTTGATGTGGTACTGAATCCTTTGGGCGTGGCTTCGCGTATGAACCTGGGCCAGATTTTGGAAACACACTTGGGTTGGGCGGCCTACACTCTTGGTTATCGGGCGGTAACGCCGGCGCTCGCGGGAGCCACCGAAGAACAGATTCGTGGCGAGTTATTGAAGGCTGGTTTGCCGGAGGATGGCAAGGTTACGCTATATGACGGCCGAACGGGTCAATCATTTCATCGCAAGGTGACGGTTGGAGTTATTTATGTAATGAAGCTGAACCACTTGGTGGAAGATAAGATTCACATGCGATCCATCGGCCCGTATTCTTTGATTACGCAACAGCCATTGGGCGGTAAGGCGCAGTTTGGCGGTCAGCGCTTTGGCGAAATGGAGGTCTGGGCGCTTGAGGGTTATGGCGCGGCTTATACTCTGCAGGAAATGCTGACCAACAAGTCGGACGACATTATGGGACGATCTTCAACCTATGAATCAATCATTAAAGGTGAAGCCATTAAGACGCCGAATATTCCGGCTTCGTTTAATGTGCTAATGAGCGAGCTCAAGGCTTTGGGATTGAGCGTTGAATTGGTCGACCATCAAGAGCCGCCGGAGAGGTAATTTTTTGCCGAATATCTTTAATTTAACTTCACTATGAATTTTAACGCCATCAAATTAAAAATTGCTTCTCCGGATGAAATCTTGCAGTGGTCTCACGGCGAGGTGATTAAACCCGAGACAATTAACTATCGCACCCAGCGGCCGGAGAAGGATGGGCTTTTTTCCGAGCGTATTTTTGGTCCAACCAAGGATTGGGAATGTTATTGCGGTAAGTATCGCCGTTCGCGATACAAGGGTATTGTTTGCGATAAGTGCAATGTTGAAGTTACTCGTTCCGCGGTGCGCCGCGAGCGGATGGGACACATTATGCTAGCCGCGCCGGTAGCGCATATTTGGTTTTTAAAAAATGCTCCTTCAAAGATTAGTCTCTTCTTAGATGTCTCGGTTCCTAAGTTGGAGCGAGTTATCTATTACACGGCTTACATTGTGACCGGAGTTAATGAGGCCAACAAAAAGAAGATTGCCGAAGAGTTGGAGCGGGAGTTTAAGTCGCGCAAAAAGAATATCGCCGAAGAGGGGGTGAATCTGGAGACTCTTCGCTCGGCCATGAGCGATGTGGAGGAGCAGTTGGAAAAATTGGCGGTGGGAACTATTTTGACCGAGGCCGAATTTCACTCCTTGTCTTTGCGTTTTGCGAATGCTTTTGAGGCTGGGACCGGCGCGGAGGCGGTGCGCAAGATTTTGGCGGCCATTGATTTGAAATCTTTAGTGCAGGCTCTTTTGAAGGAGCTGGTTATCCAAAAAGATTCTTTGCGGGAGGTGCGGATCTTACGCCGACTCAAACTGGCGCAATCAATGTTGCGCAATAATTTGCGACCCGAGTGGATGATTCTTTCGGTCTTGCCGGTTCTGCCGCCAGATTTGCGCCCGATGGTGGCGCTCGACGGGGGACGCTATGCCACTTCGGACTTGAACGATCTTTATCGCCGAGTCATCAACCGCAATAACCGTTTAAAAAAGTTGATGGAGCTCAAGGCGCCCGAAGTTATCGTGACCAATGAGAAGAGAATGCTTCAGGAGGCGGTGGACGCGCTGGTAGACAACTCGGCGCGATTCGGCACGCAACAGATGTCGGCGCAAAAGCGGCCACTCACATCGCTAGCGGATCAGCTGAAGGGCAAACAGGGGCGTTTCCGGCAGAACCTGCTTGGAAAGCGAGTGGATTATTCCGGGCGTTCGGTGATTGTGATCGGGCCGGAGCTGAAACTGGGCCAGTGCGGGTTGCCAAAGCGGATGGCTTTAGAGCTGTTCAAACCCTTTGTTATCAGCAAGATTATTGAACGCGGTTTGGCGCATAACATTCGCAATGCTAACCGTTTAATTGAGCAGACAACTCCGGAAGTTTGGGAAATTTTGGAGGAGGTGATTCAAAACCGCAAGGTGCTTTTGAATCGCGCTCCGACGCTGCATCGGCTGGGTATTCAGGCTTTTCAGCCTCTTTTGATTGAAGATTTGGCAATTCGGATTCCACCGATGGTTTGCCAGGCTTTTAACGCTGACTTTGATGGCGACCAGATGGCGGTTCATTTGCCGCTTTCTGAAGATGCCCAGCGGGAAGCTTCGGAGATCATGCTTTCCAGCCGCAACCTCTTAAAGCCGGCGAGCGGCGATCCAATCGCGACTCCCAGCCAAGATATTGTTTTGGGTTGCTATTTTTTGACCAAAATTGACGAAGCCGGGTTTGGAACCGGTCGGCGTTTTTCCGATAACAACGAGGCCTTGTTGGCGCACGAAAACGCCATAGTTGAGATTAATGCCCTAATTAAGATCGGACCGGCGCGAGCGGAATTGGAGACTTCGGTCGGGCGACTGATATTTAATGCCGTTCTTCCCACTGGGTTTCGTTATGTAAATGAACTGATGAATAAAAAAACCCTCTCACGCTTGGTGGGAGAAATTATCAACGCCTATGGCATTGAGGCGTCGGCTGACGTGCTCGACAACATCAAAAAAGTTGGTTTTGAATATGCCACTAAGTCCGGAACGAGCTGGGGTATGGCCGATTTGCAGACGCCGCCGGAGAAGGAGTTGTTGGTTAAGGGCGCGGAGGTGGAGATTGGTATTATTCGCCAACAGTTTGCCGAGGGTTTGCTGACCGATTCCGAACGCCGGAGCCGGGTAGTGGCGGCCTGGAAAAAAGTGGTGGACAAGCTTAACAAAGAGATCGTTCCCAAAACACTTTCGGCGCATAGTTCGGTTTATTCCATTATTGATTCCGGCGCCCGTGGTTCCTGGTCACAGCCGGGACAGATGATGGGTATGAAAGGATTGGTGCAAAATCCAAAGAACGAAGTTATTGAGTTGCCGGTGCGCTCGTCTTTTAAACAGGGCTTGGGTGTGCTGGAATACTTTATTTCCACGCACGGGTCGCGAAAAGGTTTGACCGATACGGCTCTTAAGACCGCGTCGGCCGGTTATTTGACCCGCCGCTTGGTAGATGTCGCGCAAGATGTGATTGTTCAAGAAAATGATTGTAAGACCGATAAGGGCGTTGAGATACGGCGCGCGGACGGATTGTCTTTCGGCAGTTCTTTCGCGAGCAGACTTTTTTCTCGCACCTTGTTGCAGGATGTTAAGATTGAACGCAAGATTTTGGCGCGAGCGGGGGAGATTGTCGATCGGCAGATGTCTTATGATATAGAAAAAGCGGCGGTTGATTCGGTTTGGGTTCGTTCGCCGATGACTTGCGAGACCCTATTCGGCGTTTGTTCGCAGTGTTATGGCTATGATTTGGGGACCAACAAAAAAGTGGCGATTGGGTCGGCTGTCGGTATTGTGGCCGCGCAATCAATCGGTGAACCGGGAACCCAGCTAACCATGAGAACTTTCCACATCGGTGGTGTTGCCGGCGCGGACATTACGCATGGCTTGCCTAGAATTGAGGAGTTATTTGAAGCTCGACCGCCCAAGGGTAAGGCCTTGTTGGCCGATGAAGATGGCGTGGTGGCGGCCATTGAAAACAAGGGCGCCTTTAATATAGTCCGGTTTGCTCCCAAGGATGCGACCAAAAAAGCCAAGCCGGTGGAATACCAAGTTCCCCGCAATGTTGAGATTTTTGTTAAAGAGGGCGAAGAGGTGGCCAAGGGCACGATCTTGTCGGAGGGACACGTTGATCTCAAAGAACTTTTTGAGCTCAAAGGGCGGATTGAAGTGGAGCGTTACGTAGTGGATGAGGTACAGAGGATTTATTTAAGCGAGGGCGCGAGTATCAGCAACAAGCACATTGAGCTAATTATTCGCCAAATGTTTTCGCGGGTGAAGATTAAAGAATCCGGCGATACTAATTTTGTTGAGGGAGACGTGGTGGAGAAGTCGGTATTTTTCGAGATTAACCGCCGGATGCGTCGCGCCGAAAAACTTCCGGCTAAGGGCAAGACGATGTTGCTGGGTATTACCAAGGTTGCCCTGTCTACCGAGAGCTTCTTGTCCGCCGCCTCATTTATTGAAACCGCCAAGGTTTTAATTAACGCGGCCATCGAAAGCAAGGTTGATAAGCTCCGTGGACTTAAAGAGAATGTGATTATTGGTCGTCTGATTCCGGCTGGCACCGGTTACGGAGTGGATCGCGATACGGGAGCGCGAAGCCAGGCGGAATAGACTTTTTGAGTTGACTTATCTCAATTGATTCTATAGATTACAGTTATATTTTATGGATGTTATAGATGATGTTCGCAAAGAATATGAGTTGGCTTTTATGTTGGCTCTGCCCGAAGAGGAGGCGGAGCTGGAAAAGGCCTTGCTTGAAGCCAAGGTAGAGATTCGCGCTCGGCGTCCTTTGGCGGCGGTGCGACTGGCGTACCCGATAAAAAAACAAAACACCGCCCATTTTGGCGCTTGGAAGTTTGTGGCTTTGCCGAATTCGGTGCAGGCAATACGGCTTTCGCTGGGATTGCGTTCAAAAGTAATTCGCTTCTTGATTACGGCGGTTGCTCCGGAGCGGCAGGTTCCGGCACCGGTGAAACCGGAAGTTAAAGAGGCCGCCACGCCGGCAAAGCCGACGAAAGCTCGAGCGCGAGTTAAGCCTCAAGTTTTGAGCAACGAGGCGCTTGAGGAAAAGCTAGTAGAAATTTTGAAGTAGCTCCATGAATCTCAACAAAGTTTTTATCTTGGGCAGACTGACCGCCGATCCGCAGTTGCGTTCAACGCCAAGCGGCCAGCAAGTTGGATCTTTTGCCGTGGCGACTAACCGCGTGTGGAATGACAAGAGTGGCCAGAAGCAGGCGGCAACCGAGTATCACAGCATTGTGGTGTGGGGAAGACAGGCGGAGGTTGCCTCCAAGTTCTTGCGAAAAGGCGGACTGGTGCTGGTTGAGGGCAGGATGCAGACCCGTTCTTGGGATGACGCTCAGGGCCAGAAGCGCAAGACCACAGAGATTGTCGCCGAGCGGATTCAGTTGGGACCCCGACCAACCGGCTCTCAAGGCAATTTTGGCGCTGAAACTCCGACTGCCGATCCATTTGCTTCGCCGACCGATGACAAGAAAGAAGATATTCCAATTATTAGCGTTGACGAGGAGACCTCGAAGGATGACCTACCGTTTTAACTTCTATGACTATGCACCAATGTTATTTCTGTTCGCAAAATATAAACACGATTGATTACAAGGAGGCCGAGTTGTTGCGCAAGTTTATTTCTTCGCAGGCTAAAATTATTGATCGCCGTTATACTAATACTTGCGCTAAGCACCAGCGAGCGCTGGCTCAGGCGATTAAGCGGTCGCGTTTTTTGGGTCTTTTGCCGTACGTGCGGCGATAGTTTTTAGACGTTGTTTGTCATGCCATCCGATGTCGTTTTTTCAGGTTTACTTCGAACCATCGTTAGCGGAAACGTTGTTTTTGAATCGCTGACGGTTTTTTTTGCCGCTTATTTACCGTACGTTACCATTTTGGCGGCGGTTTTTCTTTTGTTTCGGGAGACGCTTTGGCGGCGGCGGCTTTACAACATATTGCTGGTTGGGCTTTCGGGTATCTTGGCCTACGGCGTGGTGACCCCGATTTTTCGTTTCTTTTTACCCCGTCCTCGCCCATTTGTCGCGCTTGATTTTACCCCGCTTGTCGCGGTAGATATTACTCCGTCTTTTCCCTCCGGACACGCTATTTTCTTTTTTGCCATAGCGACCGCTTTTTATTTTTTGCGCCCGCGCGCCGGTTTTTGGTTTTTGATAGTTGCTGGAATTATCAGCGTGGCTCGGGTGGCGGCCGGAATTCATTGGACATTTGATATTATCGGCGGCGCTTTATTGGGAATCTTGTGCGGTTATGCCGCTAAACTTATTTTGCCTCATTTGAACTTTCCTAAGAGCGAGTCTTAAAAATATATGAGCGCTAGATCGGCTGATCAAATTCGTACAGCTTTTCTGGAATTTTTTAAAGCGCGGGCTCACGCGGTGGTGCCGTCTTCGTCTTTGATACCCGACGATCCGTCGGTGCTTTTGACCACCGCCGGCATGCAACAGTTTAAAAAATATTACACCGGCGAAGCGGATCCGGTGCGGGACTTTGGGAGTCACAACACCACTTCGGCGCAAAAATCTTTTCGGACTTCGGATATTGACGAGGTGGGGGATGAGCGACACCTGACTTTTTTTGAAATGCTGGGAAATTTTTCGTTCGGCTATAAGGCGGGTGAACGGCGTTTGCCAAAGGACGGATATTTTAAGCGCGAGGCGATTGCTTACGCGCATGAGTTTCTCACCAAGACTCTCGGACTTCATATTTCTTACGTGACGGTTTTTCAGGGAATGCCCGGCGTGCCCAAAGACGAAGAGTCTATAGCCATCTGGAGAGCGCTTGGCGTGACTGATATTCGCGAGGAGTTGTGGGATGTTTTTTGGGGGCCAACGGGATCGGCCGGTCCCTGCGGGCCAACGACCGAGATCTATTGCAAAAACGGCGCCGGAGACGATATTGAAGTTTGGAACATAGTTTTCAATCAGTTCTTTTTCTCCGGATCGCGCGAGGAGTTGCAGGCCGGAAGTTCCGGTAAGATTTTGGAGCCTCTTAAAACACCCGGTGTGGATACGGGCATGGGTTTGGAGCGCTTGGCGATGATCGCGCAGGGAACAAAAACTATTTTTGAGACGGATTTATTTAAGTCAATAATTTCTTTGCTGCCCCAAGGGATGGACGAGCGGATTGGGCGTATTTTTGCGGATCACTTGAGGGCCGTGGCGTTTTTGATTGGCGACGGGGTGCGACCTTCCAACAGAGATGCTGGTTATGTTTTGCGGAGACTCTTACGGCGGCTGATGGTCTATGGAGTTGGATGGGAGATTGAACCGCTTTTCCGCGCTGTGGTAGCGCAATACAAGCAAGCTTATCCAGAACTTTCATTGGAAATTATCAACGAGGTTTATCGTTTGGAGAGGGATAAGTTTTCGAAAACTTTGTCGCAGGGACTTCGTGAACTCGATCGTTTGCAAAAAATAAATGCCGCCTCGGCTTTTAAACTCTACGAGAGTTTTGGTTTGCCCTACGAGATTATTAAGGAAAAAGCAGGGGCTCGCGGCGAAGAGCTTCGGCGAGATCTTTTTGATGCCGAGTTTAAGAAGCACCAAGAAATTTCGCGGGCAGGCAGTCAAAAAAAATTCGGCGGGCACGGACTTTTGCTTGATACCGGCGAACTAAAGGCGGGGAATGAGGAGGAGCTAAAAAAAGTAACGCGATTGCACACGGCAACGCACATGCTTCAACAGGCTTTGCGCGTCGTTTTGGGGAACGAGGTGCGTCAAGCGGGTTCGGATATCACCGCGGAGCGAACGCGTTTTGATTTTACCTTTTCGCGCAAGCTGACTTTGGAGGAGGTGAAAAAAGTGGAGGAGCTGGTTAATCAAAAGATCGGCCAGGCCTTACTGATGCAAAAGGTGATTTTGCCGAAGGCGGAGGCGGAAAAAACCGGAGCGCTTTATTCCTCTAAGGAAAAGTATCCCGATCCGGTAAATGTTTATTTTTTGGGTGAATCTTTGGGTACGGCGTGGAGCAAGGAGTTTTGCGGGGGGCCGCATGTTGCAAACAGCCGCGAAATTGGGCGGTTCAGGATTTTAAAGGAAGAGGGCGTGGCCGCTGGCGTTCGCCGGATTCGAGCCACGGTCGGTTGACAATTATAGTATTTAGCAGATATAATTTGGCCAGTTCTTTGAGAGATGAGCCTTAGGTTCCGCAGTGTTTGCGGAATAAGGGGCGGGTTAATCAAAGACGGGAGAGTCTTATGTCTCGGCCAAAGAGTCAGTTTTTGTCATCGCTGGGAGTTCTTTTTGAACTCTTCAAGGCGGTGACTGATAGGGTGTTGGAGAAGGGCGGTAGTGACGAGGACATTGCTCGGATTGGGAAAGATCCCGAACTCGCGGAGGGGATTGCGAAGATGATTCTCGCCTCCTGCGCCGAGACGAAGCCTTATAAAATCGCTTTCATCGTTGAATCATCCCGGACTCTCAAAAAGATGATTGTGGATGGCAGATACGACGGTGGTAGCTCAGGCATCATCGCGGAAGAGTTTCCGATCGAAGCTACGGGAAAGCAGGAGGTTGTACTCGAGCTTCTTCACTTTAACCGTCGCATTTCCACCGAAGATGCACTTATTGAGATCGAGCGGCGTGGCCTGGAGCCTGCTAAGTTTATACACTTGCTTGCTTTTGGTAAGCACCATCCCGAGCTTCAGCTTCAGTTTTCGATCGTTGCTCTGGGTTCTGTGTTGCCACCACTCGGTGGTTTTCGCGTACCTTGTCTTAACGCGTGTTCCGGTCGACGCTGCTTGATTCTGGAATGGGGAGATTGCGTCTGGGACGAGAATTACCGTTTTCTGGTTGTGCACAAGTCCTAGGATTGGACCCTTGGTAGCTTAGTTCTTTTCGCCCGACATTACGCCGGGCGATTTTTTTATTTTCACTAGGTTTGGGTTGGCGAAGAGTTTATACTTGTTGAGTGAGATTTTGGCCTTCAGTTCTACCTTTAGTTTTTGGCGCTAATCACGGAGAGCGGTTTTTTGTAATTTGCTTTGAAGCCTCGGGCGTGCGCCTGTATCGCCTGGAGGCGAGGCGAGAAACAAAAACACTCAAGGTGCTTAGCGCTCTATATACGCCGGTTGCTTCACCCACATATTCCGTTTTGGTTGCGGCGGCGCGACAGATGAGTCGCCGGTTTTTGGATTTTAAAACTTCGCGGGTGTTGGTGCTTACCGGGGCGCGTTTGGCGACGGTTATTTTGGGAGGCGCGAGCATGGCCCGGGAAGATGCCGAACGCGAAATTGACGAGACGGAGTTGGAGAACTCTTTTGTGCAGGCGCTCTGGCAGGCTTTTGACCGCGAGCGAGCCTCGGCGGGCATTAAGATGCGAGTCCATGACTTGGAGGTGGCGGTGGCGGATGTGAGGTTGCTACGCACCGTGCTTGATGGGCACGCCGTTCCTAATCCAATCGGTTTTTCGGCCAAAGAAATTTCTTTTTCTTTTGAAATTGTTTTGAGCCCCAAGTATTTTTTGCGCCAGCTTTATGAGTTTATTTCCGAGGAGCAATTGGTTTTTATCTCCGATCGGGGGGCGGTTTACGCGCAGTTTCTTACGCGATCCACGGAGAAGCTACCGGAGTTTTCTTTATTGTATGCCGACCTGCGACACGGCGATTTATATGCTGGCGGTCTTCAAGGTTTGCGTTTTTTGGGCGAGGTGGCGTGGGGGAGGGAGGCGATCGGGCAATCTTTGCAAAACGATTTTTGTTTGCCGCTGTCTTCGGTTGAGGCGTTTTATCGCCGTTTGGTGGCGGCTGATTTTGGGCCCGGGGTTTTGCGCGGCGCTAAAAAATCTTTTTCGGGGGCGCTCGCAAAGTGCTTGGCGTCGCTTTACGAACGCGATAGCGGTATTTTTTCCCGTCCCTTGTTTTTGGCCTCGTCGTTTGATCTTCCCCGCTGGTTTTTTGAGAAGTCGGTGCGTTTAGCCCCCTGGCCGCCGTTGGACATCAAGTTGGCGGAGGTTGCCGGGTTGCCACTTGCTCCCAAAATCATTCTTGCCTCCGGAGTTAGCGCTCCTTCCCGCGCTCTAGCCGATCTTTTGGTTTTTCATGCCGCTTTTTCTTTGACGCCGTCTCGTGATAAAATTGACAGAGTGGCAAGGAGGCACGCTCGCTGGCTTCTAGCTTCATAACCCATGGCTTTGATTAAAAGAATTTTTGCCCGACCGGAAGAAGACTCCGCCGCTCTGATTGAGCGCTTGGCGGAAATTGAAGCGCGGCAAGTTGTGATAAGCATTCCGCGCTCTTCGGTCTTACTTGAATCTCGTTCTTCGTTTACGCTCTTGAGGCGCGAAGCTCTCGGACTCAAAAAAACAATTTTGATTGAATCGGTTGATTCGGAGGTTCTTACCGCCGCTCGTGGCGCCCGTCTTAGGGCCCGCAATCCATTTGGAGAGAGAAGAGGCAAGCGTTTGGCCGATATTGTTGCCGCCACCGCTTCGCGAGCCGCCGAGGTTTCGGCGCGGGATTTTTTTGAAGACGAAGAAGAAGAGGAAGTCTCAAGACCAGCGCGGCGCGGCGGATCTGTCAACGCTAAAATTCCAACTCGCCGCTTCTGGGCTAGATTGGTTTTTTGGACAACCGGAATTTTGGCGCTTCTTGGCGCGATTTATTTGGTAATGGTTGTTCTGCCTAAGGCGGAGATTAAGATTACGGCGCGACGAGTGCCGTGGAAGTTTGACGGCTCGGTTACGGTGGATAAAAATTTGTCGCGTCTGACCGCGGAGACTGTTTCCGTTCCCGGGCAGCTTTTTGTTCAAAAGAAAAATTTTGATTCGGCGTATCCGGCGAGCGGCAAAAAAGAAGTTTCCCGCGCCGCGAGCGGGCAGATTACTATTTATAATACCTACTCATCCGAGCCCCAGGCTTTGGTTCTGCGAACTCGTTTTCGGGCGCCGGATGGAAAAATTTTCCGTTTAGCCAAGAGCTTGGTAGTTCCCGGGGCGAAGGTGGTGAATGGCAAGATCGTGCCTTCAAGCATTGAGGCGGAAGTTGTGGCCGATAAAACCGGAGCGGATTACAACATCGGCCCGATAGAAAAATTCGTCATTCCGGGTTTTGAGGGGACGCCGAAGTTTGCCGCTTTTTACGCGGAGTCCAAAACCGCGATGAGTGGCGGAGTGGTGGGGGTGGTTCCGTTTCCTACTTCGGCCGATATTGAAAATGCCAAGACGGCGGCGCTGACGACTATTCGCGATGCTCTGACCGCGGCCTTGCTGACTCAAGCCCCCAAGGATTTGAAGGTGGTTAGCGGGGCGACTGATTTTAAGCTGATTACCCAAAGAATTAGGGATACGGTCGATGCCGACGGGCGTTTTTCGATTTTTACCGAGGCTCAAATGACGATGATGGCTTTTCGTGAAAAAGATCTGGTGACAATGTTGCAAGCCAAGGCCGAAAAAGAGGCCGGTCAGGGACTTTTTTTGAAGCATTATTCTCTGGAGTACGGCACGCCGAGGTTTGTTGTTTCTGCTGGACGGCTGGAGCTCTTGGTGGTTTATCGCGCGGAGTTGGTTCGGGATGTGGATCTGGCGGCTTTGCGGCGGCTGGTTCTGGGGAAGTCGGAGACCGAGCTTAAGGTGGCAGTGCTGGCTTTGCCGGGGTTAGAGAGCGCCCAAATTTCGCTTTGGCCCTTTTGGGTGAGAAGCGTTCCGAACCGCGAGGAGCGGGTGGCGATTAATATCCAGTAGGTTCCATAAATCGCTGTTTTTTCGGGTTGGAGTTGACTTCGGTTGGGCTTTTTTGTTAATATCCCTACTTGCATGCTTGATCGGAATATTCCCGCTCGCGAGGGGCGTGTCGAAGAATCGCTTCCCGGAACTATGTTTCGGGTGAAACTTTATGATGGCAATGTCGTCTTGGCCCATCTTGCGGGCAAGATGCGTCTCCATTATATTAAGATACTTCCCGGAGATCGCGTGCTTTTGGAATTGAGTCCCGATGGCGAGCGTGGCAGAATTATCCGCCGATTATAATTAGGTTATTTTTATGAAGGTTCGTTCATCAGTCAAACCAATTTGCAACAAGTGCAAGACGGTTCGCCGCCGCCGCCGGGTTTTGGTTATCTGTACCATTCCGAAGCACAAGCAACGGCAGGGATAAAAATTAAATTTTGCCGGAGGACGATCAGCGATTAACCAATCAAACACCATGAGACTTCTAGGTATCAACATCCCTGATAACAAGCGCATTATTATCGCGTTGGCTTATCTTTATGGAATTGGGCCTACGAGGGCGGCGGAGATTTTGACGGCGACCAAAATAAATCCGGATAAACGCGCCAGCACGCTCGACTTAAACGAGGTGAACAAGATCAAGGAGTATGTAGAAAAGCATTTCAAAATTGAGGGTGAATTGCGGCAAATCATTAAACAGAACATCGCTTTGCTTAAGGATCTGCAAACTTATCGCGGGGCGCGCCACGCCCGACGTTTGCCGGTTCGCGGTCAGAGAACTAAGACTAATTCTCGCACCGTTCGCGGCAATGTTCGCAAGACGGCCGGAAGCGGCAAGCGAAAGGTGGCATTGAAGTAAAATCGCCTTTATTGTAGGATTACAAACCCATGGGAAAGAAAAAAGTTGCCAGTCAAACATCGGATGAGGCCATCAAAGAGAAGGATGCTTTGGATGTGGCTTTTCAAAAAACTGCCGGAAAGTCGGCCAGCAACCGCCACGAACGCGGCAAGGTTTTTATTAATTGCTCTTATAACAACACTTTGATTTCCATTACCGATGACAAGGGCGGTGTGGTGGCTTGGAGCTCCGCCGGCGCCTTGGGTTTTAACGGCCCTAAAAAGGCGACCCCATTCGCGGCTTCAAAGGTGGTGGCGGCGCTAGCCGAAAAGGTTAAAAAGGCAGGTCCTTTTAACGTGGAAGTTCTGGTTAACGGCATCGGCGGGGGACGGGATTCGGCGGTTAGATCGCTCGCCGCGCGCGGTTTTAATATTCTTTCCATCCGCGATGTGACGCCGATTCCGCACAACGGTCCGCGCCCGCCAAAAGTTCGGCGAGTGTAGTCAAGAATTTACAACACTCAAATGTTTAATACTCAAGAAAAAAAAGAACGCGCTCTCGGAGTTAAGCTTTTTTTAAAGGCTTCGCGTTGCGCTTCGCCAAAATGCGCCACGGTTCGCCGTCCGACTCGGCCGGGAATGCACGGCGCTGCTCGTCGGCGCGCCCCGTCGGAGTATGGGCGCCAACTTCTGGAGAAGCAAAAATTCCAGTTTGCCTACGGCTTGAGGGAGGCTCAAGTGCGTTCGCTTTTCAAAAAAGCGCTTAAAGATCCGGCGGCTACCGGAATGACTTTTGCCAACTTATTGGAGGCTCGTTTGGATAATGTTTTGTATCGCCTGGGATTTACCGCCTCTCGCTCGGTGGCTCGCCAAGTTGTCGGCCATGGCCATATTTTTGTGAAGGGCCGACGGGTTTCCATTTCTTCCTATTCGGTAAGAGTTGGAGACGTTATCAGTCTGCGCCCGCAGTCCAAGGATCACCCGGTGTTCAAAGAGATAACCGAGCGGCTTAAGAACTATGAACCGCCGGCGTGGCTGAAGCTCAACAAGGATGCCGTGTCCGGATCGGTGGTTTCCGCTCCTCGGGTTGATGAACCGCCGTTTGACGTCGGGCTCGTAGTCGATTACTATTCAAAAATAGTTAAATAGTTTATAATAAAAACTTATGTACGATAAACTCGTTTCGCGGGTTGCTATTAAGACCGTTTCCGAAAGTCCGACCGAGGGGATTTTTGAGATAGAGGGCTTGTATACCGGCTATGGTCTGACGGTGGGCAATGCCTTGCGGAGAGCCCTGCTTTCTTCCTTGCCCGGAGGTGCCATTACTTTGATTAAAATCAAAGGCGTCGGCCATGAGTTTTCAACCTTGCCGGATGTGATCGAGGATGTAGTGGAGATTACCTTGAATCTTAAGAAAATTCGGTTTCGAATGCACAGCAGAGACCCACAGGTTTTGAGTCTAAAATTTAAGGGCGAGGGAGCGGTGACTGGCAAGGATATTGAGGCGAATTCAGAGGTTGAGGTGATTACTCCCTTGGCCCACATCGCCACTTTGACTTCCAAAAATGCCGAGTTGGATATTGAGTTAACAGTGGAAAAGGGATTGGGGTATGTGCCGCTTGAGGCGCGCAAGATGGAAAAATTACCGATTGGAGTGATTGCCTTGGATGCTATTTTTACTCCGGTTACCAAAGTTAATTTTACGGTGGAAAATATGCGGGTTGAGGACCGGACTGATTTTAACCGTTTGCGTTTCGTAGTTGAAACCGACGGGAGCATTACGCCTTCAACCGCCATGGCTAAGGCGGCTCATATTTTGCAGGATCATTTTAAGGTAGTGGCAGAAATGCCTCGCATGGAGGTTCAACCGATGGCGGTTGTTCCAAAGTCCGCGGAAGCTAAAAAGCCTCGGGCTAAAAAGACGGCCAAAAAGTAAGCGCTATAAGATATTTATGAGGAAATTCAACCGGGTTACAAGTCGTCGAAAGTTGTTTCGCAAGAGCTTACTCACCAGCTTAATTGATCATAAGCGGATTGAGACGACGGTGGCTCGGGCCAAAGAAATCCGGCCGTTGGTTGAAAAAATGGTGACGATGGCTAAGCGCAAGGATGTGGCTCATTTTCGCTTGCTTTGCGCTAAGCTGCCCAAACATGCCGCGGAGCGTCTTTATCACGACATCGCCCCGCTCTATGTAAAACGAGATGGCGGTTATACCAGAATTATCAAACAGGCGACTTCGCGCAAACGAGATGCCGCGCCGCTCGCCGTGATTGAATTTGTTTAATTTTTTTTATGAACAACGTTATTGATGCCAGCAAGCAAAGTCTCGGTCGGCTCGCTTCCCAGATCGCGGTGACGCTTCAGGGAAAGCATGGTCCGGACTATAATCCGCGTCTACCCGGCGCCGTTAAGGTGGTGGTTAAAAATATCGCCAAGATGCGGGTGACCGGTGACAAGGCTAAAAATAAGATATATTATCGGCACACCGGCTACATGGGGCATCTGCGAAAACTTTCGTATGAGCAAAAGTTTGCCAAGTCGCCGAGTCAGGTTTTGCGAGAGGCGGTTTACAACATGTTGCCTAAAAATCGTTTGCGGAGAGTTCGTCTAAATAGACTTCATCTTTATGACCACGAAAATTAAATCCCAGCGTTATTATGAAGCTTTGGGTGGCAGAAAGACCGCTCACGCCAGAGTTCGCATTGCGGAAGGAGTTCCGGGCATGTCGGTTAATGGCGCCGACTATACTCTTTATTTTAAGACTCCTAAACAACGGGCGGCGTTGCTGGCTCCCTTTAAAATGCTCAATATTGCCGAGAGGTTTAATGCCTCGGTAATGGTTCACGGCGGTGGAATTAACGCTCAAGCCGAGGCGGCCCGCAACGCCATCGCCAAGGCGATTATTAAGTTTGATGAATCGCTCAAGAAGCGATTGCGCCGTTTTGGCTATGTGACTCGCGACGCGCGCATGGTGGAGCGGAAGAAGTATGGGCATAAGAAGGCCAGACGCGCCCCGCAGTGGAAGAAGCGGTAAGTTCGGCTCGTCTTTTGCTCGAACTTCTTTGCCGGAAAAACAGCGCATGTCATTCCAGCTTCGTGTATCCGGCTTTCTGTTTTCTGTTAAAATGCGGTATGCTCACTCGAATGAAGCGCTTCTCATTGTTTATTCTCTCTCGCCATTTTTTTGTAGCGGCACTTTTGGGGCTGTTGGGATTTCACCTGATCGCGCTTTCGTTTCATTGGTATTGGATTTATCGATTTGCCTTGATTGATGTTATTCCCCATTTTTTGGGAGGTTTTGTGGTGGCTAACTTTTTCTATCTGTTTTTTATGAGCTCGCCATCGCCTCGGATTTTCGCCCCAAGTATTTTGATCCGAGGCCTGCTTATTTTTCTTTTTGCCTTGGGAGTCGGTGTCTTTTGGGAATTTTTTGAATTTTTGGTGGATCGTTGCTTGGTTAGCTTGCCGTCATATCGCAACCAGCTGGGACTTACGGATACCATGAAGGATCTCGCGGTTGATGCTTGGGGCAGTTTGGTGTTTATCGGCCTTTATATTTTGGCTTGGAGGGGACGAGAATAAGGCGGCTATTTTCTTTGCCAGAGTTTTTGCCTATACTGGGAACACCTTTGATTATGTTTACCCGCAAAATTGGTATTGATTTAGGTACTGCCAATACGATTGTTTTTGTGCCCGGCAAGGGATTTATCATCAACGAGCCGACAATTGTGGCTTTGAGTTTGCCGGAAAACAGCGTGCTAGCCGTTGGCCAGGAGGCCAAGGAAATGATTGGTCGAACACCGGACGATATTTCCGCCTATCGCCCCCTAAAGGATGGAGTAATCGCCGATTATTACATTACCAAGGCGATGCTCAAGTATTTTATCAGTCGCGCGGTTGGCAGGTTTAATATTTTTCGGCCGGAGGTGGTGATTTCGGTTCCGGCTGGTATCACGCCCACCGAGCGGCGAGCGGTGGTCAACGCCGCCCGCGAGGCTGGAGCCAAAGAGGCCTTTGTCGTCAAAGAGCCGATTTTGGCGGCGCTGGGTGCCGGCATTCCAATTAATGCCCATGTTGGCAATATGATTATCAACATCGGTGGAGGCACGGCGGAGGTGGCCGTGGTTTCGCTTGGCGGTATTGTTTCCTGGTCCAGTTTGCGGGTGGCCGGAAACAAGTTTGATCAAGCGATTATAGATTACGTGAAGCGCAAACATTCGCTCGCGATTGGAGAGCAGACAGCGGAAACCGTGAAGATAGAAGTTGGTTCGGCGCTGGCTACCAAGGAGCAGTTGCAGTTTGAACTTCGCGGACGAGATCTGGTTTCCGGTCTGCCACGCGATATAAGCATCAAGTCCAACGAAATCGCCGAAGCGCTCACGCCGTTTTTACTGGAAATCGCCTCGTCGGTGCAAAATGTTTTTAACTCAACGCCGCCGGAATTGGTGGCCGACATCATGGAGAAGGGAATAATTCTTTCCGGCGGCGGCAGTCAGCTTCGGCACCTGGATGAATTTTTTCATAGGCTTACCGGAGTGCCGACTTATCTGGCTGAGGATCCTCTTTTTTGTGTGGCCAAGGGCGCCGGTTTGATTTTGAATCATTTGGATGTTTATAAGCGGACCTTGCTTACCAAGAGATAAATGCGACGCATCCAAATGCATAAGTCCGTGCTAAACTGGGTCTTATGGCTTTGGTTAACGAATTGCGCCAAGATTTTGAGAAGCTGATTTCCCGTTCACGATTGGCCCATGGCTATCTTCTTTTTGGACAGTCGCTGGTTCGCCAGCGGGATTTTGCCCACAGTCTGGCGCGATTTTTGGAGACTGGCGCTTGGGATGGCAAGGATCCATTGCTTGATTTTTTGGCCTTCAACGCCGCCGATCAGGATGAGGGCGGCATTGATAGGGTTCGTTTATTTCGCGCCGAAGTTTTTGTGAAGCCGTTTCGCGCTTCACGGCGAGTTATTTTGATTGACGCCGCGCACAAACTTACCCAGATTGCCCAGCAAGCTTTGCTTAAAGTCCTGGAAGAGCCACCGGAGCACGCCGTGATTTTTTTGAGCGTTCATGATCCGCAGACACTTTTTCCGCCAGTTGTATCGCGGTTGCAGAGATTGTATCTAAGCGGGGAGCCGGAGTTTGCCGATAAGCACCATTTTCGCGAAGAGGTTCCCTTGTTCTTGCGCGCCGATTCCAAAGGACGAAAGGAAATGCTTAAGGCGTTTACCGAGGAGGAGCGTCCGCTCATGGATTTTGCCGTGGCTCTTTTGGAGCATCTGCGAGCCGATGCCGCGAAGAATTTTCGGGTGCTTGGAGCCCTCTCCTATAGACTCATGCAAATGCATCGGTATACTACTAATCAACGGTTGCAAATTGAAGCCGCCGTTTTACATGTTTAATCTTTATATGGATAAAGCCTTCGGTCTCTTTATGGTCTTGCTTTTCGTTGGTTTGGTGATTTATTTCTTGCCGCTTGTTTGCCGAGTCGGTTAATTTTTCATGGAACTACTTCTTACAACTTTTGAAAATCGGACTAAGGATTTTTTGAGTGTTTTGCGAACCGAACTGGGTGGAATCCGCACCAATCGTCCCAACGCGCAATTGGTGGAAGATCTTAAAGTTGATTATTTTGGTCAGCTGTTGCCGGTCAAACAACTGGGATCCATCGGCATCAATCCGCCGCGCGAGGTGGTGGTGACGGCTTGGGATCGCAACGCGGCGGCGGCCATCGCCAAGGCGGTTCAAAATTCTTCACTTGGCATCACGCCGACGGTTGATGGCGGTGCCGTCCGCTTTCAGTTGCCGCCGCTAACAGCCGAACGTCGAGAAGAGTTGGCCAAACTCGCCAAGGCGATTGCCGAGAAAATCCGGATTCGTCTGCGTGGCGCCAGAGACGAGGCGAACAAAGAAGTCGCGGCTCTTTTTGACGCCAAGGAGCTGAGCGAGGATCAGAAGTTCAAGGCCAAGAAACAAGTTCAGGAGATTACCGATGCCACGAATCAAGCCATTGAAGATTTGGTCGCGAAAAAAATCACCGAAATACACGAATGACTATTTTTCTATTGCTTATTGGAATTTCGGTTTTAATTTTTATTCATGAGCTCGGGCATTTTTTGTGCGCCAAGGCATTCGGGTTGTACGTGGAGGAGTTCGGTTTTGGATTTCCGCCACGGTTGTTTGGCAAAAAAATAGGGGAGACCGTCTATAGCTTTAATCTTTTGCCGTTTGGCGGATTTGTGAAGATTTTTGGCGAGCGGGCGGATTTGAACGACGAAGAAGGGAAGCAGCCGCAAATTCCACCGGAGCGCAATTTTTCGCGCCAAAGCATTTGGAAGCGTTTTGTGATTATCGCGGCCGGAGTGGTGATGAACTTTTTTTTGGGCTGGGTTTTGCTGTCGTTCCTTTTCTTTACCGGTCTTTCTGGTCCGGTGATAGTTTCCGATGTTGCAGTCGGTTCGCCGGCGGAGGCGGCGGGTTTTAAAACCGGCGACGGCTTGGTTGATTTTCGGAGTTCCACGGCCTTTGTTGATTTCGTAGCTCAACATCGCGGCGAGGCGGTGACTTTTTCGATACTTCGAGCGACGACCACCTTGTCGGTTGTCGCTACTCCGGATTTGAATCCCGCAGTGGGGCGCGGCGCCTTGGGTGTGGCGGTTTCGGAATCCGGCTTTCCCGAACTTGGTTTTTTTGGCGCCATCAAGGCTGGACTATTTACCGCGGCGCAGACGATTTGGCTGATTATCTCATCGCTTGGCGTTTTGATTGCCGGTTTGTTTGTTGGTCGGGCGCCGGCGCAGGCCTTTGTCGGACCGATTGGTATTTTTCAAATTGCCGCGCAGAGCGCGCGGTTTGGTTTACTGCACTTGGTACAACTGGTGGCGCTAATTTCTTTGAATCTTGCCGTCTTAAACGCGGTGCCGTTCCCGGCGCTTGACGGCGGGCGGATGCTTTTTTTACTGATTGAAAAAATAAAGGGGAGCGCTCTTTCGGCCAAGCGGGAGATGATAGCGAACGCCATTGGGTTCTGGTTGCTTATCTTGCTTATGATTTTTGTGACGGCGCGGGATGTGATTAAGCTGTTTTAGAGATAAAAAATATGGAGTAAGAGGTGGGGAAAACGGTGTCCCGATTGTCATGCCAGCGAAGGCTGGCATCTTAGTGTTATCCCTTGACGGATTTGGATATAATATGCTATATTAGCAAATGTTCGTTAGGGCTCTTTTAAAACCGAAAACTGGTCTTTCGAAACACTGTGTTTCCGCCAGATTTTGCCATAAAAGAGCTTCGTTTCCGCTCAAACCGGAAGGGTGTGGATTTCATGTCTACGCAAGATTCAAGTCCGTGGGAAAGGCTGATGAAGCTCATCGCCTCCATCGTTCTTCTGGTCCAAGAGGGGAGTCGGAACCTCAAGGAGGTCATGGAGTTTGCCGACTTCTTTCAGATCGTGAAGGACAGGTCGGGATTCTTCGCCGACTTCAAGGCCTTCCTCGCCTCGCGCGCCCTTGGCGCAAAGTCCGAGACGGCTCCCTTCGTCAACTTCGCCTCCATCTGGAGGCAAGTCTACGTCAAGCTCGGCATCAAAGCCGACTTCTGGGATCTGGCCATTGAATACCGTCCCGGATACTGGCCAATCGTAGTATACGAGGACATGACTCCGCAGAAGGTGATGAACGCCATCAAGGGGGCCAATCTCTTCCTCACATGGCAATACGCCACCGATCTTGATGCCGCTATCACCAAGAATGACCGAGACCCCAAGACTGGATTCTACGTGGTCTACGTGAAAGCAAGCCAAGAAGCCGACCCCGAGTTCAAGAATCTCTCGGCCAACCAGCTCAAGAAGCAGAACATCAAGGGAATCACCCTCCTTGAGCGGATTCTCCTTGAGGTCTTCCACTTCATCCTCTCGGATGGCCAGCATCTAGACATCCAGAGCTTCACGCTCTGCTCCGGTTCGTGGAACTCCTACGGTAATGTGCCGCACGTGAGCTGGCACGATGGTAAGATGGATGCCAGTTGGCACAATCCTGAGCGTCGGGCTGACTGGCTGCGGTCTCGAGTAGTAGTTTCGTAGCCCTTCGCTCTTTTCCACTTACGCCCCACACAAATGTGTGGGGCGTTTTCTTATCTTTGTTATTTGCAGAAGCACTTTTAAATCTATAGAATAACCACATGTTGCAGTCGGAACTTTTTACTAAAACTCGCAAGGAGGCGCCAAAGGACGAGGAGGCGATTAATGCCCAGCTTTTAGCACGCGGTGGGTTTGCGCGAAAAATGTCGGCCGGAGTTTATACCTATTTGCCGCTGGGTTTTCGGGTACTGCAGAAAATAGCCCAGGTGGTGAGAGAGGAGATGAATGCCATCGGAGGCGAGGAGCTGTTGTTTCCCGCGCTTATCGCGAGGGAGCACTGGGAAAAATCCAAGCGCTGGGGATTGAGGGTCGGCTACGAGTTCAAGTCGCCGGCGGGCGATGAGGTTGGTTTGGGCTGGACGCACGAAGAGGCGTCGGCTTTTGCCGCGGCGCAGTTTATAGAATCCTATAAGGACTTGCCCCGAGCCGTGTACCAGATCCAAAATAAGTTTCGGGCCGAGGCTCGCGCCAAGAGCGGACTATTGCGCGGGCGGGAGTTTTTAATGAAAGATCTTTACAGTTTTCATGCCGATAAGGCGGATCTGGATTTGTATTATCAAAAAGTTATCGCGGCTTATAAAAAAGTTTTTGTGCGACTCAATGTTCCGGTGCGATTGACCGAGGCCGGAGGCGGAGCCTTTACCGACGAGTATACCCACGAGTTTCAAGCTCTTTCTCCAGCGGGCGAGGACACGGTTTATTATTGCCCAAAGTGTGATTGGTCGCAGAACGAGGAGGTCGCGAAGGTTAAGGATGGCGAGAGGTGTCCCGCCTCTACGGCGGGCGAGCCCGCTTCTTCGGCTAACGAGCCTGCTTCTTCAGTTTGCGGTGGGACGGTTGCGATTGCTCGTGGAATTGAAGTCGGCAACGTTTTCAAACTTGGCACCAGGTATAGCGAGGCTTTTGGCGTGCAATTCACCGATCAGACCGGAAGCAAAAAACCGGCGGTGATGGGCTCTTACGGTATTGGCGTGAGTCGATTGCTCGCGACGCTGGTGGAATTACATCACGACGAAAGAGGTATTATCTGGCCAAAGGAGGCTTCGCCTTTTGCGGTTCATCTTCTGGTTCTGGGCGCCGAAGATACGGCAGTTGAGGCGCGGGGCCGAAAGGTGTACGATTCGCTAACCAAGCGGGGAGTGGAGGTGCTTTATGATGATCGCGCCGTTTCGGCTGGAGAAAAGTTTGGCGATGCCGATTTGTTGGGCATAAGTCTTCGGGCGGTGGTTAGCGCTAAAACCGGAGACAAGATTGAGCTCAAGCGGAGGGACTCCAAAGAGGTTAAGCTTGTAACGCTTGAGGAGGCGATGGAGATGTTGTAGATGTTCTAGGCGCGGCGCTACTATACTTAAAAAAATTAAAACACTTAGAACTTTTTAGTCACTATGTCGCGATTCGGACTTATCAGAAAAAATATCGGAATTGATCTTGGCACCAGCAATGTTCTGGTTTATTTGGATAAGCGGGGAATTGTAATCAATGAGCCGTCGGTCGTGGCGCTTAACACCAAGACCAATCAGGTGGTGGCAGTGGGCACCGAGGCGAGGGATATGCTGGGGAGGACGCCGAGCCACATTACCGTGGCGCGTCCCTTGGTTAATGGCGTCATTGCCGATTTTGAAGTTACGCAGGAAATATTGCGGCATCTTTTGCGGCGAGTAAGCAAGGATAGTATTTTTGTGAACTATCGCCGGGCGGTGGTCGGGGTGCCGAGTAATTTAACGGAGGTGGAACGCAAATCGGTAGAGGACGCGGTTATCGGCGCCGGAGTCTTTCAGGCTTTGTTGATTGAAGAGCCGCTGGCGGCCGCCTTGGGCGCTCGGTTGCCAATCAACGAGCCGACGGCCAACATGGTGGTGGATATCGGCGGGGGCACCACCGAGGTGGCGATTATCTCCATGGGCGGTATCGTAACCGCCAAGAGTCTCAAAATAGCCGGAGATAAGTTTAACGACGATATTATTCGTTTTGTGCGCGATGAGTTTAAGATCGCGATTGGTGAGCCGACCGCGGAAGAGGTCAAGATCGCGGTTGGTTCGGTTTTGCCGGTTGAAGAGCGTTTGGAAATTTCGGTTCGCGGACGGGATTTGACGACCGGTTTGCCGCGCGAGATTTTAATCAAAGACCCACACGTGCGCGCCGCCATCGGCAAGTCTTTTAAAGTTATTGTGGACGCGATTCGGGAGGTAATTGAGTCCGCGCCGCCGGAGTTGGCCGGCGATATTCTAAAGCGGGGCGTTTATCTTTGCGGCGGCGGCAGTTTGTTGCGCGGAGTTGCCGAATATATTTCCAAAGATTTGATGGTGATGGCCACCGTGGTGGATGATCCGCTGACTTGCGTGGTGCGGGGAACCGGAGTAGCGATTGAGCACTTTGCCAAGTATCGTCCAGTCTTGCAGGATCCTTCGGAGCCACGTACGATAAGATTGTAAAGGCCGATATTTTCGGCGATTGACCGCGTTTAAAATCTTCGCCGACTGTTTTAACTTGTGGTACGAAAATTTTTTCAACTTACATTATTGATTCTTTTGGCTTACGCTGCTTTTTTTGGCGTGGCTCGGCTGATGCCGCGGAGCGGTTTGGGCGCGTTGATTTCCGACGCGGCACTGTTGCCGGTGGCCGTAGTCAAAAACTTTTCCACGACTTCTTCGATCTATCGCGATCTTTTGGACTTGCTGCGGGAGAATCAGAGTTTGCGGGCTCAACTGGCGGCGAATACTTTGACGACGCCCCTCCTATTGCCGTCGGATCGCAGGGTTATCCTGGCCAGAGTTTATTCGGCTTACCCGTTTAACGATCGCGGACTTTTGAGCATTAATGTCGGGAGTTTAGAGGGGGTGCGGGAAAAGACGCCGGTGACGATTGACGGCACCTTGTTGTTTGGGGTGGTGGAGCAGGTTTTTAAGGACTATAGCCTAGTGAGGACGATGTACGATCCGGAGTGGAAGTCGGCAGTCAAACTTGGTTCTCGACGCGTGGATGCCTTGCTTAAGGGCGGACGCGAGCCACGGCTTACTTTGATAGTTAAGGGCAAGCCGGTCGCGGAGGGCGACTCAATTTATTCCGCTAGCCGCGATTTTCCCTATGGCTTGGCGGTTGGAGAGGTTGGCAAGCTGCAATCCGGTCAGGCCGATGCTTTTGATGAAGCTCCGGTAGTTTTCCCGTACGAACTTTCCGACATTAACGAAGTTTATCTCTTGCTATGATGGTTTACCCGGTTTCTGATTTGTGTCGCGAACCCCGCCAAGCACAGAAGTTAAATATTTATTTATGAGATCTTTTTGGCCATGGCTCCTATTGGGAATTGTCTTTGTTTTTTTGGTTTTTCTACAGACAACTTCCTGGCTGATGGTTTTTGGCATTAGACCAAATTGGACCTTGTTGTTACTGACGACTCTTTCCTTTTTTGTCGGCAATTTCTTTTTGTTTATCGCGGCGGTAATTTTTACCGGATTGGTCATTTTTTCAGCTTCATCTTTTTTGCCGGTATTGGTGATTTCTGTTTTGGGTCTCTTGGCTTTTTGGCTGGGACATAGTTTGCCCGGAAAGCCATTTTTCAATAATTCCTTTATACTCGTCTTAGGAACATTTGTTTTTTATGGGTTAACCAATGCGGTTTTTTTGTCGGGCCATCCTTCGTTGGTCGCGGCCGAGGCTTTGATAAATGCTTTCTTTGGTTCTTTGTTTTTTTTGTCGCTTCGGTTTTTATTTAGAGACTCTCATGAAAAAAAGGCGCGAGTTGCAATTCGATGAAGTTGTTTTTGGCGGTTCGGATGCCGATCGAGCGCGGTCGCTGGAGTTGCCGCCGTCAAAAGCTACTTTTGTTTTAGTCGCTGTTTTTATAGCGGCGCTTTTACTCTTGGTGTTGGGACGAATTCTTTTTCTTTATCCGGCCCAAGCGGCTTTTTATGCCGCCAGAGCCAATGCTAACGCGCATGAGGCGGTTATAGTTCCGGCGCGGCGCGGGGTTATTACCGACCGTTTTGGAGCGGTTTTGGCCAAGAGTAAGAGCTCTTTTTCGGTGGTGATGGATGTTACTCGTTTGCCCAGAGGCGAGCATCCCGAGGTTTATCTTGCGCAATTGGCGGAGATTTTAGGGTTGGATCCGGCGGTGTTAACCGAGGCTTTTTACAAGACTGATTTTGAAAAATCCAGCGTAGTGCCTTTGGCGAGGAACATCACCTCCGAAGAGGCTATTGCCGTCGACGGATTAAATATTCCGGTATTCAAGGTTATAGACGATTTTGAAAGAGAGTATGTTAAAGGTCCGATCTACGCTTCTGTTTTAGGGTATGTCGGCGCGGACACGGTGACTAAACTGCCGGTTGGTAAGACTGGCGTGGAGGCGGTTTACGACGATGTTCTGCGTGGGTTGGATGGGACTTCGCTTTTGTACCGCGACGCGCGGGGAAAGGTTTTTGACAGTCGGGTAACTCAAGATCCGGAGCCGGGCGCGACTTTGAAATTAACAATTGACGCCGACTTACAGGAGTATTTTTATGACCGAATGCGGGCTGGATTGCGATCCTTGGGTAAAACTTCCGGCGTTGGTTTGGCGATTGATCCTAAGACCGGCGAGATTTTATCTTTAATAAGCCTGCCTTCTTTTGACAGTAACGTTTTCGCGCAGAAGGCTTTGAGCGATGATCGGACTGCCTTGTTGCGCGATCCGCTGAAGCCGCTTTTTAATCGGGCGGTTTCCGGAGCCTACAACCCCGGTTCGGCGATTAAGCCGTTGGTGGCTCTGGCCGCGCTCAAGGAGGGGATTGTGACACCAGAGGAGCAATTTTTTTCCGCGGGGTTTATTGAAGTTGCCAATCCTTATAACCCCGACCAGCCGAGTCGTTTTGTTGATTGGAAGGCCCACGGATGGGTGGATGTTAAATCAGCCCTGGCTCGTTCCAGCAATATTTATTTTTATGCCGTTGGCGGAGGGCTCTTAAATGGGCAAAAAAATTATCGCGGACACGCTGGTTTGGGAATTGCTAAACTTCGGGAGTATTGGCAGAAGTTTGGTTTTGGCCAAAAGACCGGCGTTGATTTGACCGCGGAAAACAGCGGTTTTTTACCAGACCCGGATGAAAAAGAAAAGCGTACCGGGCAGATTTGGCGGATTGGCGATACTTATAACGCCAGTATCGGTCAGGGGGATTTGTTGGTAACACCGCTTCAACTTATCGCGTTTACGGCTTCTATAGCGAGCGGAGGCAGGCTTTATCGACCCCATTTGGTGGCTTCGGCGGAGAGTACTTCGCCGGTTTTGGATTATTCTTCTTGGACTAACGAGTTGGCTTTGGTGCGCGAGGGAATGGAGGACGCGGTTCGCAAACCATATGGCACGGCTTCGTTGCTTTATGATTTGCCGATGTTTGTCGCCGGCAAGACCGGCAGTGCGCAGTTTGCCAACAATACCAAGACCAATGCTTTTTTTGTGGGCTATGCTCCGGCGCATGATCCGCGGATCGCGCTGTTGGTATTGGTTGAAGACGCCAAAGGGGGCAGTTTGAACGCGGTGCCAATCGCCAAGGAGGTTTTGGCGTGGTATTATGAGCATAGAATTGCGAGTTCTCCTGATATTAAGAATTAAATTTAGTTAAGCACGATTTATGATGCACGGACCCGAACTGCGCCAGGATTTAGTTTCTCATGATTGGATTGTTATCTCCGATTTTAAAGGCAAGCCGCACGAGTTTAATCGCGATAAGGCGCGGAGCGTGACCTCTTTGGACAAGTGCCCTTTTGAGGAGCGACATACTTCGCCCTTGTTGCTTTTTCCCAAAGACAGCGACTGGTCATTGCAGGTTTTTGAAAACAAGTTTCCGGCTTTTATTCCGAGCGGCACCTGTTCCCATATTTTTTCTCGTGGCCCCTACCGGGTGGCGCAGGGGATTGGACATCATGAGCTGGTGGTAACTCGGAATCATCAGGCTGATTTTGGCGATCTGCCACAACAAGCGGCCGAGGAGGTTTTTCAGGCTTTTCAGGAGCGTTATCGGAAGTTTCTAAAGAATCGCTGTATTTCTTACGTGGCCATGTTTCACAATTGGGGACCGCTTGCCGGGGCGTCGGTTTACCATCCGCATTATCAGATTATTGCCATTCCTATCGTTCCGCCGGATGTGGAGCATTCGCTCGTCGGTTCAACGAGTTATTTTAAAAAACATCGGGAGTGCGTGCATTGCGCCATGATCCGTTGGGAATTGGAGCAGAAGTCGCGGATAGTCTACGAAAACGAAGAGGCGGTCGTGTTTGCTCCTTTTGCTTCGCGCAGCAGTTTTGAGTTGCGGATTTTTCCCAAGGAGCATTTGCCGTATTTTGAAACAACCCAGGAGCGCACGCTTGGTTATGTGGCCGAGGCTTTGCGCGAGGCGATCCACCGCTTGAAAACCAAGCTTCACGATCCGGATTACAATTTTTTTATTCACACTTCACCGGTGCGCAATCGCAAACGCTACGGGCATTACCATTGGCACATTGAGATTTTGCCCAAGCTTAGTACCTTTGCCGGTTTTGAGCTTGGCACCGGAATAGATATTAATCCCACCGATCCGGATTATGCCGCGCAGGCTTTGCGCTAAAACTTATGAATCAAGAGTTGCTGACCATATTGCTCGCTATGTCGCCGATTTCTGAGCTGAACGGATCTATTCCGATCGCGGTTTTGGGTTTTAAATTTTCTTTAGTGAAGGCCTACGTTTTAAGTGTTTTGGGCGGGGTGATCTTGGTCTTGCCGCTCTCTTTTGTTTTGCGCCATCTGACCGGTTTTTTTCGCCGACACTTGCCGATAGCTGATCGTTTTTTTGGCTGGCTGTTTGAGTATACGCGCGCCAAGCACGCGCGGGATTTTTCCCCCAAAGAAGAAATGACTCATGAGTTTAGCCATGGTTTTTTTAACCGGCGCGAATTTTATAAGGTTCTGGCCTTGTTCGGCTTTGTGGCTTTGCCGGGGCCGTTTTCCGGTGTGTGGAGCGCCTCGCTCGCGGCCTTTGTCTTTGGCATACCTTTCTGGCAATCAATCGTGGCGATTACTTTGGGCAATATTATTTCCGGCATTTTTCCGGCACTCGTGGTGGCGGGAGTTATTCATTTTTTATAATTGATACCATGAGGCCAATTCTTGCTTTTAACTGGAAGATGAATCCGCAGACCGAGGAGGAGGCGGCGAGGCTTGCCGCGGCGAGCGACGAGACTGGGGTTATTGTTTTTCCGCCCTTTCCGTTAATTCACGTGGTGCGAAACCAACTCACGAAGGCAATGCTTGGCGCGCAGGATGTTTCGGCGGCGGATGGCGGGGCTCATACCGGCGAGGTTTCTCCGGAGATGCTTAAGGCCTTGAATGTAAGTTCGGTAATCGTCGGTCATTCCGAGCGGCGTAAGCTGGGGGAGGACGACGCGCTGGTGGCCAGCAAAGCTTTGCAAGCGGCACGGCAGGGCATTTCGCCCTTGCTTTGTGTGGGAGAAAGTGAGGCGGAGCGAAGCGATGGACTAGAAGTTGAGGTTGTAACCCGTCAGCTTAAGACCGTTTTTGACCTGCTTGGGCGTGAAGGTCTCGGATCGCGACTGATGGTGGCTTATGAGCCGATCTGGGCGATTGGAACCGGGGAGAATGACGCGCCCGAGGATGCCAACCGCGTGGCGGAGATAATCCTTAAGGTGGCCGAAGGTTTTAACTTATTCCCGCGGGTTTTATATGGAGGGTCTGTAACTTCAGCTACGGCCGGACGTTATATTGGAAAGCATTCTACTTTGAGCGGTTTTTTGGTTGGCGGGGCGAGTCTTAAGCCAGAAGAGGTGCGGAATATGATTACCGAGTTTCTGCTATAATTTTGTATTTTATAAAAAATATTATGGACAAAAAAAACTTTAGCGAGGGAGTGGGTCAGTTTCTAGTTCGGGTTTTGCTGGTAGTTTTAATTGTGGTTGGGTTCAATCTCTTTTATTTTTTGAAGAGTCGGGCGGTAGCGGTGGTGCCGGCGCGGAGTATTGTGGTTTCGGCCGAGGGCAAGGCGGTAGTTTCGCCGGATATAGCCAAAATTTCTTTTTCGGCGGTGACGGAGGGCAAGGATCCGGCGGTTTTGCAGAAAGAGAATACCAAGAAGATGAACGATGCCATAGCGTATTTGAAATCTCGGGGCATTGAAGCCAAAGACATAAAAACATCGCAGTATAATCTTTCGCCGAGATATGATTATCGCGCTTCGGATGGTGGTCGGCCGGTTTTGTCGGGCTATGTGCTGACCCAATCCGTTTTGGTTAAGGTTCGTAAATTAGAGCAGGCGGGGGAGGTGTTGGCAGGTCTTACGCCTTTGGGCATAAATGAGATTAACAGTCTTCAGTTTGACATTGATGATCCGGAGATTTTTATTCAGGAGGCCAGAGCGCAGGCGTTTGCCAAGGCTCGCGCCAAAGCCAAAGAGATGGCGCGGGAAAACGGCGTGCGTTTGGGCAAGGTGATAACCTTCACCGAGTCGCAGGGCGGGTATCCGCGACCTTATTATGACTTGAAGGCGGGAGCGATCTCGCAGGAGAGTCTGCCGCCGGTGCCGACACTTGAGGCCGGAACACAGGAGGTGACGGTGCAGGTGAGCGCGACCTACGAGTTACGGTAAAAACTTTCCGTTTATACAAGTCATCTACTTTGTTGCTCGCTCCGCTTCTCCTGCGCTGTAGCGACAATGCTACAGCTTAGTCGCTGCTCGTTCGCGCCGCGTAGCTGAGCTTGCATAAACGGAAAGGAAACTTATTTATCTTTCGGTCGTGTGCTCGCGAGTGCCTTGCATCTCATCTTTTTTAGGAAGAAAATGAAACATAACTACCTTTTGATTCTGTGTACGTTCTTTTTCGCTCGCGCCGCGTAGCTGAGCTCGTATAAACGGAAAGGAAACTTATTTATCTTTCGGTCGTGTGCTCGCGACCTTTTTCCTATCTCTTATCTCGTACTTCATGTTTCTTTCCCAAAGCTTCTTGACTTTATAAGTCCACCTGTGCTAGGGTCTTTAGGAATGGGTGTTGGTATTCCCCGACGATGATATCGATGGAGGAATGCTTGATTTACCGATCTATTTGTGGCATTGGCCCCGCGCAAGCGGGGCTTTTGCTTTTTTGGCATATCCAACTTGTCTTTTCGTGATTTTTTTCGGCGAGGCTACCGCGCGTATTCGTCTTCTTTTCCAATTCCGCAAAAAATCCAGCGTTTTTAAAAAAACTTCTTACTTCTCCACTGTGAACGATTTGCGCTTAGACCAGAGCTAATCTAAAATTATTGCAGTGTGCGCTTCGTTAGGCTTTCTTGAGGACTGCTAGGACGCGCACTCATTCATTACAAATAGAATTGGAGGTCACCCCTAACAGTCCTCAAGGTAGCGTAGCGTTTGGCGAGTATTAATTTTATGTTTGAAGAACATGTTCCTTTGGCGCGTTATAGTTATTATAAGATCGGCGGCCCGGCCCGCTATTTTTATCGTCCGAGCACGATAGAGCAACTGACCGAGGGGGTGGAAACTGCCGGTCGGATGGGTTTGCCGATTTTTGTTTTGGCTGGAGCCACCAATCTTTTGATTCATGACCAGGGTTTTGCCGGGCTGGTTCTAAAGCCGGAGTTATTGGGTATTACCCGTGTGGGCTATGCGCTTGAGGTCGGCGCCGGAGTGCCAATGCACGATGTTCTGGAATTTGCCGCGGAGCACGGTCTTGCCGGACTGGAATGGGCCGGTGGTTTGCCGGGAACTTTGGGCGGCGCGATTCGTGGCAATGCCGGCGCTTTTCGTGGCGAGATAAAAGATGCGGTGGCGACGGTGACGAGTGTCGCGACTAATGAGCCATATGTTAACTTGCGGACCAGAACCGCTTCCGAGTGCGAGTTCGGTTACCGAACCAGCGTTTTCAAAGGGGCGGCGCGCAAGGAGATTATTATCGGCGCGACTTTGGTTTTGCGTCCGGGGGATCCGGCTTTGATTCGCGAGCAAATGAAGGAAAAAATAACCTATCGCGCTCTGCGACATCCGCTAGAGTATCCGAATATCGGAAGTATTTTTAAAAATGTTGACTGGCGGGCGGTGCCGTTGGAGCATCAGGAGTTGCTCCGGCCGCATCTTAAAACCGATCCTTTTCCGGTGGTGCCGGTGGCGTATTTGATTTCGCAGACCGGTTTGCGTGGTGTGGCGAACGGGGGAGTGATGATCTCGCCAAAACATCCTAATTTTATTGTGAATGTTTTAAATGGTCGCGCCGCCGAAGTTCGCGGTCTGATTCAGTTGGTAAAGGAATCGGTAGGTGAAAAATTCGGAATTCAACTTGAAGAGGAGGTTGTGTCGGTTTAGAAGCGGAGCAAGGGGAGCGGGTGGAGGGCTAAACCCGACCCGCTCCGCGGGTCGGGGGAGCACGGGTTGTTTTTTGAATTTTGGCGGCGCTTCCCGCAACTTTTTATCATGGCTAGCTGGTATTAATAATATGAACATCAACATTAAGGCGACGCAGGTGGATTTAACACCGGCACTCAAAGAGTATGTGGAAGAAAAGTTTGGATCATTAGCCAAGTTTCTTAAGCGATGGGAGGCCGAGTCTCCGGTGGAGGTCTGGGTGGAGGTGGCGCGAACCACGCGACATCATCACAAGGGCGAGGTATTCCGAGCGGAGGGGGATGTTAAAGTTCCGGGATATATCTTTCGGGCGACGGAGGAGGATTCGGATATTCGTTCGGCGGTTGATCGGGTTCGTGACAAGTTGCAGGCGGAGATTGTTAAGTATAAGGAGATGCATACCGACTCTAAGCGGGGTGTGTCGACAGATCCTGGCCAAAAATAGTAAATTTTTAGTTCTTGGGATTAGTTTTCCACAGCCCTTGACATGGCTTGAAGTCTAGTGCTACTATTGCCAAGTACCTTGAAATCGTTTTTTGTACTTTTTTCCATTCCAATGGGAGGCGGTTCTTTATGCTGGCTGATCGCAGGGAAAAGTTCTGGATGCTGGGAGTATTGGTTCTTATGGGCTTGGCCGCTTGGCTGTGCCTCAAGTCCAATAATGTCTCTAATAACTCTCCGGTTTCGGTGCTTACGGGCGACGAGTCGCGGCAAAAGATTGCCGCTCCGGTTTGCGGACACGAGTCGCTGATCGGTGAGTTGCGCGGCAAGATCGCTGATCTTGAGCGCCAGCTCGCTGAAGAAAAGGCGTTGACTCGCAAGTTCCTTCTCGAGAGCCTTGAGGCCAAGAAGGAGCGCGATGAGGCGCTTGCGGCATTGAAGGCCGTTCGGAATGCCGAGGGTGAACGAACAGAAAAGACAAAAGATCGCTTCCGCGATCTCTTGGACGGCTTGAACGCGATTAAGGATCCCGCCGAGCGCGAAGTCGCAAGATTTCGTTTGAAGCGTGATCTGGAGGAGCAGTTCTGGCCGTTGCTCGTGGCGTACGGTGATCCCCTCAAAGCTCTCGATGTCTTTGGGCTTGTAACGAGCATCAGAGATTCGGGAGAGGTTGGGGGAATCACGGTGGAGAGTCTGGCAAAGGCCGAGGGTGTTACCGCCCAGCCGGAGACTCAAAGCCCGCTTGTGGCCGACATCCGCCGTGTTGGCGGTGTCCGGCAGTACTGGGAGAAACGGATGGACGAGATCTTCGAAGGCCGAGGCGCGAAAGCGATTTCGGATATGAGGAACCTCTATCCACTCCCCGAGGGAATCAAAAGCCCCAGCGAAATGATTCCCCTCGAAGACCCAAGGAGCATCGCGAGACGGGATTGGCAATTGCGCAATCCATTCCCGCCTTGCTTCTGGGAGGACTGAACCTGAGGAGGTTCTTCATGAGGATCCTTTCCGCTCTTCTCGTCGTGGGATTGCTCGCGTCGTTCGCGAGCGCCCAAACCTCGTCCATCCGCATCGCTGGATCCAACGGTGGCCACACCGCCACCTTCTCCGGGTCCACCAGCACGACTCCGGGGAGCGCGCTCCTCGGCGTGAGTGGGACGGTCACCATCGATGGCACCGTCTACACCCTTGGCACGCAGCTGCCGGGGATGGGCGGCAGCAACCCCGAACGCGGTATTTGGTGCTACAAGTGGAAGCTCTCCAATGGAGAGACGTTTACCTTGTGGCGAGGTTGCTCCGGCGGAACCGGCGGGTTCGTCGGTACCATCAAGCTGACCTAAGGGTTGGCTGACGCTCTCTTGGAGACGTCCAGGAGTAGCGACACAGGCCCCCGACGCGATAAAATCGCGTCGGGGGTGTTCTTTTTTTAAAAGTGCGGTGGACTTGGCGAGATTTTCTGAAATAAATGACAATTTGCGATTTGCCTGAATTAAAGTAGAATATACCCACATGTTGCGACGATTGTTGGGGATTTTTGGTACCCGGCCGACCGGACAGGCCGATGTTTCTTTGATTAACGCCCTGGAGCCCGAGTTGCGGGATTTTTCCGGTGAGCGTTTACGGGATGAGAGTAAGAAGTTGGCTGATGAAATCAAGGGTGTTGCCGAAGAAGGTTTGTTTGCCGAACTCACGCGACATTTGCCGCGAGCTTTTGCCTTGGTCCGCGAGGCGGCGCGACGAACGCTCAATCAGCGTCATTTTGATGTTCAACTCATGGGCGGCATGGCTTTGTTTGAGGGAAAGATTGTGGAGATGCGAACCGGCGAGGGAAAGACTTTGGCCGCCACCGCGCCAGCTTATCTGCATGCCTTGGCTGGTCGCGGAGTTCACGTGGTAACCGTCAATGAGTATTTGGCCAAACGTGACGCGGTTTGGATGGGACAGGTTTATCACGCGCTTGGCCTTTCGGTGGCTTGCTTGGTGCACGAGGGAGCTTTGATGTATGACCCGCATTATCGGATCGCCGATGCCGAGGCCCGAGCCGCGGATGTCGCGCGGGACGCGACCGGAGCTTTTTTGGTTCACCAGGAGTATCTGCGCCCGGTTTCTCGGCGCGAGGCTTATCTGGCGGATATTACTTATGGCACCAATCATGAGTTTGGTTTTGATTATTTGCGAGACAATTTGGCATATTCGCCGCAGGCGCAGGTTCAGCGCGGACACCATTACGCGATTATTGACGAGGTGGATAGTATTTTGATTGATGAGGCGAGAACGCCGCTTATAATTTCCGCGCCGGATCAAGAATCAAGTTCTTACTACAAGACCTTTGCCCGCTTGGTGGCTAACTTGGCGCCGGCAGAGGATTACACGGTGGACGAAAAACTTCGTTCGGCCGACATTACCGAATCGGGAATCAATAAAGTTGAGCGAGCGCTCAATTTAAAAAATATTTTTGATCCGGAAAATTTGCGCCTGACGCACTATTTGCAGGAAAGTTTGCGCGCCAAGGCCTTGTTTTTAAAGGATCGGGATTATGTAGTTAAGGACGGACAGATTGTGATTGTCGATCAATTCACAGGACGATTGATGGTTGGCCGGCGTTATTCGGGCGGTTTGCATCAGGCGATTGAGGCCAAAGAGGGCGTTTTGGTTCAACAGGAATCCCGAACTTACGCTCAAGTTTCCATTCAGAATTATTTTCGTCTTTACCGCAGGTTGGGCGGCATGACCGGCACGGCGCAAACCTCGGCCGAAGAGTTTGATAAGGTTTACAAGTTGGAGGTGGTGACCGTCCCGACTCATCGCCCAATGGTTCGTAAAGACGAGCCGGATCTGATTTATAAAAATTTAGAGGCGAAGTACGCGGCGATTATCGCCGACATTCGCGCGCGACACGAAAAGGGCCAACCGGTTTTAATCGGCACGGTGTCCATCGAAAAAAATGAAGAACTTTCAAGGCGGTTAACTCGAGCCGGTTTGCCCCACGAAGTTTTGAACGCCAAAAATAACGAGCGCGAGGGTTCGATTATTGCTCAGGCGGGGCGAGCGGGAGCGATTACGGTCGCGACCAACATGGCCGGGCGGGGAGTGGATATTATTTTGGGCGGTAATCCACCGGAGGCGCAATCGGCGGAAAAAGTTAAAACTGCCGGTGGCTTGCATGTGGTGGGCACGGAGCGGCACGAGTCGCGGCGTATTGATAACCAGTTGCGGGGGCGCGCGGGGCGGCAGGGCGATCCGGGCTCGTCGCAATTCTTCCTTTCGCTCGAAGATGACTTGATGCGAATTTTTGGCGGTGGACGCATTAAGGGACTAATGGAGCGGCTTAACGTGCCGGAAGATATGCCAATTCAGGCGAATCTTCTGAATCGGGCTATTTCACAGGCGCAGGCCAAGGTGGAGGGGGCTAACTTTGATTCACGAAAGCATTTACTGGATTATGACGATGTCTTAAACAAGCAAAGGACGGCGATTTATAAGAAGCGACAGGAGTTGCTTTCGGCCAACGTTCCCCAGCCGGTACTGGGCGCTTTGGATATGTTTTGGATGAATCACCTGGAGGATATGGAGGCGCTGGCGGAGTCGGTGCGGCTTCGGGCTTATGGCCAGCATGATCCACTGGTGGAATATCGACGCGAAGGGCATGGATTTTATCAGACCATGTTGCGAAATTTTGAGGAGTGGCAAATAGAAAACGCGGAAAAACTCGCGGGGTTACCAACGAATAACGAATCTGGCGCGAACCTTTCTCTTGCGTCAACCCTAAACCCTTTACCCTCAACCCCGAAATCAGATACAAAGCGCAACGATCCTTGCCCCTGCGGGAGCGGGAAAAAGTTCAAGAAGTGCCATGGGCTAAACCAATAATTTATTTCTAAATTATTGGTCGCTCGAACATTTTGTGGGACGTTTATCAGAATTTTTTAGGGAGAAATATGAATATTGTTATGGGAAGCAAGGACGAGAAGTTTTATAGAATTGTCGTGAGCGACGTCGGAATCTATTCGGCAGTTGATCGTGGCGATACGGCGCGAGAGGGGGAGTTACGCCAAAAACTTGAGCAGTGGAGTTTTTGAAATCCCTATAGTAGAAATCAGGGAGTGAATTTTACCTTCCTTTAGGATTGGTGGCGCTCGCCTTGTAGTCTAATCGCAGAAGCAGAATTCCGGCTGGACGGCTGTTTGACCGCAGGTGACTGGAATGGAGGTGTTGGCAACTGTGACGCCGCCGGTGGAGCACTGCAGGCCGTGCGCCGAACAGACGCTGGTACAGGAGGTCGCGCCGAAGATGGCAATGACTTGATAACCGCGGCCGCCGCCGTCGTAATTGGCGGCTTCGTTTACTTGACCGTTAACAATGGAGTAATTATTCAAATAGAGACTTTTCCATTGGGTGCCCGAGCTGCCAAGATCGTAAAGCGGCGGGGTGCCGGCTGGAATAAGATTGGAATCAAAAGTTGCGGCCGAGACACGGGTGGCGGCGGAGGTTACTTGGCGCTGGGCGCTGTAGGCGGGATTGGTGGTGTTGTATTGCAGGGTGATGTTGATTTGCACCAGGTCGTGTCCGGGAGGGGAGCTGAACTTGGTATAGACCAAACCTCCGGCTGGAACGGTAACCGCGTCGGTGGTAAGTACTCTGGCGGCGGGGAAATTACATTGAGCCGGATCGGTTAGCGAGGCGCCTTCGGCGATCTTGATGGCGCCAAGCTCGGCGTAAACGCAGGTTGGATCCTTGAGGCGATCCTTCATCCGAAGTTTGAGGACGTTGCGAGTCGTTCCGGTCTGGGCGTCATTGTTGCTAAAATCGTCGTTAACAATGACCGCGCTTGATTCGCGCACCAACTGTTGGATTCGTTGCATAGACAAGTTCAGCTGGCTGGTGACTTCGCTTGACGAAGATTGGCGAACTTGCACTTTGGTTGCCGTGCTTAAAATATTGGCGAAGAGAGTTGCCATCACGGTTGTGATGCCCATGTAGATTAATAGTTCCAGCAAACTAAAACCGCTTTGGTGGTTGGGCCTCATGGGGTTTGGCTATTATTGTAGCATATTTCAGACGGCTGTCGGATCAAAAAAGAGGATGCTGATGGTTTTAGCCAGAATTTTCCAGTCAAGGGCGAGCGACTGTCTTTGCAGATAATGCTGGTCGAGGGTTAACTCTTCCAAAAATTTTAGTTTTGAGGCGCCGTTGACTTGAGAGAGTCCGGTCACGCCGGCTTTGACCAGGACCAAGTGGGCGTATTGCTTGGGGTAGTGGACGACTTCTTCCGGTTCGTGGGGTCGGGGGCCAACCAGAGAGAGTTCACCGCGCAGAACATTCCAAAGTTGAGGAAATTCGTCCAGGCGGAATTTACGAATTAGTTTTCCGGTCTTGGTAAGACGAGGATCGTTTCTGATTTTGAAGAAGGGCCCGTCCCCGCGTTCGTTTAAGTGGCGCAGAGATGGCTTTAGCAGTTCGGCGCCGTCTACCATGGAGCGGAATTTTAATATCCGGATGGTTTTCCCGCGACTGACTCGATTTAGTTTCACCAAAATCGGGCCGGGAGATTCAATTTTTATGGCCAGGGCGATGAAGGGAGTCAGCGGTGCTATGGCGAGCAATCCCACGATGGCGCCAGCAATGTCGGTTAGCCGTTTTAGGGTGTGATACATCTTTCGGTTCATCACATGGTATCCTATTTTGCATGAAAGTGGCACTCCTGCATGATTATCTAAATCAATATGGCGGGGCCGAGCGGGTTCTTGCTGAATTGTTAAAAATCTTTCCCCGGGCCTCGGTTCATACGTTGTTGCATGACCCAGAGCGGGTGGGGAACGATCTAGCGGAGCGCGTTTTTTTGCGCCGAGGCCGAGCCAGTTTGCTTGATTTTGCCTGGATTCGTTCACATCACCGACTTTTTATTCCTTTGATGCCGTCTGTGGCGGAGCGGATGCCGCTTGCCACGGATTTGGATTTGCTCGTTTCTGACAGCGCCGGATTTGCCAAGGGGATTGGCGCCCGCGCCATCGCTCGACTAGGGCGCAAGCCTTTTCATGTTTTGTATTGCCACACGCCTTTGCGTTATGCCTGGGAGGCCAGATCTTATTTCGCAAACCGATTTTTTACCGGGGTTTTTGCTCCGGCTTTTAATTTTTTGCGAGAGTGGGACTTGGCGATGGCGCAGAGGCCGAATGTTATTTTGGCTAATTCCAATTTTATTGCCGGTAAGATTCAAAATTATTACCGGCGCGAGGCGGTTACGCTGTATCCGCCTTATGACCCGGAGCGTTTTTATTTTGATTCCACGGCAACTCGCGGAGATTATTTTTTAGCAGCGGGGCGACTTTTGGCTTATAAGCGCTTTGATTTGGTTCTGCGAGCTTTTGAACTTTTGCCGTTTCCGCTCGTGATTGCCGGAGCCGGACCGGAGCTTGGAGCTTTACGAAAGTTGGCTTATAAGAATTCGCGAGTCAGCTTCGCGGTTTCTCCGACCGACAATGAGTTGCGCGGACTTTATGCCGGAGCCAGAGGCTTAATCTTTCCTAATGTTGAAGATTTTGGCTTGATACCGGTGGAGGCTCACGCGTGTGGGACGCCGGTTTTAGCTTTTGCCGGCGGTGGCGCCTTGGAAACCGTCATCCCAGAATTGAACGGTCTGTTTTTTAAGGAGCAGACGGCGAAGTCGCTCGCTCAAGCGGTGCGGGATTTGGCGCTAATTGATTTTTCGGCCAAGGAAATCGCTAGAACGGCCAATCGTTTTACGCCGGAGCGTTTTAGGGCCGAATTTACGGCTCGTTTGCCTCGGGATTTGCGTTCCAACTAGCTTTTGTGTACAATTGCCTCTCGTATGACCGAGAACCCAACTACTACTTCGCTCAAGACGGAGGCCGCCGATCAAGCCGTGCTTCAGGACTTTGAGTTGATGGCCAAGGCTGGTATGATTTACGGCCGAAAAAAATCCAAAACCAACCCCAAGATGGCGCGGTATATTTTTGGCATTCGAAATGGAGTCCAGATTATTGACATCGCCCAAACCGCTCATTTAATCAAAAAAGCCGGAGAATTTTTGCAAACTGCTCTTAAAGATGGCGGATCGGTGATGCTGGTCGGAACCCGGCCGGCTTCCAAAGATATTGTTAAGGCCTTTGGTTTGAAATTTGGCTTGCCTTACGTTGAGGAGCGATGGCTCGGCGGGACGCTGACTAATTTTGAGGCGATTTCCAAACGATTGAATTATTATCTCGGATTGAAACAGGATAGCGCTTCCGGTCGTCTGGAAAAGTATACGAAGAAGGAGCGGATTTTGCTGGAGAAAAAAATTGAGAAGCTGACCAAGTTTTTTAGCGGACTGGAAAAATTTACCGAAAAACCCAAGGCCCTTTTGGTGGTTAATCCGGTTTATCATATAACCGCTGTTCGCGAGGCTAATCGTTTGAATATTCCGGTGGTGGCGCTAATGAACACCGATGCGGATCCGGATCGGGTTGTTTTTCCGATTCCGGTTAACGACAACTCCAAGGCCAGCATCCAGATGGTTTTTGATCGGCTGGAGACTTTTGTGGCGGCTGGAATTCGCGAACGAGCGGCGCGTCCGGTCATGGCGAATTTGACCAAGCCCTCAGGCGGAGCCGTTGGTATGGCCGGAGGTTTAAAACTTTAGCGGTTTTTGTTTTGCGAGGCGGTTTTGCTATGATTGATTCGGTTGCCGGAGTTTTATAATTTTTTTATATTAAGGCATGACAAATCAAGTTCAAGAATTGCGGACACAGACCGGAGCCGGAGTGATGGATTGCAAGAAGGCGCTTGAGGATGCCGGTGGAGATCTAGCTAAGGCTTTGGTTTTAATTAAACAGCGCGGTTTGCTTAAGGCCGAGAAAAAAGCGGAAAGAGTTACCAGCGCCGGTTTGTTGGAGTCTTATATTCACAACGGACGGGTTGGTGTTTTACTGGAATTGCGTTGCGAAACGGATTTTGTGGCGCGAACGGATTCGGTTAAAGAGCTGGCTAAAAACTTGACTATGCAAGTTGCGGCGATGGGTGCCACGAGTGTCGGTGAACTTTTACTCCAGCCGTTTATTCGCGATGCCTCAATGACGGTGGAGATGTTAGTTAAAGGCGTGGTGGCCAAGGTGGGGGAGAATATTCGGATAGAGCGTTTTACGCGTTACGAACTTTAGCACCCCATGTACGAATTCATTCTTCAGCTTCTAGTTTTTTCCAGTTTGAGTTTTGCTATCTATATTTTGGCGCGCGCTTTGCCGCGAGTAAATTCAGAGGAGGATCGGGCGGCCGCTTCCGGGAGGCTTGATCGAATTGTCGCTAAGATTCCGTTTCATAAGATCGACGTTCAACTGACCTCTTTTTTGGAGAAATTTTTGCGGCGGGTTAGGGTGGTTTTGCTTAAAGTGGATAACCTGCTTTCGCATCATGTCCGCCGTTTACGGGCGAGCAAGGAGGAGCAATCTTCGGAGAAGCGTTCCGGTCTTTTTGGCGGTGATAACAAGTCGGAGTAGCTTGCTGTTTTGGTTATTTTTTCTTACACTGGTTACTGTTCTCTGGGCAGGTGGCAGAGCGGTCAAATGCACGTGGCTGTAGACCACGCGCCCTTGTGGCTACGGGGGTTCGAATCCCTCCCTGCCCACATCTTTCTTGTTTTTTTGTGCGTACCTTTGTTGCTCGTTGTGTTTCCTGCTAAGCAGGATATGCCTTGATACTGCTTAGCAGATTACTCACTCGCGCCTCGGTTCGCGCAAAAAAATATCAAGAAATCTTCGGGGTTAAAATAAAATTTATCTAGTTGGATTGGGAGGGTGTTTTTCGCTTCGGCTGGATGTTGTCCGGCGAGCTTGCCTTTCTCTGCTTATTTAACTTACTATTGGCCTAGTTCTTTTAGCTCGTTCTTTGACACGATTCTTTTTACTAAGGAGATCTTTTCGAATGTTCATACCGGAGTTCAAACCCCAGCCGGGAGTCGCCCTGCTGTCGGTTTACGACAAGACTGGAATTGTGGAGTTTGCCAATGGCCTGATTGCCATGGGCTGGAAGATTATCGCTTCCGGCGGTACCGCCAAGGTTTTGCGCGAAGCCGGTTTGTTGATCGGGGACGTGTCGGAACTGGTTCATGGCGAGCCGATTCTCGGTCATCGCGTGGTAACGCTTTCGCGCGAGATTCATGCCGGACTCTTGGCGCAAGACACTCACGAGCACGCGCTGGAACTTAAGAAGCTGGGAATTCCGCGGATTGACTTGGTTTGCGTGGACTTGTACCCGCTTAGGGAGGCGATTGAAGCTCCGAATCGAACGATTCACTCGGTGATTGAGATGACCGATATTGGCGGGCCGACGCTTTTGCGGAGCGCCGCCAAGGGTAACCGGATTGTGATTTCCCGAAGCATCGACCGGAGCGCCGTGCTTAGATGGCTTCAAAAAGGGATGCCAAACAAGGAGCAGATGCTGCGCCATTTGGCCGCCAGAGCGGAAGATGAAGTGGCAAGGTATTGCACCTGGTCGGCTTGGTTTCTTAGCGATGGGCGTTTTGATGGGTTGCTAGGCGAGCGGGCATTGAATTGCAAGTATGGCGAGAATCCTTGGCAGGAGGGGGCGGCGTTCTATACCGCCGGCAAGAAGGTTGACCATCTGGCGCTTGATAAGTTTATGGCCAGGCTCGGAACCGATCCGAGTTACAACAATTTGTGCGACTTGGATCGCGCGTTGCAGACCATGACGCACATGGCTGTCGCTCTTAATGCCGGGCCTTTAGCCATATCCGAGAAGAGTATCAAGCTGGCTTTGGCCGTTAAGCATGGTAATCCGTGCGGCGCGGCTTGGGGTTTTGGTTTGACTGAAGAGGCGGATGTCGTTCGGCGAATGGTAGCGGGTGATCCGCGGGCAATCTTTGGCGGCCTGGTGATGACTAACTTTGTTTTGACGGATGCTTGCGTTGAGTTGCTTTTGCATCACGGCTTGCCTAGGGGACAGAAGCGGGTTTTGGATGTTGTGGCCGCGGCGGGTATTACTGAGGAAGCTCTTAAGCTATTGGAGCGTAAAAACGGCAAGTGTCGAGTGATGATTAATTCTGATTTGGATGACTGGTCATTGCTTGCTCGCTTGGACGATGCTCCGCGTTTTAGGATGGTGCGCGGCGGGTTCTTGGCGCAACCGAACTACGTCTTCGCGCTTCGCGATTGGGACCAGTATCAATTTGCTTGGCCAAAGAAGACTACTTCCGAAGAAAAGCTTCGCCTGATAGAAGATATGTTTATGGCGTGGGCGATCGGATCTACAAGCAACAGCAATACCGTGACATTGGTTCGCGACCGGACTTTGATTGGCAATGGAGTCGGTCAGCAAGATCGGGTTAGCTGTGCTGAACTGGCCGTGAAGCGAGCGCGGTCGGCGGGACACGCTACCAAGGGTGCCGTAGCTTACAGTGACAGCTTCTTCCCGTTTGTTGACGGTCCAGAGGTTTTGATCAAGGCCGGTATTGCCGCCATTATGGTATCAAGCGGTTCGGTGAACGATGAGAAGGTGGTGAAGTTGTGCGCGAGACGGGGGATTGGGTTGCTGATGCTTCCGGATGCCGAGTGCAGGGGTTTCTTTGGTCATTGAAAGTGGTTTCAAAGCTCGGGTTTTTACCCGGGCTTTTTTATTGGCGCATCACTTTCTATTTATCGTTTTTTGTGGTATTTTTTTTCTGTTCTGTGAGAGATTTTTTTTGCCCCTTTAGCTCAATGGCAGAGCGATGCTTTTGTAAAGCATGGATGTCAGTTCGATTCTGACAAGGGGCTCAAATTTATTAGTTTTGAGTACCTTCACCAAAGGGGGTATTGTGGTATTATGTAGAATGCATGGATACTTGTATGGGTTGCAGAAAAACTCTTTCTGAGCGTCATCAAGTTAAATATTGTTCGAATAAATGTCAGACTGATTATCAATATAAATACTGGGTGAAGCGCTGGAAGAATGGTTTTGTGAGTGGGGGTGTCGGAATTACTGTAAGAACTGTTTCTTCTCATTTAAAGCGGTACTTGAGCGAAAAATTTAATGATCGCTGTTCTATGTGTTGTTGGAATAAAAGACATCCAATAACTGGCGTTGTCCCTTTAGAAATTGATCACATCGATGGGAATGCAGAGAATAATATTGAAAGAAATTTGAGACTACTTTGTCCGAATTGCCATGCCTTGACCCCTTTTTATAAGAATCTTAATAAGGGCAATGGGAGAAAATGGCGTATGGATAAATATCTTCGCAACAAACCTACTAAATAATACTTAAGATTTGAGAGCCGACTCCAGGTTTAGCTTGGTCTCTCTTTGTCTCTGTTCAATATTCATATGAACCAGCCCCTTGTAATCAAAACTTTTGTGGCGATAAAAAATATCCGCTATTTGAATGTTTTTAACCGCCCAGCGCGAGGCCAGGCGATGGTCGGTATAATTATATTTTCATTTTCGATTTGGTTTCTTGCTAATTCGGAGTTGGGGATCGGATTATATCTTTTTTTTGGTGTGGTTTTTGCGGTGACTTTTTATATCGCGGTGGTCCAGGTAATTAGGTTAAGACCCGGAATTATTGAGGCCACGGCCCGGGGGAATCTATTTGAGACCGAGAGATCTTACGATGGAACCAAAACTTTTTCTTCAAAAATACCCTCCATTGGCGGAGTTGTTGGCGTGGCTTTGTACGCCTTTCTTTCGCGTTTTGAGAATTCTGTTGTGGCTGGAGCCTTGCTTGGAATTATTATGACCATAGGGCCTGCTTTGATTTTAGGCGTTAGTCTTGCCTATATTTATCTGGAACATAAGATTCAACGCCAGATATTGGTGCAGAGATATGAGGTTCTGAAAGTTAAGGAGTGAGCTCGGGGAATAACTTGGAGCTATCAAGCGAGTGCGCTCATTGAAAGATTTGGCTATTTTACCTATACTCTCTGGAGTTCTTTGTGATTGCTGTTTTGCCAATGTAGCTCAGATGGTAGACCCGCCTGCCGGACGGGCAGGGCAACTCCATGTATTATGTTTATGTTCTTAAAAGCTTAAGTGATCAAAAGCATTACACTGGAATGTCTATTGATCTTGAAAAAAGACTACGAAAGCATAATCGCGGCGCCAAGGGAACTCCATCAACTCGATCTCGCGGCCCGTTCTCATTAGTTTATTGCGAGAGAGTAGCTACTAGGGTAGAAGCAAGAAGAAGGGAGAAGTTTTTGAAATCAGGATTTGGCAGGGAGTTTATAAAGAATTTTGTTGAAAAAGATTTGCCAATGTAGCTCAGATGGTAGAGCAACTCCATGGTAAGGAGTAGGTCGCCGGTTCAATTCCGGCCATTGGCTCCAAGATCAGCGCCGTAATTTCACCGGTTCCCGGTTGCCGCTTTGGGGCGGCATTGCGATTTCTAAACGCTCAAGCCTTCGCGTAGAAATCGGGAACAATTCCGGCCATTGGCTCCACCGGAAATGAAAGAAGGATGGGTCGGAGGGGTCGTTTTTTGTTTTTCTTGCTTTTTTGATCCCGATGTTTTAGAGTGTTCTAACTATGTCCGAATCCAAGTTTTCTAAAAATCTCATTAAATTGCGCTGTGGCACCTGTAAGCGATTTAATTATTACACGCGCAAGAATGTGAAGCTGGTAACGCGCAAAATTGAGTTGAGTAAGTTTTGCAAGTTTTGCCGGAAACATACCACCCACAAGGAGGCGAAGAGGTAGGATTTTTATTAAGTCTAGAAATATAGCGAGTTAGTTATCGCGGATTTTTTTTAGGGTCTTGGTTGCCTAGCTTTTTTGTTTGGGTTAGGCTTGTTATTGGGTATCTTTTATAGTCTGGGAGCTTAAGTAAGTGGCATACTGGCGGTCTCCAAAACCGCACTCGGGGGTTCGATTCCCTCAGCTCCCGCAGTAGATATGAATTTCATTTGCTCAATTCTAGATGTTTTTATTATACCGCTTAGCTATCTATTTATCATCCCTCTATCTTTGGGCATTGCGTATGATAGTCTAAAATCTAAAGATGAATCAAAACGAGAGAAGTTTTTTATTTTTGGCTTATTAGCTTGGTTTGTCGGTGGGCTGTCCTATGGTGAGTCGCCCGTTAGTTTTTGTTCTTGATTTTTTTCTATTTGGCGTCCAGGTCTTATTTACTTTTTTTCTTATGGCGTGTTAGCTTTAATATAGCTTTTATTCTTATGAACAAAAAAACTAAAGTTGCTCGGAAGAAGCATCGCAGAAAGCAGGGGAGGAAAGTTCCTTCTTTGCGACATCGATAAACTAAGACCGCCCTATTGTGTTGGGGCGGTTTTAGTTTGGGATTAAAAAAAATTGTGCTGTTCCGTTTTTTAGGAAGCTCCGATGTTGCAATCGGAGCACTTGTTGTTTCTAAACTCGCTACGTTCGTTAAGAAAAACTAAGTGCGCGTGGAAGGAATCGAACCTTCGACCCCAGTCTTATCAGGACTGTGCTCTACCACTGAGCTACACGCGCGTTATTTTTTTATGCTTTGCGTATTACGGGTGCTTGGTGGATCTATTGTGGCGTAACATGATCCACGGCCTGTTTGAGAGCCGAGACGTCCAAAGTTTCACCAATTTGGGTTTTTGGGGTTTTTCCCGAGAGTGCGTCGCTCGTTTCTCGCATGAGTGTTCGCACTGATTGGATAGTATATCCCAGGAGAATTAAAAGTAAAATACTGGCGATTACCCAGAGTATGGTTTCGTTTCGCTTGGGCGTGATGTCTTTAAGCATAGATTAATTTTTGGAAAAGAGTTTTCCGCTTACGGCCAACGAGGACTTATTTTCTTCGCCGCTCACATTGACGGAATCAAGACTCATAAGGTAGGGGAGTTTTTTTAACTTGTCCATAAAAGAGATCAAGGTTTCTATGGCGCCGTCGGTGGTTAATTGAAAGGCGATGCCGGGAAGCGAATTGTCTTCGGCTTCAAACTCGGTGCCTAAGGTCATCACGGCGTTCACTCCCAGCTTTTGCGCTTCCAGGCGAATTTCTTTGGGAACTTTTAAGAGGCGGTCGCGGGTTGGCAGAATTTGATTGAGAGTTGCCCGTTCTATTTCAGTTCCCCCAAAGGCTTTCTTTAGTTCCGCGAGATTGTTTACCGAATCCCCATAGGCGCCAATGGCGCGATTTTTTTCCACAACCAGACTGATTTTATTGGCGGTTCCGGTTCGCAGAAAGATGGTGGCGGTAATAATCAGAATACCGACAAAAAAAGTGATGCCGATATGTGTCAGCAAGCGCATGCCAAAACTTGAGGCGCTTTTTTCGTTGGGCATTTTTTTTGAATAAGCCTTCCGCCGGATTAACTTTTCATAAAATCCAGTCACGGGGGTGAAAAGGATTAGGTAAAGAATTAGGCGGCGGGTCTAGTGAATGATAGCATATTTTTATGGAGGCTAATGAGGAGCGTTATTTTCACGCGCTCGCCGTCGCGCTTGACGGGAGCTATCGCGCCTTGCAGTCTTTGTCGGAAAAGCACGCTTCTTGGAAGAAGGCTTGGCTTGCGCTCGGACGACCGCATCAAGAAGTTGAGAAGTTGTGGCGCGAGGTTGCTCACACCGGAACGCGCTTGATATTGCGCAATGATCCGGAATTTCCGTCTTCTCTGTCGCAGATTCCCCAGCCGCCGTTGGCGCTTTACATTCGCGGGAAGCTTCCTGATTTTTCGAAGGCCATAGCGATTGTCGGGACTCGCCGAGCGACTGCGGAGGGCAGGGCGCTGGCTTCGTCTTTGGCCGAGGATTTTGTCCGCGCGGGTTTTGTGGTGGTAAGCGGATTGGCGTTGGGAATTGACGCCGCCGCTCATGAGGGCGCGGTCCGCGTCCAAGGTTCAACGGTGGCGGTGATCGCGAGCGGGGCGGATGTTATTTCTCCGCGACAAAATGAGCGTTTGGGCGAGTCGTTGCTCGCGCGAGGCGCCATTGTTTCGGAATATCCCTGCGGGTCTGAAGCCATTGCATATCGTTTTTTGGAGAGAAATAGGATTGTAAGCGGACTCGCTTTGGGAGTGGTGGTGATTGAAGCTCCGGAGTCTTCGGGGGCGCTCGTAACCGCGAGATTTGCCCTGGAGCAGGGAAGGGATGTTTTTGTGGTTCCGGGGAGCGTGAGACATCCGAATTACCGAGGTTCTCACGCTTTGATTAAATCGGGCGCGGCTCTGATTACCGAGGCGCGGGACGTGCTTTTGGGACTGGGTTTTGAGGAGCCGGCCACAACCTTTAACCGAGCTTTGGCGGATGTCGTGCTTGACGAGAAGGAGAAACTGGTTATTAATGTCTTACAGTCTTTAGTCGCCGGATGCACTTTGGATTATCTTACCGAACGTACTGGATTTGATGTCGCCGAAATGAGTCGCCGAATGACGGGACTTTTGCTTAAGGGAATTGTTCGGGAAGACGGCGGGCGGTTTCATGCGGTATAATTCTTTTTTAATATGCGCCTGGTAATTGTTGAATCACCCACGAAGGCAAAAACCATAGCTAAATTTTTGGGACCCGAATATCGGGTGGAATCTTCCTATGGTCATATCCGCGACTTACCCAAGAGCAAGCTGGGGGTTGATGTTGACCATGATTTTTTGCCGGGTTATGTGATTCCGACTAAGGCGCGCAAGGTGGTGGCTTTACTCAAGAAGCTCACGGCGAAAAGCGACGGGGTGGTGCTGGCGTCGGATGAAGACCGCGAAGGAGAGGCTATTGCTTGGCATTTGGCGTCTGCCTTGGGGCTTGAGAAGCCGCAAAGAATTGTTTTTCACGAAATTACCAAGTCCGCGATTGACAATGCCATGGCCAATCCGCGGGATTTGAATCTGGCTTTGGTTGATGCTCAACAGGCTCGGCGGGTGTTGGATCGTTTGGTGGGCTACAAGCTTTCGCCGTTTTTATGGAAAAAGGTGGCCAAGGGACTTTCCGCTGGTAGGGTACAATCGGTGGCGTTGCGCTTGGTGGTTGATCGGGAGCACGAGATCCGCAGTTTTATTCCCCAAGAGTATTGGTCGCTGACCGCGCATTTTGTCGCGGACGGCAAAGAATTTGAGGCGGCATTGGCCAAGATTAACGGTGAAGCGCTCGACAAGTTCGCGATTCACAACGAGGCCGAAGCCGCTAAAATTGTTAAGGCCCTCGAGGGCGGAAAATTTGTCGTTGCCAACTTAGTTCAAAAAGAGAGTAGAAAGAATCCACTCCCGCCGTTTATCACGAGCACCTTACAGCAGGAGGGGGCGAAACGTTTGGGATTTTCGGCGAAGAAGACGATGATGTTGGCCCAGCGTCTTTACGAGAGCGGGCATATAACCTACATGCGCACCGATTCGGTGAATCTTTCGCGTGAGTCGGTGGCCGCGGCGCGCGACTGGCTGGCGGATAATTTTGGCGCGACTTATGCTTTGCCCGCGCCGCGACTTTTTAAAAATTCTTCAAAACTCGCGCAGGAGGCGCACGAGGCGGTCCGTCCGACTAATATTGGCGCGACGACTGATAGCATCGCGCTTGCCGAACCAGCCGAGCGGAAGCTTTATGATTTGATTTGGCGCCGGTTTGTGGCCTCACAGATGCCACAGGCGGTGTTTGATACGGTGTCGGTGGACATCACCTCGGGGCAATACTTGTTTCGGGCGAATGGCGCCACGATGAAGTTTGATGGTTTTTTGAAGGTTTGGTTGCAAAAATTTGAGGAGCATTCCATTCCCGAGCTTGCGGTGAATCAGATCTTGCCGCTTAAGGCTTTGGTGCCGTTGCAACACATGACTGAACCGCCGCCGCGTTATTCGGAGGCCAGTTTGATCAAAACTTTGGAGGAGTATGGCGTGGGGCGTCCTTCGACTTACGCCCCGATTATTTCGGTTATCTTGGCGCGCAATTATGTGCGTCGGGAGCAACGCCGTTTTTTTGCCACCGAAATCGGTGAGCTGGTGACCAAGGTTTTATTGGAGAACTTCCCCAAAATTGTTGATGTGGCGTTTACCGCCGAGATGGAGAAAAAATTGGATACCATTGCCGACGGGGAGACTCCATGGGTTGGAGTTATTCGCGATTTTTATGATCCATTCGCGGTACTCTTGGCGGAAAAATATGCCGCGGTGGAGAAGGTCCATCCCGAAGAAGCGACTAATGAAATTTGCGAGAAATGCGGCAAGCCGATGGTGATTAAATTTGGCCGGTTTGGAAAGTTTTTGGCTTGTTCCGGTTTTCCCGAATGTAAAAACACCAAGTCTTTGACGGCCAGCGGAGAGAGGGAGAAGTTGGAAAATCCGGGAGTAAAATGTCCCAAATGCAAAGAGGGGGAGGCGGTGACCAAGCGAGTAAATCGGGGCCGGGCGAGGGGCAAGTTTTTTTGGGGATGCAGTCGATATCCGGATTGTGATTTTGCCACCTGGGAAAATCCGGCGGGAAAGTCGGCCGAGCAATTGGAAAAAGAACTGGCGGAGGCTTTGGCTAAACCGCCCAAGGTGCGGGCTTCACGGCAAAAAAAATCCCAGAAGTAGCTTCTGGGATGAGAGATCTAGCTATCGCGGGAGCGAGTGGCTTCAAAGGCCGCTCGGATGTTTTGATACACTTCCGAACTAACGGCGGGGACGTTGGGATTGCTTTCTTGTCTATGCGATTCGGATTCGGCATTTTGAGGAAGGTTCAAGAGTTCTGATGGGGAATAGATCAAGCGAAGACCGCCGCTTGATGCCTTGAGGCGAAAATGAGACAGGCGAGCGAACGCTACCTTGAGGACGTAGGCATTGTAGATGATATCTTCGGTTTCCTTGACTCTGATTGGACCATTCTCAAACAGCTCTCGCCACGCTTCGGGATAAAGCCACCAGTGGCCGATTTCGGCGAGAACACTGCGCTGAATTGCTTGCTCTACGGTTTCAAACGGCGGCTCGACTTCGCCAACCACCGTTTCTTCGTACCATTCGGGGTATTCTTGAAATTCCGTAAAGTTGGTATTCCACTCGCCTCGTTTTTGGAGAATAGCAAAGAGACTGGATTTGCCGTTTACATCTGTCCTGGCGGTCATAATGACCACCGAAACTCTGGTCTTTTTGTGAACCATCTGAATCCTTTGGTTGTTGTTAAAGAACGGAAACTTGGAAGGATAATAGGCCTATTTATGGGGTTGGTCAATTTTGATTACTTTACACCGCCTTTCGGTTGTTCTATATAGAAAGCGATGCTTTCCAAACAACTCATCGATCATCTGGCTGAAGGGATGGCGTCCAAGCGCGCCTATGATTTTGCGCGCGAGCAGTATCAGGGGCATGTGTTGCCCAACGGAGATTCTATGTTGGAGCGCGCGCTCGCGAATGCCGAGATGATGCTTAACTGGAGAGCGGGTGATGAGGCCTTGATAGCTGCCATGTTGCGTGATTTGCCCATGGCGAGTTCTTACGAGGCGAGAATTAAGACGGAATTTGGCGAGGATGTTTTGTGGCTGATACAAAAATCTTTGGCTATCCATCGGATTAATTTTCGCGAGACGGAGGCAACAATGGTTGCCGTTCGGAAATTTATCCTGCAACTTTGCCCCGATGTGAGGATTTTGTTGTTAGTTTTGGCGCGCCGTTTGCATGATGCCAGATTTTTGTATGTTTTGCCGCCAGCGGAACGCCAGCGCGTAGCCATTCAAAATATGAAGGTTTACGCTGTGTTGGCTTATCAGATCGGACTTAATGAAGTCAGCGGGGAGTTGGCCGATCTTTCATTCCCTCACGCCTATCCGCAGGAGCACCAGTGGCTGATTAATAATCTTCAGGATCGTTATGAAGAATGGGAAAAATATACCGAGTCTCTGGTGCCGATTTTGGAGTTGGCGTTGCGCGAGCGAGGGATCCGTGATTTTAGAATTGAGCATCGTGCCAAAAGATACGCGAGTCTACATCATAAGTTGACTTATCGTTATGAAATGGCTTTGGGTCGAGTTGGAGATCTTGTTGCTTTGCGAGTAATTGTCCCTACGGTTAACGATTGTTACGCGGTACTTGGCGTGGCTCATCAACTATGGGCGCCGGTTCCAGATAGAATTAAAGATTATATTGCCTATCCAAAGCCGAATGGTTATCGAAGTTTGCACACGACTCTTTTTACCAACGAGGACCAAAAAAAATTAATTGAGATTCAAATCAGAACTGAGGGTATGCATTATCACGCAGAGTATGGTCCGGCGGCGGATTATGCCTATCATTTTAGAACTTCTCCAGCCATGGCTGGAGTTGGAGTTGGATTGGATATTGATGGCGCCACACTAATGATGCTTCGCCGTTGGCGGGAAGTGACTTCTTCCGGATTCCCGGCCAAAGGCGCCTATGTATTGAATCTTTTTGCCGATCGGGTGTTTTTATTCACCCCGAAAGGCGATGTGTTTGATTTGCCGCAAGGAGCTACGCCGCTTGATCTGGCTTATAGAATTCATACGGATATCGGGCATCGCGCCGATCGAGCCGTGATTAATGGCGTTCCGGCCACTTTGGCTGGGAAACTTTGTTCCGGAGATGTGGTAGAAATCTTGCTTCGCGCCGACCGAGTTCCTTTGTCTTCTTCGCTTGCGCGAGTCAAAACCCGAGGCGCGCGCGAAAAAATACGGGCGGCATTGCGCAGTGCCGCCGAATATTTTCATCATTCCGGTTAGGGATTCTATTTGGAACTAAATTTGGCTTTAGAGAAAAATGGTCGGTTGTTCGCCGGTTGTTGTCTCTGGTGTCTTTATCTCCTGAATTTCTTTTTTGCTTTCCAGGAGTTTGGCAATGATGCCTTTTAACTCTTCCGGCGAATAAAAGTCAATCACGATTTTTCCGGTGCCGCCGGATTTTTCTAAATTTACTCTGGCGCCTAAAAATTCTTCCAGTGATTTGGTGAGGCTGGCCAGTTCCGGATCCGGAACTGTCGGGAAGAGGTGATTCTCTTTTTTTAGTGCTTCCGCTTTTTTCTTTTCTATTTTGATTTTGAGTTCGCGGACGCTCAAATTATTTTTAATGATGTCTTCAAAAAGCATCTCTTGTTCGGCGATTTCCGGAATGGCGAGCAAGAGGCGCGCCTGACTTTCGCTTAATTGCCCAACGGCGACGGCGTCTTGGATGTTAGTTGGCAAGTTCAAGAGGCGAACGGTGTTGGCTATGGTTTCCCGGCTCTTGCCGATTCGGCTGGCGATCTCGCGCTGGGTCAAGTTGAATTGGTCCTGGAGTTTGGCGTAGGCGCGCGCCGATTCGATGGGGTTGAGGTTGGCTCGCTGGACGTTTTCAATAACGGCCAGCTCCAGACGCTCACGATCCAGTTTAATGCTTCGGATGATGGCCGGGACGCGTTCTAGCCCTAATAGTTTTGAGGCCAGCCAGCGGCGTTCACCGGCAATGAGTTCATACTGAATGGTGGTGCCATGCTCGGCTAGTTCTTCGATTTTGGTAACAACCAACGGTTGGAGGATGCCGAATTCGCGGATAGAGCTGGCAAGTTCGCGCAAGCTTTCTTCGTCAAAAAATTTTCGCGGTTGGTGCGGGTTCGGGCGGATTTTTTCAACCTCAATCAAAAACACCGGGCCTTGAGTTTGTAGTTCTTCCATAACAAATTAGGGTTGAGGGTAAAGGGTCTAAGGCGGAGAAAAATAATAGCCAGACGTTCCGAAGACCACCTGTAATTTACTTTAGAAGAAAGCGTTGATATAATCAACCGGATGTTTTTAGTCTAGTTCTTTTAATGGTTTTGTATTATGCCGAGGTGGCGGAATGGCAGACGCAGTAGACTCAAAATCTACCGATCGCAAGGTCATGAGGGTTCAAGTCCCTCCCTCGGCACAAGCTCTTTTTTAATTTAATTTTCTGCGCCCTTAGCTCAGTGGTAGAGCGTTTCATTGACATTGAAAAGGTCGGAGGTTCGATCCCTCCAGGGCGCACCTAGATTATAAAATACCTTTAAGGTATTTTTAGTCTTATACTGGAGGGATCGAACAGTGGAGGGGGTCGAGGACCGCGTTTGGTCTCCCGTGTTGGAGATTATCCAGAACCATCGGTTCTGAAAAGAGAATTGCCACGTTTCGCTTCGGTTGGCGACTAATTGGTATTTAATTTTTGGACTAAAAACGAATTGGCGATTTGGTATTTTTTGGGAAGTTTTTTAATCGTATGAGATTTAAATACATAATTTTAGTTTCCGCAGTATTGATCTTAAGTCTTATTTATTTTTTAATTTCCCATCAAACAAAGAAAAATTATATGAGTAACAACCGATCATTGCAGGAATTAGTAAATAAAACAGTTGTTTTAGAGGGAAAAGCAGCGTATGCCAAAGCGGGAGCCGCCTTGTTTGTGAATGATAATCCAGTGTACATAGAAGGCTTAGATTATTGGCCACAGGATTTTATTGATAAGCAAGTTATTTTATCAGGCAAATTGGTTTTCAAAAGCTACATACCAAAAGTCGAAACCGACGAAAGCGGTTTGATGCGTCAGGGTAGTGGCCGTGGTAATGATTATGTTTTGGAGCAGGCGGCCATAGAGATGGACAAAGGAGATTTTGGATATAAACGACTTACAGACGCAAAAGATTTTCCTCAAGGTCAGTACCAAGAGGCTATAAAGGAAATAATTACTGAACTTGAAAATAAAAAAGAGAATCCAAAAGAATTTTTTGCAAAACTTGAACCAAATTCTACGGCTTCCAAACTTTCTTTTATATTGGTGCACCAAAATTCTTTTAAAGTTGAGAACTTGAGTTTTATTGGAAATCCGAGTGGCAAGGACAGAAAAGCTACTTATGACTTTATTCAGAAGAAAGTCACTTTTTTATTTTATCAGTAAAATCATGGTTTTTAATTTTTAAAAAAATTGAGGCCAAATAAAAACTTGAAATTGTCAGCGTGCGCCTGCCCGCCTGCGCCGAGGCTTCGGCGGGCAGGCGCCACCTTTCTTAATTTTCACGGTGGACTTCCTCGCCGCCGTAGGCGGTGAAAGCGGTTCGGACTAATTCAAGTAGTCTGTACAAAAAAAGGAAAACTTATGAAATTTTCTTTTTGGAATTTTGTTGCCGGTTTTTATGATCGCCTTTTTTCGCCGATGCTTAATAGCGATATTCCGGCGATTTGTGAATTAGCCAGTTTTGAAAAGGCAGATTTAGTTTTGGACTATGGCGGAGGAACCGGGCGGGTGGCGCTCGCGATTCGCGGTAAAGTTGCTCGGGTAATAGTTTTAGATGCCGCTTCGAAGATGATCGCGGAAGCTTGTTTAAAGGAGTTGGAGGGAGAGGTGGTTTCTGGTCTGCCGACTCATTTTGAAGCGGCTTCCTGCGACAAGATTATAGTGATTGAGTCCTTTCATCACTTGCCCAACCAGGATGATCACCTAAAAGAGTTTTGGCGCCTTTTGAAGCCCGATGGCGTTTTGTTGATTGAAGAGCCAAATCTTGATTCGGCGATTAAATATTTTCTTTGGCTGGAGCATGGGTTTAGGCATTTTCCATATTGGACGGCTGATACTTGGCGGGCGAAACTTTTGACCGCTGGTTTTTTGGTGCAGACCGAAAAAATCGCCGGCTCACGATATTTTGTGAAGGCCAAGAAAATTGGTTGATGCCCTGGTGTGTTTTTTGTTTTTGTGGTATTCTTCTTATGGGTTCATTGTTCTTTGATAATTGGAGGTAATTAATGAGAATCGGTCTTGATTTCGACGGAGTCATTGCTAATTGCGGCAAGTTGAAGGCCGATGGAGCGCGGGAACTTTACGGCCTTGATATCCAGCCAACAAACTTCTCTAAGGAATTTGTTGTTGGTGCGGGTTATCTGACGATCGAGGAGTATCGCAATCTTCAGCGAAAGGTTTATGAGACACCGGAGTTTATCTCTCTAATGGAGCCGGTTGGCGGGGCTTTTGAGTATGTTTCTCGACTTGTCGCGGATGGGCACATTGTTCAGGTTATAACTTCGAGAAGCGGCCTGGTTCTTGAAGTCGCGAAGGCATGGCTTTTGCGACAAGGATTAAAGCTTTCGGTTGTCGGTGTCGGCTATGGCAGGAGCAAGGCGGAAGCGGCTCTTGGTTTAGACGTTTACATCGATGATGATTTTCAGAAGCTAGAACAGCTTGTTGGTGTTGTCCCTCATAGATTCTTGTTTAGCTGGGGTTATAACGCGGGACTTGATGTTGGAACTCTGGCTCGAAGAGTTGCTTCTTGGCGGGAGTTTTACGAGGCGATCAGCTTGCTCAAAAACGCTCTGTGAATAAGGGGCGTTTTTTTATTTCTTTGCTATACTATTGGTAGTACTTTCGCGGGCGGTTTCCTAGCATAAAAACAGGAGGACGATCGTGCCACCACGAAGGCTTCGAGATTACCTGTTTCGTTTGGCCGATGCCCGTTGCAAGGTTAGGCATTGTTCGGACTTGCCATGCGATGAATGTTTTTGCGTGGTTGAACACGAATATGTCGCGCGCTTGAGGAGGCGTCGGGAGAGAGAGGCTAGGAAGATTGCTTCGAATGCTGTTGGTTTAGAGAGAAAGACCGCTTAGCTTCCGGGATTGCGGTATCGGATTCGGGGTTTCGGCGCAACGCGAAGCCCCTTTTTATTTGGTTAGCGATGCTTCTTTTGCTACACTCCATGGAATGACGGAGCCGGTTATTGTTTTTGAAAATGCCGATCTGCTGGTGATTAACAAGCCGGCGGGGATGCTGGTGCATGGGATGGCGCGGGGCGTGGGGGATAGGGCAAAGGGCGCGGGGTATAAAAAACAGAGAGTTCAAGATGCGAATTTGGACGTAAAAACAGAATTAAATCCAAACATCTCCCCCCAACCATCAACCCCAAAACCTCATCAAGAATCTACTTTTGTTGATTGGCTTCTTGAAAAATATCCGGAGATAAAAAATGTGGGCGATCATAGCCATTTGGCGGGAGAGTTTGAGCAAAAAACTTTTGATCGGCCGGGAATTGTGCATCGTTTGGATCGGGAGACTTCGGGCGTGATGGTCGTCGCCAAAAATCAGCCGACTTTTAATTTTTTAAAAAAACTTTTTCAGGGGCGGGAGATTCATAAAACCTATCTGGCGCTGGTATGGGGATTGGTAAAAGCGGATCGCGGGGTGATTGATAAGGTCATTAGCATTAAAGACGGCTCGGTTAAGCGAACCGTCGGGCGCGGCAAGATGCCGCGCGAAGCGATCACGGAATACGAGGTGGTGAGGCGTTGTCGGAGCGGAGAGCAAGCCATGACCTTGCTTAGGGTTTCGCCCAAGACCGGGCGAACTCACCAGATTCGAGTGCATCTTAATTCAATCGGACATCCGGTGGTTGGCGATAAGCTTTATGGTAAAAAAAAGGAAACACTGGGACTTATGAGGCATTTTTTGCACGCCGAGTCGCTGGAATTGCCGTTGCCGACCGGTGAGAGAATTACGGTTGCCGCTGACCTGCCGGCGGAGCTGACTGCAGCTTTAGAAAGAGTTCAAGCCGACCCGGGGGATTCTGATTGACATAGCGGTAGATTGTTTCTTGATTTTCCGACCAAATAAATCCAAGCGGCGCCTCGAGGGTGATGTCGAGAGCGGCCTTGCTGCCGGATTGTTTTTCAAAAATAAAATTATAGACGGCGTTGTCGCTGATGGCCGGGCCGACTCGGATGTATTGCAATTCGGTTTTTTTATTTTGGCCTTTTTCGAGCGCGGTCCAGCCGGCAAAGCCGGTTTTGCCGAACTCGGTGAGTTGGGCAATAGCAAGAAGCGGAATTTTTTCTTCACTTGATTCAATGTTTTCGATGTCAGGGTCACTGGCCCAGCCCTTGGTCGCGTATATTTTTTTGACAGAGGGCGCTTTTTTATCGGTAAATCCCGCGGCATATTCCGCGACTGCGCCTTCGGGTACCAGCACGGTTAGATAGTTGTGGTTTATGGCGCGATACCAAGGATCTTTTTCTTTATTGCCCTCGTGGGTTCGATCAATGGTCAGGTAATTGTCTATTTTTCCACTGGCATTGAGTTTGCTGGAGAGAATGATTTTTTCTTTGATGACGGCGTCGGTCTTGCCGCCGCCGATGTTAGCGTTGATCGCGGCAAGGTAATCGCCCAAGAAGACCCCGGGAGTTTCTTTGATGTTGCCGGCAATTCCGTTTTGCAAGACGTATTTCTGCAGGCGCTCATCCTTGAGATAGATCATGATATCTTTGGAGCCGACGAGTTCCGCCAGAATCTGCCGGAACTCTTTTTTGGAGGCGTGACCGGCGAGTCCCGCTAGCAGTTTTGGGGCAAGTGTTTTGAGAATTCGCTTTGGTTCGCCGGCGCGCTTGTCCTTGCCGGCTTCAACTTCTTTTTGTACCTCGCGTAAAAAATTGTCTTGGCTTATGGTCAGGTCATATTCTGGAAGTTTAATGGGACCGGTCAGGGTTAATAGTTTTTCGATTACGCCGGTATTCATCGCGATAAGGCCGTCGAAAGTCGTTAGTCTTTCGCGATATATTTTTGACTGTTCAAGAAAGCCCAGAATTTTTTTGGCAGAGGTTGGAAAGTCAAAAAACCAATTCGCGTCGCGGGCGGCCCAGTTGGTTACGATCCCTTGGAGGGGTTTTGGCGGAATGATTTTGGCGTCTAACTGGCCGTCGGGGTCGTAGATATCGGTAACGGTTACGTTGTCTAGACTGCCTTTTTTTGTAATCAGGTCGGCGTAACTGCCGATAAAGCCGCCGCCCGGACGCATTTCCGAGGGGTTTTGAAAGACGATGGCAAAGTGTCGTTCGAGGTTGGTGTCGAGAACGCTCAAAATCGTGGCGAGCAGATCGGCTTTTTCCCGCAGATTATCTTGGGCGTTGGCCAGAGTGGCAAGTCCACCGTCTGGCATGAGGCGGGCGATTGAGGTGGAATGCTGAAGGTTGCTTGTGGTGACGGCGATTGTGGTCAGGCTATTTTTGATGGATTGAATTTTGGCGATTAATTTTTCTCCTTCGCGGTTCAGTATCCAGCTTAGACTGTTTTCCGAGAGGGAGTTTAATTCCGAAGCGGCAGAGACGGCGGAGGCGCTCGCGGTGCCGATATTTTTGATGGTTTGGGGAATGGCTTTGAGCGCCGGAATGATTTTTCCCCAGAGCGAAGAAAATTGCGGAATGGCGATCTGATTGGCGCGAGTGCTGATGGTCTGTATTTGATTATCAATAGCGCTCAAAGCCCGTTCTGCTTTTGCCGGCTCAAAAGTTCGCATGGCCGTTACGGCATTTTTAATCTCCCGCTCCAAGCCGTTTTTGGCCTGCAGTGAAATGGTTTGGAGATGCCAGAGGCCGACGGCGTAGAGCGCGGCGCTCAAAAGCAAGAGGCCGGCAAAAACCAGGCCTGATATTTTAAGATAACGGCGCAGTCTTGGATGCTCTGTTTTTTCCGCGTCATCATCGGTGCTTGCTTCTTTGCTCCACGCCAGGTGGCGGAGCGGGCGCTCCAAGTTTTTTTTGCGGCGAAGGTCAGCGGTGGTGCGGCGCATATTGCTCGATTATTTCCAGGGTTTTTTTGGCGGTTATCTGCCAGCGAAAGAGGGCGCTGTTTTTGAGTCCTCCGGCAATTTGTCGCGAGCGAAGATTTTGATTGGTGTTTAGTTCGTCGATAGCCGAAGCGAGCGCTACCGGATCCCAAGGGTTCACGTAGCTCGCGCTCCGCTTGAGGATTTCCGGGAGGGAGGTGCGATCACTAACCACGACCGGAGTGCCGCAGATCTGGGCTTCAAGCGGGGGAAAGCCAAATCCCTCAAAGAATGACGGATACACAAAGACCCTGGCTCCAGTATACAGGATTTTTTTATCAACCTCCGCGACCTCTCCCCAGAAGATGATGTCTTTCAGGTGGGGTGAAAGTTTGGCTTCGGCGATTATGTTTTTATAAAGCCAACCTTTTTTTCCGGCCAGGATAAGACGGTATTTTTTGTAAGCGGGCTGTTTTTTGAGAAGGTTAAAGGCTCGGATGATCGCCGGAATATTTTTTCTGGGCTCAAGCGTGCCGAGGTAGAGAATGTAGGGATTATTCAAGTCGGGCGACTTATTTTTTTCACGAGTTAAATCGGTTGCGGGTCGGAGATCTGGATTGACGCCCGAGTGGACGACGCTGATTTTTTCCGGCGGCAGGCCCAGGTGTTCGATTAAGTCTTGGCGAGTGTATTCGGACACGGCGATAATGTGCGAGGCCGCGCGTGCTTGGTTTTCCCATCTTTGGAAGCGATGCCAGATTTTTTGGCGAAAAGAAAAAAAATCCGGGTGGCGGACAAAAGAAATATCGTGAAAGGTGATGACGCGCGGGGTTTTGTCGGCGACGATAAAATTAAAGTGCGGGCTAAAAATTACGTCAGCCGATGTTTGCCGCCCCAAATCCGGTTGGCTAAAAAGCCCCATGCTTAAATTGAGCGCTCGATTGGGAATCCGCCAGTTGATGATCTTGTCTTCGTGGCCCGATAAGGTTTTTGGCAGGGGTTTTTTACGGCCACTATTATAGAATAAGAGATAGTCGTTTTTGCGATCCAATTCCAGTAGATTCAAGGTAAGCGCTTGCACATATTCGCCGATACCGGAATTAACCGCGGGGTTAAGAGAGCGGATATCAATCAGAATCCTCATGTCTTCACGCTATCATTCCTTGATTTTCTTGCAAATTTTATCAATCGGGTGTAGGATCATTTTCTTATGATTGATGTCCAAATTTTGCCCAAGATCAAGCCCGGCGCCATGGTGCGCGTTTTTGAGAAGGTTAAAGAGGGCGATAAAGAGCGAATAGCTCGGTTTGAGGGCGTGGTGCTTGCGCGAAAACACGGTTCGGAAGCCGGGGCGACTTTTACCGTGCGCGGTACGGTAGCGGAAATTGGCGTCGAAAAATTGTATCCGATTCATTCCCCGGTGATTGATAGTGTCCAAGTGACGAGCTCGCCAAAAAAGGTGCATCGCGCCAAGCTTTATTACATTCGCGATATTTCGCGGAAGCGTCTCCGCCAGAAGTTAGGATTGTAATTTGCGAAGTTATAAATTTTGATTCTTTCGCCGATTTGTTAGGCGACGTTTCGTGGGTTAAAATCTTAAACAAGCCCGGGTGGCGAAACGGCAGACGCACTACCTTGAGGTGGTAGCGCCGAAAGGCGTGCAGGTTCAACTCCTGTCCCGGGCACCAGAACAGAACTTAACGACTTTGAAATTTTTTTGCGTTAGGCGTTTTTTCAAAAAAAACCGCCCAGCTTTGCGGCTGGGCGTTGACGAGCTAGGCGGCCAAGAGGAGCCAACCGTTCCTGTTTTTTAGGAGCGGCATATATTCCATGGCGAGATCGGCGAGCGGAGAGAGATGTTGCGTTTGGTCGTGGCGTTCCAGCAGGTAGAAGGCGAAGAGATAGAAGAGAATGCCGTGCAAATTGACGTGAGCGGTGGAGCGAATGAGCGTATTCCAATCGGTGGCGATTTTGCCGGCGATTCCCTTGGTGCAGTCGGTTCCGATGATTCCGTGGAGTTTTCCGGTCAACATCAGACGCGTCGCGGTATTGAGAACTTTAATCTCGGCGAAGTGCTTGCGGGCCAAAGCATCCACGAGCGGTACGGCTTCCATGTCAACAATCGTTTTCGGTTTGGCGTGCTGGCGCGAGATGAGGACGACTTCGGTGGTCTCACATCCGACTGCTTGGCAAATGATTCGGGCCGTCGCTCCCTTGTTGCAATCTCCGGCATCCCGCAGCGGATACATCGTGTGTTCCGGCTGGCTGAGTCTCTCGAGTCGGTTCAAAATCGGCACGATCTCGTTCCGGAAGGTTATCGGTGTTATCCGACCCTCCAGAAACTCTCGCAGTTGCAGGACAGCCGATCGTTCACTCATGAGATTCTGATCTCCTGTAGAAGCGGGTCAAGTTGTCAAAGAGCCGTATTGAACGAAAATGAGCCTTTCGCAAAGCTCATTGGACTATGATAATCATTTTGCCCCGGAAGTCAATATTTACTAAATTTACTAAAAAACTCGCCACATAACTATTGGTTATTTGGTTTTTTCGATGGCCAGATTGATAATTTCCGCGAGTAGCTGGTTTTCCGGTTTAGAGAAGTTTTCCGGTGTGAATAAGCTGCCGGTTTTGGTTTTTTGCGGCAGTGCTTCGGGCGAAGCTTTAAGCGAATTGTGGCCGACTACCAATCCCAGGAGCGCAGTGATGGAGATGGTGACGATGGCGGATTTTTTGGTAATTTTCATAACGACAATTTCCGATTAGTGTTTTTGCGTTGGTAGCCAGACAATATTTTCCGCCGTTTTTTCGAGGTGCTTCATTTTGAGGAGTGTTCCGTCGGCAAAAATGATTTCCGCGTTTTGGACGAGGCCGTTCATGTCGCTTTCAAGCGCGTAGGAGATTGCTTGGCTTTCATCAGCACTTTCATCTTTGACGTTGACGGCCGTTCCCTCCTCGCGAGTGTGGCATTTTTTTATTTCCCGGGTTTCGCGCGCCGTTTTTTGGGTATCAGATTGAATCCGCGGAGCAGGCAGACATCGATCGGCAATTTCCACGGTTGAAAAGCCGGTTGAGCGGTAGATTTCGCCGTTTATGGCGATGATGGTTAAGGTTATCCCGTTTAGATTATTGAAACCGATAGGGTAGAGGCGGATATTGCCGAAGACGGCCAGTACGTCGTGATCAAGTTCGCGGCAGGCTTTGGTTGACGGGTCGGTGGAACAGAAGCTGGCGCGAATGGCTTTTTCGATAACCGCCGTGCGCACGGTTTCTTTGGTTATGGTAACGCCGGAGGCTTGGCGAATGAGAAGGACTGGCACTAAAGCGAGCAGAATGGCGATTCCTGCCGTGAGGAGAAGTTTTTTACTCATAGGCAGGCATTGTATGCCTAACCGGCGGGCTGTCAAATACGAACTCAAACGTTTAGGATTTTATCTCGTAGTCCTTGAACAGCTTGGGGAGCATCATTTCCGGGCGCCATTCTTTTTGGAGGCGAACAATATTGGCGTGAGTTTGGTACTTGCCCTCATGGTGATAGTCGTGATCAAGGACCGGTTCCACTTCAAAGAAGGCGATTTGGGCGATGCGACGGCCGACGACGAGCGGGATTTGGTAGTAGCGGCTGTTGTTGGTAATTTCCATAGTCCAGCGATTTATATAGCCAACATCACCCCAGCCGGCGCACTTACAAACTTCCAAAAAATTGCGTCCCCAGCTGGAGCGAGCCTTCATCATGGTGGTGACGATACCGTTGCCGCCGCCGATAAACTCTCGGGTATGTCCAAGGATCGTTTCGCCGGGCGCGATCCAAATAACTTTGTCCGCGGGTGAGATTCCCGATTGAAGTTCCGGGTGTTCGCCATGACGAGTGAGCCACTCTTTCATCGGCCGAGCGGTTTCGAACTTGGCGCCCCAAACGCGTTTTACCTCTTGTTCCGAATAGGGATTGTAAATAGTGTAGCCTTCTTGCGGGCGGGTTTCCCGGTAGTAGTTTTCTCCAAGCGTAACGTCGTAGCTTACTGTTCCCAGATTTTTTTGGTTGAACGGAGTGATGACGATATTTCCTTTTTTTTGATGGCGCAGAATGGCGGTGTTGGAAAGTAGCATATTTTTTCTTTTACTTTATCACGATTTCGCGGTGGCTCATATTTTGTTAGACTGACGCGGTGCAGGAATATACTTTGACTGGCATAGTGCTCGATAAGTTGCCGTTTAAGGAGCAGGACGTTACTTGCGTCTTGTATACCGAGGAGTTGGGACGAATTCGCGCCACGGCCCATGGCGGCCGCAAGATTACCTCCAAACTTTCGGCTCACCTGGAGCCACTCAACGTTTCGCAGATACGTTTGGTGGGCGGGGTTTTGACCGAGGGCGGCGGTTTGCGTTTTTCGATTGCCGACGCGCTGACTCTTTATCGGCTTGATGCCGGATTTTTTCCACTTATAAATATGGTGGCGCGAATGACTCCTTGGCAGGAGCCGGATCCGGATTTGTGGCAGTTGTTGATTGCGGGCGGGCCACTTCCTTCCGGACGGCAATTGCTTTCGGTTTTGGGATTTGATCCGCAGAACGCGCGTTGCGAGCTCTGTGGCCAAAGCGGAGTCACTTATTTTATATTTGATGGTTTTTTCTATACTTGCGCCGCTTGTCCGCCGCCCATAGCTTCGCCGGCTGATTATTTTGAATTTACCGCTTAACGGTTTATACTGGTAGAGATGTTTCGCCGACCGCTCGTAATAGGGGTCTTTGCTTTTTTTCTGTTGCTTTCGGGGGTGCTGGTTTTTTTGTGGTACCAGTCGCACACCGCCCAAGGTTTGACACTGGGGCTTATCGTTCCGGAGAGGGTTTTAATCGGCGTGCCGTTTGATTTGAAGGTGACTTTGAGCAACGATTCAAGCAATGTTTTAAATGATGCCAGGCTGAAGCTTTTTTTGCCGGATGGCGTGATTTTCGCGGGTGAGTCGGAGGATAAGCGCCTGCGAGCAAAACCGCTGGGTAATTTAGGGGCGGGAAGCTCCAGCGAGGAGACGATTAGCTTGCTCGCGCTCGATGGGGAAAACACTTTACAGGCGGTGCGGGCGACGGTGGATTATCTGCCGACATCGCTGGGCGGACGCTTTGAGCGTACCGAGAAGGCCGCTTTTACCATTTTTGGACAAAGCGTGGCGGTGGATATGACGCCGCCCAAGAAAATTTTTAGCGGGGAGGATTTTGAGTTTGAGGTGGTTTATAAAAATATTTCCACCGAAGATATTCCGACCTTGGCGTTGACCTTGGATTATCCAAACGCTTTCAAGTTGGTTAGTTCTTCAATCGCGCCCGAGCCGGGAAGTTCAACTTGGAAGATTTTTGACCTCAAGCCGGGTGTTGAGGGGCGGTTTAAACTCAAGGGACGGCTTATCGGTCCCGAGAACGCTTTTTATGATTTAGTAATCCGCGCCGAGCGTGATTTTTCGGGACGAGTATATTTGGTGCGCTCGACGCAGGCGGCGATTGCCATCGCGCCGTCGCCACTCGCGTTTTCCATAGATTTGAACAGTGATCCGAATTATATCGTTCAACCCGGGGACGATTTAAACTACGTCTTGCGTTATCGGAATGGAACGGATGTGGCGCTTAAGGATGTGATTATTCGCGCCCGACTTCTTGGCGAGATGTTTGATCTGACCCAGTTAATCTCTGATGCTTCGTTGCGGGCGTCGGATAACACGCTAATTTGGACGGCGGGAGTCGCTCCGGAGCTGGCCTTGCTTCAGCCGGGAGCTTCCGGATCGGTGACCTTTCGCTTGCGGGCGCTGCAACAATATCCAATTAAGAGGTTTAGCGACCGTAATTTTACTTTGCGGATTTCGGCCGAGATTGAGTCGCCAACGGTGCCCAGATTTGTGGGTTCCAGCAAGACGACGACTTTGGTGAAATTGGAATCTAAAGTCGCGGGGAGGGTGGCGATTTCGGCGCAGGCGTTTTTCCGCGATGCCGCTTCGGGGATTCTAAACAAGGGGTCGTTGCCGCTTGCGGTTGGCAACGCGACGCAGTTTACTTTGCATTGGAAGGTGACTAATTTTAGTACGGATGTCCGTGATTTGACCTTGCGAGCCTCTTTGGGCGGAAACGTTCGAGCGACCGGCGTAATCAAGAGCAATGGAGCAACGACTCCGACCTACAACGAGCGGACGCAGGAGCTGGCGTGGAACATTCCTAAAATCGGAGCGACCAAGGGCGTGCTCGACGAACCGCTGGAGGCGATTATTCAAGTGGAGGCGATTCCGGGATTGAATCAAGTCGGGCAGTATCTTAAACTGCTTCAGCTGACCAGCGGATCGGCAACCGATGATTTTACCGGTCAAAAAATTGAGTTTCAGGCGCCGGAGGTGACAACGCTTTTGGCCTCTGATCCGACGGTGCAATCCAACCAAGGTGTAGTCAAAGCTCAATAGATATGATTTCCAAAAAAACCGAAGAACAGGGAGAAAATAAAATGGAAAAAATAATTTCGCTTTGCAAGCGGCGGGGTTTTGTTTTTCCGGGTTCGGAGATCTATGGCGGTTTGGCGAATTCCTGGGATTTTGGGCCCTTGGGCGTGGAGCTAAAGAATAATATTAAGACCGAATGGTGGAACCGGTTTGTGCGCCGACGCGCTGATATGGTTGGCATCGAGACGGCCTTGATTATGAGCCCGAAGGTTTGGGAGGCTTCCGGACACTTGAAGGAGTTTTCGGATCCTTTGGTGGAGTGCAAAAAATGCCACAGCCGTTTTCGCGCCGATCAAGACAATGGAAGCTTGAAAGCGGAGCTGGTGTTTTTGAAAGAAGCTGAAGCAGACGGGGAAAATCCGATGAAGGTTTCCGGAAAAGTTGTTCGATATCGATTGAGCGGCAAGTGCCCGGTTTGTGATTCACCGGCAGACGCGGATAGCTTTACCTCTCCAGCGAGCTTTAATCTGATGCTCAAGACGTTTTTGGGTCCGGCGCAAGAGAAGGCCAACGAGGTTTATTTTCGGCCAGAAACCGCGCAGGGGATGTTTGTTAATTTTAAAAATGTTTTAAATACCACGCGGCGCAAATTGCCGTTTGGCATCGCTCAAATCGGCAAGGCTTTTCGCAACGAGATTACTCCGGGAAATTTTATTTTTCGGACGCGCGAGTTTGAACAAATGGAGATTGAATACTTTATTCCGGAGCCGAAGGCCGATCATGACTGGCAGAAGTATTTTGAGCACTGGAAGAATGAGATGAAGTCGTGGTTGCGAGACTTGGGCGTAAGCGAGAGCCGCCTGCATTTTGAGGATATTCCCGAGGGCGAGCGAGCTCATTATTCCAAGCGGACGATGGATGTTGAGTATGATTTTCCTTTCGGCCGCAAAGAACTTTATGGCTTGGCCTATCGCGGTAATTTTGATTTGTCGGCGCACGCGCAAGGAAGCGGGGAAGACCTGCAATACACCGATCCGGAGACCGGAGCGAAATTTATTCCGCATGTAATTGAGCCGACTTGGGGTGTGGAGCGGACGGCGCTGGTCGCGTTGCTTGAGGCCTATTCCGAGGAAAAAACCCCCTCAACTGACGGCGAGGGCGAGGCGCGAACGGTTTTAAAATTTCCATTTTGGCTGGCGCCGGTCAAGATCGCGGTTTTGCCCTTGTCCAAAAAGGAGGAGCTGTCCGCTTTCGCCAAGCCATTGTTTGAAACTTTGATTCAGCACTTTGCTTGCGAGTATGACGAGACGCAATCTATCGGCAAGCGATATCGCAGGCAGGACGAAATTGGCACGCCGTTTTGCGTGACGGTGGATTTTGATTCGCTTAAGGATCGAGCGGTAACAGTGCGGCATCGCGATACGATGGAACAAGAGCGGGTGCCGATTGAGAATTTGGTTGCGCATTTTTCCGAAAAATTCGCCCGTTAAGATTATGCCTATCAACAAAAAACAATTTGAGATTTTGACGCTGAAGAATGGTTTGCGAATTATGCTGATTCCTCGCGCGGAGCAGGTGGCGACGACGGTTTTGGTTTTGGTCGCGGCCGGTTCCAAGTACGAGAAAAAACCGATTAACGGCATTTCTCACTTTTTGGAGCACTTGTGTTTTAAGGGCACGACGCGCCGGCCAAAGTCAATTGATATTTCGATTGAACTGGATCGCATCGGCGCGCGACATAATGCTTTTACCAGTCATGAATATACCGGCTATTGGGCCAAGGCGCAGGCGCATCAGACGGAAAAAATTTTGGATATTGTGAGTGATTTATATTTGAATCCGACTTTTCCAGCAGCGGAGATAGAAAAAGAAAAGGGAGTGATTATTGAAGAGCTGAATATGTACGAGGATTTGCCGAATCGGAAGGTGCACGATGTTTTTAATGAATTGCTCTATGGCGATCAGCCGGCGGGTTGGGATGTTGGCGGAACCAAAGAGGTGATTCGCCGACTGACTAGGCAAGAGATTGTGGATTATCGCGCGGCGCATTACGTGGCCTCGTCAACTTTGGTGGTGGTGGCCGGCGGTTTTTCCAAAGCCAAACTTTTGCCATTTATTAAAAAGAGTTTTGAGGTGATTCCGGTTGGCACGGCGCAGGGCAAGGTATCGGTGCGCGAGGCGCAAGCGCGGCCGATGGTTAAGGTGCAATATAAAAAATCCGATCAGACTCACATTGCGCTCGGAGTGCGGGCGTTTAACATGTATGACGAACGGCAATACGCCTTGGAGTTGCTGGGCGATATTTTGGGCGGCTCTATGGCTTCGCGCTTGTTCCAGAGATTGCGCGAAGAATTAGGTTCGGCGTATTACGTCCGCGCGGGAAGCGATTTAATGACCGATCATGGTTATTTCGCAGTAGCGGCCGGCATTGGACACGAAAAGCTTACGGAGTCGCTTCAGGCGATTTTGGCGGAGATGCGCGACTTGGCCAATGGCGGCGTTACAGAAGACGAGATTTCGCGCGCCAAAGAGCATTTGGCCGGATCAACTTTGATCAGTTTGGAAACTTCCGATGATTTGGCTAATTTTTATGGAGCGCAGGAGATTCTAAAACAGCCGGTTATGACGCCCGAGCAGATTATCGCCAAAATAAACGCCATCTCGCGCGACGAGGTAACGGCGGTGGCCCGAGCGATTTTCAAAAACGACGGTTTGAACCTGGCGGCGGTTGGACCCTATCGCGACGGTTTGGCTTTTGAGAAGTTGCTTAAACTTTAAGGGCTATTTTTTATGAATAAAAAGGTCTACATTACGACGGGGATTCCCTACGTAAATGCCGCGCCGCATGTCGGTTTTGCTTTGGAGCTGGCGCAGGCTGACGCGCTGGCGCGTTATTATCGCTCGCTTCACGAGGAGGTTCGTTTGGTCGCGGGAACCGATGATAACGCTTTAAAAAATGTTTTGGCGGCTGAGGCGGCCGGATTGCCGACCGAACAATTTGTGGCGAAGCACCGCGAGAGTTTTCGCGCACTTAAAGCAACACTCAATCTTGCGACGGATGATTTTATCTCCACTCGCGAGGAGCGCCACATTCGCGGAGCGCAGAAGTTTTGGCTGTCTTGCGCCAAGGACATTTACAAAAAAAGTTATCGCGGACTTTATTGCGTTGGTTGCGAGGAGTTTAAACGAGAGACTGATTTGGTTGATGGAAGATGTCCGGAACATCCGAAGTTGACGCCAGAGACCGTGGAGGAGGAAAATTATTTTTTTCGGCTTTCCAACTATGCCCGCGAACTTAAAAATCTTTTGGTTTCCGACGAGTTGCAGATTATTCCCGAGAGTCGCAGGGGCGAGATGTTGAAATTTATTGAGGCGGGTTTGGAGGATTTTAGCGTTTCGCGGCCGGTCGCGCGGGCCAAGGGCTGGGGTATACCAGTTCCTGGAGATCCAAATCAGGTGATGTATGTTTGGTTTGACGCGCTGACCAATTATCTAAATATTTTGGGATACGCCGATGACGCGCCGCTGTTTAATGATTATTGGACTGATTCGCGTTTGATTTTGCACTGCTTAGGCAAGGGCATTTTGCGGTTTCACGCCTTGTACTGGCCGGCGATGCTAATTTCGGCCGGACTGCGATTGCCCAACCAAATTTTGGTGCATGGATACGTTACCTTGAACGGACAAAAAATTTCCAAGTCTTTGGGTAATACGATTCATCCCGATTCGGTTGTGGAACGCTATGGAGTTGATGCTCTGCGTTATTATTTGTTGCGCGAAATTGCGCCGCACGAGGACGGCGATTATTCGGAGGAGAAGATGAGGGATCGCTATAACGGCGATTTGGCCAACGGTTTGGGAAATTTCGCCTCGCGGGTAACGACACTTGCCGCTAAATTGCCCGAGCTGTCCGGAGTCGTGTCTTTAGAGATTGTGGCGGCGATTGACGAGGCTCGCGCGGCCACGGCCACAGCGATGCGTGTTTTTAGATTTCACGAGGCTTTGGCGGCTATCTGGAAGTTGATAACTTTTGGCGATACTTATGTAAATGATCGCAAGCCGTGGGAGGGGTCGCCGGAGCGCAATGCCCAAGTTCTTTTTGATTTGATGATTTTGCTTCAGGCGGTGGCCGAACTGCTTTGGCCATTTTTACCCCAAACGGCGGAAAAAATTCGGGAGACCTTGCGCTGGAGCGCGGACAAGAAGAGCGTTCGGGTTTCGAGAATTCAAAATCTTTTTCCGCGGATTTTGGCTTAGTGTCATGCCGGTTTTATGATTGACGTTCACACTCACATTCAATTTCCGGCCTATGACGCTGACCGGCAATCGGTCATTGACCGGGCTGTGGCGGCTGGTGTTTTGAAAATGATCGCTGTTGGCACACAGGCGGCGACTTCGCGCGTGGCGATTGATTTGAGCGTCGCCAATCCAGGATCAATCTGGGCGACTGTTGGCTTTCATCCCAATCATCTTGACTCGGCGTGGTATCACGATAAGAAGGAGATCAAAGACCCGTTGCAGGAAAAGTTTGACATTGGGATTTTGGCGGAGCTGGCAAGACATCCCCGAGTGGTGGCGATCGGGGAGTGCGGTTTGGATTATTATAGATTGTCGCCGAATAGCGACTCTGATCCGAATTTACGGATGAGACAAAAAGAAGTTTTTCAAGGCCAAATCCAACTTGCTTTGGAGCTAAAAAAGCCGCTGATGATTCATTGCCGACCGACCAAGGGCACGGATGATGCTTATGAGGACTTGTTTGGAATGCTGGCTCAAGTTACGGCCATTCCTCGGGTGATTCATTTTTACGTGGGTTCACCGCGGATGACGCGCCGATTTTTAGAGGCCGGTTTTTACTTTACCTTTGGCGGAGTGGTTACCTTTAGCCGTGATTATGATGAACAGATAAGCTTAATTCCGATGGAGCGAATTTTGTCGGAAACTGACGCGCCGTACGTGGCGCCGCTTGCCCAGCGCGGGAAGCGCAACGAGCCGGCGTTTATTTTGGAGACCGTTGCCCGCCTGGCGGAGATTAAGGGAGTTTCTGTCTCCGAGATGGAGCGGGCGATTGCGGAGAATGTAAGGCGGGTTTTTGCGATTTGATAAAGGAGCGTGATTTGCTTGTCTGGTTGGTATTACCCGATGAGTTAAGAGCTTTTTAACCAGTCTTTTCTGTGTTAGAGTTTTTGCGTTGTTCTTATGTTTTTTATGAATTACGATTTCAAGAAAATAGAGAAAAAGTGGCAGGAGCAGTGGGCGGAGGCCGGAATCTATGCCGCCAATGATAATTCAGCCAAGCCCAAATATTACGCGTTGATTGAATTTCCTTATCCATCCGGCGATGGCTTGCATGTGGGGCATATTCGCAGTACGACGGCGATGGATATTATCTCTCGCAAGCGGCGAATGGAGGGGTATAACGTGCTATTTCCGATTGGCTGGGATGCTTTTGGATTGCCTACGGAAAACTACGCCATTAAGACCGGCATTCAACCGGCGATTGTCACCCGACAAAACACCGATGTTTTTCGCAAGCAACTTAAGGCGCTGGGATTTTCTTTTGACTGGAAGCGAGAGATAAATACCACCGATCCGAATTATTACAAGTGGACACAGTGGATGTTTTTAAGGTTTTTTGAAAAAGGATTGGCTTATAAGGCGCGGATGCCGATTAACTGGTGTCCAAAAGACAAGATTGGTTTGGCCAACGAAGAAGTTGTGGGCGGCAAGTGCGAAAGGTGCGGGACGCCGGTAGAACAGCGGGAGCGGGAGCAGTGGATGTTAAAAATTACCGCTTATGCCGACAAGTTGCTTGAAGGTTTGAAGCACGTTGATTTTTTGCCGGAGATCAAGCGCCAGCAAGAGCATTGGATTGGGCGGAGCGAGGGTTTTAAAATAGGGTTTAAGTTAGATGGTTTGGGGGTGCTTGGTACGGCGGTTGAGATTTTTACCACGCGGTTGGATACGATTTTTGGCGCGACTTTTGTGGCAGTTTCCGCGGAGACGGCAAAAAAATGGCTGGAAGCAGGTTGGGAGTCGCCAGATGAAATCAAAAAGTATATTGAACAAGTTTTGGCGGAGCGGAAAAATGCCGGTTTTGAAGCCACCGAAAAAAGCGGAATTTTTTCCGGGGTTCAGGCGGTTAATCCGGTAAACGGCGAGACAGTGCCAGTTTGGATTACGAATTATGTTTTGGGCGGAGTCGGAACCGGAGCGGTGATGGGTGTACCGGCGCACGACGAGCGCGATTTTGAGTTTGCCAAAAAATATAATTTGCCGATCAGGGCGGTAGTCGGCCCCTCGTCTGGACTGGTTTTTGCGGATAGGCCTTTTGTGCAGGATGGATTCCTGCACCATTCGGGGACTTTTACCGGAATGAGTTCGGCGGAGGCGATACCGGCAATCAGCAAGGCCTTGGAAGCTCGGCGCGAGGTTCGTTATCGGCTTCGCGATTGGGTTTTTTCGCGGCAGAGATATTGGGGAGAGCCGATTCCTCTTATTTATTGTGAAAAGTGCGGTTGGATTCCGGTTCCGGAAAAAGATTTGCCGATTACTTTGCCGGAGGTTAAAGATTATAAGCCGAGGGATGACGGGCAGTCTCCTTTGGCTTCGGTAGAGGAGTGGGTAGAGGTGAAGTGTCCGAAATGCGGAGGTCTGGCTCGGAGAGAGACCGATACGATGCCCAATTGGGCCGGATCAAGTTGGTATTTTATTGGCTATTTGATGACCGAAAACTTGAAATCAAGAGAGCCGATTTCCGAGCAAATTAAGAGCGAGGAAGTTCAGAATAAGTTAAAACGCTGGTTACCCGTTGATTGGTACAATGGCGGAATGGAGCACGTTACTTTGCATTTGCTCTATTCTCGTTTTTGGAATCAGTTCTTGCACGATGAGGGATTGGTGCCGGTTTCGGAGCCATATCGCAAGCGCACGGCGCACGGCCTTATTTTGGCCGCGGGCGGAGTGAAGATGTCTAAATCCAAGGGAAACGTGGTGCGCCCCGATGATTTGATTGCCGAGTTTGGAGCCGACGCGATGCGGGTTTACGAGATGTTTATGGGGCCTTTTAACCAGGCGATTGCTTGGGACGAGCACGGAATTTTGGGAACCTACCGTTTTTTGGAGCGGGTTTTCAGGTTGGCGACACAGGAGAAGAACCCGACTACTTTACAGACGGAGTTGGCGCGTTTGTTGGAACTCACGGTCAAAAAAGTTGGTGAGGACATTGAGTCTTTATCTTTCAACACGGCGGTGAGCGCCATGATGATTTTGATAAATAAAATACAAGCGGCGGGAGGCATGCCGCGCGATTCGTGGAAGACTTTCTTGCTGATTTTGGCGCCGTTCGCGCCTCATTTAACCGAAGAGCTATGGGAGAAGTTTTCCGGAGAGGGTTCGGTTCACTTGCATCCGTGGCCGGCGTTTGACGAGCAGGCTTTGGCTGCCGCCTTGGTTAAGATTGTGGTGCAAATTAACGGAAAGATAAAAACCCGCCTTAGCGTGCCGGCTGGTTTGGTTGAGGCCGAGATAACTCAATTGGCGCTCGCGGATCCGGTGATTGTCGTTCAACTTAAAGAGGCGACTGTTCGGCGAATTGTTTTTGTGCCCGACCGATTAATTAATATCGTCGTCTAATTTTTAGGTTTTTATTTTCCATCACGCCCATGAAAGAGCGGTTTATTCAGATGCTGTTGATTTCACTTTTTATCTTTGGTTTTTTCTTTGTGAGTTTTCGTTTGCCAGCGATGGCTCGCTCGGGAAGGCTGGGGCGAAGCGCTTTCATAGCGCAGTTTTTGCGTCTTCTGCCGAAGCCAGAGCCGAGTTTGTATCGGAGATAGATTTTGTTTAGCAGTCTCGAACTACTATTTTCTTTCCGCTAAAGTTACCTTAATGTCCAACTCTTGGCCGTTGCGGTCCACGCGCAGGTTTAGAATATCGCCGGCACTTAGTTCCTCCAAAAAGTCTTGAATTGTTTTTTCACCGCTTAGGAGTGTTCCGTTGCAGGCGAGAATAATATCTTTTTCTTTGATGCCGGCCTTGTCGGCGGGACTCCCGGGAGTGACGGCGGGGAAGTGAGGCATCTGGCCGACCACGATGGCGCCGCATTCAACCGACAATTTCATTTTGGCTTTAAGATTTTCGTCAATCATCAAGTAGCGCAGACCGAGGAGGGGCCGGCGGATACGGCCGGTTTTCTTGAGATCTTCCAAGTCGCGGCGGACGGCGTTGATGGGGATCGCGAAGCCCAAGTTTTGCGCGCCGGAGACGATGGCGGCGTTGATGCCGATGGCTTCGCCGTCAAGATTTACCAAGGGACCGCCGGAGTTGCCCGGGTTGATGGCGGCGTCGGTTTGAATTAAGCCCCGAAGCTCCTGAACCGGATTGCCTTGCTTGCCCTCGGCGCTCGCGCGGATAGAGCGGGAGAGTCCGGAGATAATTCCGCGAGAAACCGTGTTTTTGAAAATTCCTAGCGCGTTGCCGAAGGCGAGAACGGTTTCGCCCAGGTCTAGCTTGGCCGATTCACCCAAGGCCACCACCGGAAAGTTTTTTTTCTGGCCGGTAATTTGCAGAATGGCCACATCATCAATCGGATCGCGGGCCAGAATTTCCGCCTTATATTTTTCGCCCTCGTTCATGATGATCGTGTATTCGGCCTCGGTATCGGAGACGACGTGCTGATTGGTAACTATGATGCCGGTTTTTTCTACGATAAAGCCCGAACCGCCGCCGATTGTAATCATGCCGTGGGCGTCGATCATCTCGTCCGGAATCCGCGGCTTGCCGTGCTGAAAGGGGATAATCGGCAAAAGTTCCGGCGGAACATTTTTTTCGATTGATTCGTAACTGCGGGCGATGGCAATAGAGACGACGGCTGGCATCACTTTTTTGACAGTGCGGACAACGTTGGAGTATTCCATTGGGTTTAATTGTATATCAGATTTAGTTTTTTCTTTTGTGGAAACTTGCGGTTGGCGTTCTTTTGATTTATATTCTGTTCGGTTCTTTGGCGGTTTTTGCGGTCACAAATGGAGACCTTCATGTCCGGTCAAGAAATCACCGCGGCGGTGCCGGCTTCGTCCGCTCTTAACGGGCGTACGATTCTTGGCGTTTTTAAGAAGACGGTTCGCGAGGGCGGTTCGTCTTGCGACACCCTTCACTTTTTGCTTGATAGCAATGTTGAGCTGGTGATTGGTTCGCAGTTTGTTTTGGGCGCCGATCATGGCGGTTACACCGTGGCGACGGTTTGGATGAAGACCGGCGAGCATGGCCCCAATGATCGAGGAGAAGTTCTGTTTCGAGAGTAGGTGTTTCTAGCCTCGTACTTTACGGGGCTTTTTTATATGCTGATCAACTTCTTCGGCAAATTAAATTTGGTGGACCTAGCCAGAATTGAACTGGCGACTCCTCGTTGCCCCGATGGACTTTGGTGGGCTAACACTGTTTATGTGGACCAAGGGAGGATTGAACTCCCGACCTCCTCATTGCAAATGAGGCGCTCTACCACTGAGCTATTGGCCCACCAAAGTCATACGGGATTGTGTTTTGTGACTTCGCTGCGCTTCAGATAAAACGGGAACAAACGAGGCGTAATCGATTTTTACAGTATCAAAATTCGCGCACAGGCGCAATTTTTTGGTTTGTGATAGAATCGGCTTATGGAAAAATTTCAACCGGAGAGTGACAATGAATCCATCAGAGAAAATCAGTGGGGTTTGGGGCGGGTTGATGTTTCGTCGCGCGGTCAAGATGTTGTTGATGCTAACGAAGAGACCGCCAGTTATCTTGAAGATCTTCATGACGCCATGAAGTCGGCTGGCGCCGATGAAGCCGCTAAAGAAGCTTTAGAACTTTTTATTCATCTTTCATCAGAAAGTTCCGCTGGCGATGTAACTGCGGCGGTTGATGATTTGCTTTCTCGTCGGCAAAGCGCTTTGGCTTCGATGATGAACGAGGATCCGACTGCTTCGGTGGAAGCTAATTATTTAAATGGTCTTAGAAAGCGGCGCGCGAGGGAAAAAATAGAAGCAGGTAAGTCGCTTGATGACCGAACTAATTTTGTTGGGTAAGCGTGTTTTTTTGCTAAATTTTCCGAAAGTCAGATTGTGGTGTCCCCGCGAGGAATCTCACGCGCTTTGCTTTTAGAAACCGACGGTTTCTAATCTCTTCCTGAACGGGAAACCGCAGGCGGTTTCCCGACCCCTTCCACTGTTCGATTCCTCGCAAGAAATTTACTATTTGTGCCCCCGCGAGGAATCGAACCTCGATTTTTTCCTTAGGACGGAATTGCTCTATCCATTGAGCTACAGGGGCGTTTTGCGTTAGTATCAGATTGCCACATTTTGTTAGACTTAGGAAGTTTTGGAGGGTTGGCAGAGTGGTCTAACGCGCCGCACTCGAAATGCGGTTGGGGAGAAATCCCCTCGGAGGTTCGAATCCTCCACCCTCCGCCAGGACAATTTTTTATCGGCATGATACGAGTAACTACGAGCGAGCGGTGGCTAGAGGGCTTTGCGCCTAAGATTTGTTAGAGTAATGTTTGTTAATCAATTAGGAAAAATAAACTATGGCAACAATCAATCCTCACATTAATTTCAACGGCAATGCCGAAGAGGCGTTTACATTTTACAAGTCAGTTTTTGGCGGAGAATTCGCAAAAGTTATGCGCTTCAAAGACCTTTCAAGTCCTGAATTTCCCGTAGCGGAGAAAGAGGCGAATAAAATCATGCACATTGCTTTGCCTATTGGCAAAAATAATGTATTGATGGCCAATGATGTTCCGGAGAGTATGGGACGAACAAATGAAAACGAAAACAGAAGCAAAATTGCTATCAGCGCGGAAAGCAAAGAAGAGGCGGATAGATTATTTAACGGGCTTTCAGTAAATGGCAAAATCGAAATGCCCATCGGCGACAGTCCTTGGGGTTCATATTTTGGCATGTTTAGAGACAAGTATGGCATTGAATGGATGGTGGATTTTGATCCAAAATATAGCGGGCAGAGGTAACTAAACAAAGTATGAACGAAAAGAATGCCCAGAACGAAAAACGTGAAGAAATAAATTCATGCAAAAAATAACAACATTCCTTTGGTTTGATGATCAGGCGGAAGAGGCAATGAATTTTTACGCTTCAATTTTCAAAAATTCAAAGGTCACGCATGTCACTCGCGGCCCGAATGGCGCGGTATTTTGGGTGTCGGCAGATATCGCGGGACAAACATTTTACGCGCTAAACGGCGGACCGAAATTCAAATTTACCGAAGCCATTTCACTCTTTGTTACCTGCGAAGATCAGACAGAGGTAGATGACTTGTGGAGTAAGCTTGCGGCAGACGGCGGAAGCGAGAGCATGTGCGGCTGGCTCAAAGATAAGTATGGTCTCTCGTGGCAGATTATACCCAAAGCACTAAGTGAGTATTTGGCAAAAGATTCATCGGGAAAAGTAATGCAGGCGATGCTTGGCATGAAAAAAATTGACATTTCCGGACTCAAAAAAGCTTTGGAATCTTAGGATGGAATTTTTCTAGTTTGCATTTTTCTTATGAAAACTTTATTGATAGACGCGGTTGATGGGTTGGTCATCCCTTGTGAGGGCGGTTTTAAAATTTTTGCCGAAATGCATGACTTGCTGGAATCTTTTCCGAACCGAAAGATCGTGGTGACCAATGCCCGAAGTGATTCGTTTGCGAAATTCGGTCTGGACAAGATGCCTTATGAGGTTTTTACGCTACAGCAGAATCCGGCAAAAACTGAGGCGAAATATTTTGAAACATTACTTCAACACTTTAGGTTGAATTCGCGGGAGGCGGTCTATTTTGAGCATAATCCGGAGGCGGTACGAGCCGCTGAATCCGTTGGTATAAAATCGTATTATTATGATTCAAAAAAGAGGGATTTTGATTCGCTGAAGAGCTTTCTGGTCGAGAATCTCTGATGCTCGTTTTTTCTGAGTAAAGATCTATTAATCTTGAAATCTTTGGCTTGTTGGGTGTTTGGTCGGTGGATTTTTTATGAAAATTTATTCTTACTGGGGCAAAAAAACACTTTTTTGGTTTTTGGTGGCGACATTGATATTGCTAGTCGTCTACTTCTTTTTTGGGCCGATTGGTTTTGATGGGGGTTATGCAAGATCTTTTGATTCAGAGCTTTGGAAAAGCGCGGAGGGGATTCACGATACGGATAATCCAATCCGACTTCAGATGATTGATGATTTTCTTGGTCACTACCAGCTTGTTGGTATGTCGCGTAGTGAGATTGATGCCCTCCTGGGCGTTCCTCAACCTACCGGCTATTTTAAAAATTATGATTATGTTTACTGGCTTGGTCCGGAGAGGAGCGCTTTTGGGATTGATTCTGAATGGTTGGGAATAATGTTCAGTAATAATGCCGTTGCTCAAGTTCAGATTTTAAAGGATTGATTTTGGTTTGCTTTAAATCTGGCGTAGCTCTTTTTGGATTGAAAAAATTATTACTTGGCGTTATAGTGGTCTTTGTTTTCTGAATATGTCTTTGATGTGTGCGCCTAGCTCGGACGAAATTAAAATTTGAGTTTTAATTTCACTTCTCGCTTCGGGCCTATAGTAAAATGGTATTACGCTTCCATGGCATGGAAGAGGTAGGAGTTCGATTCTCCTTAGGTCCACCCCGATTTGACTTTGTTTTTACTTTCTGTTAGATTGTTTTCGGTTCTTTGAAGAGAGTTTTGATTTCCGCAGGGTGCGGAGATTGCCGATTTTCTCGCTAATCAAGGAGTTTTCCAATGTTGAACGGTTTTGCTGAGCCGGATTTGAAGCCGGAGATCATTCCGGTCGGCGCGGTAAGAGTTCCCTTGACCGCGACTCTTGAATTGATGGCGGCTGGAAAGTATGACTTTGTGAGTGGGGGATTTGAACGCAGTGTCGGCATGTTGCCTCGGGTGGCGCTTGGAGGCGAGGGCGATCTTGAGGTTAAGGCGATTGGTTTTGGAAGCATCGCGTCAACCAGTCAGGCACTTCAAGCTCTGTCCACGATGAAGCTTCGCCCGTTGAACATTCGCGAATTGCTCGCGGTCGGGGTTCATTTTCCGGATCTCCAAAAAATGTTTTTGATGGTTGCCTTGGGGACCAGGTTCTCTACGTCGATTTGCGAACGGTTTGCGTTTTTGTGGGGCAGCTCTTCGTCGGGTTCGTCTTCGCGGTATCTGTGCCTCAACGCCACCGAGTTTAAGTGGCCGTCCTACGCGCGATTTCTTGTTGCCCCCGCAGCCTAGAGTTTTTTGACCCTCTTTCCCTTTTGGTAAGCTTTCAAGCTTACTAAAAGGGATTTTTTATAGGTTGAGTTGCTAATTTGCTTTACTTTTAGTCCCTGTTGTGTTAGATTTATCTGGAACCAAAAGAGACGATATTATTGTTTTTCATATGAAATCCCCGAAAAATTGGCAGGAAGAAAAAGACGAGGCGGTCCTCAAGGCGTCTGTTAACGAGCCCTCCCTTTTTAAGATTTTAGTCGATCGCTATCGCGAGGCGTTTTTGCGCAAAGCAAAGACGGTAGTGCGTAATGAGGATGCCGCCGAGGATGTGGTGCAGGAGGCGTTTGTAAAAATTTATCGGAACGCGCCGCGTTTTAAGAAACGAGAGGGGATCGAGTTTAAAAGCTGGGCTTATAAGGTGCTGATGAATACTTCTTTTACTCATTACGCCAAGTTGCAGAAAACTCGCAATGATGTGAGCTATGCCGATTTTTTGCAGTATGGCGAGCGGGATATTGATGACGGGGAAAATTATTTGTCGCGCCAGGAAATGCGTAATTCCATAGAGACGGTCTTGGTAAAGATGCCACTGCCCTTGGCGTCGGCTTTGCGGGCCTATTATTTTGACGATAAGTCTTATAAGGATATTGCGGCCCAGCATAACATCACGCTTTCCGCCTTAAAGTTGCGTATTTTTCGGGGCAAGCGGCTTTTTAGGAAACTTTTTGAGGCTTAGTTCGGTTCACTATCTTGTATAAACCCTATAAAACCATGAAAATATCTAACACGGATCAAGGAACTGGTCGGATTATGAAGAGAGTTTATGGCGTGTGGTTTTTGCGTCGCCTTTATCGAAATGCCGCCAAACTTGGGGTGATGTTTGTGGTGGCGCTCACGGCCGGTTTTAATGTTTCTTACGCCAGCGTCTTTGAGAATGTCGGCCGGATGCAGATTACCTTCCGTGGTATGTCTCGTTTTGCTTTAACTGCTTTCGCGCAGACTGACGCCTTGGTACAGGTCTCGGTTTTATTGAGTGTGGTTTTAGCTTTGGCTTTTGTGTTTGACTTGGGAAATTTGGCGCGCAGATTTATCGTGGCGCGAGGCGGAACGGCTAAGTAGAGGATCTGTTTTTTTGTAGATTGAATGATGGAGAAAATATAAGCCAAAGAGGCTTATATTTTTTTGCGCGCATAAATTATAATTCATATAGCATATGAGAGTTCACCTTATCGGCATCGGTGGCATAGGTGTTTCCGCCTTGGCTCGTTATTTTCTTGCTTTGGGGGCGACGGTGAGCGGTTCGGATGGGCAAAAATCAGAACTTACCAAGGATCTAGAAAATGAGGGAGTTATTTTTAAGCTTGGACACACCGCCCGAGCGGTGAAGAAAAATTTTGATTTAGTGGTTTATTCGGCGGCTATTTCTGCCACTAATCCTGAGCTTGTGGCTGCTAGGCGGATGGGTTTGCGCTGTTTGAGTTATGCCGAGGCGATTGGCGAGCTGACTAAGTCTTTTTTTACGATTGCGGTTTCGGGGTCGCACGGCAAGAGCACCACAACCGCGATGCTGGCTTTGATTTTAGTCGCGGCAGGGATGGACCCGACAGTGATCATGGGAACGAAGCTTAAGGAGTTTAATGGCAAGAATTTCAGGTTTGGCCGGAGTAAGTATCTGGTTTTAGAGGCCGACGAATATAATCGGTCTTTTCATAATTATAAGCCGCGGATCGCGGTGGTCACCAATATTGATCTTGAACATTTAGATGCCTATAAGACCCTTCGGGGTGTGGTTCGCGGATTTGCTGATTATCTTAAATTATTGCCTAAAAATGGAATTTTTATCGGGAATTACGCGGATTCTAATGTTAGAGGCGCGGCGCTTGAAGTTCCGGTCAAAAAGATTTGGTTTAATCGGGGAAAATTAAAGCCGAGAAAACTTTTGATTCCGGGTTCGCATAACCAGTGGAATGCCGAAGCGGCGGCGGTGGCGGCTCGGGCAGTTGGAGTTCCTTTGGTGGTGATTGAAAAAACTTTAAGGGCTTTTCGGGGAAGTTGGCGGCGGATGGAAAAGATTTTAGTGACTTTGCCCGGGGTTAGAGCGGAAATTTTTTCCGATTATGCTCATCATCCGACGGAGATCAGGGCGACGCTTGAGGCTTTGCGCGAAATTAATCCTCGCCGGAAGTTGATTTGCGTTTTTCAGCCTCATCAGCAGGATCGTTTGAATCGACTTTTCCAATTTTTTGTTGACGCTTTTAGCCGGGCCGACTTGACGGTTGTTTTGCCGGTCTATGCCGTTTCGGGTCGGGAAAAATCAGCCGTAAAAACTTCACGCGATCTGGTGCTCGCTATTCGGAAAAATAATGTTTTGTACGCCGATGGTTTTGCGAAAGCGGTTGAGATGGTCGCTCCTTATTTTTCTCAAAAAAGTCGAATTGTTTTTATGGGAGCGGGGGATATTGACGCTCGGATGAGGGAGTTATTAACACCCGCCACAAAAGTATAGATGCCATAAGGTCTTTTTGTGGTTGTTGTTTGCTAAAATCCTCTTTGTTCCGGCTTCGGCGTAGTGTAAAATTATAGAAGCGCTTGCGAGGGGAGCTAATTTCATTTTTTCCGCGGGCGCTTTTTTCTCCTACGTGCGGAGTATATCCCGTTTTTTGAAACGAATTTTTTTCGTATTGTTTGCGGCCAATTTTTTGTGGTTTTCTTTTGGTTTTTCTAATCTTCCCTTGGTCGCTTTGGCTTCCGGTCCACCTCAAATTTTGAGTTATCAGGGGCGGCTCACGGATTCTTCGGGGAGCTTGCTTGGCGGTTCAAGCGGTACGACTTATTATTTCAAGTTTTCGATTTGGGATAGTCCCACCGTGGGAGCCGGTAATCGCCTATGGCCATCTTCTTCGCCCAGTTCTTTTGGTTCAACCGTAACCAGCGGCGTCTTTAACGTAAACATCGGAGATACGGCTAACGGTTTCCCTCATGTCCTTGATTATAATTTTGCCAGTAACGCAAATGTCTATCTTCAGGTAGAGGCTTCTTCGGATAACAGCAGTTTTGAAACCTTGTCGCCACGTCAGCGAGTAGCCGCGGCTTCCTTTGCTGAATTGGCCGGAGCGGTGAGTGGCAGTACGACGCCGTCATCGTTTGGCACCACTTCGCCGATCGGTTTGTCGCAAGTTACTATTGAAGCGACCAGCACCAACTCAATTGGTCTTTCAATTCGCGGGGCGACGAGCCAGGCGGCTAATCTGTTCCAGATTCAGAACGCGGCGGGAACCAATCTCTTATTCGCGGATTCTGGAGGCGGCTTGTTTGCTTCTTCGACGCTACAAGTTGGCGGGGCGACCACTTTGTATGGGAGTTTGTATGTTGGAACGACCACTTCCTCGCGCGTTTTCGGTGTGCAGGGCAATGGTATTTTTTCTGGGACCTTGACCGTGGCTAATTTTATCGCGACAGGTACTACGCAGCTCAACGGTTTGGCTTACACCTGGCCTTCTTCACAATCAGCATCGACTTGTTTAACCAATGACGGTTCGGGTGGTTTGACTTGGGGCGCTTGTGGCGGATCAGGATCGCAGACCCCTTGGTTGTCCAATATCAGCGCGGCCGGCTTCAGCCTTTCCAATGTAACCAACATTACCGCGACTGGAAGCTTGTTAGTTGCGAACGCGACTTCCACCATCACTAATCTGACGACGGTCAACGCCACTTCAACTTCAGCCACCACAACCGCTCTATACGTCTCCGGAAGCATCTTGTCCGGCGGCGCCAGCAACACGATCTTGGGCACGCTCTACGGCTCAACCTTCAATCCGCAGACCTTGACCTCGACTGGGAGTGTCAACGCCTCGGGCACCTTGGCCGTCTCGGGACTGGCCTCGCTCTACTCGGGCTTTATATCCTCGGCCTCCTCGAGCGTCTCCTCGAACCTGAACGTCTCGGGGGCGCTCAATGCCTCCTCAACTCTGGCCGTAGGCGGACTTGCGACCTTGACCGGTCTGCAGTCAACCGCCTCGAGCACGCTGCTCAATGTCAGCAACTTTACCGCGACCAACGGCACCACGACCTCGGCCACCTCGACCTCCTTGTATGTTTCGGGC